>JANYKS010000041.1 GCA_025358125.1 Actinomycetes bacterium
ACCGCCGTTTCTCCCGCGGCGGTAGGCGCGTCACCGGGTTCCGCTGTGGTCGCGGCCGATGGTGGCCGGCTCTTCGTCTCTCCGAACGCCCGCCGAGTCGCGGCCTTGCTGGGTGTCGATGTGGCGAGCGTGCAGGGCACCGGCCCGGGTGGCCGCATCGTCAGCGAGGACATCGAGGCCGCTGCAGTCGCCGGCACATCTGCCAGTCGGGTTCAGCATCTGCCGAGCGGTCCTGTGAGCCCGCTCGCTTCACGACTCGCCGAGCAGTTGGGCGTGCCGCTCGACGCCTTGCGCGGCACCGGCCCCGGCCGCCGTATCCGTCTCGACGACGTCGTCGCGGCGGCCCGCTCCACCGTCAACTCATCGGCCGTGACCACCGCTGTTGCTCCTTCCGGCCCGCTGCCCGGCGAAGTGGTTTCGCACAGCGGCATGCGTCGAGCCATCGCGGCCCGAATGCATGCGTCGCTGCAAGAGATGGCGCAGCTCACCCTCGTACGCGAGGTCGAGGTCGACGCACTCGTCGCGCTGCGGACCCAGTTGAAGGACGGTTGGGCCGCTCGCGGCTGGGCCGTGCCGTCGTACACAGACCTCGTTCTGAAGGCCGTGGCGCTCGCGCTGCGAGAGCACCCACGCCTCAACGCCACATTCGAGGCCGACCGCCTGGTGCTGCACGAACAATGCGACCTCGGCATGGCCGTGTCGCTCGACGACGGCCTGGTGGTACCGGTGGTGCGAAGTGTCGACGAACTGCCGTTGCGGATGATTGCCGACGTCACCACGTCGCTGGCAGCCCGGGCTCGCGCAGGCTCGTTGGGCATCGATGACTATGCCGACCCCACCTTCACGGTCACGGCGCTCGGCGCCGCCGGCATCGACTCCTTCACGCCGGTCATCAACCCGCCCAACGTGGCCATCCTCGGCGTTGGGCGCATCAAGGACGGCGTTGGATGGAAAGGCGACACACCCGTGCGGCTCCAGGTGATGACGTTCTCGCTCACCATCGATCACCGCATAGTGGACGGCGCTCCCGGCGCGGCGTTCCTAGCCACACTTGCCGACGTGCTGGCCCATCCGCTCGCGCTGGTGGGCTGAGGGCTGCAGTGGAGCGATTCGACGTCGTCGTTCTCGGTGGTGGCCCCGGCGGGCATGCCGCCGCGCTCGAGGCTGCCGATGCAGGGGGCAGGGTCGCGATCGTCGAGGCCGAACACCTCGGCGGGCAATGCGTTCATGCCACATGCATCCCGTCGACCATTATCAGCGGCGCTGTGCGCACGTTCATCGACATCCAAGAACTTGCCACCGTCGGCATCACCGCTGCCGTCGACACCTTCGACCTTGGTCGCGCCGAAGCTCGCCGTGTCGCGCTGGTACGCCAACTGCAGCACGGCATCGTTGCCTCGCTGAAGGGCGCGAAGGTGGAAGTGCTCGCAGGTCGCGGTGTCATCGACGGTTCCACGGTCATTGTCGGCGGCGACCGCATCGGATGGGATCAATTGGTTGTCGCCACCGGATCGCGGTGGGAGCCTCCGGCCATCGCCGGAGTGCCGGCGGCGCGGGTGGTCACACCCGACGCGGTGCATCACCTCGATCGCGTGCCACGGCGGGTGACCGTGATCGCCGGCGGCACCGCGCGCACTGCCTTCTCACTGGAATCGGCGATAGTGCTCGCGATCTCTGGCGCCTCGGTGCGCGTCGTGGCTCCAGGTGTTCGTCTTCTGCCGTGGTTGGACGAGATCACTGACGCCTTCGCCCGCCAGGAACTGGAGATGTTCGGCATCGACGTGGCGCTCGGCTGGTCGGCCGGCACTGACCCAGACCTCGCCGATGCCGACCTGGTCGTGGCACCAGACGAGCGCACGCCCTTTGTCGACGGCCTGGGCCTCGACACCATCGGGCTGCAAACGGGCCCGGGCCGGGCGATCGTGGTCGATCGCCGCGGGTGTACGACCCACCCGCAGGTGTTCGCCGCCGGAGACGTGACAGGTGGTGTGTTCCTCACTCAGGCGGCCACTCTGCTCGGCCGGGCTGCCGGTGCATCTGCAGTCGGCCGCACGGGACCCGCTGTCACAGACATCTTCCCGCATGCGCTACACCTGCCGGAGATGGCGTGGGTAGGCCTCGGGGCCGAAGAGGCCACGGGTGCCGGCTGGGACGTGGTCACCGGGCTCGTCGACCTCTCGACCACCGCTGCATCGGTTGCCGCGGGCGGCCGCACGGGAGTCGTCACGCTGGTCGCCGACCGTGAACTCGGCGGCATTCTCGGCGTGCAGGCCGTCGGTGCCGGCGCGGAGGAGATCGTCGGCTTCGCCGCGGCAGCCATGCAGAGCGAGCTCACCGTCAGCGATGTCGGCTCGTGGGCGTTGTGGCATCCATCCGCTGGAGAGGCTCTGGTCGACGCAGCGCGTCTAGCCGAGCGCGAGATCGGCGCAGGCTGAACTTTGGCCGTCGAGTTCGTCGCCAACTACACCTCGGCCGGTGTCGATCCGATGCAGTTCGCCGCAGCAGCCGAGGTCGCCGGCTACGACGGGGTCAGCTGCTCGGACCACTTCTTCCGCCGCAGCGCCTACCCGCACCTGTGGGTCACGTTGGCGTCGATGGCCTGCGCCACCCGGCGGGTGTTCCTGTCGCCCTCGTTCGCCAACAACCTGTTCCGCTCACCGGTCGAGTTCGTACAGGCGAGCCTCAGCATGCAACAGCTTTCGAAGGGGCGATTCGAGGCCGGACTCGGCGCCGGTTGGCTGGCGGTGGAGGCGACCGGAGCGGGCCTGGACTATCCTGACGCGCCGACGCGTGCCCGTCGCTATCGCGAAGCGATACTGGTCGTGCGCGAACTGCTGGCAACCGGACAATGCCACTTCGAGGGCGAGCATTACCGGATCGACGTACCGGTGATCGGCCCCGCGTGCGATGTCGCGCCGCCGCTCGTCGCATCGCTCGGTGGTGCGTGGACCATTCGCCACATCGCACCGCTCGTTGACCGGGTCGAGCTGAAGTTCGGACGCACCACCCGCAACGGCGATCTCGACATGGCGGCTTTGTCGGAGGCGACCACCGACGAACTCGCCGCGATGGTCGCGCAGGTGCGTGAGGTGGCGCCGGAGGTGCCGATCGGTGTGTTCGCGATGGTGGCCGTCGGCGACCGCGACGAGGTGGGAGCACTTCACCGCCAGCTGGGCGACAACCTGTACGGAGGATTCGTGGGCGAGAGGGCGAAGGTGCTCGACAGTCTCCGCTCGCTCGAAGCGCTCGGAATTCAGCGAGTGCAGGTCAGCGAGTTCGTGAAGGGTTCGATCCTGCGCCTCGCGCCTTCAGGCTTTCCGGCAGGTGATTGACCGCAGGCCGTCAGTAACTGCCTTCGGCGTTTCGGTCGACGCCGAGCAGCTGCACGAGGTCTTCGTGTAACTCCATCCACACGTCGTGATACGAGCCACACATCACGCCTGTGAACATGCGGGTCTCGCCGGCCGTCGCTCGTGCCAAGGCGCTGGCCAGGCGTCGTTCATATGTTTTGAATCGCTGTACCGCCGCGATGAAGCCCTGCACAACCGGTGCGGCCTCGTTCTGCAGTGTCTGCAGCTCGGCGATGCGCTGTGAGTCGTACGCGGCATCGGAGTGGTCATTGATGTCGTCGCCGCGAGTCTGCCAGTGGTTGCACAACTCCTTGAACTCGAGGTTCAACTCGAGGAAACGTTCGTAGTGCTCGCGCAGACCGGCGACTTCATCACCCGACAGTTGCGCCAGCAGCGCACCATGGCGCTCACGACCAGTGGGGGAGAGTTGCCACAGGTCGCGGGCGGCGATGTGCCGGCACAGCCCGGACTCGGCGAGCACGGCGAGAAGCCGTTGCACCAACGCGAGGTCGACGCATGCGATGTCGGCCACAGCGTCGGCAGGCGCGAATCCTTTGATTCGAAGCGCGTGCAGCACCACGAACTCGCCCGCCTCGTCGGGCGCAGCCGTCGGCGCGGCGACCGAATCGGCAGCCTCCGCGGATGGCAACTCGTCGGACGGTTGCGCAGCGGCTTCTCCGGCGGCGATCTCTGCGAGCAACGCCGAGCCCACGCGGCCCAGCTCGAGCAAGGCCTGGGCGACGGCCAGACGGGCAATGGGTACTCGGTATGGCGAACAGCTGACGTAGTCGACTCCGCACTTCACCAGGAACTTGGCCGACTCGGGATCGCCTGCCTGCTCACCGCACACCCCGATCTTGATGTCGGCCCTGGCATCGCGGGCACTAACGCACGCGTACTGGATGATGCGCCCAACCCCGATCTGGTCGAGCGACTCGAAGGGATCGTTGGCCAGCAGCCCTGCGCGCACATATTCGGGGATCAGCTTGCTGCCGACATCGTCCCGACTGAATGCGAACGTGAGCTGGGTGAGGTCGTTCGTGCCGAACGAGAAGAAATCGCTCACGTCGGCCAACTCGCCAGCCAACAGCGCAGCGCGGGGTGTCTCGATCATTGCACCAACGCTGAGCGCACCGGAGAAGCCCACCGCTTCGATGGCTTCTGCAACCCATTCGCGTGCCAAGAGCATCTCAGCGGGGTCGACCACGAGTGGGATCATCACCTCCACCTGGGGGCTTCGGCCGTGGGACATCACTGCGGTGACTGCACGAAACAGCGCCCGCACCTGCATCTGGTACACGCCCGGCTTCATCACGCCGAGGCGCACGCCGCGGGTGCCGATCATCGGGTTCACTTCGTGCAAACGGCGCACGGCCCTCAGTTCGACTTCGCCTTCGGCGTCGAGTTGGCGTGTGGCCTCGGCGACGATGAGTCGCTCGAGGTCGGGAAGAAACTCGTGCAATGGCGGGTCGAGCAGGCGAACCGTGACGGGCAGCCCATCCATCGCGGTGAGGATGCCCTCGAAGTCGGTCTGCTGTACAGCTTCGAGGTCGGTCAGCGCGGCCCGCTCTTCGTTCGGGTCGTCGGTCAGGATGAACCGACGGACGAGAGCTAGCCGGTCGTCGGCCAGGAACATGTGCTCGGTGCGGCACAGTCCGATGCCCTGTGCGCCGAGGTGCCGAGCGTGGGCTGCGTCGGCGGACGTGTCGGCGTTGGCCCGAACATCGACCGGCCCGTTGGCCCCGGCGCGGATGCGGTCCGCCCATTGCAGGAGGATCTCGAGCTCCTCCGGCGCCTCGGCGGTGGTGGTCTCGGCCGCGCCCAGAAAGACTTCGCCGGTACGACCGTCGATGGAGATCTCGGTGCCTGGACCAAGGACGCGATCGCCGATGCGCAGACCGTCGTCGTCGACGATGACCTCCGCGGCACCTACCACGGCCGGTATGCCCCAACCGCGTGCCACTACGGCAGCGTGGCTGGCGAGCCCGCCGCGTGTCGTGAGGATGCCACGCGCCGACTGCATGCCCAACACGTCGTCGGGTGTCGTCTCGTTGCGCACCAGGATGACCGCTCGGCCTTGGTCGGCAGCATCGATGGCCGCCTCGGCATCGAGCACGATGACGCCCGACGCGGCACCGGCAGACGCGCCAAGCGCGGTCGTGAGCAATGTGCGCTCACCGGCCTCGAACGCGGCATGCAGGAAGCTGCCGATGGCTGCGGCCGGCACCAGGGACACTGCATCCGCAATCGTCATTTCCGGGTCGCCGCGGCGCGCTCTGCGAACAACATCGCGAATCATCTCGGCGACCGCGCCGTCTGTGGTACTGCTCAGGTCGTTCCCCTTTCGAGCGTCAGAGCGTTCCCGGGAGTGCTTCGGGGCTGGACAAACTCCTATGACCGACGACACCGTAGTCCGACATTGGTAAGTACGCGAGGTCGACCTCTCGCAAGGGAGGACACGAGATGAAACTCAACGGCAAGGTCGCTGCCATCGCCGGTGGCACGGCAGGCATCGGGCTCGGAATCGCCGAGGAGTTCCTCGCTGAAGGGGCATCCGTGGCGCTGATGGCGCTGAGCGCGGACAAGGCCGAACGCGTTCTTGCCGAGTTCGGAGTACGACGAGATGGTTGCCCTGTTCTGCGCTGAGTCGTCGATCGAGCGGCCGAACGCCGTGGAAGAGGTTGCGGCGACGGCTGCGCTGCTGGCCTCCGATGTGGGCGCCGGCATCACGGGCGTGCCGCTGAGTGTCGACGGCGGGACGGCGGCCTACTGACGCCTGCTTACTGACGTTGGCCTACTGACCGTGGCCGACCGCGGCCGCCTTCTCGGCCGCGAGCTGCATGATGTGGCGATTGCCCTCGCTCCAGCGCACGACGAGCTTCTTGGACTGGATCCGCCAACCGTGCGAAGTCCGTACGAGACGATCGTCGTAGTAGCCGGCGATCATGAACACGTGGTCACCGTGGTGGTTCACCAAGACGAGGCCGGGGAAGAGCCGAGTCGCCCGATCGACCCACTCGTCGGCGCCGACGAGTGGGTCGATCGCGTCGGCGAACGTGTACAACGTTGCCTCGACAGCCAAACGGTCGGCGAGTTGTTCGGCGTTCATTGGGTCTCTCTAGCGATGCGGAAGAAGCTGCCGCCGGCAACCGTGTGGCCGCCGTCCACCATCAGCACTTGGCCGGTGATGTAACGGGCTTGCTCGGAGGCCAGGAACATCACGGCGTCGGCGATGTCATCCATCGAACCGAGCCGGCCGAGGGGCAGCACCGTAGCGCGGCGCCGGCGCGCGTCGTCGTCACCGTAGTGATCGGCCGAGCCCTCGGTCGGAATGGTGCCCGGACCGACTGCGTTGCAGCGAACACCAAGGGGGCCGAGTTCGACGGCGAGTGCCCGGGTGAGTGCCTCGACCGCTGCCTTCGACGTGCTGTAGATGCCGGTCGACGCCGGGTGATAGTGAGCCGCGATCGAGGACATGTTCACCACGCTTCCTTTGCCGCTGGCCACGAGTGCACCGGCAAGCGCGCGCGTCATCGAGAGCGGTGCGAGCAGGTTGACGCCCAAGACGGCGAGTGCCTTCGCGGTGGTGGTGTCGAGCAACGGCTCGTATGTGGTGAGCGCCGCATTGTTCACCAGCACGGCGCACGACGGAACACCGGCCGCGAACGTGGCCACCGCTTCGTCGTCGGTGAGGTCGAAGGCTGCGGCGCGACACCCGAGGGTGGCGGCGACGGCCTGCACCTTTTCTTCATCGCGATCGACAAGGAGAGGTTGGTAGCCAGCTGCTGCAAACCGTCGCGCGAGTTGGGCGCCGATGCCCTGCCCGGCACCGGTGACGACGACGAGAGGGCGGTCTCCGTCCGAATTGAGCTCTCGTGGTTCTACCATCGTGCACGCTTCCCGTCTCGCCGTGTTTCGACAGGCGAGCAGTGATGAAGTTACTAGATGAGAACTATCGTAACTCGATTGGAAGGGTGCGAGGCGGCGTCAACCGTAAAGCGGAGCGGGTCGATTGGTGCCCGGCCGCCGGTCTCCGAGCAGGTGCGGCGTTTCGTTCATCGACCGGCATGACAGTGGTGTCTCGATGCCTCGGTCGCGGATCGAGCGGGTCAGGTAACTGGCGCAGTTGGGTCGCCGAGCGAGCGGCGGACGTTACGCGGGTGTGGGGCGGACGTTGCGCGGTGTGGGGCGAGTCGCCGGCCGACGTCGATCTCGACGACGGCCGCGGACCGTTCATGGAGACGCACGGATTCGCTCAGGGTGCTTCAGCGAGTCGCAGCCAGGGCGCCTGCAGCCATCGTGCGCAGGAGCGACACCATTTCGTCTCGTCGGAGTCGTCCGCTGAACGGTGTGGAATTGATGAGCCCGAGAACGGCGTGCACCGCCGCACGCTCGTGCGGAGCGGGGATGGCTGTCGAGCGCTCTGCGCTGAGTACGTCGACCCAGATGTCGATGTATGAGTTCTGCAGCTCCCTCACCCGGCGTTGGTCGGCGGGTGTCGCGTGCACAAGGTCGCGGAAATGCACGGTGATGAGCGACCGGTTGTCGACAGCGAACTCGGCGTGCATCGCGATGAGTGACTCGAGCGCCTGCCGTGTCGAGTCGACCTCGACGATCGTGGTGGCCTTCGTCAGCAGCGACTCGCTGATACTCACCAGCATCTCGCCCAGCAACGCTTCCTTGCTCTCGAAGTGGTGGTACAGCGCCGGCCCGGAGACGCCCGCTGCCGCACCGATGTCGTCCACGGTGACCCCGGCGAACCCCCGCTCGGCGAAGAGGTCGGCGGCAACGGATAGCAACTCGTCGCGTCGCGATGCCCGCCGGCCCGGTTGGCGAGCACCAAGTATCTGCACGCCGCGATTCGCCACTTCGCCACCCTATCTCGGGGTGAGCTGGGCACCGGGTGACGTCTGGCTGACGATTGCGCCCGCAGATTTGCTGTAACTTAGTGACCACTAGAATACTTAACGGTGCCTAAACTCATGACCCTCAAGTACGAGCTGGCACCTCGACCGTGCGAAGGGTGATGATCTGATGGAGACACCCATACTCTCCAGCCGCGTCGACCGGTCCGACGAGCGCTTCCAGCGCAATGTCGAGGCCTACGACGCGCTGGTCGCCGACCTGCGCGTTGAACTCGCTGCGGCCCGCTTGGGTGGACCGGCCTCATCACGTGAGCGGCACACCGCTCGCGGCAAGCTGCTGCCCAGGGATCGGGTCGACACCCTCCTGGACGCCGGGTCACCGTTCCTCGAGCTGTCGCCGATGGCAGCGCACGGCATGTACGGCGGCGAAGTGCCGGCAGCGGGCATCATTACGGGCATCGGCCGGGTGGCCGGCAAGGAGTGCATGGTTGTTGCGAACGACGCCACGGTCAAGGGCGGTACGTACCATCCGGTCACCGTCAAGAAGCACCTGCGGGCCCAGGAGGTGGCACTCGAGAACCGGCTGCCGTGCATCTACCTCGTCGACTCAGGAGGCGCCTTTCTCCCTGAACAGCACGAGGTGTTCCCGGACCGAGAACACTTCGGTCGGATCTTCTTCAACCAAGCGCAAATGTCCGCGAGAGGGATTCCGCAGATCGCCGCCGTGATGGGCTCGTGCACCGCAGGAGGCGCCTACGTGCCGGCAATGAGCGACGAGGCCATAATTGTACGCGGCCAAGGCACGATCTTCCTCGGCGGCCCGCCGTTGGTCAAGGCGGCGACGGGCGAGGTCGTGACCGCCGAGGAGCTTGGCGGCGGCGAAATGCATTCCAGCATCTCCGGCGTCACCGACCACCTCGCCGAAGACGACCAGCACGCACTCGAGATCGTGCGGTCGATTGTGTCGACGTTCCCGTTGCCCGGGTCTCCCCCGTGGGAGGTGCTCGATCCTGAGGACCCGGCGGTCGATCCGGAACAGTTGCATGGGGTGATCCCGGCGGACGACCGCACCCCGTACGACGTGCGCGAGGTGGTCGCCCGCCTCGTCGACGCGAGCCGGTTCCTCGAGTTCAAGCGTCTTTACGGCTCGACGTTGGTCACAGGCTTCGCCCACATCTGGGGTCACCCGGTGGGCATCATCGCCAACAACGGGGTGCTCTTTTCGGAATCGGCGTTGAAGGGCGCCCACTTCATCGAGCTGTGCGACCAACGCGGGATCCCTCTGCTGTTCCTGCAGAACATCACCGGCTTCATGGTCGGCCGGGAGTATGAAGAGGGTGGTATCGCCAAGCACGGGGCGAAGATGGTGAACGCCGTGGCGAACGCTCGCGTCCCGAAGCTCACGGTGGTGATCGGCGGCTCGTACGGGGCAGGCAACTACAGCATGTGCGGCCGGGCGTACTCGCCGCGCTTGCTCTGGATGTGGCCGAACGCTCGCATTTCCGTGATGGGCGGCGAGCAGGCGGCGTCGGTGCTGGCGACCGTACGCCGCGATCAGCTCGAGGGCCGCGGCAAGGAGTGGTCGACGTCGGCTGAAGAGGAATTCCGTCGGCCGATTCGTGAGCAGTACGACCGCCAGGGTCACCCGTACTTCTCCACCGCCAGGATCTGGGACGACGGCATCATCGAACCGGGCCAGACCCGGATGGTGCTCGGCTTGGCCCTGTCGATCGTCGGCCGTACCCCCCTGCAACCCGTCGGCTACGGCATCTTCCGGATGTGAGCGAGACAACCATGTTCGACACTGTCCTCGTCGCGAACCGCGGTGAGATCGCCGTCCGCATCATCCGCACACTTCGGGCGATGGGGATCCGCTCGGTCGCTGTGTACAGCGATGCCGATGCCGACGCTCGCCACGTCGTGGAGGCCGATGTTGCCCTGCGCCTGGGTCCGGCACCAGCGTCGCAGAGCTACCTGTCGGTCGAGCGGATCATCGAGGCCGCACTCGTCACAAATGCGAAGGCGTTGCATCCCGGCTACGGGTTCTTGGCCGAAAACAGCGCGCTCGCTGCCGCGTGCTCCGCCGCCGGGATCGTCTTCGTCGGTCCGCCACCCTCGGCGATCGAGGCGATGGGCGACAAGATTCGTGCCAAGGAGACCGTGTCCTCACGCGGCGTCAGGGTGGTGCCCGGGATCTCCGGCGTCGGCCTCAGCGACGCCGAACTGGCGGAGCAGGCGCTCGAGATCGGCTTCCCCATGCTGATCAAGCCGTCGGCGGGCGGCGGCGGCAAGGGGATGCGGCTCGTCACCTCGGCCGCGGGCCTGCCCGGCGAGATCGCCTCTGCCAAGCGCGAGGCGTTGGGCGCGTTCGGCGACGATACTTTGCTCATCGAGCGTTTCATCGAACGCCCTCGCCACATCGAGGTGCAGGTCCTCGCCGACGCTCACGGCAACATGGTTCACCTCGGCGAGCGGGAGTGCAGCCTGCAACGGCGCCATCAGAAGGTCATCGAAGAGGCACCCTCACCTTTTCTGTCCGATGAGGAACGCGAAGCCCTCGGCGCGCAGGCCGTGGCAGCGGCGCGGGCCTGTGGCTATGTGAACGCAGGGACTGTCGAGTTCATCGTGTCGGGCAACCGGCCCGACGAGGCGTTCTTCATGGAGATGAACACGCGTTTGCAGGTCGAGCATCCGGTGACCGAGATGGTCTGGGGCGTCGACCTCGTCGAGCTGCAGCTCCGTGTGGCCGCAGGGGAACCGCTGCCCTTCTCCCAATCCGACCTGCATCGGCGCGGCCACGCAATGGAAGCACGCGTCTACGCGGAAGACGCGTCCCGCGACTTTCTGCCAACGGGCGGGACCGTGGTCGCACTCGACGAGCCGGTCGGTATGGCCAACGTTCGCGTCGATTCGTCATTGTTCGTAGGCGCCGAGATCGGGTCCACGTACGACCCGATGCTGTCCAAAGTGATTGCGTGGGGGCCCGACCGGGAGAGCGCGCGCCGCAACCTCGACCGGGCACTCGCCTTGACCACTGTGCTCGGCGTCACGACCAACGTCGGCTTCCTGCGCGCGATCCTGGCCGACCCCGACGTCGCTGACGGCTTGCTCGATACCTTGCTCGTGGGCCGCATCGCAGCACAGTTGCCGACTCGATCAACGCCGCGACACATCGCGGTCGCAGCGGCGCTCTCCCAACTCCTGCGTCAGCGTCGCGGCCACGTCGTCACGCCGTGGGGTGACCTCGGTGGCTGGCGCCTCGGCGAGCCAGCCTGGTCGACCTGGCGTGGGGAGAGTGGTGACGGAGAGCAGCTGGCGATCCAGTTGCGCAAGGCGCCCGCCGGAGAACGCTTCGAGGTGCTCGACACGGAGGGCTCGACGGTCGCGGCTGCGTTGCGGCTCGTGGACGGTCACGGCCAGATCGACTACGGCGGACGAATCAGCCAGTTCAGCATCGCCGCCGCCGGTCGCACCACATGGATCGGCTCACACGGCGACACGTGGAGCTTCACCCAACCCGCGCCGACGGCCCCCGAAGGATCGCAGGTGCGAAAGGGTGACACCGCCGTCACGAGCCCCATGCCAGGCACGATCGTTTCGGTCGCCGTGTCCGCTGGCGAGTCGGTCGTTGCAGGCCAGCCGGTGGTCGTCGTGGAGGCCATGAAAATGGAGCACACATTGCGTGCCGCCGTCGACGGCGTGGTCACCAATGTGCTCGTAAACGTCGGCGACAGAGTCGCGCTCAACCAACTTCTGGCCGTCGTCGAGCCAGCCCAACCCTCACAGGAGCAATGATGGACTTCGACCTATCTCCCGAACACGATGCCTTCCGCAAGGTCGTTCGCGACTTCGCCGAGAGCGAGATCGCCCCTCACGCTGCCCGCTGGGACGAAGAACACCTCTTCCCTGTCGATGTGGTCGGTGCAATGGGTGATCTCGGCCTGTTCGGGCTGGTGTTCCCCGCCGAGTGGGGAGGGGGCGATGGCGACTTCGCGTCGCTGTGCATCGCGATCGAAGAGATCGGCAGGGTCGACCAATCGATCGGCATCACCCTGTCCGCCGGTGTCGGTCTCGGCGCAAACCCGATCTTCCGCTTCGGCACCCAGGACCAGAAGCAGCGATGGCTTCCGGACCTCGTCACGGGCAAGGCGCTGGGGGCGTTCGGCCTGACCGAACCCGATGCCGGCAGCGACGCCGGCGCGACACGCACCCGTGCTCGGAGCGAGGGCGAGAACTGGGTGATCGACGGCGCCAAGGCGTTCATCACGAACTCGGGCACACCGATCACGTCGCTCATCACCGTCACCGCGCGCACGGAGGATGGCATCTCCTGCTTCGTGGTCGAAGCCGGGACACCGGGGCTCACCGTCGAACCGCCGTACCGCAAGCTCGGCTGGCACGCCAGCGACACTCACGGTCTCGTCCTCGACAACTGCGTCGTTCCCGACCATCACCTCCTCGGCGCGCCCGGATCCGGCTTCCGCAACTTCCTCTCCATCCTCGACGACGGTCGTGTCGCGATCTCGGCGTTGGCGCTCGGTTGCGCCCGCGCCTGCCTCGAGTCGGCTGTCGCGTATGCCAAGGAGCGCACCGCGTTCGGCGGCCCGATCGGCCGCAACCAGGCAATCGCCTTCGCGCTGGCCGACGTGGCAGTGGCGGTCGAGAACGCGGCAAACCTGACCTACAAAGCCGCCTGGCTGAAAGATCAGGGACGCTCTTTCACCCAGGCGGCGGCGATCGCCAAGCTGTACTCAACCGAGGCGGCAGTCGCCGCCACCCGCGTTGCGACGCAGGTCTTCGGCGGCAGCGGCTTCATCGAGGAGAATCCGATCGCCCGCTTCTACCGCGACGCGAAGATCCTCGAGATCGGCGAGGGCACAAGCGAAATCCAGCGCCTGGTCATCGCCCGCGGGCTCGGCCTGCCCGTCTCCTGACGCTCGGTCAGGGTCTGCGCCGGGTTCGGTCGCTCCGAGATATTCTGATGAACGGTTCGACGACAGACGTCCAAAACGGTAAAAAGGAGAACTGGTGTTCAACCTCGAGGCACCCGGGCCACACTGTCATTATCGACCAGGAATCGCAATCGCTCTCATCGACGATAACGACCTCGGCGAAGAGTGGGTGGCCCCACCCGGTGAGTTTGACGCCGGCTCCTTCTGTCGCGTCGAGCAGTTGGAGATTGCCTGCAACCCCGAGTTCCGTCGTGTCCCACCAGCCAACTGAAGACGGGTACGCGGCGACCGTCGTCGTCGGCAACATCAAGCCGGCATCACGGACGCGAGAAGCGGGTGTGGCTGTGGCCGAGGCGTGCTGTCGCCACTTCGGGACAGCCGATCCCATTGTGAACGTGATCGAGTTGGGCGAACTCTCATCGACGCTTTTCGGGTGGGCCGACTCGGCGGTTGAAAATGCGAAGCGCCAGATCCTCGAATCGCGTCTTCTGATCGTTGCCTCGCCCGTCTACAAGGCGTCCTACACAGGGCTCCTCAAGGCGTTTCTCGATCAGTTCGGGCGCGACGAATTGGGTGCTCTCGCGAGCGTTCCCCTCATGGTGGGAGCAGGACCCGCGCACTCGCTCGCGGTCGAGTGCCACCTCCGTCCGGTCCTGATCGAGATTGGTGCGAGCTGCCCCACCCGAGGCGTTTACCTTCTGGAAGGCGAAGTTGCCGACATCGAAAGTCCCATCGCCGAATGGCTAAGTGTGTGGGGCGATGCTCTCGAGGCCGTCGTTTCGTGCCGCCAGAAATGACCTCACTGGGAGACAAATCTTCCTGTGTGACATGATTGCAGGTGCATTTCACACGACAGAGGGAGTATCACCGTGGCGATCGAGCTTCGCGGTCTGGAAGGCAAGAACGTACTCATCACCGGCGCGAGCAAGGGCCAGGGATTCAGCCATGCCAAGGCATTCGCGGAAGCAGGCTGCAGCATTGCCGCCATCGACATCACCGAACCGATTCCGGACATCTACCCGTTGGGAACGCCCGAGACCATGGCAGCCACGGTGAAAGCGATCGAGGAGCGCGGCCAGCGCTGCATTCCGTTGCCGTGTGACATCCGCGACGAAGCGCAGGTGAAGGCATCGGTCGAGAAAGCACTCGATCTCCTCGGGGGTCGCATCGACGTCATCGTCAATAACGCAGGCGTCGCCGCTCTGGACCCGATCCACAAGATGCGCTCGTCGACCATGAACGCGATCATCGACACCATCGTCAAGGGCGCGATCTATGTCACCAAGTACGGCGTCGACAACATGATCGGG
Organism: Actinomycetes bacterium; assembly: GCA_025358125.1. Classification (GTDB taxonomy): domain Bacteria; phylum Actinomycetota; class Acidimicrobiia; order Acidimicrobiales; family Ilumatobacteraceae; genus WLMZ01. Next base: position 14,478 of record JANYKS010000041.1, read on the forward strand.
CGCGGCTCGGGCAAGATCATCAACATCTCGTCTGCCGTCACCGGCTCCGGCCACGCGATGCTCTCGCACTACGTGGCTGCGAAGCATGCGATCAACGGCCTCACTACCTCTTGGGCGATGGAACTCAGCGAGTTCAACATCAACGTCAACTCGATCTGCCCCGCCACCATCAAGCCCGGCCCAGGCCAGGGCTCGGGCATGGTGCTAGGCTTGGCTCCCGAGGCTGGCGTCACCGCGGACGAGGCGTTCGAGATGTTCTCAGCAGGTGGGAACATGCCTGGACCGAAGTGGCGTGCCGAAGTACAGCACATTACCGACATGGTGTTGTTCCTCGCCAGCGACAATGCCGACATGATCACCGGGGCCATCATCCCGGTCGACTGTGGCCAAATGTCGCGCTGATCACAGCAACGAGCTGAGTCGGGCGTCGTCAGTGAGTTGACGACTATGGCGGGCTGTGTCTAAACTGCCCGCTGGCGGGGGGTTCTCGCCGTCACAAAGGGGAACAACAGTGGTATCGAAAAGGTTTAGGGCATTTGCCGCGCTTTCAGTGTTGGGCGTGTTCGCTGCCGCATGCAGCAGCAACGGCACGGTCAAGACCGCACCGGCTGCAACGACCGCTGCAACGACCGCTGCAACGACCGGCACCAGTCAGCTCAAGGGGCTTGCGCTCGCTCAGGCCCGTCTCGTCGAGTTCAGCAAGACGCTCACCGACCTCGGTCTCACCGAGAAGGTGAAAGCACCCAAGGGGTTGAAGGTCGCGTACGTCCAGTGTTCGGTTCCGGTGTGCGAGTCGATCAAGAAGGGAATCGCCGAGGCGGTCGCTGCAATCGGCGGCACGCTCCAGATTTTCACCACCCAGGACACGGCCGACACCGTTCAGGCAGCCTTCCAGGCCGCCGTCCAGTCAAACCCTGACATGGTGCTAACGTCCGGCAACCCTCGTGCCTGGTTCGAGAGCTCGCTCGCCGAGTTGAACGCGAAGCACATCCCTGTTGTGGGCTGGTCGCTCCCGGAGCCGTACATCACCAAAGGATTCGCCGCCAATCTTGTCACCGGCGACGACTACTACTTCAACGGCGTGCTGATGGCCGACTACGTCACCGCCAAGACGGGCGGCAAGGCCAACGCGCTGTTTCTCAACATCCCGCAGTTCCCGGTGTTGGGTCTCGAGGGCGATGGCTTCAAAGCCGAGATGGCGGCTGTCTGCGCCGGGTGCAAGGTCACCAGCCTCGATTTCACCGTCGATCAGCTGATCGCCGGCGAGCATATCTCTGCCGCTGTCAGCGAGTTCCAGAAGAATCCCGGGATCAACTTCCTCGTCACCGGTTTCGGCGACATGCTGCTCGGCATGCCCGATGCGCTCTCCGGAATCGGCGTCCATGTCCCGGCCATCTCCCAGGCCGGCACCCCGGCCAACTACCAGATGATCACCGCCGGCTCACTGCAGGTCGCTGACGCGGCCCTGCCCACCGGCCTCCTCGGCTGGCGGGCAATCGACGCCGGTCTGCGGGCAATCGCCGGCCAAGACCCCGGCAAGTTCGTAAAGCGCCCGCTGACCGACATCGCCGGCCATCCCGACATCGCCATCGCCGGCGTGCCGCTCGCCATCCTGGAGAAGGGTGACATCGTCGATCCGACCACCTCCTGGCCGGCCATCAAGGGTTATCAGGACAAGTTCAAGGCACTTTGGGTCCTGAGCTGACATACGGTTGACGCCCGCCCCGGTATGACGAACGATTCACCACCATGATCGCGACTGCCGTACTGAACGTGGAAAAGGTTTCCAAGACCTTTCCCGGTCAGATCGCCCTCGATCACGCGTCGCTCGTCGTCAATCCGGGGCGGGTTCATGCCCTCGTCGGGCAGAACGGATCAGGCAAGTCGACGCTGATCAAAATCCTGGCCGGGTATCACCGAGCCGACGACGGGGCGAAGGCATCGCTCCTGGGTAAGGAACTCGACCTCGTCGGCGGCACCGGTGGTGTCACCGAACGCATTCACGTCATGCACCAAGACCTCGGTCTCGTCAACTCCCTCAACTCCGTCGAGAACCTGGCGCTTGGCCGCGGGTTCCATACCGGCTTCCTCGGCAGGGTGCGATGGAAGGACGAGAACGCTCGCGCCAAGGTTCACCTCGCCACCATTGGCGCGAACTTCGATACACGCATCCCGGTCGGCACGCTCACGCCGTCCGAGCGCTCGCTCGTCGCGCTCGCACGAGCTCTCGAAGGATGGGACGACGACGGCGGTGGCCTACTCATTCTCGACGAGCCGACGGCGGCGATGGCTCGACTCGACGTGACGCACCTGTTCGAAGCGGTGCGCAGGATTCGCTCTCGCGGCGCGGGGGTGGTGTTCGTGTCACACCGTCTCGACGAGGTGTTCGAAATCGCCGACGACTTCACCGTGTTGCGTGACGGCAAGGTAGTCGCCAGCGGCGCGGTGGCCGATCTCACCCACGAGTCCCTCATTGAGCTGATCGTGGGGCGAGCCATCGCCGACATCGGGACCACGACGCACGAGCACGCCGGTGAACCGGTGATGGAAGTGCGAAACCTTTGGGGCGCGCAGCTCGAAGCGCTCGATCTCACGGTTCGTGCCGGTGAGATCGTCGGCTTCGCAGGACTGGTTGGCTCAGGCCGCGACGAACTCCCGAATCTGCTCTTCGGAGCTACGAACCGAGCCGCTGGCTCAGTGTCCATCAAGGGGAACCCGGTACCGGCGGATCCGCATCTAGCAATGTGTGCAGGCATGGCACTGGTCCCGGCCGAACGCAAGCGGTTCGGTTCAATCGGCCACCAGACGATCCGCGAGAACGTCAGCCTCCCCCGCCTCCGCCCGTTGATGTCACGCGGGAGGCTGTCGCGCCGCCTTGAGCGAGCGGACGTGGCGAAGTGGGCAGATCGCGTCGAACTCCGCCCGGCCGAGCCCGAGCGACTATTCGAGACCTTGAGCGGAGGCAATCAACAGAAGGCGGTCATCGCCCGCTGGCTGCGTACCTCACCGTCGGTTCTCGTGCTCGACGAGCCTACGCAGGGCGTCGACGTCGGTGCCAAGAGCACTATCTACGGACTGATCGGTCAGGCTGCGACCGAAGGGATGGGGGTGGTCGTGTGTTCCTCCGAGTCGGAAGAATTGGCCGCCGTCTGCGACCGTGTCATTGTCTTGCGCAATGGTCGCGCGGTGGCCGAACTCCACGGCTCGAGTTTGTCCGCCGAATCGATCGTGCAGCAGATGTTGCGATGAACTCCGACCGGAAATCAGATAGGGCACTCACATGACAGCAGACGCGGTGGAACTAGTGCCCGCTCACGGTTCCACGGGGACCCGCCGATCCTCGCTCAGCAGACTCGCTCCGTCGCGGGCGTCGATCGTCTACATTTACGCCGCCGGCTTCCTCCTGTTCGCGATCTGGATCCCCGACCTCTGGTTCTCGTGGGTGACGCACAAGTCCGTGCTCAACATCTCCTTCGCGGTGCCGGCCATTGTGGCCGTCGGACTTGTCGTCCCGTTGCTCACCGGCGCATTCGATCTGTCGATCGCAGGTGTAATGAGTGCCTCAGCCATCACCTCGTCGTGGTTGATCGTCGATAAGGGATGGTCCATCTACCCCGCCATCGGCGTGGCGATGATCGTTTCGCTGCTCGCCGGAGTGGTCAACGGTGTACTGGTGGTCAAGGTGGGCATCAACTCGTTCATCGCAACGCTCGGCATCGGTGCCGTGCTCAACGCGTACGCAGAGTGGCGCTCCGGTGGCTTGCAGATCACCGGGTTGCCGAACGACTTCAAGGATCTCGCCCGCAAGGAGATCCTGTTCGGCGCCCAGGCCAAGGTGATCTACCTCATCGTGATCGCCTTCGTCCTCTGGTACATCATCGAGCACACACCGATCGGCCGCTATCTCCAAGCCACGGGAGACAACCAGGATGCGGCTCGCCTCGCGGGGGTGCAGACAAACCGGTACATTTTCGCAGCGTTGATGACCAGCGCGTTCGTGGCTGGCATCGCAGGCGTCATCCAGACAGCCGGCGTGGGTGCCGGCAACGCCAACACGGGCGGCCCGTTCCTGCTTTCCGCGTTCGCTGCCGCCTTCCTCGGCTCCACCCAGTTCAAGGGGCGCTTCAACGTGTGGGGCACCGTGGCCGCGGTGTGGGTGTTGCTGTCGCTGGTGAAGGGCGTGGAGTTGGCGCTGCAGAGCTATCGCTGGCTCAATCAGCTGTTCTTCGGCACGGCGCTCATCGTCGCGGTCGGCATGTCCAAGCTGCTCGTGCGGCGCACGGTGCGCCTCGCCGGTCGCCGACGCCAGCGCGACGCAGCGGAGGCAACCCCGTGAGCCGCGAGATCCGGCTGGAACCAGACGTGATGTACGTTGGTCCACATTTCCGTGGGGAAGAGTGAGGAGACGAGATGTCGTTGATAGGTGCGCGTGTGCTGCGTAAGGAAGATCCCAATCTCATCACCGGACGCGGTCAGTTCGTCGATGACCTGGCGCCTGCTGGCATGGTTGTGATGGTCTTCGTCACGTCGACCGAGCCGCACAGTCGCATCGTCGGCATCGACACGTCCGAGGCGCTTGCTCTTCCCGGCGTGCTCGCCGTGTGGACCGCAGCGGATCTCGACGGGTTGCCGCCCCTCGGCCTTCCCGGCCTCGGTCGGCCACTTTTAGCTACCGATGTGGTGCGGTTCGTCGGTGAGCCGGTGGCGGTGGTGGTGGCCGAGGACAAGTACCTCGCTGCCGACGCAGCCGGACTCGTGCTCGTCGACTACGAGTCGCTCCCGGCCGCTGCCAGCCTCACCGCCGCACTCGCCGACGGGGCACCGGCACTGCACGAGGTGCTTGGGGGCAACACCGTGTTCGAGCAGCCCTTCGACGACGACCTGGCTGTCGAATTCGCCGCTGCGCCGCACACCGCCTCGCTGCATATCGTCAACAATCGGTGCGCAGCGGTGCCGATCGAACCGAACGCGTGCCTCGCCGACTGGGGTCCCTCGGGCCTCACGCTGTGGGCAACGTTCCAGGCACCTCACCACCTGCGCAACACGGTCGCGACGTACTTCGGCATCCCGCAGGACACCACCCGTGTGGTCACACCTGACGTTGGAGGCGGGTTCGGCGCCAAGATCAACTTCGTACCCGAGTACTTCCTCGCGTGCGCGCTGTCGCGGCTGCTCGCCCGCCCCGTCAAGTACACCCAGACCCGCAGCGAGTGCCAACTGCTGATGTATCACGGCCGAGCGCAGGAGCAAGATGTCGACGTTGCGTTCGACGGCGACGGCAAGCTGCTCGCGCTCAGGGTGCGTGTCACGCAGGATCAGGGGGCCTACCCCGACCCCACAGGCATGGGCCTGCCCGTGCTCACCACCGCGATGTCGGCCGGCTGTTACAAGATTCCCAAGGTCGCGGTGTCGTGGCGCAATGTCGTCACCAACACCACGCCGGTGGCTGCCTACCGTGGCGCCGGCCGGCCCGAGGCCAGCTACCTCATCGAGCGGATCATCGACATCGTCGCCGATCAGACGGGGGTGGACGCAGTCGAGGTGCGCCGCCGTAACTACATCCCCGCCGACGAGTTCCCGTACGCGACGCACTCGCCGCTCGCGGTGTACGACAGCGGCAACTTTGCGGGCGCGATGGACGAGCTGCTCACGTTGTTCGACTATGACGGGCTGAAAGCCGAGCAGGCCAGACGTCGTGACGATGCCAGCAAGAAGCTCATCGGTATCGGATTCTCCAGCTGGCTGGAGATCGCTGCGTTCGGCCCTCCCGGATCGCTGGAGGCCTTCGGCCACCTCGCCTCGTGGGAGTCGGTGCAGATCCGGGTGCAGCCCGACGGCAGCGCCATCATCTACACCGGCGCCTCCCCCCATGGCCAGGGCACGGTCACCACCTTCGCCCAGATCGCAGCCGGCGAACTGGGCATCCCGTTCGAGAAGATCAGCGTGCGCCACGGCGACACGGCTACCATCCCGCAGGGTATCGGCACGATGGGTTCACGGGCGACCGCAGTCGGCGGCGAGGGAGTCAGGACGGCGAGCGTTCGCGTGGTCGAGAGGGCCAAGGCAATCGCGGCTCACCTCCTCGAAGCCAATCCATCCGACATCGTGCTCGAGGGCGACGGCTTCGCCGTGAACGGCACTCCAAGCCGAACGGTGCCCTGGAGCGAGGTGGCGTGGAAGAGCTTCCGCCCGCTTGAGATCCCGCCCGAGACCGAGCCCGGCTCGCTGGACATCACGGTGTTCCAGCAGGTGCCCAATTTCAGCTTCCCGTCTGGCGCGTACTGCTGCACTGTCGAGATCGATCGTGGCACGGGTGAGATCGAGATCACCGGCATGTACCTCGTCGACGATTGCGGGACGGTGATCAACCCGCTACTCGCCGAGGGCCAAGTGCATGGGGGCGTCGCCCAGGGCATCGCCCAGGCGCTGTACGAAGGCATTACCTACGACTCCAACGGCCTGCCGCAGAACAGCACACTGATGGACTACCTCATCCCTGCGGCCAGCGACCTTCCCGATTACACATGCGGCCGAACCAACACACCCACTCCGAACAACACGCTCGGCGCCAAGGGAATCGGTGAGTCGGGTTCTGTCGGCGCTCCGCCAGCCGTCGTCAATGCCGTCGTCGATGCACTCAGTCACCTGGGTGTGAAGCATCTCGACATGCCCATCACGCCGATCGCGGTGTGGAACGTTCTGAAGGGAGCCCAATGAGCACCGTCTCTGTTTCCGCCACGGTGAATGGCGTGCAGCGCACGAATGAGGTGGAACCTCGTGTGCTGCTCGTCCACTATCTGCGCGACATGTTGCGGCTCACCGGCACGCACGTCGGCTGCGACACGTCGAACTGCGGCGCGTGCACCGTCATCCTCGACGGCGCAGCGGTGAAGTCGTGCACGGTGCTCGCCGTCCAGGCCCGCAACAGCGAGATCACCACAATCGAAGGGCTCGCCGCACCAGGCGAACCCTTCAGCGCCGTGCAGCAGGGCTTTCATCAAGAGCACGGCCTGCAGTGCGGCTACTGCACGCCGGGCATGATCATGGCGTGCACTGCGCTGCTCGCGGAGAACCCTGACCCGACCGAACACGAGATCCGCCATGCGCTGGAGGGCAACCTGTGCCGCTGCACCGGCTACCAGATGATCGTCAACTCGGTCCGTTGGGCGGCGGAGCATCCCGACGGAGTCGTGCCCGCCAGGCCCGACGCCACTACACCCGTGCGCAGCACGCTGGGAGCAGGATCGTGATCCCGGCATCTTTCGACTACTTGGAGGCTAGCTCCGTTGATCACGCCATCGCGTTGTTCGCGGAGCACGGCGACGCGAAGTTCCTCGCAGGTGGTCATTCGCTGGTGCCAATGATGAAGCTGCGGCTGGTGTCGCCAAGCGTCTTGATCGACATCGGGCGCCTCGCGGAGTTGTCGTATATCGATGATCGCGGCGACCATGTGGCCGTGGGTGCGCTCACCCGCCACCGGGAGCTGGAGGATTCATCGTTGCTCGCCGAGCAGATCGGCCTGCTGGCACATGTGGCTGGCCAGGTGGGCGATCCGCAGGTGCGCAACCGCGGCACAATCGGTGGTTCGCTCGTGCACGGCGACCCGGCCGCCGACCTCCCTGCGGCATCGCTTGCCCTCCGTGCGTCGATGGTCATCACCGGAGCTGCCGGCCAGCGCGTCGTTCCCGCTGTCGACTTCTTCGTCAATTTCCTCGAAACCGCTGTCGGGGACGGCGAGCTGCTCACCGAGATCCGTTTCCCCAAGCGCACCGGTACGCGCTGGGCCTACCAGAAGTTTAACCGTCGGGCGATGGACTACGCCATCGTGGCCGTTGCGGTGCAGCTTGGTGACAACCCTGGCATTGCATTGGTCAACATGGGCCCCACGCCGCACTTCGCAGTTGCGGCCAGCGCTGCACTTGCGGCTGGCGCGCCGGCGTCAAAGATCGCCGACGCAGTGCTCGAGGGCACCGGGGCCTGGGACGATTCCAATGCCACCCGCGAGTACCGCGAACACCTCGCTCGGGAACTCACCACCCGAGCGCTTGCCAAGGCCGGCTACACGTCGTAGCCGGTCCCGGGTGAGTCACGACTCGCGCAGGCCTGCTTCGATCAGCATCGGGCGGAGCACCTTGTCGTACTGCTCGAGGCCGCCGAGGTAATCGACCCAGCTGATGGTGATGCCGTCGAGACCGGCATCGGAGAACTCTTTCATACCGGCCACCACCTGTTCGGGCGTCCCCACGAGCGGCAGCGCGCCGTATCCGGCGATGAGGTTGGCTGCCATGCCCCGCCAGCCGTCGCCGAGCGCGCTCTGCGAGTTCGGTACCAACACGTCGAGCAGGTTGCCGACGCCTTCCCAGTCGCCCAGGTCGTTGACGTAGTTGTCGCGATATGCAATGGCTTCCTCTTCGGTGTCGCGACAGACGATGTAGCCCTGACCGAATACCTGGATGTCTCGGCCGTAAGTGTCGCGAGCGAGCGTCTTGACGTTCTTGGCGATGCTGCCGGCGGTGGCGATGTCGGGGGCGACGACGAAGTTCAGGTCGGTGTGCTTGGCCGCGAAATGCTGGCCGCGCTCGCTGTTGCCGGCGCTCATCAGCACCGGGTACGGCTTCTGCACAGGCTGCGGTGACGAGTAGGCGCCGGGGCTGCGGAAGTACGTGCCATCGAAGTCGAATTCGTCGTCCCGCGACCACAGCTCCTTGCAGAGGGTGATCCACTCGTCCGCGAAGTCGTAGCGATCGTCATGGGGAAGCTGCGGCGCACCGAACATCCCGATTTCCTTCTCGTTCCATCCGGCGACGAGATTCAGACAGAACCGCCCACCGGAGATGTGGTCGATGGTGGCCACTTCCTTCGCGGCGCGAACCGGATGCACGGTGGGCACATGAAACGTGGCGAAGATTCCAATCCTCGACGTCAGCGCCGCTAGACCGGCAGCCCAAGTGAACGGGTCGAAGCTGCGGTGGTTGAAATTGACCTTTCCACCCATCCCCTTCCAACGGGCGACAGGGATGATCGCTTCGATCCCAGCCCTCTCCGCCGCCTGCGCAATTGCGACTGATTCCGACCAATCCGCTTTCAGCGTGTTGGGGAGATCGGTCATCGTGCAGCCACTGCTGACGTTCACGCCAAACACTCCGAGCTTGAGCTTGTTCGGGCTGCCCAGAAGTGGGTTGGTCTCTCGCTGCACTCGTTCGTTCACGTGTGGGTTCCCCATCCTTTGACGTGTTCGGCCCCCTTGCCGAACGCCGGTTTTTGTACCATATCAGGACACGCGATTGCGTAGCTAGGGAACTCACGACGCCGGCGTTGTATCGTGTAGTCCGCACACGCGCTGAGCAGGGGAGATGTCGTGAGAATAACGTTCAAGACACAGCCGCAGGATTCCGAGTGGGCGCCGATCGAGGCCGTCTGGCGGGCCGCGGACGAGATCCCGGAGCTGGATGGCGGGTGGCTGTTTGATCACTTCTATCCGATCATGACCGACGTCCCCGCCGGGCCGTGCTTCGAAGGCTGGACTGCGCTCGCCTACCTCGCTGGAGTCACGCGACGACTGCGGTTGGGACTGATGGTGTCCGCAAACACCTACCGCCACCCAGCCGTATTGGCCAACATGTGCGCGACGCTCGACGTGGTGTCCAAGGGCCGGCTGGAGATCGGACTCGGCGCTGCGTGGAACGCGGCCGAGCACGAGGCGTACGGCATCGATTTCCCGCCGCTCGGCAAGCGCATGGACGCGCTCGACGAGGCCTGCCAGGTGATCGACTCGCTGCTGACCAAACCCGTCTCGGACTTCGACGGCACGCACTACCAACTCAAGGGTGCGTTCTGTGAGCCCAAGCCGGTGCAGAAACCGCGACCGCCTCTGGTGATTGGCGGCGGTGGCGAGAAGCGCACTCTCCGCATTGCCGCCAAGTACGCCGATCACTGGAATTTCCCGGGGCGTACCGGCGACGAACTGAAGTTGAAGCTGGCAGTCCTGCATCAGCACTGTGAAGATGTCGGCCGCGATCCCTCGCAAATAGAGGTGTCGGTGCACCTGTTCGAGCCTCTGGAACCCGTGTCGGCAGTTGCCACGGCCCGCGAGCTTGCGGCCGCCGGCTGCAACCACCTGATCCTCTATCTCAAGGCGCCCTACGACGTCGGACGTCTCCGCGACGTCGCCCGAGCGGTGGCCGACGCCGTCGGCTGACCAGCGGCGCGCTCGGGCGGCACCTGCCGCGCGACCCACACCCATTCGACGCCTTCGAACCCCTCGACGCCGGCCGCCACGACCTTGCGTTCGGCAATCCGCCAGCCGCCGTCGGTCTCGGTGAGTCGATCGAGATAGCGCAGATACACGCGTTCGCGTGATCCGTTCCAGCGCTCGTGCCAGGCAGTGAGGTAGCTGAGCACTTCTGCCGTGCTGTTGTCGGAGAGCGTGATGCGCATCTGACCGTGCTGGTGGTGCGTGAGTCGAAACTCCGACTGTCCGCGACGAATGCGGTCGCGCACGTTGTCGCGCCCAATCACGAGACCACCGCGACCGGGGCCGTAGTCGGTAATGCAGTCGTCGGTGAACAGTGCGGCCACGCCATCGATGTCGTAGTTGTCGACGAGGATCGTGTACTCGGTCAGTAGTTCGATGATCGCGGCGCCGGCCTCGATCCGGGCGATGCGATCTTCGAGAGAGCCGGCTTCGGTTGACATGTTTCTCCTGATCGGTCGTGACTCTTCGTCATCGGGTGGCAGCGACCTCGGCGTCGGGAGCACCTGCCGCCCAGAGCGCGCAGCGGCGCAGCACGACGGCGTGGTCGGTCTGGCCGAGCGAACGTTCGTCGTGCCCGAGTGCGTCATAGACGACTCGAGCGTTGCCGAAGGAGTGGGTCCAGAGCGCGGCCTGTCGATCATCGGCGATCGACCAGGCGATCACATCGACGTCGGCCGAGACATCGAGGTCGGTGTACCGCTCGTCGACCACGTCGAACGGCCTGATGCCATCGACGATCGGGTGACAGCCGGCCGGCTCGACAGACATCTCTGCGGGCTGCGGGTGCCACGAGCGGGCCCAGTTCCATCGGCCGCCAAGGATCGAGGGCCACTCCGGCCAGTCGTCGAAGCAGATTGGCGCCGTGTGCAACGCGAGGAGGCCGCGTCCAGCGCCGAGGTGCGCCGAGAGCCCGTTGCGGAGCGCCTCGGGAGATGTCCGCGCCCACTCGGAACGGACGGTGTCGTATCGCTCATCGGACATCCCGAACCAACACGCGTATACCGTGACGAGCTCGAACTGGTTCGCGGCGAGGAGAGCCGCTGCGTCGTCGAGGTCGTCGGCGACGTCTGATCGAAAGCCTGCGCCGGTGAGCGTGTCGGAGAGGAAGCGGGAAGTGCGCTCGAACGGGTGAGCCCAGCCACCGGTGATGATCAGTTGACGCCTCAGGTGTCCGGTCACGATCCAAGTCCTCTCGTCCGCACGATTCTGTCACGTCACCAACGGCATCCCCCACCCGGCGTTAGAGCATTGACGACTCTGACCGGTCGAGACGTTCGATCCCTTGTCGAGCCGAACCGGCCGGCCGAGGATCGGTACGCCGCCGAAGGGTGCGTGGCCGCTGGTGGTCTGTCGACGTTCCCGGTGTGTGACAATGCCCGGGCTGGACCATGGGCGCCGAGCCGGTGCCTGTCGGTGATTGGAGGCGACGATGTTTCGACATGTGGTGATGTTCAAGTTCGTATACACCGTGACGGCCGAGCAGAAGCTCGCCGTACTCGAGGGCCTTTCGCGTCTGCCGAACGAGATCGGCCAGATCCGCTCCTTCTCATTCGGTGAGGACGCGCGAGTTGTCGACGGCAACTACGATGTCGTCGTGGTCGCCGACTTCGACAGCTCCGACGATTACCTCGTGTATGCGTCGCATCCCGGACATCGGGAGTTCGTCTCGACGTGCGTGCTCCCGTTCCTCGCCTCGCGAGCCGCGGTGCAGTACGCCGCATCCGAATAGCACTCGCCGATGTCCCGTCGCCGGTGGACTGCCCCGGCTGATGTCAGTACACTACGGCACGTGGTGATGATACGGACGACTAACGGCCGGGTGCTGCAGGACGGGCTCGCTCAAGGAGAGTGCTGAATGGCCGAACTGTTGCTCTCCAGGGGAACCGTCATCGATGGCACTGGCGCTGCTCCACGTCTCGACACGTCGGTACTCGTCTCGGGCGACCGCATTGTCTCGGTGGGCGCCGAAGCAGACGTTGCCGCAGCCGCCAGCCACGCTACGGTCATCGATGTCTCCGGCCTGACGGTAATGCCCGGACTGATCGACGCCCACGTTCACATAACTCTCGGCGAGCCGGCCAGTAACGACGAACTGTTCTTCCGGCGTGAGCCCGCATCAGCCGCGTTCGTTGCTGCGCATAACGCGCGCAAGGTGCTGCAGGCGGGCGTCACGTCGTTTCTCGACGTGGACGGTCTGTTCAACATCGGACCCGCGCTGCGTGACGCTATTGCCAGCGGCGCGGTCGAGGGCCCGACTATGAAGGCCGGCACTTATGCATTGATGACCGCCGTCGGCGGCACGGCCGGTCGGTTCATACCCGATCACGGAACGGCCGGATACGCCGAGGTCGTGCGAGACAAGGACGAGATGATCCGCGTCGTGCGGCGCCAGGTGAAGGACGGCTCCGACGTCATCAAGGTCCACGTCACCGGTGCCATCCCGACTCGATCTGGTGAGATCCAGGTGTGGACCCGCGACGAATTGAAAGTCGTCTGTGACACGGCGCACGATCTCGGCGTACGGGTCAGCGCCCACTGCCGCGGTGATGGTGCAACGCTCGACTCGATACTCGCGGGCGTCGACATAATCTGGCACGCGTCGTACATGGGCGAGGCTTCACTCGAGGCGATGGTTGATCGCAAGGTGGCCGTCGGCCCGGTGTTCACGTTCCTCGCCAATCTCGACGAATACGGGGCAAAGGCGGGAGCCGCCTCCTCGGTGCAGGACGTGTTCCACCGCGAGATGGAGCAGACAGGAGCGATGATGCGACGGGCTTACGACGCTGGTGTTCCCCTCCTGTGTGGTTCCGAGAGCGGCTTCTCCATCACCCCCTACGGTCACTGGCACGCTCGGGAGATGGAGGTGTTCGTGGAACACCTTGGGCTCTCGCCGCTCGAGGCGATCACCTGTTGCACCTCGACGAACGCCGTCGCACTCGGCCAGCAAGGTGAAGTCGGAACGATCGAGCCCGGCCGCCGGGCGGACGTCCTCGTGCTCGAGGGTGATCCGAGCCGCGACGTGTCGATTCTCGGCGACAAGTCACGATTCCGTCACCTGATCTGCCGCGGTCGAGAAGTTGACCTCGCCCCGATTCCCGAGCGCACGCCGTTGCACACGGAGAAGACTGCGTCGTGGTCGGCGGTTCCGCTGACGTGGGACATGGTGCACGGGTGAGCACATGCCCCGTCGATCGTCCGACGGTGACACTCTCCTGCTTCGGCGAGGTGCGTGACGCGATGCGTGCCAAGGATCTTCGTCAAGCGCTGTACGACGACGGAGCGTTGGTCATGGCTGATTGCCTGCTCGATCTCCATGGTTCTGAGCACCGCGATCGTCGTCGGCTCGAGAATCGGTTGTTCCGCCGCGAGACGTTCGAGGACTACGAGACCAATCTGCTCCCGCGCGCCATCGCCGAGGCCATCGATCCAATGGCTGTCGTGGGCCGCGGTGATCTCGTGCAGATTGGGTATCGGGCGGTGATGCATCTCACGTCTCTCGTCGCGGGTATCGATGTCGCCGACGGGGATGCCGATCGGTTGGAGCACATCGTGAAGGTGTTCTCCAAGGGCGCCACCGCGGTGCACGCCACGGGTGACCGCTCCGATCTGTTCGCCGAGGTTGGCGATGCGCTCGTCGAGTTCGACGAACTGTTCTTCCAACCGAGCACTGCCCGGCGACAGTATGCGCTTGCCGGCCTTGCCAATGGGACGATCCCGGCGAGTGAGGTCTCCCGAGATGTGCTCACCACGCTGTTGCAGAACGTGGATGCGTTGGACCTTCCCATCGAGGTCATCCGGCGCGAGGTGGCGTTCTACCTCCAGGCCGGTGGCCACTCCACGGCCAATGCGCTCACTCACACGCTCGACGAACTGTGGTCGCACGGCGACGCTGATCTCCTCGGGCGAGCGCGCCTCGACCCTGCCATTCTGCAACGGTGCGTACATGAGGCCCTGCGCCTGCACCCGGCGTCGCCGGTCGCCTGGCGCCGCACCCTCGCCCCGGTGGAGATGCGATCGGGCACAGTGATTGCCGAGAACACGCTCGTCGTGCTCGATATCGAAGCCGCGAATCGCGACGAATCGGTCTGGGGTGCAGGCAGCGATCGGTTCGACCCGAATCGCGATGTGCCCGACGGCGTGCACGCATGGGGACTCAGTTTCGGCGCAGGCCCCCATGCATGTATTGGGATGGAGCTGGACGGGGGAGTGCCGGCGGACCCGGGCGACTCGGTGCACCTGCACGGTACGGTCGCGCTGCTGGCGTCGGCATTGCTCCGGGCCGGTGCGGTACCTGACCCTTCGGAACCTCCGGAGATCGATCCCGGGACCGAACGGCTGCACTACTCGCGCTACCCGATCGTGTTCGAGCCGCTGTCGTGAGCGATATTGCCTTCGGCCTGACGCGCCAGCCAATGCTCGAGAGCCGGCGCCAACTCTGCCCTCCAAGGGGCCAGGTCGACGTAGTCCCGAAACGCGGTGATGAGGCCTGCGGCCTCGTCGACCTCGACCACGGCGTGGCACTGCACGGCGTACTCGACATCGTCGATTACGAAGCGATCGATCCGTTCGAGGTGCCCACGACTGTCGGCGTAGGCCTCGTTGATGACATCCCATCGCACCTCGGTCGACGCAGCGAGGATGTTCGTCAACATGGCCCGCACGCCCGACGGTCCGAACTGCGGTGGATGGGGCATGTTCTGGTACGGCGCGCCCTCCGCGAAGCACGCTGCCGCCGCATCGGCGTCGCGACTTTCGACGGCATCGAGGAATGTTCGGATCACGTCACGAGTCGACACAGCCGTAAACCTAATGAGGGCGCGAGGCGCACCAGAACCACCGACAAGGGAGAGACATGAAACGTGCACTTGTCACCGGGGCCGCGCGTGGAATCGGCAAGGCGATCGCGGCGCGGCTCGGAGCTGATGGGTGGACCGTTGGCATGCTCGATGTCTCACAATCCGACGTCGATGCGGCCGCATCGGACATCGAGGGTGCGATGGGCCTCGTCGCCGACATCTCTGACGAGGGCTCCGTCGAGGCGGCGCTCGACATGTTCGGTGGCGCGCCCAACCTGGTCGTCAACAACGCTGGCATCGTGCGCTTCGGTCCATTGATCGACTTGGCGTTCGAGGACTTCGCGATCGTCGCGATGGTCAACCTCGTCGGCACGTTCACGGTGGCCAGGGCAGCGGCTCGACGGATGGTCGATGCCGCGGTACGCGGCAGCATCATCAACATCACCTCGATGAACGGCGTCGCCCCTGGGCCGAACGGCGGCGCATACGGAGCCACTAAGGCAGGCATCGCGTTGTTGACCCAGCAGATGGCTATCGAATGGGGTTCCTACGGCATCCGCGTGAACGCCATCGCCCCAGGATTGATCTTGGCCGGTATGAGCGACGCGATCTATTCGGATCCCCAGATCCGCGAGGCGCGCGAGAGCAAGGTGCCGCTCGGGCGCCTCGGCACGCCGGAAGACGTCGCGTCGCTGGTGACCTTTCTCGCGTCATCGGAATCGTCGTACATCACGGGGCAGAACATCTTGGTCGATGGGGGCGTGACGATGAGCATGATCGCCAACCTGCCGCGGCCGAAGTCCGTTGACAAGGTCGGCATGGCGTGAGTGAGACCACTGCGTCGCGCCGCGCGGTTGTCACCGGCGCCGCCCGCGGCATCGGCGCTGCCATCGCGGATCGCCTGGAGGTAGATGGCTTCGACGTCGTTCGTCTCGACGTTCTCGGAGGCGGTGGCGTGCTGCGTTGCGACGTGACCGATGCGGCCGCTGTCCGCCAGATCGCTGAGTCGGTCGGTGATGTCGATGTGCTCGTCAACAACGCCGCGATCTGGCGGTTCGCGGCGCTGGAGGACGTCGATCCGGCAGACTTCGATGCGGTACTCGACATCAATGTGCGCGGCCCGTTCCTCACGACGCAGGCGTTCGGTCGCAGCATGCTGCGCATGGGGCGCGGGTCGATCGTCAACATCGTGTCGATCGGTGCGTTGCACGCCAACCCGGCGGTCGGGGCGTACTCCGCCTCAAAGGCTGCGCTGGTCGCGTTGACTCGCCAGACAGCGCTGGAATGGGGGCCGCGCGGCGTCCGAGCAAACGCGGTGGGTCCGGGCCTCATCGCCACCGAGGGCGCCGGCGTGTACCACGATCCCGAGGTGCGCCGAGCCCGGGCCGAGGCAGTTCCGCTCCGCCGTCTTGGAGAACCGGGTGACATATCCGAGGTGGTCGCGTTCTTCGCGTCCGACGCGTCTGCGTACGTGACGGGCCAGGTGCTGTACGTCGACGGTGGGCTGTCGTCGTCACTGATGACGACCCTGCCCCGTCCCGCCGGAATGCCCGGCCCGCAACTCCCCTCTACTGCGTCGGCGCGAGGAGAACACAGCGATGCGTGAGTTGAAGGACATGTCCGTCGTCGTGACAGGGGGTGGCTCGGGAATCGGTGAGGCCACGGCGCGTCGTCTCGCTGCCGGGGGAGCGATGGTCACCATCTGTGGCCGCCGTGAGGAAAAGGTGCGCTCGGTCGCCACCGAGATCGGCGAGTTCTGCACGTGGGTCCGCGCCGATGTCACGAACGCCGACGATCGGTCTGCACTCATCACTCGCGCGGTGGAGCACGGCGGGGGAATCGACGCGCTCGTGTCCAATGCAGGGAACATGGAGCGTTCGCCGATCGGGGAGTGGACGGCGGAGCGCCTGCTCAAGGTGTTCAACGAAAACGTCGTTGCCGGGATGCTGCTCAGCCAGGAAGCGTTGCCCTATCTCGAAGCCCGTCGCGGCTCGATCGTTTTCATCGGCTCGATCTACACCGTTCGTAGTTATCCGGGCGCTGCCCCGTACGCCGTCACGAAGGGCGCGCTGGAGACGCTCATCCGGGTGCTTGCCGCGGAGATCGGCCCGCGCGGTGTCCGTGTCGGGGGCATTCGGCCGGGCGCGGTACTGACCGAGATCAACCAGCGCACCGGTCTCGTCGACGGCGAGCAGGCCGCGGCTCGACTGGCGGCGATGGCCGATCACCACGTGCTCCGCCGCATCGGTACAACAGCCGAGATCGCAGAAGGAATCGAATATCTCATCCGAGCGGAGTGGACCACCGGCGAACTGCTTTCCGTGGATGGGGGGATGGGACTCGGTGTCATCTCGTGATGTCGAGTCCTTCAATCAAATGCCGCCACCGTTCAACAATAGGGACCACATGACCACACCGGTCGAGGAAATCACCATCGTTTCGATGGACGAGGCCAAGGACGTTTATCGTCACAAAGAGATGCGCCAAGCGTTGTACGACGCTGGTGAGATCGTGATGGCCGACGTCCTGGTCAATCTCCACGGCGACGAGCACCGTTCGAGACGCCGCCTCGAGAATAGGTTGTTCCGCCGCGAAACGTTGGTGCACTACGAGCGGGACCTCTTCCCAGCGGTGATCGAGCAGACGCTGATACCGCACGTCGTGAAGGGCCACGCCGAGATCGTGGAACTGTCGCATCAGCTGATGATGAACCTCGCCGCCTTGAACGCAGGCGTCGATCGCGTGACTGGCACGGCTGAGGAGACGGCGCGTCTCTACGCCCAGATGATGAAGTTCATCGAGGGCGCCACGCTGGCCCACACGACGCGTGTCGTGGAAGAGGTCGAGGCCGAGATCGCAGCATCGATGCAGGCGTTCGATCGCGAGTTCCTCGTTCCGTCCATCGAGCGCCGTCAGACACTCGTTGCCGCGGTCGCCGCCGGTGAGGCCGAGGAGTCGGATCTCCCGCTCGACGTGCTCACCGTGTTGCTCCGCAACGAGGACTCGCTCCATCTCCCGCACGACGTCATCCTCCGCGAGATCTCGTTCTTCCTGCTTGCCGGCGCCCACACATCCGCCACTGCGTTCGTGCGCACGCTGCACAACCTATTCCGGTGGTCGGCGGAGCATCCCGAAGACGTGGGGCTGATCCGGTCTGACCGTTCGTTCGTGCAGAAGGCCGTGTACGAAACCATCCGGCTCAATCCGTCCAGCCCGACGGGGATGCGCTGGGCTCTGGCGGACGTCACACTCAAGTCCGGCCGCAAGATTCCAAAGGGTGCGAGGGTCACCATAGATCTCAACACGATCAATCGCGATCGCGAAGTGTTCGGCGTCGACGCCGATGCGTTCAACCCTCGGCGTCAGCCTCTGGTCGAGGGAGCTGCCCCGTGGGGGCTGTCGTTCGGTCAGGGGATGCACGCATGTATCGGGCAGGAGCTGGCTGCCGGTCTGCTCGAGCGTTCCGACGACACGGCACAGTACGAGTACGGGCTCGTGTCTGTGGCAGTGCAGTCGATGATCGACAGCGGAGTGGCTCCCGATCCGAATGACCCCCCGGTGACGGACACCGCCACGAAGCGTCCCTATTGGGGGCGCTACCCGGTGCTGTTCATCTGAGCTGCTGAGCGAACCGACGGCGTGTGTGATCGGCGACGAGCTTGGCCAATTCTCCGGGAGAGTGTCGTTCCCGAGCACCGTCGTTGTACACCTCGACGGAGATTGGTACTGCCGGAACCGCGATGAGCAGCTCATCGAGCGGCAGATCGCCCAGCCCTGGCAGGAGGCGCCGGTGTCGGGCTTCGTCGATCAACCCTTCGAGGTCGCCAGCCGGTGCTCGAGCCGGAGCGTCGCACAGCTGCACGTAGGGCAAACGCGAATGATCGAACGCGGCGAGTTGTGATGGGTGCCCGCCACTGCGGGCCAGGTGCAACGGATCGACAAGCACGCCGATCGACGGATCACCGGTGGCCTCTACGATCTCGAACGCCTCCCCGAGTGTGCGGATGCCGGTGAATCTCATGAATTCGACGACCACTCGCATGCCGGCCGCGTGTACGCGCGCGCCGAGGTCGGCCAGCGCCGCAATGGTGGCTCCGTGATCGTCGAGATCGCTCACCACGAGGACGTGGAGTGCGCCGAGTTCGGCCGCGGAATCGATCACGCCGGCGATCGTGGCAGCGTCGTGAGTGCCGATGCGCACGACTTCGGCATCGAGCAGCGTCAGGCCCGTGGAGTCGAGTGCCGATCGGAGCGACCGGATTTCGGCGTGGCTCGGCGGATCCAAGTCGAACCGCAGACCCACTGCTGAGAATGTTGCGGCGGCTGCGTTGTGGATCAGATCCGTGCGTTTCGCCGCCGGCGCAGTAGCTGCAGCAAGGGAGAGAAGCCGCACCGGATCGAGCCTATCGAGATCCGTCGCGACGCTGGAGGGTTGCATCGATGATGCGTCTGACAGGGGCCATGAAGTCACTCGCCCGGCGGTCATGTCAGGCCTGAGGTGAACGTAGCGAGCGCCTCCGCGATGGCGGCGCGGTAGCGCTCGACGTTTCGCATCTTGACGTCCTCGTAGCCACGCACGTGATCGGGGAGCGAGGCGAGGGCGGCAGCGGCGGGCAGGTTATTGGCCGAGAGCGTAAGCCCGGTGACGAGGGCGATGTAGTCCTCGACGAGTTCGCGTTCCAGCCGGCGCATCGACGTGCGGCCGAACGGGTCAAACGCCGTTCCTCGTGTATGGCGCATCGCCCGCAAGGTGACGAACATCGGTCGAGCGATCAACGGCGGCACCGCGATCTTCTTCGTCATGCCCAGCGCCCTCAACATCGGCGGGTGAAGGCGATATCTCATCTTGGTGCCACCGGGTACCATGCGGCTGAGTTCCTCCTCGAACCGCGGCAGCATGTGGAGGCGGGCCACTTCGTACTCATCCTTGTACGCCATCAGCTTGTGGAGATAGGTCGCGACGGCCGTGGTGAAAGCGATCGAACTGTTGTCCACTGCGGCTTCCGCTCGAGCGATCGTTTCGACGATCGCGAGATAGCGGCCGGCGAGTTTGGGTCCCTGGTAGGCGATCAGCTCGCCGGCTCGCGACGTGGCCAGTTCGCGCACCGCGATCGGGAGAGCTTTGTCGACGGCGAGTCGCGCCGCCTTCTCGTACGCCTCAGGAGTGGAGGTCGAAGGAATCATGCCTGCGCGTGCTGGGCGCGTCATAGTCTCCAGTCGAGCCGGATCGCTGAGTGCCAGTCGACCTGCCCGGAAGGCGGCCAGGCTGCGCTCTACCGCGACGCCGTTCGCCTCGATCGCACGCTCCAGAGCGATCGCCGACACCGGCAGCGCACCCATCTGGTAGGCGGCTCCCAGCGCGATGAGGTTGGACGGCATGTGTTCACCGAACAGCGCCTCGGAGAGCCCGGCGACATCGAGGGTGGCGAATCCCGTGGCGAGCGAACGTTCGCGGAGCGCGGCCACCATCACGGCGATGTCACCGAAAGCTGTCTCCGTGTCGAGCACCATCGATGAGGTCGGCACCACGGAAGTGCACGCCAACGTGCGGGTGCGAGTCGCATCGAGGCGATCGAGGTGCTTCGCCTCGACGGCCACCAGGAGATCGAGAGCGATGGCCGCGTCTGCCGCGCCGTCGCCCACCACGGGCGAGCGATCGGTGTCCCCCTTCCAGAACTTGAGGTGCGACACCACGGGGCCGCCCTTTTGCGACAAGCCGGTCTGATCCACACCGGTGACGGTGAACCCGTCGAACGACGCCGCGATGGCAAGGATCTGGTTCATCGTCACCACACCCGTTCCTCCGACGCCGGTGATGTAGACGCCGAATCCTTCGTCGCCGACATGCGGAAGAGACTCGAGTCGCCCCAGGTCGGTGGGGATCGCCGGCGTCGATCGCGCTGTCGTCGAGGTGGTGTCGAGGGTGACGAATGACGGACAATCGCCTTCGAGACACGAGTAGTCGCTGTTGCAGGACGCCTGGTGGATCTGGGTCTTGCGGCCGAACGGCGTGTCGACGGGGTGGACGCTGAGGCAGCTGCTCTTCACTCCACAGTCACCGCAACCTTCGCACACGGCCTCGTTGATGACGACACGAGTCGGTCGAGCGGGGGCCTTGCCGCGCTTACGCATGCGGCGCAGTTCGTTGGCACACGCCTGGTCGTAGATCAAGACGGTCACGCCCGGTGTGGCCGCGAGTGTAAGTTGCGCCTCGTCGAGCCGATCTCGGCCACACACGTCCACGCCACTCGGAACACGGAGTGTTCCTTTGCGACCGGAGCCAAATCGGCCGGGTTCATCGGCCACGACGATGATCCTTGCGACGTGCTCGGCGAGCAGCATCGCGCAGAGCTCGGGTACCGCCAGCTGACCGGTGGGGTCCTGGCCGCCGGTCATTGCAACGACGCCGTTGTAGAGCAGCTTGAATGTGGTGTTCACGCCGGCGGCAACAGCGAACCGCACTGCCAGGCTGCCGGAGTGGAAGAACGTTCCGTCGCCCATGTTCTGGACGAAATGAGGCTCCTTCACGAACGGGGCGCGGCCGATCCATTGGGCGCCTTCACCGCCCATTTGGGTGTAGGTCTGCGCTCCACGGTCCATCGACATCACCAGTGCGTGGCAGCCGACGCCTCCCCCCGACGGCGAATCGGTGGCATTCACGGTCGAACGGTTGTGCGGACAACCGCTGCAGAACGCGGCAGATCGGGCGGCCATCGCCGGCTTGATGGGCTGGAGGGTCACTGACACGGGCCTCACGTCGTGTGCCAAGGCGACGCCAAGCGTGGACGGTGTCGGGCGGAACTCGACCGGTGCGAGATCCGGCAACACCGAGCGCAGCACTGCTCCGATGCGGTCGGCGGTGAGTTCGGAGTCTGTCGGCACCAGACGTCGCCCGTCATTGCGGGCTTTGCCATGGATGCGCGGCGTATTCGCCCGGCCGTACAGCGTGTTGCGTAGCAATATCTCTACGAAGGAACGCTTTTCCTCGATCACGACGATGTCGTTCAGGCCCTCGGCGAAGCGAACGACGATCTCGCGTTCGAGCGGGAATACCATCCCGAGCTGTAGCAGGCGGATTCCCGCCCGTGAGAGCGCTCGATCATCGACTCCAAGATCGGCCAGCGCCTGGCGGAGTTCGTGATAGGTGTGACCAGCGGCGATGATACCGACACGGTCGTCGGGGCTGCTTACGGTGATGCGATTGAGGCCGTTCGCCGAGCAATACGCCTCGGCGGCTGGGAGGCGTTTGTCGTAGAGTTCTTGTTCGAGTTCGATGGTGTCGGGAATGAAGAATCGGGGTCGCTGGCTGTACAGCCAGCGCTCGCCGTCGAACTCGAACTGTGGATCGACGATGGTCGGGAGCTTCGAGCTGACGCAGGTGATTGCGAATCCATCGGCAAGAGCAGTGGTGATCTTCAAGCCGGCCCACAATCCGGTGTAACGCGACAAGGCGTAACCATGGTGGCCGAGCCACAACAACTCGCCGACCGTGCCGGGTGCGAGGGCTGGAATCCCGAGGTCGAACATCGCCGCTTCGCTGGCGCCCGGAAGTGTCGATGACTTCGATGATGGGTCGTCGCCGACCGCGAGTACGACGCCGCCGTTGCGCCCGACGCCGTGCTGGTTCGCGTGGCGCAACACATCCCCGCAACGGTCGAGTCCTGGGCTCTTGCCGTACCACAGGCCGATCACGCCGTCGCGATCGTCGAGCGTAGCCAGGTTGTCCTGCTGGCTGCCCCAGATCGCAGTGGCGGCGAGTTCCTCGTTGAGACCGGGCGTGTGATGGATCTCGACGTCGCCCTTCGGAGCGCGGTCCAGAGCCTGGTCGAATCCGCCGAGTGGTGATCCGGGATAGCCGCTGACGAATGCCGCCGTTCGCAAAGATCGGGCTCGGTCATGGCGGAGCTGGTCGATGACCAGACGTGCCAGAGCCTGAACTCCCGTGAGCAGCACGTCGCCGTCTCGAGTCGTGTAGCGATCTTCGAGCGAGAACCGGGCAGGGTCGAGACGGCCTGATCTGAGGTGGCCGTCCGTGTCGGTCATCTTCCCTCCCGTACTCGTTCGATGATCGCGACGACAATAGCGTAGTAGTGAGGCATCTAGCTACTCATTGCCTGTTGCCGGCCAGGGCGGGACTTTGGCTATATGATCTCGATCATGCAACTCGACCGGGTCGTGGACAAGCTGCGCGACAGCGGCATGTCGGGCTACGAAGCAAAGGCATATCTCGCTCTTCTCGCTGCTGGACGTCCATACAACGGATACGAAGTTGCAAAAGCCTCAGGTGTGCCGCGCTCGACGGTGTACGAGACGCTCGCCAAGCTGGTCGCCAGAGGTGCCGCGTTCGAGGTGCGGGTTGGAAACACCGAATCCACCGCGTACCTCGCACTACCGGCGGAGTCGTTCATTGCCAAACTACGCCGGGACTTCGACGACAACATCGAATCATTGACCACCGCCCTGCCCAGAGTGGCTCGTCGTCCGGAAGCGAACCTCGTCCATCACATCCGCGGACGGGCCAACGTTGTCGACCGCGCCCGCGATCTCATCCAGCGAGCGGGGGAGGATCTCTTCGTCTCGATCTGGGCGGAAGAAGCCGGCGATCTGGAGAACGATCTCAGACAGGCAGTCCGGCGCGGCGTCGATGTGTCGATCGTCGCCTTCGGGGACGTGACATACGAGGTCGGTCATTTCTACCGCCACACGTTCTCGTCCCCCGAGGTGGTGCTCGGCCGGCTCGGCGCCCGATTGTTCGTCGTCGCCGACGACCGTCGCAGTGTTCTCGTCGGCGGTGCCTTCGGCGACGACACGTGGGCCATGTGGAGCGACGACCCCGCCGTTGTGCTCGTCGCGGTCGAGTTCGTGCGTCACGACATCGCGATGCAGGTACTCGTCGAACGTCTTGGCAAGGACACGGTCGACGCCTTCTGGCATACAGATCCCACACTCGAACGGCTGCAGACTGGGCAGGGTTCGCCTGGCCTCCGACGGCAAGCACTCTGACCACTGCGGCAGGAGAAGAAATGAACAATGAAGTAGTGGATGTCCACGCGCACATCCTGCTCCCGGGAGTGATGGGTTGTTGCGGAGCTGCGGGTCCGGAGATGGGCATCAACGCCGATGGTGTGCATTTCTTCAGGGCCGGCGACTATCGCCTGGAGAACGTCAAGTTCGTCGGAAGCCCGTTCTCGGATGTCGACATGCGACTCGACAAGATGAACGAGCTGGGCATCGATCGGCAGCTCATCTCGCCGAACCCGCTCACGTACTTTTACCACGAGCCAGGGCGCGATGCGATCAGCTTCAACCGCCGACACAACGACATCGTCGGCGAGATCAGCAGAGCGCATCCTTGCTTGAGCGGCGCTGCCTCGCTGCCGCTCCAGGACCCCGACGAATCGTGTGCCGAGCTGAATCGTTCGGTCACCCAACTCGGCCTCGTGGCTTCCTATGTAGGCACAGACATCAACGGCGTCCCCTTGTCTGATCGCCGATTCGATGAGCTGTGGTCGGAACACGAACGGCTCGGGGTGCCCGTCGTCATCCACCCCGGTCCGCGCACGTCATACTCACCGCTTGAGCCGTTCCTCGGTCAGCTCGAACTCGACATCGTCGTGGGATTCGCGATCGACGAGGGCCTTGCTGTCGCACATCTGCTCCTGTTCGGTGTACTCGATCGGCATCCAAAGCTTCACGTCCACGTCGCCCATGGTGGAGGGTTCGCCCCATATCAGAAAGGCCGCATGCAGGCTGCGCTGCAGAAGAGGCCGTGGGGTCCGACGGCGCTCACCCGTCCATTCGACGACCAGTGGAGCCAGCTCAGCTTCGACACCGCTGTGCATCGAGATGATGCACTCGGCTTTCTCGTGGCGACTGAAGGCGCCGACCGGGTTCTACTCGGCAGCAACTTCGCCGGATGGGATCTGGAGGAGGGCTACGCGGAGATGGTGCGGCGCCTCGGGCTCAGTGATGACGACAGCAGTGCGATTCTCGGCGGGAACGCGAAGCGCATCTTCGGCCTCGACGAACTCGCATGAAGGCGGCGCATACCACCTCACTCACGCTCGGCACGCTGGTGATCGACAACGACTTCCGGCATCCAGCGGTGCTGGCCAAGGAGATCGCGACGCTCGATCTCATCACCGGTGGGCGGATCGAGATCGGTCTTGGTGCTGGATGGATGACGGTCGACTACGACGTTCTAGCCAGCATCTTCAGCGTCAACTGGAACGTCGGTGCCGGCCATGCGGGCGTTGCCGCCGGGCGCACGACGAAACCGCGCACAAGATCGATGTGATCCGTTCGGCCGTCGGCGATCGGTTCGAGACGATCGAGTTACACATCGTCGGCTACTTCTCGGTGTACGACACCGTGTTCGAGGACTTCGCCCCCGTGGTGGCCGCACTCGCAGGGCGTTGACCTCGAGGTGCACTGACGACGGAATGGGCCGTCCTCGCTCAGTCGAGGTCAACCAACTCGCCGCTTTCATTACGCAGGTTGATGGCTTGGCCAGGGCAGTTGCGCGCCAAGCGAATCAGCCTCGCGTCATCCAGCGAGTGGCCGGTGTCGATGACCGTGGCGAGCTCGTCGTCGTCGAAGGCGAACACCCTCGGCTCGTCACTGACGCATTTCCCAGAACTGATACACAGGTCCTGGTCGATCTCGATCTTGTATGTCATGTCCTTGCCTCTGGTTGGCGATGCGGTGTGGCTCAGCGGGTCAGCCAGCCGCCATCGACGGGCAACGTGACACCCGTGATGAAGGAGGCCTCATCGGACAACAGGAAAACGATGGCGGCGGCCACGTCGCTTGTGTGGCCGAGTCGACCGAGGGGCACCTGGGCCTTCAGCCAGTCTTCCTGGCCGGGTTCGTCGAGCCGTGTCTGCAGCATCGGTGTCACGATTGGTCCGGGAGCAACGGCGTTGACGCGGATGTTGTGGCCCGCAAGCTCTAGCGCCGCCGCCTTGGTGAGCATCGCGACGGCCGCCTTGGACGCGCAGTAGTGCGGTTGGCCGGGCACCGCCGAGAAGGACGTGGTCGAGCCGATATTGACGACGGATCCGGGTGAGCTCGACGCAATCCACGACCTCGCGAGTGCCTGTACGCCGAGGAATGTGCCCGTGAGGTTGACTCGCAACACGCTGTCCCACTCATCGACGTCGATGTCGACCAACGCCGTGCGGATGCGGATACCGGCGCAGTTGACCAAGCCGTCGAAACGCTCGTTTGCTGCAAGGACCGATGCCCACTGAACGGGATCGCCGACGTCGAGTTGCTGCACATCGTCGGATCCACGGAGATCGGCGCGAACGACTTCATGTCCTCCCTGATCGAGCGCGGCGGCAACAGCCGCCCCTATTCCTGATGCTCCCCCTGTGACAAGTACTCGTCGCATACCCCACCTCTTCGATTCGAACGCCAGCGTCACACAACGGTAGTGATGATACTGGCGACTCTTCATCGCCTGATCTTCCACCCGTCTGGACGTTTCCGTGACCTCGATTCCTCGTACCACCGGCGATTCGACTGCCGGACGTCGGCTCGACATCGGTGTCGGCCTCTACACCGGCCAGGGGTCACCGCCGCCGGCCATGGGTATCGCGATGCAATCGCACTGGCGCAGGCCGCCGAGGAGGCCGGCTTCGACTCGTTCTGGGTCAGCGAGCACCACGGCTGGGACGACGCGTACTTGCCCAGCCCGCTTGTGCTGCTCGCCGCGCTGGCATCTGCGACCAACCGGATCGAACTCGGCGCTGGCGTCGCGCTCGCTCCCCTGTACCACCCGATGCGGCTCGCGTCGGATGTGGCAGTCGTGGATCAGCTGTCCGGCGGGCGAGTGATTCTCGGTCTCGGCCTTGGATACATCGACCAGGAGTTTGCTGCGTTCGGGGTCGATCGGTCGTCGAGGGCCGGACGGCTCGCCGACGCCATCGAAATACTGCGTCTCGCCGGCACCGGTCAACCATTTTCGTACACCGGACGATTCATCGCCCTCACTGACGTGCGAGTCAGGCCGCGGGTCGCCAGGGCCAGCGGTGTTCCCGTCTGGTTGGGTGCATACTCTGATGTAGCTGTGCGTCGGGCAGGTACTGCGGCCGACGGCCACCTGATGGCCGCGGCGCGCCGCACATCATCGAGAGCGCGAGCCGACGGCTCGCCGAGGTGCGTCGCCCCGACGACACGTCGTTCACGCGTGGTGTCAACGTCACGGTCGTGCTCGACGAAGATGGCGGTTTCGGGGCGTCTGCTCGGGCGGCCTTCACCGCGCAGCAGTGGACGTTTGAGCGCGTGCAACGCGGCCAGGACGTGTACCGCTCGATGGTCCCCGATCCCCCCGGCGGGAGTGATCTGTCAGAGGGCTCCATAGATCCCTACATCCAGATCGCCGGAAGCACCGCCGAAGTGGTTGCCGCACTGGACCGGGTGATCGATCAGTTGCGGGGCTGGAGTCGTATTCACCTGGCCCTGCGCTTGCTCTTCCCCGGTGAGCCGACCGAAATTCAGGTCGAGCGCCTTCGCACCGTTGGTTCGCGGGTGCTTCCACCGGTACGTCTTTCGTAGTAGTGGTCAGTCACACTACGGTTGGTCCGCTGGTCGAGATGTCCCCCGCACCTCGCAGTCGACTCGAAGGGATCGTGCATGCTGGTCATCAAAGAAGTGACGGGAGCTGCCTCGGCGTCTCAACAGGAAGTGTCGTCGCTGGTCCAAGGACTGATCGACGAGGTTCGTGTCGGTGGGGATGCTGCGGTTCGTGCACTGAGCGAACGCCTCGACAAATGGTCGCCGCCATCTTTTCGTCTCTCGAAGCAGGAGATCGACGACGTCGTCGCGTCGGTGCCGCCGGAGACGCTGAACGACATCAGGTTTGCACAGACGCAAATCCGCCGATTCGCCGAGGCGCAGCTCGCCACCATCAGCGACCTCGAGTTGGAGACCATTCCCGGAGTATTCCTCGGTCACAAGAACATCCCGGTCGACTCCGTCGGCTGCTACGTGCCGGGCGGTCGGTATCCGATGGTGGCGTCGGCCCACATGAGCGTGCTCACCGCGAAGGTCGCGGGCGTGAAGTACGTCGTGGCCTGCACGCCCCCAATCGACGGCGGCGCGCCGCGCGAGACCGTGGCGGCGATGGCCCTCGCCGGCGCTGACGAGATCCACATCGTCGGTGGTGTCCAGGCAGTCGCGGCGATGGCGCTCGGCACCGAGACCATCGCAGCGGTCGACATGATCGTCGGTCCGGGGAATGCGTATGTGGCCGAAGCCAAGCGACAGCTGTTCGGTGAGGTTGGCATCGATCTCCTCGCTGGTCCCACCGAAGTCATGGTGATTGCCGACCACACTGCTGACGCGGAGATGATCGCGACGGATCTGCTCGGTCAGGCCGAGCACGGGCCGACATCGCCGGCCGTGTTGATCTGTCTCGACCGTGAACTGGCCGAGGCAGTGATCGTCGAGGTGGACCGGCAGTTGACGGTGCTTCCGACCGCAGATGTGGCCGGGGTCGCTTGGCGCGACTGGGGCCGCGTGATCGTGGTCGACTCGCATGAGGAGGCTGCCGCATTGTCGGACGAGCTGGCGTTCGAGCATGTCGAGATCCTCACCGAGGATCCGCAGTGGTACCTCGACCGGCTCCGCAACTATGGCGCGCTGTTCCTCGGGCCGGAAACGAATGTGTCCTACGGCGACAAGGTCATCGGCACCAACCATACGCTGCCGACAAGGCGGGCTGGCCGCTTCACTGGCGGTCTCTGGGTGGGTAAGTTCATCAAGACCGTCACCTACCAGCGGTGCACGCCCGAGGCGAGCGCACTGATCGGCTCTTACGGGTCACGTCTGTGCGCGATCGAACGGTTCTGGGGCCACAAGGAGCAGGCCGACCTTCGTGTCCGCCGGTACGGGGCCGTCGTCTCGTGATCGATCTCGCCGGTCGAGTTGCAGTGGTCACCGGTGGCGGAGGAGGCATCGGCTCGGCCATTTGTAGACGATTGGCCACACTGGGGGCGAGTGTGGTGGTGGTCGTCGCTGAACGACTCGAGCGGGCGGAGGGGCTCGTCGTTTCGCTCCCGGGGGACGGCCATCTCGCGGTTCGCGCTCGCGTCGACGAATCGGCAGAAGTCGCTGAACTCGCATCTGTGGTCGCAGCCTATGGGCGCCTCGATGTTCTGGTCAACGCCGCTGGTGTGACGAGACCGGTGGCACATGCCGACCTGGCCGCCCTCGACGACGAACTCATCGACCGGATCTTCCGCGTCAACTGGCGCGGCTCGTTCGCGACGATCCGTGCATTCCAGACGATGCTCGCCGGCGGCGACGGGGGAGTGGTCGTCAACATTTCGTCGGTCGCGGCCGTCACCGGCCTGGGCAGCAACGTGGCGTACTGCGCATCAAAGGCCGCGATCGATTCGATGACCCGTTCGCTCGCCAGGGCACTCGCACCAGCAATACGGATCGTGTCCGTTTCACCTGGTTGGGTGGAGGGAGAGTACGCCGCCTCGATGCCCCGTGAGATCCTCGATCGTCAGACGGCAGCCACCCCGTTGGGTCGGCTCGCGACGCCGGGCGACGTGGCCGACGCAGTAGAGGCAGCGTTGATGCTGCGCGTTACGACCGGGTCGATCATCCCCGTCGACGGTGGTCGCCCGCTTGGGATCTAGTTGTCCTCGGCCGGGACGTTGGTGACAGTGGGCGGGTTTGACGCGATTCTCGCGGCGCTTGATCCCACACGAAGTTGCTGCAAGCGTTCGAACACGAGACGGTCAGGCCTGGCGAGTCGCATCGCGTGGATATCGTGATCAGTTGGGAGCAGCAATTCCGCCGCCGTTCGAGATCAGTTCGACGGATGGCGCCGGGGCACCACAGTGAGAAGCCCAAACGTCTATGAGGGCTAGCTCCGTGGGACGCCATGGGACCAAACCCTGCAACTCCCCACACAAACGCCGTGTCGAGAGTCGTCTCACCTGGCCTTATGTGTCGCGAGTTGCCCCCAATCGTTCCTGGATCAATATGACAGGGTGTTCACGGGTCAGCCCGCGGTCGTTGACAACTGACGGCGCGCAGGCTGTGCGATCGCGTGCCGGGCGGCAATGTAGCCGAACGTCAAGGCGGGCCCGATGGTGCCGCCGGGTCCCCAGTAGGCCTGGCCGGACGGGGCGGCGATGCAGTTGCCGGCGCCGTACAGTCCTGGAATGGGATCGCCGCCGACGGACAAGACGCGGCCGTGTTCGTCGATCACCGGGCCGCCCTTGGTGTCGAGCGCGCCGGCACCGAGAATGACGGCGTAGTACGGACCGCTGGCGGACAGCGGTGCCATGGCCGCGGACGGCAGGCCGGGCCGCGGGCTCCCAGCCCAGGTGCGCTCGATCTGCGACTCGCCGCGCCGGAAGTCGATGTCGCGGCCCTGAATCGCCATCGCGTCGAATCGCTCGATCGAAGAAGCGAGCTGTTCGTCGAAGTCGTCGGCCATCGTGGCCCCGCCGGTGTGGTCAGCGAGTCGGACAAGCCGCCGACGCAGCGATGCGGCGAGCTCGGCGAGGGTGGGCGCTGAGGCGACGAACCCGGGTAGCGGATCGCCTGGAAGCGGAATCGGCCAACGAAACCGAGATGGCTCGGGGTTGTCCGCCACCGCCTGGTCCCAGATCATGAACAGCAAAAGGTTGGGATACTCGTACCGGCTCGGCTCCCAGTGGAAGTGCACCTGGCTGCGCTCGTTGTAGACGGCCTTTTCGTTGACCACTCGGCGACCGTACTTGTTGACCATCAGCATGCTGTCGCCGAATGGTGAGTACACGTCCTTGATGGTCGCGGGCACGGTGATCGCGTGCTCGACCACCACCTGATCCCACCATGCGTGGGTCATGTTGCCAAGCTGCGCACCGACCTCGATCCCGATGCGCACGAAGTCGCCGGTGGCAGTTTCGGCGGCGGCCCCGCCCATCACCGGACCGCGCAGGTAGGCGCGCCGCAGTTCTGGGTCGTGGATGAAGCCGCCCGATCCGAAGACCACTGCCTGGCGAGCACCGATGAGCACAGTGCGCAAGCCAGTGCGCACCTCGAGGCCGACCACGGCACCGTCTTCCGCGCGCACGAGGTGCACCACCTCGTGGCCGAGCCGGACCTGGGCGCCGTGCTGCACCGCGGAACGCTCCAGCCCGTCGACAAGCAACTGCCCGCCGGTGGGATCGATTCCGCGTCGCCACCCGTCAGGAAACCGCGGCTGCACGATGCGGCCCAGCGGGGCTTCGTCCTCGGGCAGGTCGGCGTAGTAGTCCGGATAGTCGACCGGGGTGATCTCGATCGCTCCGATCTCGCCGAGCCGGTCGAGTGCTTCGCGGCCGCCGTCGTAGAACGCGGCAAGCAATCGAAACGTTGCCGCGGGTAGACCAAGGGTGGGGGAGGCCGGTTGATAGAGGGTCGGATATCCACTGCGCGCCATATAGCGCAGAGCCGCCTCACGAGGATCGTCGATGCCCCTGTTGCGCATCAGCGGGTTGTCGGGCACCCACAGAACGCCACCGGACTTCGCGGTCGTGCCGCCGGTGAAGTTGGCCTTCTCGAGCACGACCACCGAGGCGCCCGCGGCGGCCGCAGTGGCAGCGGCGGCGCCACCGGCGGCCCCACTTCCGACCACGACGACGTCGTAGACATCGTCCCATTCGTCGCCCCATCCGGGGTCTCGATTCCGATCGTTCATCGTGCTCGGCTCCTCGTGTTCGGTACTTCGGTGGGCTCGGTTGCCCGGAGGCACGCGAAGTGTGCCTCGACGATGCTTCGCTGCGCCTCTGGCGGCCACAGGTCGGCGGCCAGCGCGGCGACCACGGCGATTCCGTTGAGGACCACGAGCAAACGGGCCGCCTCGTGCGCCGTGTCGAGGCCCAGCGGTAAGCGCTGCGCTGCCACCTCGTCATCGAGCGCTGCCTCGAGGGTCGCCAAGAACCTCCGCTGGCGCTCGTGGTGAAGGGCGCGCAGGTCTTCCTCGCCGATGGATGCTCCCATGTAGGCGAGGAAGACGCGCCAGTCCAGCATCCGCTCGGCGTCGAGTGGTAATGCCGCGTCGATCGATGCATCGAGCAGCGTTGCTCCGTCGGCGAGCGCTCGCTCGATCTGCAGTCGTGCCCTGTCCGCGCGGTGCCGGAAGGTCGCCTTGAGGAGGGCCTCCTTGTCGTCGAAGTAGTGCGTGACGATGCCCGTCGTCCAGCCGCCCAGACGGGCGATCGATCGGAGGGTGACGTTGGCGAGACCATGACGGGAAATCTCTTGGCTCGTAGCCGCGATGAGCGCGGCACGCCGTTCATCGACATCGACCACTTTGGGCATGGACAACCATTGTGACACGTTGTACATTATTGCACAACTGTTGTGATGTAACAACGCCGACATGGGGGGTTCCGTTGGATCTCGACTATCTCGCCCGGTTCCGCGAGCGCTCCGCCGAGGAGACGGCGCGCGTTGCGCCGCCCGAAGGCTTTCCCGCGCTACCCGATCTTCCGCTCGGTCGCTATACCGATCCCGCCTTCTACGAGTTGGAACGCCAGCAGCTGTTCGCAAGGTCGTGGCTGTACGCCGGGCATGACTCCGAACTGCCCGATACGGGCAGCTACAAGCTGTGCGACATCGGCGGAGCTCCGATCCTGCTGGTGCGCGGCGAGGATGGCCGGATTCGCGCCTTCTACAACGCATGCCGCCACCGTGGTGCGCCGGTGGTGAAGGAGACGTGCGGCACCGCGCGGATGCTCGTGTGTCAGTTCCATTCGTGGGGTTACGACCTCGAGGGGCAACTGGCGCGTGTGCCCGACGAGCGCGACTTCGTCGGATTGTGCCGCACCGACCGAGGGCTTCCCCCGGTGCGCTGCGAGCAGTGGGGTGGGTGGTGGTTCGTGAACCAGGATCCCGATGCGATGCCACTGCTGGAATGGCTCGATCCGCTTCCGACGCTGCTGGCCGACGTCGCCCGATCGCCGCTCCGCGTGATCGACACGAAGACGGTGCACATCGGCTGCAACTGGAAGATCTTCGCCGAGGGTTTCCTCGAGGTGTACCACGCCCGCACTATCCATCCGACGACCGTGGGTCCGACGCTCGACACGCGGGGAACGGTGATTTCACTCTTCGACCATGGGCACCAAAACATGCTGTCACCGGTCAAGGCCGGCACGCGCAACGATGGTCGTGAGACGTTACGCACGCTCGAACATCTGCCACCATTGATGCACGAAGACATCAACCCGGCGCATGGCATTTTCCCCAACGTCATCAGCCCGCTCGATGCGAGAGGTTTCCCCTTCCTCGTGCTGTGGCCCGAGGCCATCGACCGCACTCGACTCGACATCGTCTGGTTCGCGGCCGACTGGGGCGAGGGGCCGCTGCCCGACGGGGAGATCTGGCAGAAGCGCCTCGACCGATTCGACTTGGTGATGGACGAGGACTACCGCAACCTCGAACCCATTCAGCGGTCGATGGAGTTTGCCGCCCATAGTGGTCAGGCAATCAACTATCAGGAGCGCCGCATCTGGCACGTTCATGCTTGGATCGACAAGGTGATCGGCGCCGACCGCATTGCCGAAGCCCTGCGGGTTCCGGACATTCTTTCCGATTGGGTCGAGAAGATCTAACGTACGTTCGCCCTTCGCCGTGAGAGTGGAACCGAGGAGTTACTGATGACGACATCGAAATGGATCATCGACACCGAGCCGAGCCGGCGTCTGCCGGTGTACACGCGGATGAACGCCAACGATGTCTTGTCCGATCCCATTACGCCACTCGGTGCGAGCATGGCATGGATTCCACACATCTTCCGCGGTTGGTGTTCCGGGTATGCCGCCACCGGTGCCTACGAGCCCGCCGATTTCGAGCAGCCCACCGGTTCCGGCGGGTTCTTCTACGGCTACCTCTACGTCAACCTCTCCGCGACGCGACTGTTCGGCATCCGCACCGGGGTCGGCATCGAGGTGGTCGACGCTATGTGGTTCGGCGGGCATCCCGATCTGCCTCCGCACGTTCCGAGTCCGCGCGACCATTCCGATGCGTGCTCGGCAAAGGCTGCCGAGTTCGCCACATGGGCGATGACCGCGACGACCTATCCCGACCTCGAAGAGGATCGGGCCATTGCCGCGATGCTTCGGGCACAACGCCCCGATCTCGCCACCATCACCGACGGCGCGCTCATCGCACGAGCCCGTTCGGTACTGGCGTACGAGCGGCTCGTCTGGCGCGGCGAGGTGGTTGGTGGTGTCGGCGGCGCAATCGGTCCTGGTGCACTTGCCCAGCTGTTGGCAGGTGCCGATCCCACGTTGATCGTGAAACTGGTGGGTCAGGCGGGCGATGTCGACTCGGCGGCTCCCGCATTCGCACTGTGGGAGCTGTCGCGGCACGTGCGCGCCGATGCCGGGCTCACTTTCGAGTTCGACCAAGGGATCGACGGTCTGCGCGATCGCATCCATGCCGGCTTTCCCGAATTTGACGGACAGTTCAGCGAGTTTCTCTACGACTACGGATACCGCGGCCCGAACGAGTGGGACCTCGGCTCGGAGAGCTGGGAGACGCGGCCGGAGCTGGTGCTCGCCCTCATCGAGCGCCTGCGGGTCGTCGACGCCCACGCTTCACCGGCAGCCCGTGCGCACGCTCAACAACAGCTGGGCGAGCAGGCAATGGCTGCGGCGATCGCTCAGGTCGGCGACGATCCCGAGGCGTTGGCGACACTGCGCGCGGCATCCGAGTCGGCTCGCCGGTTCGCGGCATGGCGCGAGCGGGGGAAGTCGAATTGCATCCGCGTGATCCACGAGGCGCGGGTTGCACTGCTCGAGCTCGGCCGCCGGCTGCACGAGCGCGGCGCGATCGAACATCCGCATGACATCTTCATGGCGCTCGATGACGAGCTCGACTACCTGTTGCTCGACCCCAGCTACCTGCGCGAGCGGCTGATCGATCGCCAGCGGCAATGGAAGCAGTTGTTCGGCCTCGACCTGCCGATGTTCATCGACACTTCCAAGCCGATCGCGCCAGTCGAGTCGCTGCGTCATCTTACCGAGAAGGCTGTGACCACAGTGAACGTCGGCGACGTGCTCACCGGGGGAGGTGCCTCAGCGGGAGTCGCGCGCGGCCGGGCGAGGATCGTGTTGAGCCCCGATGCAGCGGGCGAGCTCGACCCTGGCGACATTCTGGTCGCCCCGCAGACCGATCCTTCGTGGACACCGTTGTTCGTGGTCTCAGGCGCGGTGGTCGTCGATGTCGGTGCCACGAACAGCCATGCCATGATCGTCAGCCGCGAGCTCGGCATCCCATGCGTCTCCGGTTGCACCGACGCGACGAGACGCATCCCCAACGGGGCGTTCGTCGAGGTTGACGGTGCCGCCGGCACCGTCACCGTGATCAAGCTATGACAAGGACGCGACCCTGATGCCGCGACCCGGGCGAGTCCTGGCCGTCACCGGCGGCCATCGCATCGATCTCGCCGAGTTCGTCGAGATGTTGGCGGCGGTGTGCGACGACTTGGGCTGGGTGTGGGCCCATGCCACGCAACCGTCGGCGCAGCAATGGCTCCGCCCCGAACATATCGGTGCGTGGGACGCAATCCTGCTTCACGACCTGCCCGGACTGCGCCTCGCACGCGGTCAGGCCCCCGTTCCTGTCGGTCCCGGCGACGACGTGCGCGCAGGCGTACGCCAACTGCTGGCAACGGGTCAGGGTGTGGTGGTGACGCATCACGCCTTGGCAGGCTGGCCGTCGTGGGAGGGTTGGGCGACAGCCGTGGGGGGCCGCTACCTCTACGCCCCGGGCATGCTCCGTGGGCAGCAATGGCCGTCGTCGGGTTACCGGATGGCGCGCCATCACATCGACGTGATCGCGACGGATCACCCGGTCTGCGCCGGCATCCAGCCGTTCGACGTCGACGACGAGCTGTACCTCTGTCCGGTCTTCGAGGACGAGGTGGTGCCCTTGCTGGCAACGACGGCTGACCTCGACGGTCAGCAGTTCATCTCCACGTTTGAAGCAGTCCGCGACGGACTCGAACTCGACGCTGCCCTCCATCCTGCGGGCAGCCGTCTCGTGGCATGGGCGAAATCAGCCGAGCGCAGCCCGCTGGTCTACCTGCAGCCGGGTCATGGTCGTGAGACGATGCAGCACCCGCAGTACCGCCGGCTGCTCGTCAATGCCCTGCGATGGGTGGCCTCGCCGGAGGCTCATGGGTGGGCAGCCGCGCACCCATCGCCGCTGCCTGACTGACCGGCCCTCGGACGTCTCAACGCGACGGCGCGAGGGTGGGCTCGATGCGCGGAACTCGTCTGCGTCGCCACCGAAAGTCCGCAGGTCGTGGTTGGCCGACATCCAGGTGATGATCAGTCGGCTCCGTGCGGCAATGCGTACACCCCCGAGGTGAGCGATCATCTCAACGACGAGATCGCTGGCATCCCGATGCTCGCTTCGCCCAGGTGCCCGACGAGTGGCCGCTACCGCCCGTCCGCACCGGCACCCGGGGTGGCTTCGTGTTCATCAACCTCGACCTGGGCAGCGGCCCACTTGAGAACTCCTCGGCGACCTACCGGCGCATTTCACGAACTGGCCCCTCGGCCCGCTATCAGGAGACCAAGATCCGCTGCATCCGCGCCGAGATCCAATGCTGGCTGAACCGTCCGTGACGCTGTGTGCTGCCGCTGAGTCAGGTTATGGCAACGATTCGATGCGACAACTGGTGTACGGCCTTGCGTAGGCGGCCATTGCTTTCGCCACTGAGCGGGCCGTCGGCGAGCCGCATCGTGTGCACCGCGATGAGCATGTCGACCAGCGTGCGCGCTGCGAGAGTGGTCGCGGCCTGACGGGCGGCGGACGGGCGTTGACGTGGAGCGTGATCGTCACCGAGATACCCGAACGCACGTCGCACGTGCAGATCGTCGAACTCCTGCCGGAGGGTCGTGATCTGTCGCGTCGCGCCCGGGAGCTGGAAGTAGATGAGCGTGGCCTCGTCCGGATGCGTATCGATCCATTCCCATACCGCATCGATCACGGCATCGAGGCTTGCTACGTCGCCCGGGGTGTCGTCGGCGCGGACTTTGGCGACTACCTCGTTGATCGACTCGAACACGCTGTTCACGGCAGCGCTGAACAGCTCATCCTTGCCGGAGAAGTGGTAGTAGACGGCGCTGACCACCACGTCGGCCTCATCGGCCACGTCGTTGATGGCGGCATCGACGAAACCCTTGCGGGCGAAGAGCTTGATCGCTGCGTCGACGATTTCCGCGCGCCGCGAGGGGCGGTGCGCTGGCACGTTGTTCCTAGTGTCGACCACGGTGTGCAATCTCCCTGCGCGCACGGGCAAATACGTTCCTAGCGCGCCAGTCGCCTACTCTAGACCGATCGACACTGCTAGCCCTCCTCGCCGACCCGCCCACCGTCCTTCGCGCCGCATGGCCGTGATCGATGGCGCGATGGGCTTGTTCGCGACGTTCCCGGTGGAAGAGGTGACGGTTCTCGACATCGCCGGGGCCGTGGACATGACGCCCGCCGCCGTCTACTACCACTTCGCTTCGAAGGAACAGATTCTCGTCGAGGGACTCAGGGCGTTTTGTGACCAGATGCTCACCGAAGTGCGAGCCCATCTGCCCGAGCGAGGCGATCGCGATGGCGTCCGGAACCTGTTGGTGCACATGCTCGCCTGGAACCAGCGCAACCGCACCGCGGCGCTGGTCTACTTCGTCAGTTCGATCGGGTTGAACCAGCTCGTCGAGGCC
Source organism: Actinomycetes bacterium (assembly GCA_025358125.1). Classification (GTDB taxonomy): domain Bacteria; phylum Actinomycetota; class Acidimicrobiia; order Acidimicrobiales; family Ilumatobacteraceae; genus WLMZ01. Next base: position 52,250 of record JANYKS010000041.1, read on the forward strand.
CTGCGCCGCGAGCACCGGCTCCAGCTGGTGGCGTTGTTGCGTGAAGCCGCCAAGGCATCGCGCGGTCGACTTGGCGCCGCCGAGGCCGGCGTGATCGCAGTCGCACTGGTGTCACTGCTCGAGACAGCAACCGCCTCGATGCTCAATCAGGACGTTGCCTATCTGGGGCTCGGTGGGCGCCGGTTCGCCGAGGCCGTGAAGCAGTTGGCCGACCGAATTGCCGGCATCACACCGAGCCATTGAGGTGCACCCAGCGCCTGCTCAGACCACCCATGTCGTGTCGAGGCGCACGAGCGCCTTGCCGATGTTGTTCCCCTTCAACATGCCGAGAAAGGCATCGACGGCGTTGTCGATGCCGTCGGTCACGGTCTGCAAGGCAGTGACCTGGCCACTCCGGAGCCAGTCGGCGACCGTGTGCTCGAAGTCGGATCGCATGTCCTCGTGGTCGCGGACGATGAAGCCACGAATCGTGACTCGGCGCAGTATGGCCTCGAGCAGCCGGTTGATGTCTTGACCGCGGCCTGACTCGTCGTACTGGGAGATCATCCCGCACAGCGCAATCCGTCCTCCGACATGCATCGCCTCCAACGCGGCCACCAGTTGGGGACCACCGACGTTGTCGAAGTACACGTCGATGCCGTCGGGCGCGACTCGCGAGAGCCCGACGCCCGGTGCCTCGGCGCGGTAGTCGAAGGCGGTGTCGTAGCCGAGTTGGTCCACCAGCATGCGCACTTTGGCGGCCCCCCCCGCACTGCCGACCACTCGTGAGGCGCCGAGCAACGTCGCGAAACGCCCTGCCGCTGATCCGACGGCACCGGCTGCGGCGGAGATGAACACAGTGTCGCCGGCCCGCATTTCCGCGACGCGCTTGAGCCCGACGTAAGCGGTGAAGCCGGTCTGGCCGAGGATGCCCAGCCACGCTCCTGCCGGGGCAGCGTCGGTGTCGACCACGCTGACGGTGGCGGCATCGACCACGGCGTGTTCTCGCCATCCCATGCGGTGGCGAACCACTGTGCCGGGAGCGAGCTCCCCGGAGCCGGCTGGCAAGACGACACCGATCGCGGACCCGTCGAGGGGCTCGCCGACCTCGAAGTTTGTTGTGTAGTGCTTCTCCGACGTCTCGAGGCGCCCGCGCATCGCGGGATCGACGCTCATCACGATGTTGCGCAGCAGCAATTGCCCGGCTCGCAGTTCGGGAATCGGTCGCTCCTCGAGAGCGAAGTCTTCCGGCGAGGGCCCGGATGAATCGGGACGACGGAGCAGGGTGACGACGCGTGTGGTGGTGGGTAGCATCAGGACCTCCGGGTCATTCGAAATCGGTGAGGAGAGAGAGACAGTCGAGATCCGAGATCGCGCTGGCAGCGCGGGTGATCATCCCCGACATGAACTGCTTGCCCCGGTCGTTGGAGGGGTCGAGCGCGCTGGCGATGACGGTCACATAGACCCAGAGCGAGAGCACGGCCCGGCGGTAGTCCTGCCACGCTTGCTCGGCTGCATAGCCGGTGACGCCTGCATCGACGAGGCCCCGATGCCACAGCGCGACGAGCGCCTGCTCGTGACGTGCGCGGTCCGCCGGCTCCATGCTTTGCGACAGCAGGTACGCGACGTCTTGGATGCCTTTGGAGCGCAGCACGCCCTGCCAGTCGAGGGTGACGACAGATGCCTGACCGGGCGCGTCCCCGAACAGCAAGTTGTCGAGCCGAAAGTCGCCGTGCACGAAGGTGATCGGGTCCTGCGCCAACCACAGCTGCATCTTCGGGATGGCCGCGAGGTAGCGGTCCTTCACGTCCTGGATGAAGCCCGGCACGTATGGACCGAATGTGGCGATCATCGAGTCCCATCCGTCGATCGTGGCCTGACACATGCCGATCGAGTGCAGCGACGGTGCGTGGACGAACGTGAACGCGAACGTCGGCGTGTCGACCTTGTCCCAGAACGGCGCATGCAGCGTCGCCAACTCGTCCATGCATGTCGCGGC
>JANYKS010000062.1 GCA_025358125.1 Actinomycetes bacterium
GGGGATGATCCTGAGCAGCCGCACGCAGATCGCCGAGGTGCTCGACATCATCGCCGAGCACCTCGATGCTGGACCGGTGCTCGTGCACTGCGCCTACGGCAAGGATCGCACGGGCATCATCGTCGCCCTCGTCCAGGCTGCGCTGGGCATGCCGGCCGACGTGCTGGCGCGCGAGTATGGGCGATCGGACGAGCCGGTGCGACGCCGTTACCAATGGATGATCGACGAACCCCTGGCCGACGATCCGCCGGTGCGGAAAGTGCCCGCGTACCTGTTCACAGCACCTGCCGCTGCAATGGCCGAACTGGCGCGGCGAGTCGTCGAGAGTCATGGCTCGTTGGCCGATTGGGTCGCCAGCCTCCCCGTGGCCGCGTCGACGATCGATCGGCTGAGAGCGGGGCTGGTCGCCGACTGAGGGCGCCGCGTTCTGAGGTCAGCTCAGTGAGCCCGCGTCCACAGCAAGCGTGCTGCCAGTCATGAACGCGGCGAGATCGCTGCATGCGAACACCACAACACGGGCGATGTCGTCGGGGACTCCCATTCGGCCCAACAGGTTCGCAGCGATGCGCTGATCGATGTCGAGGCCGGCTGATCTCAGCGGCGCAAGTTGTGCCTGCACGCCCGGAGTGTTGATCACAGTGGGCGCCACGCCCAAGACGCGGATGTCGAGGGGGCCGAACTCGAGGGCAAGTGCCTTGGTGATCCCGACGACAGCGTGCTTCGAGGTGACGTAGGCGCTGATGCCCACGCTGGCCTTGAACCCGGCGGTCGATACGAGGTTCACGATGACCCCGCCGTGAGTCATCCGCCGTGCGGCCTCACGTGCTCCTGCGAAGGTACCCCGAGTGTTGACGGTGAGCATGCGGTCGATGAATTCGTCAGCGACGTCGATCGCCGGGCCGGTCGTCGGGAAGATCCCGGCATTGTTGACCCAGATTTCCAACCCGCCCAGCTCGGCGATCGCGCGATCGGCCGCGGCAGCGAGGGTGGTGGTGTCGGCGACGTCGAGGTGACATCCGATGACACGACGGCCAGTCGCAGCAGCGACATCGCTGGCGAGGGCGGCGGCGCGGGCGGCGTCGATGTCGCCGGCGATCACGTCGGCACCCGCCTCGGCGAGCCGGCGAACGATCTGGGCACCGAGTCCGCTGGCGCCTCCCGTGACCACGGCACGGCGGCCCGAGAGCGAGAACAGATCGCAAAGAGAACGAGAGGAATGGTCGGGGATCGGCACTCCGTAACTATAGATCACGTCAAGTATGATCGACTATGTGAACGTTCTGGTGCTGGGTGGTTCCGTCTTTGTCGGCAAGCATCTGGTCGATCAACTCGTCGAAGCCGGGCACGAGGTGGCGGTGCTGAACCGCGGGGTCACGCCGACCGAACTGCCCAAGGGTGTCACACGGCTGGTTGCGGATCGAACCGATCTCGGTCAACTGCGTGCTGCAATGGCTGGACGCGATTGGGACGCGGTGTTCGACGTGTCAGGCTTCGTCATGGCCGCCGGTGGCTCTGACATCGATGGGCTTCTCGATCTTCTCGATGGACATGTCGGCAGCTACGTGTACACCAGTTCGATCATGGCGTACGACCAGTCGCGCGTTGGCGTGTTCCCGTGGACGGAGGACCTGCCGACGAATGCCGACGGGCCAACAGGTTACGGAGGCTTCAAGGCGATGTCGGAGGCGGCGATGCTGTCTCGTCACGCTGAGAACGGCTTCCCGGCCTCGGTGGTCCGGCCTGCGGCGATCTACGGACCGGACAACAACATCTTCGACATGGAGACGCCCATGTTCTTGCGTCTGTTGCAGGGGCGGCCGATCCTGGTGCCGCACGGCGGGCTGGTGGTCGGGTCGTACGGCCACGTCGACGACCTCTGCGCGGCGATGATCAACATCTCCCGACATCCGGCCGCAGCGGGCGAGGTGTTCAACATCACGGGAGAATCACTCGACGTGAACCGCTACATCGCGGTGCTCGCCGATGTCGTCGGCGCCGAACCGAACATCGTGGCCGTCCCCGACGAGAGACTCGCCGAGCTGGCGGCTCCCGACGCGGTGCCCCTGTACGGCCACCTCTTCAAGGTTCGCCACCACGCCATGCTGAGCATCGAGAAGGCGCAACGGCGGGTCGGATACACCTACCGCGACGCGCACTCCGGTCACAGGCATACCTACGACTGGTTTTGTCAACAGGGTTGGGATCGCCTCGACGGTTCGCTCGTCGACCCGATGTGGAAGGCGTCCTGGGATTTCGAAGCGGAAGCCGCGTTCGCCGAATCGATCCGCCGTGGCTGAAGCAACCGATGCCCAACTGTGGCGAGGCGTCGAGGTCACGGTGCGCGATGTACTCCTGCCGGCGATCACTGACGAATGGGCCCGTGCCGCGGCCGTTCAACTCGTGGGCCTGGCGCGCTATGCAGCGCGCCGCCCGCCAGATCCAACGGCGGCGCGCGTGGTTGAACTGGCCAACGTACTCGACCACCTGCACGCCAACGAGTTGGTCGCGGCTGCATGGAATGGCGAACGATCCGATCCCCTCGGCGTGTTCTCCGCCGTCGGCCGAGTGCTCGCGTCTGCGGTCGATCTCGATGGCCCCGACGCGGATCAGGTCAGGGCGGAACTACGAACAATGGTGGTGCGTCACCTCGACGACGACCTGGCGGTCACGGGACCATTGGTCGACGCGTTCAGGGGGAACCCCGATGCTTGAGGCGCTGCATGCCTGGCTGGCGCAGCAACGCGGCTCGGACGCGGCGATCACCGAGTTGCGACGAATCGCCACAGGGAACTCGCGCGCGATGTGGTTCGTCGAACTCTCCGACGGCCAGCGATATGTGGTGAGAGTCGAGCAGGGTGGTGTGTTCGGAACGTCAAGCGCGGAGGAGTACCGGTTCATGCTCGCCGCGGCACAGTTGGGCTGCCCGGCCGCGCAGGTCCGATGGCTCGAGCCGACCGGCGCCGTGATCGGGCAGCCGTTCTTCGTCATGGATTTCGTGTCCAGCACGGCGACTGGCCGCGACGACCGCACGCTGGCGCCAGCACTTGCTCGCGACTTTGTGCGGCGGCTCGACGAACTGCACCGCTTGGATTGGTCGTTGGCATTGCGGTCGGACGTCGCCGCGGCCGACGCCACTCGTGAGCAGATCGAGCGGTGGAAAGCCGTCTATGTAACCTCCGCGTTGCTTCCCGTGCCATTGCTGGAGGAGGGAGCGGCCTGGTTGCACCGTCACGCGCCTTCGCTCGCACGCATGAGCATCGTGCACGGCGATCCGGGGCCGGGCAACTTCCTGCACGACGGCGAGCGCGTGGTCGCGTTCACCGACTGGGAGTTCACCCACCTCGGCGATCCGATGGAGGACTGGGCCTACCTCGTGTCGATGCGCGGTGCACGCACGATGCCCAAGCAGGACTGGTTGAAGCTGTTCCGCGATATCGCGGGAACAACCGTCAGCGATGACGATCTGCGCTTCTGGTCGGTGTTCAACTTCTTCAAGGGGGCGTGCGCGAACCTCACGTGCCTCAGCGCGTTCGCCACCACCAACCCTGCACCGAACATGGCCATCATCGGCACAGCGCTGCACCAGACGTTCCTACGCAACATGACGCAACTCATCGGAGGATGAAACATGGCTCAGAGCAACGAATCCGCGTTGGTGTCGCTTTCGCAGGCGTACGCCGACGCCGTGCGGCGTGGCGATGCCGACGCGTGGGGTGCGCTATGGACCGACGGTGCGGTGTGGGTGCTGGGGCCCGGACGCGAAATTGTCGGCAAGGAGGCCATCGTGGCAACGTGGCGGCAGTCGCTCGCCAAGTATTCCCGAGTCGTGCAGATGTATCTCAGCTCGTCATTTCAGATCGACGGTGACACGGCGAGCGGCCGGATCCAACTCGTCGAGTTGATCGAGGTTGCTGACGGCACGCGACGAATACTCGCGGGTCACTACGACGATCAGTACGTTCATGCTGGCGGCGCGTGGCGCTTCTCCGGTCGCGCCCTCACCCAGTACTACGCCGGCCCGCCGGACCTCGGCGGTGCATTCTTCACACCTCAGTCCGGCTAGGTCCGGCAGGTGAGCCGCGGAACATCTCTTCGGCGTCGAAGCCGATCCGCTTGGTGGGAACGATCTCGATGATCACCCGCCCGGGCGTGTCGAGATGGTTGGCGAACGCCTGCTGGCGCTCGGCGCTCTCCGGGCGTACACGCGCAGCCAGTGCGGCGTAGAACCATGCCTTGGTGTCCGAGTCGTCGCGTATGACGGCGTTGCCCTTGTAGGTGATCGCCTGGCTGACGCCGATGCCCGTGCCGCGACTCGACACCGCGATGGCCACGCGAGGCCGCGCTGCCACCGCAGCAACCCGTTTGCGCCGCCGAGTACAGGTGATCCAAAACCGTCCCTCGTGCACGACGTAGTTCATGATCACACCGACGGGGTCGCCCTCGGCGGTGGTCCACATGAACGTGCACTCGGTCTGGGCGTCGAGCAGGCGTTGCTCGCGCTCGTCGCCGAGACTGAAGGTGGACACGTCCTCATAGCTGTCGATGTAGTCGGCGGTCGAAGCGTCGGGGTGCTCGAGCATGTTCACTCCAACGGCCGCCAACGGATGGGCAGCCTGGTCAAGCCATGTAGTACGAACGAGTCGTTGCGGACCGCCGGCCCTGTGAGCTCGATATCACCCATGCGCCGGAGTATGCGCTGGAAGGTCACACGCGCCTCCATGCGCGCGAGTGGCGCACCGATGCAGTGATGAATGCCCCATCCGAATGCGACGTGCCGGCCGAGTTCGCGTGCGTCACGGTCGATTCGGAACTCGTCGGGGCAGTCGAACTGCGAGGGGTCGCGGTTCGCCGAGGCGAACAGCATCTGCATCTTCGAACCGACGGGAATGGTGGTGTCGTGCACCTCGCACTCCTCCGCGTTGGTGCGGAACAGCCCGTGCACCGGTGAGTCGAACCGAAGCGCCTCCTCGATCGCAGGGGCAAGCAGCTCTGACTCGTCGCGCAATCGGGCCATCACGTCCGGATGTTCGATCAACCGGTAGAGCATCATGCCCAGCAGGCTGGTGGTCGTCTCGTGACCGGCGACCAGCAGTTGGTAGCCGATGTGACGAGCCTCCTCGGGCGAGAGAACGCCTTCTCGCCGGGCCACCGCCATCATGCTGAGCACATCGGCCGGTACCACCGAGCCGATTGCGTCGGATCTGGCAGCCGGCGTCGCGAGGTCGAGCATTGCGTCGCGGGCGGCGAGTCCGACGTCGATGTGGTCACCGAGCGCCGTTCTGGCATGGTGGTAGAGATCGAGGTCGCCGCCGGTGAGCGCGTTGACGGCGTTGGCGCTCCAGCGGCGGAACTCGTCATGATCCTCGGCCCGCACTCCGAGCAACTCGGCGATCACGATCGCAGGGAACGGAAGTGCGTAGGACTCGATGAATTCGGTCTCGCCGGTCGGCACGATCTCGTCGAAGAAGTCGTCGGCGAGCTGCGCGATGCGGGGCTCGAGACGTGCGATCGCCCCCGGCAGGAACGCGGATCGCAACACCTGGCGGTGCCGCGAATGTGCGGGATCGTCGGTGGTGCCCAGCACGCCGGCGTCTTGGTAGAACACACCGGGGCCGTCCTGGTTGGTCCACTGCCGGGGGTGTTTCAGGGAGTCCACAACGTCGTCGAAGCGGCTCAGCACATAAAACGGCGGCTCGTGCGTGGCCTCGTGATACACGGGGCACTGCTCGCGCAGGTAGGCGTAGTTGCCGGTCGGCTCGAAGTCGCTGGAGTGCGCCGAGTGCGAATAGTCCGTGCTCATCCGGTCAGCTCTCCGCCGACCAGAACGTGGTCGAGGGCACACCGTCGGGACTACGGATCGCATCCGAGGCATCGATGCGGTACTTCGCCGAGCCCCCACCAAGGCGGGGCTCGGCACGAAGCACGGCACCGGTGGCGTGGAAGTTCGGGTGCTGGAAATGTGCATCCAGCGCGTGCGCCGACTCCCAGAGTTCGACGATCTGGATCCTGCCGGGCAGCGCCGGATCCGCCGAAATCGTGTAGTTGAGGCACCCGGGTTCGTCGGTGCGCGTGGACCGCTGCAGAGCGGCGCTCTTGGCGACGAGACTGTCGCGCCCGCTCGGGTCAACGTCTATCCAGCCGAGTATTGCGATCATCTTGGCGGCGGTCATGCAACGTCCTTCGTGTGAGTTGTGAACGGCTCAGTACGGCATTGTGCCGCCATCAACCGGGAACATGCATCCGGTGATGTTCCTGGCGGCATCCGACGCGAGCAGAACTGCTGCTGCCGCGACCTCTTCGACCTTGTTCGGCCGTTTGATCGCTGACTCCTGCGTGAACAGCCCGATCATGTTCTCGTAGGTACCGACTCCCATGGCGATGGCGGACTCCGGACCCGTAGCGCGCACGATGTCCGTCTCGATGATGCCGGGCAGGATGGAGTTCACGGTGATGCCGAGAGTGCCCACCTCGTGGGCGGCTGCCTTCACGAGGCCGTTCACGGCGTGCTTGGTCGCCGCATACCCGGGGATGCCGGGTTTGCCGAGCTTGCCCTCTACCGACGACGTGACGAGGATTCTCCCGCACTGCCTCGGAATCATGTGCTGCAGCGCGCGTCGCATTCCCCAGAACACATGGTTGAGGTTCCAATCGATCTCCAGCTTCCATTCCTCGTCGCTCATCTGGAACACGGGCGCAGTCTGGTGCACGCCGCCGGAGTTGAGGACCATGATGTCGAGTTGGCCGAACCTATCGATCGTGAAGTCGACGAGGCCTTCGACCGTGGTCTGCTCGGAGGCATCGCCGGCGAAGAAGGCGGCGCGGTCGCCTGCCCCAATCTCGTCGAGGGCAGCCTGACCCTTGACGGGGTCGCGACCGTTCACGACCACCTTCGCGCCCTCGCGCAGGAACGCTTCTGCGATTGCGCGGCCGATCGAACGTGTACCGCCGGTGATCGCAGCCACCTTGCCGTCGAGTTTTCCCATTGTCATCTTCCCCTGTCAGTACGGCGCAGCGCCGCCATCGATCGAAATGAGTGAGCCGGTGATGCCGGCACCGGCCTCGGAGGCCAGGAGAAGGGCGACGACCGCCACGTCTTCCACCTCGTTGAGCCGCTTGATCGCCGAGTCCTTCGCGTACCACTCGAGAAGCTGCTGATAGGTCATGCCCATCGACTCGGCCGCGCGCGGTCCCTCGGACATCATGAGGTCGGTTTCGATGGCTCCGGGGCACAACGAGTTAACGGTGATGCCCGACCTGCCGACTTCATGAGCGCACGCCTTGGTGAACCCGTTGACGGCGTGCTTGGCCGTGACGTAGATGGACACCCCAGGCTTGCCGCACTTGCCCTCGAGTGAAGAGATGTTGATGATGCGACCCCACTGCTGCGGGATCATGTAGCCGAGCGCTTTGCGGGTGCACCAGAACGTGCTCCACAGGTTGTACTTCAGCGCGTCCTCGAGGGCCTCGTCGGTGAGTTCGGCGACCTGGGCGTGGTTCGAGGAACCGCCGGCATTGTTGACGAGGATGTCGATACTGCCGAAGCGAGCGACAGTCCCGTCGATGAGGTGATCGCAATCAGCTCTGATCCGTACGTCACCCTGGACGAAGTGCACGGCGTCACCGCCATCGATCTCGCTGACGGCGCGCGCGCCGCTCTGTGCATCTCGACCGCTGATGACGACCTTGGCGCCCTCGCGGAGAAACGCCTCGGCAATGCCCCGACCGATTCCCCGTGTTCCTCCGGTGATTGCGGCAATTCGCCCGTCCAACTCAGCCATGATCGTTCCCTTCCCCGTTGGGTAATCGCACTCTACCTCAAGAACACCAGTCGGAATCAAGTAACTGTTGTGGCATCATCATTCTTGTCACGGGCGCGACCGCGCGACCACGAGCAAGGAGACGACGGTGGCTGCCGAGCGAATGGTGTCCTTGGCGGCGGGAACGGTGCTTGACGTCGACCCGGCAACGGCCGTCGACGTGGCTGCTGATGCCGGATTTGCAGCGGTCGGGCTGTGGTTCGACCCCGAGAACTGGACCCAGGACACGACCCGGCGGGTTGCTTCACGGCTGAAGGCCACTGGCTTGACGCCCCTCGACATCGAACCGGTCATCCTCGGACGCGGTGCCGACGCGGGTGACCGAATGGTCGCCGTAGCGGGTGAGCTCGGCGTGCGCTTCCTCCTCGTGGCCAGCGGGCCCGCGCCGCTCGGCGAGGTGGCGGATCGCTTGGCGGCGCTCTGCGATGTCGCTGCCACGTCCGCTCCCGACCTCCGGGTTGTGCTCGAGTTCCTCCCGATCTTCTCGGTGTCTTCGTTGCAGGCAGCAGTCAAGCTGATCGAGTGCCTTGCCCGACCGAATGCGGGCGTGCTGGTGGACACCCTCCACCTGGCCCGCTCGGGTGGACACCCCGACGAACTCCGAGACGTGCCGCCGTCGCTGCTGCCGTACCTGCAGGTGGCCGATGCGCCAATTATCGCGCCCCAATCGTCGGCAGCACTACGCGAGGAGGCGCTGCACGGTCGGCTACTGCCAGGCGAAGGCGCGTTGCCGATTCGCGACATGATCTCGGCGGTGCCCGATGTGCCGCTGTCGATCGAACTGCGATCGCGCGCCTTGAACGATCGCTATCCCGATCCCGTCGAGCGGGCCAGTGCGGTGTTGCGTTCGGTGCAGGTGTTGCTCAGCGCTGACGGATGACAACGCATTCGTAATGGGCGAGGCCCTCCGCGGTCCCTGACCGGACACGGGTGAAGTTCTCGGCCCAGTCATGGTCGAACTCGAACGAACGGCCGGTCTGGTCAATCACCGTTGTGGGGTGGCTGACATCCCACACCTCGCCCTCGGCATGGTCGTCGCCGCGGTACACGCCCTGTCCGAGACCATCGTCGAAGCCTCCGAAGTAGCCGCCACCTTGGCAGTACACCCACCCGAGATCCTCGAACGCGTACTCGCGTTGCATCCCTTCGATGTCGACAAGGCGGAAGGTGCCGCGTCGAACACGCCGGCCGCCTTCGTAGAACTCGAGCTGATGGTCGACTTGCGTCACCGGGACGATGCGGTCCTCGGTGAGGATCGCGCCCTTCCCAGCGGCGGCTCTACCGTTGGGGTCCTCGAAGAAGAAGCCGCCATGGTCCGGCATGTGGAAGAGCACCCACTGACGCACCCCGGGCACGCGCCGCCTTGGCACCGGCACGCCGTAGGGGCGGGGACCGCCCCTCCCGGGCTGGTGCCCCCACGAGTGGTTGCGGAAGAACGAGCTGCTCGACCGCTCCAACGTGCAGTGCTGCCCGCCCACGTTCACCCAACCCTCGCATCCGCCCGTGAGTTCGTAGGTGGCTCGTTCGCTGAGGAGACGGCCGTCTTGCCGGTTCACCTCGATCGGCCCCATGTATGGGACTGTCGAGCTGTGACACGTGAGATCGAGCGACACGCCGAACTGGTTCTCGTCGAGCACGAGCCGCAACACGCGTAGGGGTTCGACGATCTCGATGCGCAACGGCCCGACACCGAGGTGGTTCATGTCGCTACGCAAGCGACGCGACAGTCTGATGTTGTGTTGCTTGCCATCGTGACGCAGACAAACGAAACCGTCGAGCACGTCGTTGTTGGCGTAAAGGCGAAGGTTCGACGTGAGCGCGACCGAACCATCTACGGCGGACGCACAGACGTAGTGGCCGTCGTTCCACATCGGGTCGCTACCCACGACGCCCGCGAACGTTTCGGTGAATTGATGGTACGGGTACTCGTCCATGCCCAACAGCACGTGAACCTCCTGACAGGGGTGAGCGACGGCAACGTATCGGTCGGACGCGACCGCCATCCCACCCTCTCCTACGGACGACCTCGGCGAAGTTGTTGACAAGTTACTCCGAATGACTAGTATCTGTACAGTCGCTCGACTAAGTCAGTGGCATCAGGATGGTTCGCTCTCTGCGTCGTCGACGTGGCGGCGCGGCCAGGACCGACAACAAGGGGGACCTTCACAGTGCACTATTCCAAATTGGCAAAACTCTGCGGCGTGGCCGTGAGTCTGACGATGTTCGTGGCGGCGTGCAGCAGTAGCAGCACCAAAACTGCTACTTCTTCAGCGCCGACCACGACCGCCGCTGCGACCGCGACAACCGCCGGAGCCACAGCGACAACGGCAGGCGCCACGCCGACGACCGCCGGCACCACGGCGACCACTGCTGGCAGCGCCAGCGGCGACCTCGACGCCACGTACGGCAAGGGCGCGCAGGCATTCAAGAACGCCATTGACGCGACGAAAAGCAAGCCACTCGTGGCCGCCGGGGACCCGTTCGTCATCTCGATGCCGAACCTCGAGGGTGATGCTGGTGGCTCGTTCCCCGATTTCCGTGAAGGTGCGCAAGCGGCCGTCAAGTTGATCAACGAGCGACTCGGTGGCATCGGCGCCGACTACAAAGCCGGCAAGCCGGGGCGTCCAATCAAGCTCAATGTCTGTTCGCACGGACTCACCCCCGATGCCGCGCAGGCATGCGCGAACACGGTCGCGGGCGAGAAGCCGAACCTCGTCACCATCGGAATCGACTTCTTCACGCAGGCGATGTACCCGGTGTTCCAGCAGTTCCCGATCATTCAGACGCTGCCCATCTTCGTGGCCGACTTCACCCAGAAGGGTGCCTTCTCGGCCATCGGCGGTTGCCCGACGGCGTTCTTCGGTGCGGCGAACTTCTTGGCGACCAAGGGCTACGACAAAGTCGCTGTCATGTACTCGGACAACGGCCCCGGCCACGAGTGCTACACCGACACGACCGAGCGTCCGTTGCAATACCTCAAGGACCAGGGCAAGATCGCCGACTTCAAGGGGTACGCCAACAAGCCGGGCGATCCGTCCGATGATGCGGCTCAGTACCAGGAGATCACCACCTTCCTCGCCGGAGCCAAGAAGCCAGCCGTCTTCTACAGTGTGGCGTCGTCGGACTGCGTCGACTGGACCAAGGGTCTGCGAGCCGCTGGCTACACGGCCGATCTCGTGATGGGTTCGGCATGCGTGGACAAGACGGTGGAAGCACTGCCCGAAGCCGTTGGTGCAGCGTTCGAGTTCCAGTCGTACAACCCGGATTCTCCGACCCTCACCGACTTCGAAAAGTTCGAACTCGGCGCCCGCTCCGATGCCATCAAGGCCTTCGGCCCCAAGGCGGCGGTCGGCACGTTCATGGAGGACTCCTTCGGCTCGATCTTGTGGTCGTGGCAAATTGCCAACAACATGGTCGCCGACGGCAAAGATCCGTTTGATCGCGCCGCCTTCAGCAGTGCGCTCAAGGCATTGCCTCCGTTCCACTTCATTGGCCGCCCGGCGGTTGACTGCAGTGGCAACCCGGCGGAGTTCCCGGCCATCTGCTTCCGCAAGAACACCTACCTGACATGGGACGGCAAGGCCTTCGGTCCCGAGGACGCGTTGAAGGGCAAGTACCAGGATCTCACCGACCTCATGAACCAGGTCGCCGCCAAGAACCAGCGCAAGAAGTGACGGACATCTGAAGCACGTGACCGGAGGGGGTCATTCCGAGCTTTCGGGATGACCCCCTTGTGCAATGAGCGGCTGAGCATGTCACAATCGCATCGCGACCTGTCTGGGGGCAATCGCACGTGAG
>JANYKS010000109.1 GCA_025358125.1 Actinomycetes bacterium
TGCCGAGATCGAGGGCGAGAACCCTCACCGCGCCCATCCCATGTGACGGGTCACCCGGATGTTGCTGCCTCTGTGGCAAGCCGCAGCGCCTCGTCGAGCCCGTCCGGGTTCTTTCCACCTGCTGTCGCGACGTCACCCTTGCCGCCACCGCCACCGCCGACGGCTCGGGCAGCGTCCTTGATGAGGTCGCCGGCCTGGCCGCTGAATTCAGGGGTGACTGCGGCGACGAGCGAAACGCCGCCCGACGAGACACCACCCGACGAGGTCAGCCCCCCAAGGACCACCGCCCGGATGCCCGGCTGTCGCCGAATTGCGAGCGCGAGCTCGCGCAGGTCACCAGGGGCCAACCCGTCGACACGGGTGACGAGTACGCCACCCTGGGCCTTCGTCGCCAGCTCACCGGCGCGGCCCGTTGCGACCGTCGAGCGCAGCCCCTTGATCTCGTCGTTGAGCGACTTGATCTCTTCGAGCTGACGCTGCAACCCCTCGAGCACGTCGGTCGCCGGAACCCCGAGCAGCCGCGCGGAATCCGCGATCAGGCGTTCGTCGCGCTGCAGCAGCGCAACGCTGTTGGCGCCGGTGACTGCCTCGATCCGGCGCAGGTTGGAGCCGATCGAACTCTCACCGACGATCTTGATCAGACCGATGTCGCCGGTGGCCCTGACGTGGGTGCCACCGCACAACTCGACCGAGCTGCCGGCTTCGAGCACCCGCACGATCTCGCCGTACTTGTCGCCGAAGAACGCGATCGCGCCGAGTGCCATCGCCTCTTGCTTGGTGGTCTCGAACACCCTCGCCGGCGCGTTTGCGAGTACCTCGCGATTGGCGATCCGCTCGATTTCGGTGATCTCGTCGTCGGTGAGCGCAGAGTAGTGGCTGAAGTCGAACCGCAACCGATCCGGCCCGACGAGCGAGCCGGCCTGCTTCACGTGCTGGCCGAGCACGGTGCGCAGCGCATGGTGGAGCACATGGGTGCCGGTGTGGTTGCGGCGGATGGCGTCGCGACGCTCGATGTCGATCGCGGCCGTCGCCGTTTGTCCCGGTGTCAGCGTGCCGCCCGCGACACGAGCCGTGTGGCGGCGCAGGCCCGCGAGCGCGAACGTGGTGTCGATCACGTCCGCGATGCCGGTCTCGGTCGTGATCGTGCCGGTGTCACCGACCTGCCCGCCCGACTCGGCGTAGAACGGTGTGCGGTCGAGGAAGATCTCGACGGTGTCATCCGCCGCCGCCAAAACGGCGAGGATCCGACTTTCCGTCTGGTTCTCGACGTATCCGAGGAACTCGGTGATGCCGAACTGCTCGTTGACCTCGCGGTACGAGTCCATCTGCTCGTCGCCGGTGGTATTGGCCTTGCGGCCGGCTTTGGCCCGGCGGCGCTGCTCGGCCATGTCGGTCTCGAACCCGTCCTTGTCGATGCTGACACCGCGCTCGCCCGCGATCTCCTCGGTCAGCTCGAGCGGAAAACCGTACGTGTCGTGCAGGGTGAACGCAGTGTTGCCGGCGAGCACCTCAGGACCCTTGGCGAGCTCGTCTTCGAGGATGGACAGCCCGTTCTTGAGTGTCTCGCGGAAGCGTTCCTCCTCCTTGGTGAGTACCCCGACGATGAAGTCGCGGTTCTTGACGACATCGGGGTACGCCTCGCCCATGACATCGATCGCGGTCTCGACGAGACCCGGCATGACGAGCTTTTCGGTTCCGAGCAGGTAGGCGTGGCGCACCGCGCGGCGGATGATCCGGCGCAGCACGTAACCGCGACCCTCGTTGCTCGGGAACACGCCGTCGGTGACCAGCATCGTGCTACTGCGCGCGTGCTCAGCGAGAACACGCAGGCTGAAGCTGCTGCGATCCTCGTAGTCGCCAGGGAGATAGAGCCGACCCGTGACGGACTGAGCCTGTTCGATCAGCGGCGCCATGACATCGGTTTCCCAGACGCTGTCCTTGCCCTGCACGAGCGCGAGGATCCGTTCGAGGCCGGCGCCGGTGTCGATCGACGGTTTCGGCAACGGTGTGCGAATGCCATCCGACGTCTGGTTGAACTGCATGAAGACGAGGTTCCAGAACTCCATGAACCGGTCACCGTGGGGATCGTGCAGGGGCCCGCCTTCCGGGCCGAACGCCGGCCCACGGTCGATGTGCAGTTCGCTGCACGGCCCGCACGGGCCGGTGTCGCCCATCTGCCAGAAGTTGTCCTTGTCACCGAGGCGCTGGATCCGGTTCATCGGCACGCCGACCTGATCGTGCCAGATCTGCTCGGCTTCGTCGTCGCTGTCGTGGACGGTGATCCAGATCTTGTCGCCGTCGAGGCCGAAGACGTCGGTGACGAGCTCCCAGCTCCACTGGATCGCATCGCTCTTGAAGTAGTCGCCGAAGCTGAAGTTGCCGAGCATCTCGAAGAACACGAAGTGGCGCTTGGTGCGACCGACGTCGTCGAGGTCGTTGTGCTTGCCGCCGGCCCTGGCACATTTCTGAACGCTGACGGCCCGCTTGAACGGAGGTGTCTCGTCACCGACGAAGTACGGCTTGAACGGCACCATCCCGGCAACCGTGAACATCAGCGACGGATCGTGCGGGATCAGGCTCGCCGACGGCACCGGGGTGTGCCCTCGCTCGGCGAAGAAACCGGTGTAGGAGTCGCGGAGCTGATTCGCGGTGGATGGCGGCGTACTCATGGTTCGTGCAGCCTATCCGTCGTCTCCAGCGGTAGATCTTGTCGATTTCCGGCTACCTTCAACACGTGGCCCGACCCGAAGATCTGCACGAATATCTCAGCTTCGACGACCCCGACGAAGAGCGCACCTGGGTATTCGACGTCACGTTCCTCCGTTCGAGTTGGAACTGCATCTGGGGCAACGGCTGCAAGGGCGTACTCACCGAAGATGCGCAACAGCTCGATCAGGGCTGTTGCAGCTACGGCGCCCACTTCATCGACGATGCCGATGTCCGGACCGTGGTCGAGACCTCGTCCCGGCTGACCCCGCAGCAGTGGCAGTTCCATGCCGCGGCCAAGCGCAGCGGTTGGCAAGCCACGGAACCGGACGGGACGATCACGACCCGGCTGGTCGACGGCGCGTGCATCTTCCTCAACCGGCCAGGGTTCGCGGGCGGCGCCGGTTGTGCCCTGCACAGCGCGGCGCTTGCGGTCGGCGAGCGCCCGCTCGACTGGAAGCCCGATGTGTGCTGGCAGCTGCCGCTGCGACTGCACGAGGACATCGATGCCCATGGCCATGTCACGAGCACCCTGCGCGAATGGAAGCGTCGCGATTGGGGCGAGGGCGGGGCCGAGTTCCACTGGTGGTGCACCGAGAGCGACGACGCATTCGGCGCCAAGCAGCGCACCTATCAGTATCTGCGCGAAGAGATCGTCGAATTCACCGGCGTCAAGGTCTACGACATGCTCGTCAAGCAGCTCGAGCAGGCCCGCGCGACGCCGCTCCCGCACCCCGCCGTGCGTCGCAGATAACCGTAGGCCCAGACCACCGGCCGCCCGAATTGGTCGATCAAGGGCGGGGGTGGGTGCTGGTTATTTGGGCTTCTTGTTCGACTTGCGGCGCTCCTCGAGGCCGAGGTACTTCTTGCGGATGCGGATGTTCTTCGGCGTCACTTCGACCAGTTCGTCGTCGGTGATCCACTCGATCGCGGTTTCGAGGCTGTGGATTCGCGGGGCTGGCAGCTTGACGGCATCGTCGTGGCTGTGCGTACGAATGTTGTTCTTCTCCTTGGGGCGCACGGCGTTGACGACCATCTCGTCCTCACGAGCACACTCGCCGACGACCATGCCTTCGTAGACCTGCTCGCCGGGGCTGACGAAGAACTGTCCGCTGAGCTGCAGTTTGTCGAGCGCGTAGCCAGTGGTCTGGCCGATCCGGTCGGCGACCATCGCGCCACCACGGGAATCGGGCATGTCGCCAGCCCACGGCATCCACCCGAGATGATGCTGGTGCAGCAGCGCCGTGCCGCGGGTCGCAGTCATCAGCAATGAACGGAGACCGATCAGGCCACGGCTCGGACACTCGAAGGTCACGATGGTCCGCCCGGAATCGCCGGTGCGCAGGTCGGTGATTCGTCCCTTGCGCGGCGCGAGTTCCTGGGTGATCGTGCCGACGTGCTCGTCGGGAACGTCGCACACACCCCGTTCCTGCGGCTCGAACCTCTTGCCGTTGACTTCCTTGGTGATGACCTCGGGCCGGCTGACCTGCAGCTCGTAACCCTCACGGCGCATCGACTCGATCAGGACTGCGAGCTGGAGCTCACCTCGACCGGCAACCTCGATGACGTCGGGCGAACCCGTCTCGAACAACTTGATCGACACGTTGCCGAGCAGTTCCTTGTCGAGCCGCTCGATCAGGTGGCGACTGGTCAGGTACTTGCCGTCCCTGCCGGCGAACGGCGACGTGTTGACACCGAACGTCATTCGCAGCACCGGCTCATCGACGGTCAGGCGGGGCAACGCAACCGGATTCTCGACCGAGGCAATGGTGTCGCCGATCTCGACCTCCGGGAAGCCGGCAACCACGAACAGATCGCCAGCCGAAAGCTCTTGGATCTCGTTGCGGCTGACGCCCTCGAAGGCCATCAGCTGACTGAGGCGGCGCTTCAACGGAGGTTGCCCCTCCGAGAACTCCTCTTCGAGCAACGCAACGGTGTCGCCCCTGCGCATGACGCCGTTGACGACGCGCCCGATGGCGAGGCGCCCGAGGTACTCGCTCGCGTCGAGCGTGGTGACCATCGCCTGCAACGGAGCATTCGGGTCGCCCTGCGGCGCCGGGATGGTTTCGATGATCGTGTCGAGCAACGAGGAGAGGTCTTCGTCGGGGCCCGGCATGCCGACGCCGCGCATCGATCGGCCCTCGCGGGCGACGGCTGAGATGATTTGGAAGTCGATGTGATGGTCGCCGGCGTCGAGGTCGATGAACAGCTGATAGATCTCGTCGACGACTTCGTCGGGCCGGGCGTCGCCGCGATCGACCTTGTTGATGATGACGATGGCCGGCAGATCGAGCGCCAGTGCTTTTTGGAGCACGTAGCGGGTCTGGGGCAGCGGGCCTTCCGCCGCGTCGACGAGCAACAGCACGCCGTCGACCATGGTCAGCGCCCGCTCGACCTCTCCGCCGAAATCGGCGTGACCAGGGGTGTCGACGAGGTTGATCTTCACGCCCTTCCACATGATCGAAGCGGCCTTGGCGAGAATGGTGATGCCCCGCTCGCGCTCTTGGTCGTTGCTGTCCATCACACGGTCGACGACGGCCTGATGGGCGGCGAAGGTGCCGGTGGAGCGCAGCAACGCATCGACGAGAGTGGTCTTGCCATGGTCGACGTGCGCGACAAGGGCGATATTTCGTAATTCAGTCATGATCCGGGGGTTTCGTTGGGGCCGACACACCGAGACGGTCTCGGTACGGCAAAGATTGATGCTCTACTTGTCGGGCTCTTCGTCATCGTCGTCGTCGAACGTGACACCGTACTTTTCCGCTAGCGCGGCGTACTCGTCGTCTTCGGTTCGAGGACGTTGATCATTGCCACCAAACCCCAGATCTATTGCGCTGGGACCAGCTTGCTTGAGCTTTCGCGCTTCTTCAAAGCGGCGATGACGACCCTTCTTCACGGTAGGGCTCCGAATCTAGAGAAATAACATCGGGTGAAAGCCTACTGGCTAGGCGGCGTAACGTGACGGACCACAGACCAGTCGGCAGCTGAATTTCGAAGGATATCCCTGCTCAGACCCCTTCGCGGCTCAGCTCACCTGCCATGTTCCGGCCGACTGGAGCAACGCCCGCAGGTCTCCGGGACCACGTTTCGACGACGCATCAGCCAATTGCGCTCCGACCATCGATCCGTAGTCGGCCCGCTCGACGCTGCGGAACACCCCGAACGGTGTCGGCGACCAACCGTCGGAGCAATACTCGGCTTGTTGCGTCGACAACCGCGCCAACGCGAAAGCCAGGCTCGCGTCGTCGCGGTACGCATCGTGGACCAGCAGTGCGTCGATACCGACCTCGGCCACCTCGACGATCCGCAACCGGCCGTCACTGCCCATCACGACCCCGGCATGGCCGTCTTGGCCGAATCGGATCGGCTCGCCGTGGTGAAGATCGATCATCATCTCGGCCCGGGACTTGCGCGCGGTGACGGGAGCAAAGGCATCGTCGTTGAACACGTTGCAGTTCTGAAGGATCTCCACGAACGATGCGCCTCGGTGGGCATGCGCCGCCCGGAAGGTGTCCATCATGTGCTTGCGGTCGAGGTCATGGGTCCTGGCCACGAAGCTCGCCTCTGCTCCGAGAGCGACGGCGAGCGGATTGAAGGGGTGATCGATCGAACCCATCGGGGTGCTCTTGGTGATCTTGCCGAGCTCCGATGTCGGCGAATACTGGCCCTTGGTGAGACCGTAGATCCGGTTGTTGAAGAGCAGGATCGTCAGGTTGACGTTGCGGCGCAGGGCATGGATCAGGTGATTGCCACCGATCGAGAGGCCGTCGCCATCGCCGGTGATCACCCATACGTCGAGATCGGGCCGCGCCACGGCGATCCCGGTGGCGATCGCTGGCGCCCGGCCGTGGATGCCATGAATGCCGTAGGTGTTCATGTAGTACGGGAACCGGCTGGAGCATCCGATGCCGGACACGAACACGGTGTTCTCCGGCCGGATGCCCAGTTCCGGCATCAGTGTCTGGACCGCCAACAAGATGCCGTAGTCGCCGCAGCCCGGGCACCAGCGCACCTCCTGGTCGCTAGTCCAGTCCTTCTTGGTCGTCAGGCTGACGGTATCGGTCACGATGTTGCTCCGTTGCTGGTTGTCGGCGCCGATCCGAGTCCGATACCGACGGCCGCGTCGAGTGCGTCTTCGAGTTCGCGGGCCGTGAACGGCAGGCCCTGCACTTTCGAGATCGACTGGGCATCGATCAGGAACTCGGCCCGCACGATTCGGCACAGTTGGCCGAGGTTCAGTTCCGGTACGAGCACCTTGGGGAACGCGCGAAGCACCTCGCCGAGGTTGGACGGCAGCGGATTGAGATGGGTGAGGTGGACCCAGGCGACTTTCACGCCTCGCCTCCGGCTGCGTTGTACGGCTGCGTCGATCGCGGCCCAGGTGGAGCCCCAGCCGAGGAAGCACACGTCGGCGTCGGCGTCGCCGACGACCTCGACCGGCGGGATGTCCTTGGCGATGCCTGCGATCTTGGCCGCGCGCAGGTGAACCATCCGCTCGTGGTTCTCAGCGGTGTAGTCGATGTCTCCGCTGCCGTCGCGCTTTTCGAGCCCGCCGATACGGTGCATCAGGTCTGGTGTGCCGGGGATCGCCCACGGTCTGGCCAACGTCTCTGGGTCGCGTTGGTACGGCCAGAACTCGGCGGTGCCATCGGGTGCGGTGTGGTTCAACTCGGTCGTGAACGGCACCGAGATGTCGGGCAGCGATTCGACGTCGGGTAGCAGCCACGGTTCGGAGCCGTTGGCGATGTAGCCGTCGGAGAGCAGGATCACCGGTGTGCGGTACTTGAGCGCGATCCTTGCTGCCTCGATCGCGGCGTGGAAGCAGTGGCTGGGGCTGTACGCGGCCACGATCGGCAACGGCGCTTCGGCGTGGCGGCCGTACATCGCGATGTTCAGGTCGGCTGCCTCAGTCTTGGTCGGCAACCCCGTCGATGGGCCGCCGCGCTGGATGTCGATCAGCAACATCGGCAGTTCCAGCGAGATGGCAAGGCTGATCGTCTCGCTCTTCAGCGCGACTCCCGGCCCGCTCGTGGTGGTCATGCCGAGGTGGCCGGCGAACGCTGCGCCGAGCGCCATGCCGGCCGCCGCGATCTCGTCCTCCGCCTGCACCGTGCGCACGCCGAAGTGCTTGTTCTTGGACAGTTCGTGGAGGATGTCCGACGCCGGCGTGATCGGATAGCTGCCGAGGAAGACAGGCAGCTTGGCCAACTGGCCGGCCGCCACCAGACCCCATGCGAGGGCGATGTTGCCGGAGATGTTGGTGTATTCGCCGGCACGCATCTTGGCCGGTTCGACCTGATAGGCGTGATCGAACAGCTCGGTGGTTTCGCCGAAGTGGTAACCGGCGTTGAACGCCGCGGTGTTCGCGGCGCAGATGAGGCCATCGCCGAACTTCGTCGCGATCCACTCCCACGTCGGCTCGCGGGGGCGGGAGAACAGCCATGAGATCAAGCCCAGCGCGAAGAAGTTCTTCGAGCGTTCGGCATCGCGGTTCTTGACGCCGAGTGGCACCGTCGCCTGGATCGTGAGCGACGTCATCGGCACCTCGACGACACGGTAGTTGCTGAGCGAACCGTCCTCGAGCGGGTTGGTCAGGTACCCGACCTTGTCGAGATCGCGCTGGACGAACGAGTCGCGGTTGACGATCAACAGCCCGCCCTGCTCGAGCCTTCCGATATCTGCCATGAGGGCTGCCGGATTCATTGCGATCAGCACACCCGGCGCGTCCCCGGGCGTGGTGATGTCGTGGTCGGAGATCTGCACCTGGAAGCTGGACACCCCGTTCACCGTGCCGGCGGGCGCGCGGATCTCTGCCGGAAAATCGGGGAACGTCGACAAATCGTTGCCGAAGATCGCACTCGACGAGGTGAACCGGTCGCCGGTGAGCTGCATCCCGTCTCCAGAGTCGCCGGCGAAGCGCACGACCACGCGCGTGATCGTCTCCGCTGCCGGCTTCCGCTCGACCGTATCGGTCATCGGGACACCTCCCCGCGGTGCGAGCCCTCTAGCCCATGCCGCAGTTCCAACGATACACCTGCGTAGGTGCGCAATGGCGGCACCGAGCACCCAACTCGCGCTCGGCCGCGATGGTTGCAACGTCGGTCGTCGCGGTCGGAACATGACAACATGGGCCGATGGGTCGAATCGTTACTCTGCTCAATCAGAAGGGTGGCGTCGGCAAGACCACAGTAACCCTCGGACTCGCCTCGGCCGCTGCCGCTGCCGGCCACACCGTGCTCGTCGTCGATCTCGACCCGCAGGCCTCGAGCACATGGGTGCTCGGGATCGACCCGGCAGATGTCGAGGTGTCCAGCGCCGAGGTGCTCGGAAAGGCATCTCCGCACGATGCGATCGTCGAGACGTCATGGAGCGCCCGCATCCATCTGCTGCCGGCGTCGAATCGGCTCCAGCTGCGAGAACACGGCAAGCCGAAGCGGCTGCGCGGCGCACTGGAGCAGGTCGCCGAGAGCTACGACGCCGTGCTGATCGATTGCCCTCCGAGCCTCGGCAACCTGACGACGAGCGGTCTCACCGCGGCCGACCACGCCGTGATCGTCGTCGAACCATCGGCGCTCGGCCTGCGCGGGATCGCCGCCGTCGCTGATCTCATCGATGAGGTATGGGACAGCCACAACGCCGATCTGGACCTCGCCGGCATCATCGTCAACAAGGTTCCCGGCGTGTCCGGCGAGGCCGACCGGCGTTACGACGAGTTGGCCCGGATCGTCGGCAAGTCGGCGATCTGGCAGCCGGTGATCCCCCACCGAGTCATCGTCAATCAGGCAACGGCAGAACGCCGCTCGATCCACGCCTACGGCGCCCGCTCGGCCGACGTCAGCATTGCGTTCGATCAATTGTGGAAGAAGCTGCGCCGCAAGACGAGGGCTTGAACCCGGCTTGACCCCCCACTACGCCCCGGGCTTGAACCACCGGATTGAAATCTGGGGTTCGAGGCTTGGCGCCGCTGCTACTGGGGCACCTCGATCAGGCGCAGGCCGCCCCGACCGTCGAAGGCCAGTCCTGCCCGACCGTCGACGAGACGCTTGACGTTGTCGCCGAGCAGATCCGCCCGCCAACCGGTTGCGAGCCGGCCATCCGGATCGTTGCGCAACAGGGCCATGATGTCTCCGCGCGTCGCCAACAGCGCCGTGTCGATGCGCTCGTGGCGGGCGAGTTCGCTGACCCACGCCGACACGAGCGTGATCGCCGGACGCAGGCTTCTGTCGACCTCCTCACCGTCAGCGACGGGCAGGTTGGCCTCCTGCTCGAGGCCTTCGGCGACTGCCGCGAGGATCTCCTTGCCCATCGACCCGCGCCAGTGCCGGTCGTCGATGCCGCGGGCATGGGCCAGTTCTTCCACGGTGCGCGGCTGCTTTTGGGCGATGCCCAACAGCGCGAGGTCGGGCAGGACGTGACGGACGGGCGAATCGACGCTCATCGCCCTTCGCTCACGCCACGCCGCGACCGAGCGGGCAACACCACGGGCGCGGGGCTTGAGCACCCGCACGTCCTTCAGCTTCAGCCATGCCCCATCGGGATCTGCGCCGCTGACCGGCTTGACCCGTAGCTCTTCGCACGCCGCCTCGGCCCACGACGTGCGCCCCGATTCGTCGAGCTGGGCGACGAGGCGATCCTGCAATTCGAGCAGGTGGGCAACATCGCTGGCCGCGTACGAGCGCTGATCCTGCGTCAACGGACGGCGGAGCCAATCGGTGAGTCGATCACCCTTTGGCAGGCTGATCTTCAGCTCGCCCTGGAGCAGGGTGGCCAGCGACGGCGTGTTGTAGCCGACGAATCCGGCCGCGAGCTGGGTGTCGAACAGACGCTTCGGAATCGCACCGCACGAATGGCTGAGCACATCGAGGTCCTGCTGGGCGGCATGCAGCACGGCGACGGAATCGCTCTCCAGCAGAGGCCGCAGCGCGGTGACGTCGACGGCGAGGGGGTCGACGAGGGCGATGCCGCCCGACCACGCAAACTGGGCAAGCGCGAGCTTGGGGAAATAGGTGCGCTCGCGATGGAACTCGGTGTCGAACGAGTAGCGGGGTTCCGCGAGCAGGGTGTCGACGAGCGCGACGAGTTCAGCTTGTTCGTCGACCCACGTATACGTCACGAAGACGAATCCCCTGCAGCAATCTCGCGGCCGCTCATCATCCAAGCCATCGTGCCGCCGGCGACATTGACGACCTCGATGCCCTGATCGTCGAGGAACTCGCATGCACGCATACTCCTGCTACCCGATCTGCAGATCACGTAGGTCGGCCCGTCGCCCCGGAACGCATCGACGTTGTCGACAACGGCGCCGAGCGCCACGAGCTTCGCGCCTGGAACATGGCCACTCTCGTATTCATCGACTTCGCGCACATCGATCAGGCGCACCGCACCGTTGTGGTCCGCCTCGATCGTCGCGGCAAGTTCGTCAATGCTGATCTCAGCTATCGCCATGCCTCGCAACGCTACTCATCGCGCAGATCATCGGGGGTATTGACGTTTCGTAAAGCGCTTGCAACGACATCTACCGAGCGGACGGCCAATCCGCCGAGCGAGCGGTGGACAGCGCGTTCACCGTGGTCGAACCACCCGCGAAGGCACGCCTGTGCCCTCAGGTCCCAGATCGCACACAGCGGCTCCAACCGGTCGGTCCGGGCCATGACGACATCGTGATCGGGATCGATCGCGGCGATCAGGCGGCCGAGCGTCGACACGTCGAGCCATGCCAGGTCACACGCGACCACGAGCACCCCGTCACACCGCTGGCCACTCTGGCGCGCCTCGTCGAGGGCAGTCAGCAACCCACCGAGCGGGCCCTCACCGGCATTGCGATCCTTCACAGGACGCAGCGTTCCCGCAAGCCGCGCAGGTCCCACTGCGATCACGTCCGCGCAGACCGATGCGAGTGCTGCACCGACGCGGTCCACCATGGCAACGCCACCGATCTCGATCAACGCCTTGTCGCGGCCCATCCGCAAGCTCTCGCCGCCGGTGAGGACGGCACCGAACAGCGCGGCCGTCATCCCTGTGCCGGGATGCCTGTCGGATCGAGTTGGATGATGAACAGCTGGATCCGCTCGGCTTCGTCGTCTTCGCCGATGCGGTCGGCCATCTGACCGAGGCCGCGAAGGGCGCGGAGGAACCCGCGGTTGGTCTCGTGGGCCCAACGGACGTAACCCGATCCGCGCCAACCGTTGGCCCGCAGCGCGTCGAGGCCACGGTGATAGCCGACGCGATACGCCGCGTACCGCTCGATGTCGTCGCGGCCGAGGTCGCCGAGCCCCGCCCACGCATCGACGTAGCGCGGCCAGCGAGCCGCGACGGCTGCGACTGCGGCCCGACGATCGTCGCCGGGCGCGGCGAGC
The DNA here is from genome assembly GCA_025358125.1 of Actinomycetes bacterium. Lineage (GTDB taxonomy): Bacteria > Actinomycetota > Acidimicrobiia > Acidimicrobiales > Ilumatobacteraceae > WLMZ01. Next base: position 12,063 of record JANYKS010000109.1, read on the forward strand.
GCCTGCGCCAACGCTTGCTTCGCCTCCGGTTCGGGCTCGGGCAGCACCGCAGAAGGAGGCCCCTGCGTGGTGAGATGAATCGGTCGCTCGTCGCTCATCGGCCCACCCTACGGCCGCCGACCATGACAGCGGCACGGCCCCCTGGCGGCCTAACGTGGCGCGGTGCTCAGTCTGACCCTCACCTCGGCGAAGAACATCGCCATCATCGTCGTGATCGTGCTCGTGGTGTTGGCACTGATCACTGCCAAGGTCGTCGCGAGCGTGACCAAGAAGGCAATCGCGCTCTTGATCTTTGCCGCGCTCGCTCTCGGCGTGTGGACGCAACGCCAATCGCTGCAGACGTGTGCCGACAGGGTCAAGGCGACGGGCGGCATCGGTCAGGCGACGTGTTCGTTCTTCGGTAACGACATCGTCATCAAGGGGCCGCTGCCGAGCGGGTGACCGCGAGCGCCCAGGGATCGCCGACCGAGCGTGCCAGTGATTCCAGGATCGCGCTCGCGAAGTGGGCTGCGTGCCTCAACGGCGCGTCGTGGCGGCAGCCATCGAGAACGATGAGTTCGCTCCCGGGGAGCCCGGCATGGACGAACTCCATCCCCTCGCGATGATGGGCCGCGCCGCGTGAACCGTAGCTGAGGGTGACCGGGCAGCGGATCGCCTCGGCTCGCCACGGCGGATTGTCCTGGAGGTCCCCGAGTTCGCCCACCAATGCCGGGCCTTCCGAGCGCCTCGTCGACCGCGTCCGCTCGGGGAGAGCGTGCCATGCGGCGTCGCCGATCATCCGCCGCATGAACCGCTCTGCTGCCTCAGCCGGCTGGCCGGCCATTGCTCGCGCCTGGGACCCGGCGGTCGAGCCCGGCCACCACTCCTCCCACGACAACGGCGCCTCATACACCGCGACGCCGACCACGAGCGCTGGATGCCGACTCGCCGTTGCCAAGGCGACGTTGCCGCCGTAGCTGTGACCGATGAGCAGCACCTGACGGCCGTCGAGCAGCCCGACAAGGTCATCCACCTGCGCCGCCATGTCGAACGGCCCCGCTGATCCCCCCTCGCGTGGAACGGACCGACCGTACCCGCGGCGGTCGTAACGGAGCACTCTGAATCGGTCGTCGAGGCGGCGACTCAGCTTCACCATCCCGGTGGACCGATCCATCGTGCCGTGAATCAGCGCCACGAGCGGAGCGTCGGCAGCACCCGCCTCCTCCGACCACAGACCACTCATTCGACGCGGACCAGTCGCAAGACGTCGGTAGCGGCTGCGCTCGCCCGATCGGGCGCGCCGGCCAGCACGGCGACGACGGAGCCGACCGTCACCAGGTGCCGGGCAACTGCCGACTCGACCGCGTACCACACCAGCTCGTCTGTCGAGGTGTACGTATCGACCTGGATCGGTGTCACGCCCCAGGTCAACGACATCGAACGCACCGTCACCGGATCCGGGCTCAACCCGATCAGCTTGGCCATCGGCCGAAAGCGTGCCATCGCGTCGACGGTGCGACCCGACCTCGTGCAACACAGGATCGCCTCGGCGCCGGCGTCGGCAGCGGCCTGGGCACATGCGTGGGTGATCGCCATCGTGATCCGATCACTTCCGTCGTTCCACTGCTTGCGCTGCACACGCCCCAACCGGTTGCCCCAGCTCGTGTAGTCGGCTTCGGCCTCGGCCCGCTCGGCGATCTGGGCCATCGTCGTGACGACGAGGACCGGATCATGACCGATCGCTGTCTCCGCCGAGAGCATCAGGGCGTCCGTGCCGTCGAACACGGCATTGGCGACGTCGCTGACCTCCGCCCGGGTTGGCGCCGGGGACACGATCATGCTTTCGAGCATTTGCGTCGCTGTGATCACCGGCACGCCGACCTCTACACAGTGGCGGATGATCTTCTTCTGGAGATGGGGAACGTCCTCGAGCGGACACTCGATACCAAGATCGCCACGGGCCACCATCACCGCATCGCTGACGGCGACGATGGCCTCCATGTTCTCGACCGCCAGCCTCGTCTCGATCTTGGCGACGAGGCGCGTCCGGTAGGGAATCGTTGCCTGACGGACCCGTTCGAGGTCGGCGGCTTCGCGAACGAACGACACGCCGAGGAACTCGACGCCCTCGGCCGCGATCACTGCAGCGAGCTCGAGGTCCTCCTCGGTTGGTGCGTTCAGGCGGAGTCGTTCGCTCGGCAAGTGGATGCCGGGGCGGCCCTGCACGAAACCACCAGTCTCGACCCGGGCCGAGAGACGGTCGCCACCGATGGAGGTCACGCGCAGGGTGATCCCGCCGTCGCCGACGACGATGCGATCGCCTGGTTCGACATCGCTGAGCAACCACGGGTAGTCGACACTGCACGACTCGGCGTCGCTGTCAGTGGTGCCCGGCTTGAAAGCGAGAATCTGGCCGACGCTGAGCAGCACGCCGCCATCGGGGAAGCGCCCGGCGCGCACCTTGGGTCCCGGCAGGTCCGCCAGCACGGCGATCGGACGACCAACTGCGAATGCTGCGGCGCGCACGGCCTTGAGTCGCTGGATGTGTTCGTCGATCGGGCCGTGACTGAGATTCAACCGCACGACGTCGACGCCGGCGCGCAGCAGTTGCTCGAGCACATCGGGGTTATCGCTTGCCGGGCCGATAGTTGCCACGATCTTCGTTCGACGGTTCATAACTGCTATCTATGGTTGATGGAGCTGCTGTTGATTCGCCACGCGCTGCCGGTCCGTCTCGAATTGGATCAGGGCGCCGCCGACCCGGAACTCAGCGAGGCGGGGGTCGCCCAAGCTCAGCACCTTGCCGACTACCTCGCAACCGAGGCGGTGCACGCAATCTACGTGAGTCCGCTGCGGCGCGCGCTACAAACGGCAATACCGGTGGCCGAGCGCCTCGGGCTGGCGATCACAGTCGTCGACGCCCTTGCCGAGTACGACCGCTACTCCAACGAGTACGTTCCGATCGAGGAGTTGAAGGCGACAAACGACCCGCGCTGGCAGCGTCTGCTCGACAACGACTGGCCAGAGCGCGAGGAGACGACGGACCAATTCTCGGACCGGACCCATGCTGCGATCGAGGACATCATTGCCGCCCACAGCGGCCAGAACGCGGTGGTCGTGTGTCACGGTGGCGTCATCAACGCCTACCTCTCGAGAGTGCTCGCAACGCCCGACAGCACCAGCTTCTTCTACCCGAACTACACCTCGATCCACCGGGTCCTCGCGGCCCGCACCGGTCAGCGCCAGATCATCACCATCAACGAGACGGCTCATCTGCGTGGCACAGGGCTGCCGATCGGCCTCTACGGTCGGTGACATGACTGAATCATCCGTATCCGGCGCATCGCCATCCGGGCCGTCCGCATCCGAGCCATCGCCGTCCGGGTCGTCGCCGTCCGGGTCATCAGAATCCGGGCCATCGCCCAGCGGGCCATCGCCCAGCGGGCCATCGCCCAGCGAAACCGCCGACCTCCTCTCATTCCTCGACGCCTCGCCGTCGCCATGGCATGCCGTGCGGTCGTCGGTCGATCGGCTCCGAGCCGCAGGCTGGGAGCAGGTCGACGAGACAACGCCGTGGCGCGCCGTCGACAATGGGTTCGTGGTCCGCGGCGCAGCTTTGGTCGCGTGGCGCCGGCCGGTCGGCTCGTCAACCGCTTCGCCGTTCCGAATCGTCGGCGCGCATACCGACTCGCCAGGTCTTCGGATCAAGCCGCGGCCGGATATGGGCCAGTTCGGTTGGCGTCAGCTCGGTGTCGAGGTCTACGGCGGAGCCCTGCTGAACTCTTGGCTCGACCGCGATCTCGGCATCGCCGGCCGGGTCGTGCTCGACGACGGCTCGGTGCACGACGTCGCGGTCCACGAGCCGATCGCACGCGTGCCGCAGCTGGCCATCCACCTCGACCGCGAAGTCAACGACAAGGGACTGGTACTCGACAAACAGCTGCACCTCACCCCGGTGTGGGGCACCGGAGTCGGTGCACCCGGCGATTTCGCGGCCTGGCTCGCCGATCGGGCCAACCTCGATCTCGCGACGATCGCGTGGTGGGAGCTGTGCTTGTTCGACATCACGCCGGCAATCGTTCTCGGCGCCGATCGATCCTTGATCGCCAGCGCGAGGCTCGACAACCAACTCAGCTGCTGGGCCGCCACGACGGCGTTGATCGATGCCCGCGCGCCAACCTCGCACACGCCGGTCATCGCCCTGTTCGACCATGAAGAGGTCGGATCCGAGAGTTCGACCGGCGCAAGTGGACCGCTGCTTGCCACGATCCTGGAGCGGCTCACGAATGGATGGGGCGGCGAGCGCGAGGCATTCCTCGAAGCACTCGCCGGGTCGAGCTGCGTGTCGGCCGACAACGCCCACGCGGTGCACCCCAATTATCCAGAGCGCCAGGAACCCGGCCACCGCCCGATCGTCAATCATGGCCCGGCGATCAAGGTCAACTCGAACCAGCGGTACGCAACGAGCGCCGAGACCGCCGCACTGTTCCGGCGGGCGTGCGAGCGCGCCGAGGTTCCGTGGCAGGTCTTCGTGAGCCGGAACAACATGCCGTGCGGCTCCACGATCGGACCACTCACGGCCACCGCCCTCGGCATCCCGACAGTCGATGTCGGCGTCCCCCAGCTCTCCATGCACTCAGCCCGCGAACTCTGCGGCGCCAGCGATCCCCAGTACCTGGCCAAGGCACTCTCCGCCTACTTCACCCTCTGAGACGGCCAGCCCGCTCTCCAAGGCACTCGCAGTCCGCCCCACCCTCCGACGGCCAGCCCGCTGCGACCACCCGCTGCGACCACACGCTGCGACCACCCGCTGCGCCTTGGGCGCGCTGTGAGCGAGCGCGCCCGCGCAAATCGCGCCCGTGTGACACCCGTGGTGGTGTCTGATCATGTCGGCGGTACCGTACCGACTGACTTCCCCCAAGGTGTTCGTTGTGCAGGTGGAGGTCGATATGGCGCAAGATTGGCGCAGCACGATGAACGATTGGCTGACGTCTCACTGCGGGGTCGTGTCAGCGCAGCTGTTGGAAGATTTCGGTTGTCCCCGCCGCCTGGCGTACACGCTGGTCAGCCGTCAGGAGCTCGCCGTCGTGCAGCCGGGCATCTTCCGCAGCCCGCATTGGCCGCTGGGCGACGACCAGAAAATGGTTGCCGCCTGCATGCGCAATCCCAGCTGTCTCGTCGCGTTCACCGCTGCCGCCAAGTTGTGGAAGTTCCGAAACCTGCCGACCGACCCAGCGATTCATATCCTGTTGCCACACGGCTGTTCGCCTCAGTTGCGCCACGTTGTCGTCCACCGATGCCGGCGGATCGACGACATCGACATCGTGTCACGAGACGATGGCATCCGGCTGACGAGCCCCACGCGCACACTCTTCGACTGCGCCGACATCCTCGGCAAGACCGTGGCTGCGTCAGTGCTGGAGCAATTGATCAACGACAACCACGGCACATTCACGACCCACCTCGCCACGCTGACGCGGCTCGGTCGACCGCGGCGCCCGGGGTCAGCAACGATGGCAGCGGTCATCGGATCCCGGCCGGCGTGGCGCGCAGCGCTCCAGTCGGACCTTGAGTCCCGCGTGCTCAACGAGATCACACGTCAGGCGCTTCCCACTCCCGAGACCCAGTTTGCGTGCGTCCTCCCGGCCGGCGGTCTCATCCGGCTCGACTTTGCATGGCCGGCCTTCCGGGTCGGCCTGGAGGTCGATCATCCGTTCTGGCACGCCGGCGCCGAGGAATCTCACCGCGACAAACATCGCGACCGCAAAATGACGACGGTCGGCTGGCGGATGGTCCGAATCACCGATCTCGATGTCGATGGCGGGTTGCCGGAGTCGATCGGCGATGTCGCCACGATCCTGCACCTCATCTCGCCCGCCGGCAGCCGCGCGAGGGCAGCATTGGGCGCGAGATGAGCAGGCGCGGGCGCGCAAATCGCGCCCGACGACCGTCGAGCCACCTGCCCGACGGCGGTCGAGCGACCGGCGCGTGCACGGGTCGCGCCACCGGTGGGTGCACGGGTTGGGCCAGGTCTCTGCCTGGATCCACCCCAACCGACACAAGTGTGCGACCCAGAAACCGGCGAACTCATGGCGGGCCGTACCCGCGAGCCACTTCATCGACCCGTTAGCGGGAACCGACTTGGGCTTGGTCGAAGAGGCACTGCAGTTCATGGTGGAGAACTGCGGTCAGTCGTTTGACCTCGCTGCGCGGGGCGCGGCCGTTGTCGTTGACGACGGGGTGGATCGGCTTGCCGATGATCACCCGGACCTTGCTCGGGTAGATGAACTTGGCGCCCTTGGGCATCACCCTCGCCGACCCGCCGATACCGACCGGAATGATCGGCACCTGACCGCGAGCGGCGACGTAGGCCGCGCCCTCGAACAAAGGCTGCACGATCGGGCCGGACTTGCGCTCGCCCTCGGGGAAGATGACGAGCGGCTCGCCGAGGCTGAGCAGGTGCAAGCATCGTTTGAGTGCTTCGATGTCTGTGGTTCCCCTGGTCACGGGGAAGCCGCCGACGGATGAGACGAACCAGCCAAGCATTCGGTTGTTCCACATCGAGTCCTTGGCCATGAACCGTAGTCGGCGGCGGGTGACCCCGGCCGCGATCGGCGTGTCGACATAGCTGCGGTGGACCGGAGCGAGCACGAACGCACCCTTGGCCGGCACGTTCTCGCGACCCTCCACCGACATCCGGGTGATGACACGCACGAGCCCGCTGAGGACGAACTTCCACCACAGGTAGTTGGCCTTCCTCAGCACACTCTGCTTCGCGAAGTACGCCTTGTCCGCACTCACTTCGCTCCGTTCAGCAGGGCCTCGATGGTTGTCAGGACTTCGTCGATGGCGAGCCCGCTCGTGTCAACGACGATCGAGCCGTCGGCTTCGCGAAGCGGACCGTCGGTCCGGGTGGAATCCTTCGCGTCTCGTACGGCGATCGCCCGCTCGATCGTTTCGACATCTCCCCCGGACTCGGCGACCCGTCGCTGTGCCCGGATCCGCGGCGTTGCCGTCAGGTACAGCTTGAGGATCGCTGCGGGGAACACGACCGACCCGATGTCACGACCCTCGATCACGCCGCCGCCCCGCTGCACTGCCCACTCCCGCTGACGGGCGCGCAGTTCGGCGCGCACCTCGCTGTTGGCGGCAATGGCGCTGACAGCGGCCGTCACCTCAGGACTGCGGATCTCCGCCGTCACGTCGATGCCGTCGACGAGGACGCCGTGCTCGCCGACGTCGAGTGCAAGCTCGCGCGCCAACGACCCGACAGCAGCCGTGTCAGTACCGGCGATGCCGCGCTCCATTGCGGCCAAGGCGACCGCCCGGTACATCGCGCCGGTGTCGAGGTATTCCACGCCAAGCCGGGCCGCGAGCGCACGCGCGATCGTCGACTTGCCGGAGCCGGCTGGGCCATCGATGGCGATGACGTTCACCAGTTGGTGCCCTGCGGGCGCCCTTCGTCATAGCCGGCGGCGCTCTGCACACCGACAACGGCCCGTTCGTGCAACTCAGGAATCGTATTGGCACCCGCGTACGTGCACGCCGATCGAACTCCCGCGACGATCTGATCGATGATGTCCTCGACCCCCGGCCGCTCCGGATCGAGATACATCCGCGACGTGCTGATGCCCTCTTCGAACAATTCCTTGGCGGCCCGTTCGAACGGCGTCTCGAACCGGGTGCGGTTCTTGACCGCCCGATTCGAGGCCATGCCGAAGCTCTCCTTGTACAGCCGGCCGTCGGGCCCGCGCAGGGTATCGGCAGCCGACTCGTACGTGCCGGCCAGCCATGACCCAACCATGACGCTCGCAGCGCCACCTGCGAGCGCGAGTGCGACGTCGCGGGGATAGCGCACGCCGCCGTCGGCCCAAATGTGCTTGCCGAGCCGCTTTGCTTCCGCGGCACACTCGAGCACCGCGGTGAACTGGGGTCGACCGACGCCGGTCATCATCCGCGTGGTGCACATCGCGCCAGGGCCGACACCGACCTTCAAGATGTCGGCACCTGCGTCGATCAGCCCTCGAGTGCCCTCCACCGTCACGACGTTGCCGGCAACGATCGGGATGTCGGCAGCGATCGAGCGAACCTGCTCGACAGCGTGCAGTGCACGCGTCTGGTGGCCGTGTGCCGTGTCGATGACGAGCACGTCGACACCCATCGCGAGCAACGCCTTGGCCCGTGTTGCCGGATCGCCGTTGATCCCGACCGCGACGGCAATCATCAACCGCCCCTGCGCATCGAGCGCCGGGTCGTAGATCGTGCTCCGCAAAGCACCCTTGCGGGTGACGCAACCAAGCAGGCGCCCGTCGTCGTCGAGCACCGGAGCGACTGTGATCCGCTGCCCGGACAGACGATCGAAGATCTCCTGCGCCGTCACGTTCGCTTCGACGGTGATCAGTTCGCGGCTCATCACGTTCTGCAGTTGGGTGAACCGATCGAAGCCGACTGCATCGTGTTCGGTGAAGATGCCGACCGGGCGTTCTTGGTCGTCGACGATCACGATCGCCCCGTGCGAGCGTTTGTGGATCAGGCCGAGCGCGTCGCCGACGGTGTGTTGTGGCGACAGCGTGATCGGTGTCTCGTACACCGGATGGCGCGTCTTCACGAAATTGACGACGGTCTCGATCACGTCGAGCGGGATGTCCTGGGGCAACACCGTCAGGCCGCCGCGTCGCGCCACGGTCTCGGCCATCCGGCGACCGGCTACGGCCGTCATGTTGGCGACGACGACTGGAATCGTCATCCCGAGCCCGTCGGGCGTAGACAGATCGACGTCGAAACGGCTCGGCACCGATGACAGGCTCGGCACCATGAAGACATCGCTGTAGGTCAGGTCGTACGGAGGAACGTCGTGCAGGAATCGCATTGCTTCAAAGCCTCGTGAGTTGAACGCTCGGGAAGAGCCGCTACAGGTTACGGCCTCCCGGGCACGGAGGCGTGCATCAATCCCGCTGCGGGCGTCGGCATGGTTCGCGCTGACGCCGTCCGGCGTGGTTCGCGTTGACGTCGTCGGGATAACCTCGCGGTCATGACAACACCCGTGGTGCTCGTTCATGGTTGGGGTGGCTCGTTCCGCACGACGTGGCAAAAGAGCGGGTTCACGGCCCTGCTCGAAGATGCCGAGCGGCCCGTGATCGGCGTCGATCTGCTCGGCCACGGCGAAGCTCCCAAGCCCCACGACCCGGAGGCCTACGCCGACCTCACGACCCGCATCGTCGATGTCCTTCCCGATGAGCCTGTCGACGCCGTCGGATTCTCACTCGGGGCGATCACCCTGCTCCGTCTGGCGTGCAGCCAGCCCCATCGCTTCAACCGGCTCGTCCTCGCCGGCATCGGGGAGAACGTGTTCAGCACGGACAACACCGGCACCGACAAGATCCTCGCCGCGCTCGACGGCACCGGCGACCCGGACGACAACGTCTCGCGGCTGTTCGTCCAGTACGCGGACCAGCCGGGAAACGACCGGCTGGCCCTCGCGGCCGTGATGCGCCGACCGCCGAGTGGACCGTTCACGCCTGATCAACTCGCCGCAGTGACATGCCCGACTCTCGTCGCGATCGGTGATCTCGATTTCGCCGGCCCAGGCGACCGCCTGGCCGCTGCCCTGGCGAATGCTCAGCTGGCCACGTTGCGCAAGGTGGATCACTTCGCGACACCGGAGGCATTCGCGTTCATCGACGCAGCACTCGAGTTCCTCGACGCTGCCGGATGACCGGCGAAATCGGCGAGATCGACGAGACCGGCGAGATCGACGAAGGCGTCGCCGTTCTCCGCCGCGGCGGGCTCGTCGGAATGCCGACCGAGACGGTCTACGGCCTCGCCGGCGACGCGTCGAACGAGGCTGCTGTGCGAAGGATCTTTTCCGTCAAGCGCCGCCCACCGGACCATCCCCTCATCGTGCACATCGCCGACCGCAGTCAGCTCGCCGGCTGGTCGGCGCATGTTCCGGCCTCTGCTGCGGTGCTCGCCGACGCGTGCTGGCCCGGCCCGCTGACTCTGCTCGTACCAAAGGCCGACCACGTTCTGGCGGCCGTCACCGGCGGGCGCGACACCGTTGGCATCCGGGTGCCAGCACATCCGGTTGCGACTGCGTTGCTGCAGTGCTTCGGTGGCGGACTCGCAGCGCCATCTGCGAACCGGTTCGGACAGGTGTCACCGACGACTGCCGGCCACGTCCGCGACGACCTCGGCGGCGACGTCGATTTCGTGCTCGATGGTGGTGCGTGCCCGATCGGCGTCGAGTCGACCATCGTCGATTGCACGACATCTCCGCCACAGATCCTGCGTCCTGGCGGCATTGCCGACGAAGAGATCTCACGCCTCCTCGACGGCGCCACCGAGGGCTCGAGCGGGCCGACCAGGGCGAGCGGCATGCGGGCCTCGCACTACGCCCCGCGTGCCCGTGTCGAAATCTCCGAAACGGTCGCGGGCGCGACGATCCTCGCCGCCCAACTCGCGTCGGATGGCCTCGCCGTCGACGTGCTCGATCCGACGGCAGATCTCGTCGTCGCAGCTCAACAACTGTACGTCTGGCTGCGCGACGCGGACACGAGGGGCCTCGACGTGCTCGTCGCCGTACTCCCGCCGTCGTTCGGTCTCGGTCACGCGATCCGCGACCGGCTGCTCAAAGCCGCCGGCCGCGGTTGATGCCGATCAGCTCGGCGTCGGGTTCCCGCGAGCCATCGCGGACGTGATGATCAGGTCGATGACGAGGCCCGTCCAACCCGTCTGGTGCGACGCGCCGAGGCCGGCGCCGGTATCGCCGTGGAAATACTCGTGGAACAGGATCAGGTCGTGCCACTTCGGATCCGTCTGCATCCGTTCGTAGATTCCCATGACCGGGCGGCGGCCGGCGGCATCGTTCACGAACAACGAGATCAGCCGGCGGCTGAGGTCGTCGGCGATGACGAGCAGGGATTGCTCCGTGCCGGATTCATCGTTCGGGTATTTGATCGTGAAGCCATCGCCGAGGGCTATCGCGTAGCGGCGCAGCGCCTCGATCACCATCGCGTTGACCGGCATCCATACCGGTCCGCGCCAGTTCGAGTTGCCACCGAACAGCTCGTTCGTCGACTCCCCCGGTTCATAGTCGACCACGGTCGTTCCGGACGCCAACGACAGCGTGAACGGATGCGCCTCGTGGCAACGCGAAAGGGACCGCAATCCGTGCGGCGACAGGAACTCGGCGGGGTCGGCAACTGTCAGCATGATCCGCTTCAGCCGCTCGGGAGTCACGATCGACAGCAGCAGCGGCTCGTCGTCACTGCGCTTGGCCGCCTTGAGATGGCCGATGGACTCGGCGAATGCCGGTCGGTTGGCGATGAACCAATCCACACGTTTGCGAAAATCCGTGAGCGTCGAGAATACGGTCGGGTCGAGCACCGCCGAGGCGTAGAGCGGGATCAAACCGACCATCGAACGTACCCGTAGCGCCAGCACGTCTGCATCCGGCGAGGTGACGATGTCGTAGTAAAATCCGTCGGTCTCGTCCCACATCCCGGACGCGTTCATCGCAGTCGAGATGTACGCGAAATGCTCCAGGAACTTCGTCGCGACATCGGCGTAAACCGGATCGTCATTGGCCAGTGCGAGCGCGATCGACAACATGTTGGCGCAGTACATCGCCATCCACGCAGTGGCATCGGACTGCTCCAGGATTCCAGGGATCGGCAACGGTCCGGAGCGGTCGAAAGCACCAATGTTGTCGAGACCGAGGAAACCACCCTCGAACACGTTGTTGTCGCCGTTGTCGGTGCGGTTCACCCACCATGTGAAATTGATCAGCAACTTATGAAAGATCCGCTCGAGGAACCCGCGGTCGGTGGAGCCGTCGATCTCGAACACCCGCAACGCCGCCCACGCGTGCACCGGTGGATTCATGTCGCCGTAGGACCACTCGTACGCCGGTAGCTGGCCGTTCGGGTGCATGAACCACTCGCGGCACAACAGGATCAGCTGATGTTTCGCGAACGGCGCGTCGATGTGGGCGAGCGCCACTGCCTGGAAGGCGAGGTCCCATGAGGCGAACCACGGAAACTCCCACGTATCCGGCATCGACATCACGTCGGCCGCATTGAGGTGGCGCCATCGTCCGTTGCGCACGGCGGCGCGCCCACGGGCAGGCGGAGGTCGACTCGGATCGCCGGCGAGCCAGCGGGCGACGTCGACGTGGTACAACTGCTGGCCCCACACCATGCCGGCGCAGGCCTGGCGGAGCACGAGCGCCTCCTCCGTCGTCGCAGCCGGAGGCGTCAGCGCAGCGTAGAACTCGTCAGCGTCGGCCTTCCTCGCGGCCATCGCGTCATCGAAGGTGTCGGTCAGGTCCGCCGCGACCGCGTCGGCCGGCTGCATCCGCAACCGGATCTCCGCCGTGGCTCCTGGCGCGACTGTCACCTTGTGATGGGCGCCAGCCTTGGTGCCGGTCAGGTCGGGATTGGTCAGCGGCAGCCCGTTCACCACGGTGTCATTGATGGCATCCTTGGGGAACGAACCCGGCACCGGCTCGACGCCGAACAGCCGGCTCACGTTGGTCTCGTTGTCGCACACCAGCCAGGTTGCGGTCGAACCGACGCTCACCCGCATCGACGCGAGGCTGCCATGGTCGGTGAGCACGTCGTTGCCTTCGACGCGCAAGCTCGGTCGGCGCCGGTTGTCGCCCCACGACCAGTTGTTGCGGAACCACACGGTCGGCAGGACATGGAGTGTCGCCTCGTCGGGCCCGTTGTTGTGGACACTGATCCGCATGCACACGTCGTCTGGAGACGCCTTGGCGTAGTCAACCGTGATCGTCCAGTAGCGGTCGTCGTCGAACGCGTCAGTGTCGAGCAGTTCGAACTCCGGCTCGGCCTTGGTGCGTTTGGCGTTCTCCTCGATCAGTTGCTCGTACGGGAAAGCTCGCTGCGGATAGTGATAGCGCCACGACAGCCACGAATGCGTGGGCGTCGCGTCGGTGTACCACCAGTACTCCTTGACGTCTTCACCATGATTGCCCTCGGCGTTCGTCAGCCCGAAGATCCGCTCCTTGAGGATCAGGTCCTGGCCGTTCCACAGCGCCAACGCGAGGCACAACCGTTGCAAATTGTCGGAGACGCCGGCGAGGCCGTCCTCGCTCCACCGGTACGCACGTGAACGGGCATGGTCGTGCGGGAAGTAGGTCCAGGCTTCACCGTCGTCGCTGTAGTCCTCGCGGACGGTGCCCCAGGCCCTCTCGGCGAGATACGCGCCCCAGAGTTTCCACGGCCCTGGTAAAGACTCCGAACTCGTCGCCAGACGGGAGCCCTCTGCTGTCCTGGCCGTTGGCATCCCTGTCGTCGGCATCCCTGTTGTCGGCATCGCGGGGCCGTCAGCTCGCGAATTCGATGATCGGCTTCACGTCGTTGGCCTCGCGTTGCAGGGCCGTCTGCCACTGATCGAGGGGAACGCGACGGGTAATCAGCCGACCGAGCCACGCCGGGTCGGCCGCCGCAAGCGCTGTCGCTCCCGTCTCGTAGTGGCGGCGATTGGCGTTGACGCTGCCGAACAGCACGTCGTTGCCGAGGACCATCTGGCGATTGGCGAGGCCGATGTCGAGCTGCACGGGCGTGCCTCTGGAAGAGACGCCGGTGAGGCAGACGATTCCGTCGGGTGCGGTGCTGCCCAGAATCTGCAGGATCAGCGCCGACACGCCGGTGCACTCTATCACGACGTCGGCGCGTCCAACGATGTCGTGAACCGAGCCGGCGTGATAGGTGGCGCCGAGATCGCTGACGAGCTGCGGCTTCGGGCCGTTCGTGACACGGTCGAAAACATGCACCTCATAGCCGCGCTGGCGGCCGAGCATCGCCGCGAGCAGACCGATCGGCCCGGCACCGGTGACGACCACGACGCTGGGTTCCCAATGAGCCCGCCGACCGATCCGCTCGACGTGTTCCCACGCCTTGGCAACCACGCTCGTCGGTTCGAGCAGCACGCCGACCCGGTCGAGTGAGGCATCGAGCTTGACCGCGAACTCGGGCCGGATCCGGTAACGCTCGGAGGCGTAGCCGTGCCGTCCGTTGATACCGCGCTCGGTGTACTGGCCGTTGCGGCACATGTCCCACTCGCCGACCGCACAGTTCGGACACGGCACAGAGTCGGGGCGGCGCACGATGCCAACGACCAGATCGCCGGCGGCGAATCCGCTCTCCATGGGCGCCTCGATGACGCGGCCAAGCGACTCGTGTCCGATGACGAGTCGCTCTGCGCCGTGTGGGGCGGTGCCGTAGAGACCGCCGACGATCTCGATATCCGTTCCGCAGACGCCGATGGCCATCGTCTCGACGAGGACCGGTCCGTCATCGAGCGGGGGGTCGGGCATGTCGGTCAGTTGGGCAGAGTTGGCCTGGCCAGGCAGGACGGTGATCGCGCGCATGACATCATCTTGGCTCGCGCTGCACATACCATGCCGGTCATGGCGACAACTCGCACCCCCAAGAGCGCCAACACGCTCGCAATCGATATCGGCGGCACCGGCCTCAAGGCCTCCGTGCTCGATCAAGCCGGCACGATGATCTCTGACCGGGTGCGCGAGGAGACCACATATCCGATGACGCCAACGCACCTCGTCGATCGACTCGTCGCACTGACTGCACCGCTGCCGGCATACGACCGGGTTTCGGTCGGCTTCCCCGGCGTCGTGCGCCACGGAACGATCCTGTCCGCCCCCCATTTCGTCACGAAACGCGGGCCTGGTTCCAAGGCGGTCCCCGAACTCGTTGCGGCATGGACCGGGTTCGATCTCACCGGAGCGCTCGTCGCCCGGCTCGCCAAGCCGGTGAGGACGATCAACGACGCCGATCTTCAGGGTCTCGATGTCGTCGGCGGGTTCGGGGTGGAACTCGTTGTCACGCTCGGCACCGGCGTCGGCACGGCGATCTTCGTCGGGGGCAAGATCGGCCCGCGGGTCGAGCTCGCCCACCACGAGTTCCACGACGGTCAGAGCTACAACGACTACCTCGGCGACGCGGCCCGCAACCGGATCGGGAACAAGCGCTTCAACAAAAGGGTGCGTCGTCTCGTGATCGTGCTCGACGCGCTGTGCTTCTATGACCACCTGTACATCGGCGGGGGCAACGCTCGCCACATCACGGGCCGCCTGAACGACAACGTCACCATCATCGATCCGAACGCAGGCATCCTCGGCGGGCTCAAGCTCTGGGGGCTCGCCGATCCCGGCTGATGCCCGGCTGATGCGCGGCTGAAGTGTCGGCCTATCCGAACGCACCGGGCTGATCGAGGCTGTCGTTCACCCTACGACAGGCACGGACTGCCGTCGTCCGGGGTTTGTGCGAGCACATATCGCGACGTCTTGATAATCGCTCACACAAACGCCTCGAAACGGGAAAGTTGCCGCTGGTGTTTCCAAATGATCTGGCCTACCCGAAAACGCCGGGCTGATTGAGGTGATGGACCCAGGTGTCGCGCACGTCGTCGAGCAGCGGCGCCGGGTCGTCACCAACCGCTGCGACGGTGAGGCTGACCGTGCTCGCACCCGCGTCCGGGACGAGATCGAGCCGGCACCAGCATTCGCCGGGTTCGTGGAGGTGGACCTCGAGCACGTACGGAGGATCATCGACGAGCACTTCACCGATCCACGATGTGACGATCAGCAGCGCCTCGAACGCGGCAACGGGAAGCTCATCGATCACGAACGACGGCACATCCTGCTGCACACGTTCCGTCCATCGTCCCCGTCGAGGACGCGGTCCCGGCCTCGGCCCTGGCCCCGGCGACGCGGCATCTTGCGCTGAGGGCGGCGACAATGGCCGACGCCCGCTGAGTTGGCCGACAGCCGCGTCGAACGCTGCGTTGAGCTCGCGCATTTCATCGCCGCTGCCGCCGCGGTCCGGATGGCGCTCGAAGGCCAAGCGCCGTCGCGCCGCGCGCACATCCCCGAGCGTGGCGTCCGGCGGCAGCCCGAGCGCGGCGAAGGGGTCGGGATCGCTCACGCCGATCGGCCACGCAAGTCTGCGTGCCGGCTACGAACCGTCGCTGTTGCGTCGGCCGACCAACCCCGCGAGCGCTCCAGCGCAGCGCCCGTGACCCCGAGACCCCATCGCTGCGCAACCGCACCCGGATCCGCCTGCTGCAGCACGGCCGCGGCCTGCACGCATGCGCCCGCTGCCACGGCTTCGTCTGTGGCCGCCACCACCACAGGAAGATCGCAGAGATCGGCGAGGGCGAGGCGATACGCGAAAGAGCGGGCCCCTCCACCGACCATGATCACCCGGTGCAGGTCGGCAACCTGACCTCGCAACGCATCGAGCCCGTCGAGGAGGCCGCACACGACGCCCTCCACCGCTGCTCCTGCGAACTGCTCGCGAGTTGCGTCGGTGTGCAGCCCGGACAGCCAGCCGGTCGCCTTCGGCCGGTTCGGTGTGCGTTCGCCATCGAGGTACGCGAGCATCGTGACACCTCCGGCACCACGCGGGGCTGCCAGCGCAAGTGCCTCGAATCCGCCCGTGTCCACCCCCAGGAGACCGGCGACTGTTTCGGTGACCTTGGTCGCGTTGAGCATGCAGACGAGCGGCAGGAATCCGTTGTTCGCGTCGGCAAAGCCGCAGACAGCGCCGGACGGATCGGCCGTTGGAGCGTCTGCGACGGTGTACACGACACCCGATGTACCAACCGACATGACGACGTCGCCCTGCTGCAGCCCCAATCCGAGAGCGGCGGCCATGTTGTCTCCGGTGCCAGGCCCGACGATGGCTCCGTTCCAAATCCCGGCCGGCTGCAGTGGCCCGAGCACGGTCGGTACGACGTTCGACCAATCGCGCTCGCGATCGATGAGCGCGAGCAGCTCCCAGCTGTACTCCCCCGTCGCGGCCGACCAGTAACCCGTGCCGCTCGCATCGCCGCGGTCGGTGGTGTACGACCCCGTCAGTCGTGACGTCATCCAGTCGTGGGGCAGCACGATCCTCGCGAGGCGCTCCCAGTTGTCTGGCTCGCTGCGATGCAGCCACGACAACTTGGCGATGGTGAACGCGGCGACGGGGACACTCCCGCACGCCGACGCCCAGTCGGCCTGACCACCGGGCAACTGCTTCAACAGCCACCCCGCATCGGGAGCGGCCTCGGTGTCGTTCCACAGCTTTGCGGGGCGGATGACATCGCCGAGTTGATCGAGCGCGACCATGCCATGCTGTTGGCCGGCGACGCTGATCGCACCGACCTCGGGCGAACCCGCCTGCTGCCATGCCGACTCGAACGCGGCCCACCACGCGGCCGGATCCTGTTCGCTCCTCGGCGGCGTCGTCGCAGGGTGAGCAGCGACGCCCCGACCGACGACTTCACCGGACTCCAGGTCGCGGACCTCCACCTTGGTCGATCGGGTGGAGGAATCAATACCCGCTACGAGCGCCGACATGCCGGCAACAGTACCCAGGTGCCGCCGGCGGCGCCCCCTGCAGGCCACAGAGTGGTTGGGTGTCCCTCGAGCAGTGAAACCATCCCGGTGCCATGGCCGGGCCAAAGGGGTCTACGCTCGCGCCGTGGGGTCAGAACCGCAAGCATCCCTGAAGCCGAGATGGCGGCGTGCGCTCGAGGTGGGCGTCCCGCTCGCAGCGTTCGCCATCGCAACACCGTTCATCGTCAACGGTCTCGCCTCCGCGATCAACAGCCAGGGCTCGAAATCGTCGGTCCCCGCCAGCGCCACCAGCAACACGGCCGCGCCGACAACCGTGCTGGCAATCGTGCCGGCAACCGTGCCGACAACCGTGCCGACGGCTTCGACCACCATCGTGATCCCCGGTGTCGAACCGACCGCAGATGCCAGGACCGTTGCGCTCGGCGCCGAGATCGTCAGCGAGGTCACCCCGACGTCGGCCGCGGCACCCGTCACGACCGGCGGCGCGACACCGACAACGGTCAAGCCAGGCTCCCACAGCCACGGTGGCGTGATCACCGAAGTCGCGCTCACCCGCGCCGAGCGCAAGGGTCTCGCCGCCCAACTCAGCGTGGCCCGCCAGACGGCACTCGAATATCCGACGGTGGCCGACGCCGAGGCGGCCGGTTACACCAAGGTCACCGGGTACGTGCCACTGATCGGCGCGCATTACATCAAGTGGTCGCTGATGGACGGCAACTTCAACGTCGCCGAGCCGGAGATGCTGCTGTACGACGGCACCGACCCGACGAGCAGTATCGTCGGTCTGTCGTACTACATGTTCAGCGACACCGAACCGAGCCCGTTCATCGGGCCGAACGATCACTGGCACCAACACATCGGCCTGTGCCTGAAGAGCGGCGTGGTCGTCGGCGGCGAGAGCACAACGCAAGAAGAATGCAGTCGCCGAGGCGGTGTCAAAGCTGCCGCAAGCAACGGCTGGATGGTGCACGCGTGGGTGGTACCAGGCTGGGAAAGCCCACAGGGCGTGTTCAGCCCCGAGCACCCTGGGCTGACGGCCGATCTCGCGACGACGTAACGCTCACCGTCCGGGGGCCGGCTCCGAACGCACCGTTGCCACCACGACGACCCGGTCATCACCAGGGCGACGCCGATCCAACCGACGAATGCGAGGTGCTGCGAGAGCACGAGCACGCTCAGGATCGCGGCCGTTGCCGGCAGGGCCAGAGTCAGGGTGACCACAGTCGGTACGTTCAGATGGGAGAGCCCGAACCCGAACAATGCATACGCGAGAGTCGTCGCGGCGAGGCCGAGATGGACGGCCATGGCGATGCCACGGCCGGTGCTCAGCCAATGCATCGGCTCCACGAACACGAATGGAACGAGCACGATTGCCCCGATCGTGAACGCTGCTGCCATCGCTCCGATCAGGTCGACGCCCCGCGCCATTGCCTGCTTGCTGGCGAGCGAGAAGACGGCGTACGACAGCCCGGCGAGCAATGCGCAGAGAACGCCGAAGGCGGCAGAGTCGCCCGGCTGATCGTTGCGCGCGATCGCTACGAGACCGGCCCCGGCACCGGCGAGCGATGTCGCGACGACCCAGCCCCGGCTCGGCCACCGCCTCGACAAGATTGCGTGGAAACCACCGGCGAAGACCGGTCCGGACCCGAGTGCGACGAGCGTTCCGAGCGCGACTCCCGCCCGCTTGGTCCCCTCGAAGAAGCCGATCTGATACCCGGCGACGCCGATGCCGGCAACGACAAGCGTGGCCCGGTTGGCAAACCATCCCGTCCGCGCCGATCTCATGACGCGTGCGACCACGAGCAACCCGATCGCGCCGATCAGTACCCGTGCCGCGCCGACGCCGAGCGGCGTCGCTCCCTTTGGCCCCAGCGCCTGCGCTGTTCCTGTTGTCCCGAACAGCAGCGCCGACGCCAGGACGGCCCCAATCGGTGCTGTCCGTGCCCTCGTCAACGCCACCCGGCCATTGAGCAACGGAGCCCGGCCGCGCGCAACCTCGACGCCCGTCGTCGACCGAATAGGATGTCCGCGTGCCGACGACATGGGGCCGGTTCGGCCGTGCTCCGCTGACTGCTGCATCCTTCGCTGTGGCCAGGGTTCGGGCCAGGCCGTCCCGCGGGCTCGTCACCGGCCTCGGCATTGCTCTCGCGATCGCGGCGCTCTTCATCACGACCGGTACACCAATCATCGCCGCCGATGCCACGCTGCGCCGTGCACTCGACGAGCTGCCGGCCGGCGAGCGCAGTATCACGGTTGCGGTCACCGTGAACGCGAGGTCGGTCGACGAGCTGCGGGCGATGGACGCCCAGGTCCGCGGCGGCCTGGCAGCGCCGGGGCTCGGCACAGTCCGGTCACAGGTGAGCTACCGAGCCCTCGCGGCACCGGATGGCACCGTCTTCGGGCTGGCGGGGATCGAACGGCTCGCCCAGGCCGTGGTCGTGCGCGACGGCACACTGCCGCAAAGCTGCACGCCGACACGATGCGAGGTCGTGATCGCCGGCGACGTGGCATCCATCGCGCTACCGCAGGACCTCGGCCTCGTTGTTGTCGGACACGTCGCGCTCACCGACCCCAGCCTGTTGACCGGCCAGTTCCTGCCAGTCCCCAACGAGGTCGTGCTACTCGGCGACGGCGTCGAGGCGGTCGGCGCGATCGAGCCGTTGGCGCTGATCGGGCGCTCGATCGGCTGGGTCGCGCCGATCGATCCGGCAAGCATCCGAGTGTCGGAGATCGACGACGTCCTCGCGGCGGCAGCGCGGATCACGAACCTCTCCAACCGAGCGGGCGCAACGGTCGACCTGCCGCGAGACGCGCTCGTCACGGCCAGATCGAGAGCCGCCACCGCCTCCAACCGGGTTGCCCTCGCGGCTGCCCAGGGGGTCGTGCTACTCGGCGCGTTTGCACTCCTGGCGGCGGCCGCGGCCCGCCGCCAGCACCGCTTTGCCCGCCAACTGCTCCTCCAGCGCGGTGCGAGCCGGGCGACGACCAACGTATTCACGATCGTCGAGGCGGCGTGGCCCGTCGCCATCGGCCTCGTGGTCGGCATTCCGCTCGGACTTGGTGCAGCCGCGTGGCTCGCCGAACGTGCCCATCTCGATGGCGCCGCCATCGTAGCGTCCGTGCTGTCGGCCAGCGCGGCC
>JANYKS010000016.1 GCA_025358125.1 Actinomycetes bacterium
ACGGTCGTCGTGTACGTGTACTACCCCGGCCCGAATGGGCAACCGACCTGGGCCACTGCCTCAGGCACGCTCCAAAACGGTGCGGCGACCCTGTCCCTGCTGCAAGTGATGCCATCGCCGTCGAGCCCGACGTGATCTTGATGGACGAACCGTGCTCGGCACTCGACCCGATCGCGACCTCGCGGATCGAGGATCTCATGCAAGAGATCAAACAGCAGTACACGATCCTCATCGTCACGCACAACATGCAGCAAGCGGCCCGGGTCAGCGACCGTGTTGCCTTCTTCACGACCGAGGTCAGCTCCACGGGCGATCGCCGCACAGGCGTGATGGTCGAGTTCGGAAGAACGGCAAAGATCTATTCCAACCCGTCCGACACGCGCACCGAGCAATATGTCACCGGGAGGTTCGGCTGATGGACGAGTTACGCAAAGGCTTTCACAACGATCTCGACGAGGCTCGCGCCGAGTTGGTGCGCCTCGCCGCCTCGGTGACGGAGGCGATCCCGAGGGCAACTGCCGTGTTGCTCGACGGCGACCTCGAGGGCGCCGACTACATGATCCAAGGCGACGACGAGATCGACGCCAGGTCCCTCGACCTCGAGGAGCGCTGCTATCGCATCCTGGCCCTGCAGGCACCGGTGGCCAGCGACCTCCGTCAGGTGGTGGCGCTGCTGAAGATGATCGCCGATGTCGAACGTTCGGCCGATCTGGTCTGCAACATCTGCAAGGCGGCACGGCGCATCTACGGTCACGACCTCGACCCGAAGCTGCGCGGCATCATCTCGCGGATGGGCGAGCAGGCCCAGCAGCTCTACACGGCTGCGATCGAATCCTTCGTCGAGAACGACGCCGCCAAAGCTGCGGCGATCGACGACATGGACTCGTATCTCGACGATCTGCAGAAGCAGTTCGTGCAGGCGATCTTCGAGAGCCACGCGGCCGGGAGGATCGATCTGCAGGTTGCGGTGCAGCTGGCGGTCGTTGCCCGGTTCTACGAACGGATCGGCGACCACGCCGTCAACGTCGGCGAACGAGTCCGCTTCGTGATCACCGGCTGGCTGCCCGAGCACCACGGCGCCCAGCGTTACCGGCTCCGCGCCGACGACACCGGTGAGATGCCGCGAATCGGGACCGTCCAGGACGGTGATGGCACGCCGTGATGACGTTTCGTCGTCGTCGAATCCCGGTCGTACCCGAGTCGGAGCGTGACGAGGCCCGGCAGCAGATCGCCAGGCTCCAAGCCGAGATCCTTCGCCTGCGCCGCGCCCTCGACGCCTTGCCGATCGGTGTGGTGCTCGCCGATCGAAGTGGCGAGACGTTGGTCGAGAACGTCGCCGCACGGACCTATCACGGGCATGCGGCCGTACTGGTCAACGAAGCGGTGGAGCGTCACCTGCGGAGGGCGATCAACGGTGTGGCCAGTGGTCACAACGTCGAGTTCATCGGCCCGCCGCGAACCGTGCTGGCCGTGCAGGCGACACCGCTGGAAGACGGTGGCGCTCTCGTCACCGTCGACGACGTCAGCGAGCGGGCCCGTCTCGATGCGATTCGCACCGACTTCGTCGCCAACATCAGTCACGAGCTGAAAACCCCGGTTGGTGCGCTGGCGGTGCTGGCCGAGGCGTTGGCGGAGATCGACGATCCTGCCGCAACGCGACGGCTTGCCGACAAGATGGTCGGCGAAGCCCACCGTGCGGCACGCACCATCGACGACCTCCTCGAACTGTCCCGTACCGAGCTCGGCGGCGCGGCGGCGAAGGACGTCGTCTCCGTCGCCCAGGTCGTCGACGACGCCGTGGAGCGGGCCCGAGCCGCAGCGGAGCAGCACACGATCATCGTGACGGTCGACAATGGGCCGGGCGACCTGCACGTCATCGGCAGTCATCGGCAATTGGTGTCGGCGGTCGCCAACCTGCTCGAAAATGCCGTCAAGTACAGCGACACCGGTTCGTCGGTCCTCGTCGAGTCGCGCCGCGACAACGGATGCGTCGAGATCGTCGTCACCGATACCGGCGTCGGGATCCCTGCCCGCGACATCGACCGAATCTTCGAACGCTTCTACCGAGTCGATCGGGCGCGGAGCCGCGACACCGGTGGCACGGGTCTTGGCCTGTCGATCGTCCGGCACGTCGCCACAAATCACGGCGGCGAGGTCACCGTGCACTCCCGAGAAGGAGAGGGGTCGGTCTTCACGATGCGTCTGCCCGCTGGCGAATCATGACGCCCCAACCAGTGGTTCTCGTCGTCGAGGACGAGCCGAGCTTCGTCGAGGCCCTCACCATCGGCTTGACGCGCGAGGGCTTTCGCGTGGTCGCGGTGACCGACGGTTTCGAGGCCGTCCAGCGCTTCGACGAGGTGCAGCCCGACATCGTGCTGCTCGATGTCATGCTGCCGAGGCTCAGTGGCATCGATGTCTGTCGGCAGCTGCGCAAGCGCAGTCACGTCCCGATCATCATGGTCACCGCCAAGGGTGCGGAGATCGACACCGTGGTCGGTCTCGAGGTCGGCGCCGACGACTACATCACCAAGCCATACCGGATGCGCGAGGTCGTCGCCCGCATGCGCGCCGTCCTGCGTCGGTCACCGGCCGATTCCGCGGCCGCGTCTGAGTTGTCGCCGGGCTCGCTCGCCGTCGGAGACGTCGTGCTGGATCCCGACGAGCATCGAGTGACCATCGATGGTGCCGAGGTCTCGCTGCCCCTGAAAGAGTTCGAACTGCTCCACCTCCTGCTGGCCAACGCCGGTCGAGTGCTTCCCCGGGAGACGCTGATCGACCGCGTCTGGGGCAGTGATTACGTCGGCGACACCAAGACACTCGACGTGCACATCAAGCGGCTGCGCGCCAAGGTCGAACCCGACCCGACGAGCCCGACGCGGATCATCACCTACCGCGGTCTCGGCTACAAGTTCGACCGGTCGAAGGACGCCTGAGGCGAGTCCAGTGGCGAACACTGGGCAGGGTGCTCCGGCGCCCTACCATGCCAGCGTGTCCAACGGCCGGCGCCCACCCGTTTCGCATGCTCGCCCGCCCGCCATCGTGTCGCCGTTCCGACGGCTGGCTCGCACCCATGCCCTGATGACGGCAGGCGACGTGGCGATGGTCGTGTCGCTCGCCGGCTCGTTGTTCTTCTCGATCACCCCGGATGCGGCGCGCAGCAAGGTACTGCTCTACCTGCTCGTCAGCTTTGCGCCGTTCGCCGTTGTCGCACCGTTCATCGGACCCTTCATCGACCGGGCAACCGGTGGGCGGCGATTGATCATCCAGCTCACTGCCGTCGGGCGGGCGTTGCTCTTCCTCGTGATGATCTTCCACCTCGGCGACCTGCTGCTGTTCCCGCTGTCCTTCGGGGTCATGGTGCTGCAGAAGACCTATGGGGTTTCGCGTGCGGCGCTGATCCCCCACGTGGTCAACAGCCCGACCGAGCTGGTCGAGGCGAACTCGAAGCTCGGTCTCATCTCTGGTGCCGTCGGTGTCCTTGCGGCGGCTCCGGCAGGCGCATTGGCGGCGATCTCGCCGAAGCTGTCGCTGCTGTTCGGCGTGGCCATGTTTGCCGGCGCGGTGATCTCCGCGGCGAGCCTGCCGCGTGGTGCTGTGTCGCGTTCGGCGCAGTCGGCCGAACGGGTCGAGCTGCAGAAGAACTCGCTGCGTTCGGCTGCAGTGGCGATGAGCTTGATCCGCGCGGTGATCGGATTTCTGTTCTTCGAGTT
>JANYKS010000032.1 GCA_025358125.1 Actinomycetes bacterium
CGACTACCCCCGGATCGGCGTCCAGGCAGCCGTTCAGCGGCTCAACGCTCAGAACGGTGTGTGGATGCGGGGTGTGCCCGGCAAAATGGGAATGATGACCGCCGCGCAGGGCGGCATCGAGAGCGGTTCGGGGACCACCCAAGCCCCGCCATTGCCGCCCACCCCACTCGGCACCGCTGGAGGCGCCCCGGCTGGAGGCGCCCCCATTGGAATCGACAACACGGGCGCCACGATGGTCGCTCCGCCTCAGCAATGCGACGTAGCGGTCGATTGCGCTCCCGTCGATGCATCGGTGACCGTGACCCTCACGAACGCGAAGCCGTCGCTGGAGCAGTTGTGGGCGCAGGACGGCACCATTTGGCTGATGCCCGGCTATTCCTTCGACAGCTCCGACGGCGGCACCTACTCCGTCATCGCAGTCGAGGACATCTACATCCAGACCGAGCCGGATCCGTCGACGCTCGACACCAAACCTGCGGTGCCACCCGTCACCGATCCTGTCACCTCGATCGTCGTCGAACCGGGCCAAGTCCCGGCGACCACCGCTGAAACGCGGCCCGCCATGACTGTGGAGACCGCAGTGGCCACCACCGGCTAGGCGCCACGTGCAAACTGATCAGGCAACGACGTCGTTCCTATCGCGCCCAAACGCTGGCACGATAGGGATCATGTCGGCCACTACTCCCGGATTGGTGTGCGGCCACCATCACCTGTACTCGGCGCTGGCTCGGGGAATGCCGGCCCCGCCGCAGCAGCCGACGGATTTCCTGTCGATCCTGCAGCAGGTGTGGTGGCGGCTCGATGCAGCGCTGGATCTGGAGATGTTGCGATGGAGCGCGATGTTGGGCGCGCTGGAGGCGCTGCAGTGCGGCACAACCGCGATCATCGATCATCACGAAGGCCCCAACGCGATCGACGGCAGCCTGCAGGTGATCGCCGACGCGTGTGAAGAGGTCGGCGTTCGCGTGGTCTGCGCGTACGGCGTCACCGACCGGTGGCAGGACGACGGGACACTGTGGGCTGACGAGCACGTCCCTCCCCCTTCGATGACGGATGCCGCGCGGCGCGGAATCGCCGAGTGCGAGCGGTTCGTGGCTTCCGGCGGACGCGGGATGGTCGGCATCCACGCTGCGTTCACCTGCAGCGACGAAACGCTGGTCGCAGCGGCCGGCGCCGCGCACGATCTCGGTGTCGGCGTGCATGTGCATGTCGCGGAGGGCTCGATCGACGCGGCGGCCGGGGCACGGCTGCAACGACTCGCCACCGACGACTGGCTGCTCGTGCACTGCGTACACCTCGACCGGGATCTACCCGGCACGATCGCCCACAACCCGCGCAGCAACATGAACAACGCCGTCGGCTACGCGAGGCCGGCTCGGCGCGCGAACGCGGTCGTCCTCGGGACTGACGGCATCGGAGCCGACATGCTCGAAGAATTCCGGCTCGCGTACGTCGCCCACCGGGCCGACGACGTCACGGCGTCGCCCGACGCCGCCTGGCGGTGGCTCAGCAATGGTTGGGAGCTGATGCCAGAGGCGAAGACCGACACGGTCACGTGGAACTACGACCACGTCGACTCGCCGTGGCACGTTGCCTTCACGCCCGGAATTCGCGCCATCGACGTGCGGCGGGCCGGTGGCGAGGTGCTGCTGCACGACGGCACGCCGACGCGAGTCGACGCGAACGAGGTAGTGGCCAAGGCGGCCGAGCAGGCCGCCCGTCTGTTCGCGCGGCTGTAGCTACGACGCGGAGGTTGTCGCGGAGGACGCGGTTGTCGCGGCGACGGTGGCCGGCTCGGTGACCGGAGGCCAGGTCGACAGGTCCGCCCGCGCTGCGGCGATGCCCTCCCACGTCACCGTGTCCTCGCTGCCGAGCGACCACAGCGAAATGCCGGACAGATCCTGACGTTCGGCCAACCACGCCCGGATGTGCACCGCCTGCGCGTCGGCGTACCACACCGACCGTTTCACGATGCATGTGACCGGATTTCCCGACGAATCGTTGCCGACGAGTTGTTCGCTGTAGCTGAACGTCCGCTCCGCTCGCTGCTGGTCCCAGATCGGGGCGATCCCCTTGCTCGCCGCGAGCGCCGCCGCCGACTTGGTCGACAGATTGCGTTTCTTCGGCTTCGGCCCAACCGGACATGTGCCGTCAACCTGGACCGGCCAGTCGTAGCCGTAGACCGGCACCCCGAGCACGAGCTTGTCGGCAGGCACGAGCTTCTTGGCCGCTTCGACGACGCCTGCGACCCAGTCGATGGGTGCGATCGGTCCGGCCTCACTCGTGCTGTAGTCGTAGGCCATGATCCGGATGTGGTCGACGACTTTGCCCATCGCCTCGTAGTCGTAGACCGAGTAACCGGGATCGGGCACGCTCACCGTCAGCGTCTTGGACTCCTTGTGCAGCGCCGCGGCCAACTCGGTGACGAACGCAACCCAGTTCGGGCGAGTCGCATCCCAGGTATCCCTGCCGTCGCTGAACGCGAACTTCTCGTAGTCGAGATCGATGCCGTCGAATCCACTGGTGAGGGCGAGTTGCACGATCGCGTGCACATGCACCGACCGGGTCGCCGGATCGGCGAGGATCGCGGCCATAACGTGCGCATCGGTGCCGTCGATGATCGACGCGGTGAACTTCACGCCGGCCCGATGGGCGGCCTGCTGGAAAAGCCCGACAGCATTCGGGTCGAGCTGATCGAACGGTCCGACCCTTTCTGCGCCCGTGGCGTGGTAGGCGAACAACGAAACATCGCTGAAGACAGCGCTGTTGGCGGAGAACGACGCGTACGCCGAATCCGTCTGCCAGTACGGGGCCCAACCGCTGACCGTGATCGGTGGTCCGGTCCGCTTCCACGACGGCGTGCGGGCCAGCGCGAAGCCGATGACTGCGGCAAGGATCAACACCCCGATCCCGGCGACGGCCAGCAGCCGCATGAGCGGGCGCGGTGATTGGTCCGCCCGGCGCGGCGCGTCGGGTGTCGGATCCATTTCGGCGACGGTAGTCGGAACATGGGCGGCGCCACCGTCATGCCCCGGCCGTCGGTTCGCCACCTTGACCCTTGACAATTTGCAAAGCTCTCGGCCACGATCGGTGCCATGACCACCACCAGCAGCCGTAGTCCGGGCGTCGCGTTGTACCTCCAGGACGCGCACACGATCACCGAAGGCATCGAGCTCGTCCGCTACGCGGAAGAGAAGGGGTTCGACGCGGTCTGGCAGGCCGACAGCCGCCTCGTTCGCGACGCGGTGGTGCCGATGGCCGCGTTCGGCGCGACGACGACCCGGATCAGGATCGGTTCGGGCGTCATCGATTGCTGGACGCGCAACCCGGCCCGACTGGCAAGCACGTTCAGCACGCTCGACGACCTCGCGCCCGGTCGGATGATCTGCGGTCTCGGCGCATGGTGGGATCCGCTCGCGAAGAAGGTCGGCATCGACCGTCAACGGCCGCTGACGGTGATGCGCGAGATCGTCACCGTCGTGCGGGCCCTGCTGAACAACGAGACCGTCACGTTCGACGGGTACTACGTGCATCTCGACGGCGTCGAGCTGGACTACATCCATCAGGAGCGCCGCCCAAAGGATGTGCCGATCTACATCGGCGCGACCGGCCTGCAGATGATGGAGCTCGCCGGAGAGATCGCCGACGGCGCGGTGTTGAACTATCTCGTCTCGCCGGCGTACAACACCGGCGCGATCGAGGCGTTGGCCAGGGGCGCCGCCAAGACAGGGCGGACGATCGACGATATCGACCGCCCCCAGCTCGTGGTCTGCTCGGTCGACCACGATCGCGCCAAGGCGCTCGACAACGCGAGGCTGCTGGTCACCCAGTACCTCGGTCAGCAGCCACACATCATGAAGGCGTCTGGCGTCCCCCAGGAGCTGCTCGACGAGATCGCCACGGTGCTGACCTGGCCGGCAACACACGATCAAGTGGTGGCGGCGAGCGCAATGGTGCCGGACGACATCGTCCAGATGATCACCGCAAGCGGCGAACCCGACGAAGTGAAGGCGAAAGTCGCCGAATACGTCGCGACTGGTTGTACGTGCCCCATTCTGTATCCTTTGGCCGACGATGTGCGATTGATGATCGACACGTTCGCGGGAGGCGTCTGACTCCCGCTATCCCACGGATCGAGGAGTCCATGACCAACAACAGTTACGTGCGGCGCGGAGGCGCGTGCATCGTGGGTGTCTTGCTGCTCGGCCTTGCCGCGTGCACGAGCACCGCAACGAGTTCGAACGTAACGGTCGTTGCCCAGACCGTCACGGTCGTTGGGCTCAACACCGACGAGAGCCTGTTGCTCAGCGACATCTACTCTGCGGCACTGCAAAAGAGTGGCTTCCGTGTCGCTCGCCGGGATCCGGTTGCCGATCTCGCTGCCGGCTACGCAGCCCTCAACTCCGGCGCGGCGGATCTGTTCGTGACCTCGACCGGTCAACTCCTCGCCTACCTTGCGGCCAACGTTGCGGCAGCGGCGAGCACGTCGACGACGGCCTCCCCGACGACCACCGCGATAGCGACACCGGTGGGGTCGACGACGACGCAGGCAGCATCGATCCTGCCGACGACGACGCAGGCGCCATCAATCTTGGCGACGACGACGACTCGGGCGGCCACCACCGCTGGCTCGACGGCCGGTTCGACGGATGCGACGGCGACCACGCTCGATCACGGTTCGACCACTACGACCATCTCGATCGCGGGCCATGCCTCGGCCGTCAGCATCAATCTGCAGACCAACCAGATCGGAGAGATCCTGCCGAGCAATCTGCAGATCGGCGCCGCGGCGAACGCCGAGGACAAGCCGGTCATCGTCTGCAGCGCGCCGTTCGCAAACGCGGGCAACCTGTCGACGCTCACCGATCTCGCGAGGGTTGCCGACGGGCTGCAGATCGCGGGAACGGCCGATTTCGAAACCGGCAACCCGTTCGGTCAGCCCGGTCTGAAGGCCGCGTACGGGACGACATTCAAGGCCTTCGTCAAGGTCGACGCCGGCAAGGTCGCCGAGACGATCACCAGCGGCGGTGCCGACTGCGGTGCGTTCAACAGCCTCGATGTCACCATCAGCCCAAAGATGGTCGTGCTCGACGACGACAAGAACTGGATTCGCAACGAGGGCTTCATCCCGCTGATGACGAAGGCCGCCGCGGGCCCGGCGGTGACGCAGGTCGTCGACCAGGTCAGCCAGAGTCTGACGACGACGAAGCTGCGCGCGCTGCTGAAGCAGGTCACCGTCGAAGGCGTGGCAGCCAACCTGGCTGCGAGCAGCTATCTCCAGTCCGCCGGTATCGGCGGCGGATGAGCACCGCTCGGTCGGTTAGGTTTCGTCGGCGATGATCGAGGTTCACGGACTGACCAAACGTTTCGGTCGCACGGTCGCTGTCAACCACCTCAGCTTCGATGTTCGGCCGGGTCGAGTGACCGGCTTCCTCGGGCCGAACGGGTCCGGCAAGAGCACGACGATGCGCTGCATGCTCGCGCTGGACCGTCCCGACGCCGGCGACACGCGGTTCGACGGTCGGGCCTACGGCTCGCTCCATCGCCCGCTGTTCGAAGTCGGCGCGCTGCTCGACGCCGGCTACGTCCACCCCGGCCGCAGCGGGCGGAACCATCTCCGCACCGTCGCCACCTCGAACGGCATCGGCGCCACGAGGGTCGACGAAGTGGTCGCGCTCGTCGGCCTCACCGACGTGTCCCGGCGGCGGGTGAGGACATACTCCCTCGGCATGCGCCAGCGGCTCGGGCTCGCAGCCGTTCTGCTCGGCGATCCACACACGATCATCCTCGATGAACCGGCCAACGGCCTCGACCCGGAGGGTATTCGCTGGATCCGCGACGTGCTCGTCCATCTCGCCGGGCAGGGCAAGACGGTCCTCGTCAGCAGCCATCTGCTCAGCGAGATGGCCCAGATGGCCGACGACCTCGTCGTGATCGGAATGGGCCAACTGATCGACACCAGCACCGTGTCGGATTTCGTGAGCAAGCACGCCCGGCACTGGGTGCGCGTGCGTAGTCCGCAGGTGGAGGTGATCGCCCAGCAGTTGCGCAGCCGTGGCGCGACGGTGACGACGCTCGACGTGAGCGGGATCGAAGTTGTCGGTGTGCCGGCTGCCGACATCGGCGAACTCGCTGCCAGGAGCGGCGCCATCCTCCACGAGTTGTCGCCGCTGCAGGGTTCGCTCGAGGATGCCTTCCTCGAGGCGACCGCCGGTTCGCAGGAATACCGATCCGTCGCTCCGACAGCGCCGACGGCGACGACAGGTGTCGCCCCCGGAGGAGCCACGTGACCGACCTGTTGAAGAGCGAATGGATCAAGCTCCGCACCGTGCGCGTCAACTATGTGTTGACGATCATCGCAGCGGCCATCCCGATCGTCGTCGTCACGCTCGTCGCAGCGTTGAGCTCGCGGGTGCAGCAAACCGCCGACGACTTTGCCGGGGGAGTGACCGCCACGCTGGTCCTCACCGCGCTGCTACTCGGCGTCGTCGGCGCGCTGAACCTGACGAGCGAGTTCAGCCACGGAACGATCCGCGTCACGTTCGCGGCCGTACCACAGCGTCGCAACGTCCTCCTTGCGAAGGCCATCGTGTCCCTGCTCGCGACGATGGTGCTGGCAACCATCATCGAACTCGTGAGCTTCTGCATCGGCGCCGGAATCCTCTCCGGCCGAGGCGCCGACATCGCTCTCCGCCCGAGCGACAAGGCGGCGATGGCCTCTGCGGTGCTACTCGCCGGAATGCTCTCGGTGCTCGGCTACGGCATCGGCCTGCTCATCCGCAACTCACCTGCAACCATCGCAGTGCTCATCCTCTGGCCGCTGTTGTTGGAGAACCTCGTACGCGCAGTGCTCAGCGCGGCGGGAGTCAGCAACCAAACGCCGTGGCTGCCGTATCAATCGGCCATCACGATGCTGAACCCGAGCACCGATTCCGGCGACCCGAGCCGGCTCCACGGCGCGCTCTATCTCGGCACGATCGTCGTCGTCCTCGTCGCCGTCGGCATCTTCGTCAACGAGCGCCGCGACGCATAGCCGGATGCGTCTCATTTGGGCTGACGCAAAATTAGCGCGAACGGAGTTCGAGCCGGTCGCGCATCTTGATCGTGTAGCGGCGATCGTGCTGATCGATCCAGCCGAGGCGGATGAAGCTGGCAATGGCCTTGTTCACGCGCTCGCGTGAGGCGCCGACCATCCCCGCCAGTTCTTCCTGCGTCACGGGCAACTGAAACGAATCGCGGCCGGCGGCGAGCTCCAACAGCCGCTTGGCGGTGCGCCCGGTGACGTCGAGGAACACCGAATCGGCGAGAGCCTCGTTCGTCTCCCGCAATCGGCCAGCGAGCAGCCGGGTGACCCCCCAGAGCAGGCTCGGGTTGGTGTTGAACATCGCCAGCACGCCGGCGTAGGGGATTGCGAGCACGGTCGACGGCTCGAGCGCACGGCCGTTGGCGGAGCGCACGCCCTGATCGAGCATTCCCATCTCGCCGAACAGGTCACCGGGCGTCATCAGCCCGACCATCGTCTCCCGGTTGTCGATCGGATTGGCGATGGCTACGGCGACCCGTCCGGCCAGTACGACGTACAACGCGTCTGGTTCGTCACCTTCGCGGAACAGAATGTCGCCGCGAACGAGGACCCGCTCCGTGGCCCCTTCGAGAACTTTCAACAACTCGTCGCGACTCGCATCGGCGAAGAATTCGGTCTGGGCGAGGACTTCGTCGTGGGCCATGCGTGCGCGACGGTACTACCGTCTGTACCCATGCCGCAGCACCGGATCGAGAAAGTGTGGACCGTGGTGGTCGCCGGCGGCTCGGCCAGTCGTTTCGGTCGGGCCAAACAGTACGAGTCGCTCGGCGCGGCGCGGATCATCGACCTCTCGATGACGACAGCCAGTCTGGTGTCGGAGGGCGTCGTGCTCGTGGTCCCGCCGCACGACGTGGCGACCGAGGGCGGCGTTGCCGGTGGCGCAACCCGCAGCGAGTCCGTGCGCAACGGACTTGCCGCCGTTCCGGGTGACGCATCCATCATCTGTGTGCACGATGCGGCTCGGCCGTTCGCCGATCAGTCGCTCTACGAAGCGGTGATCGCAGCCGTTTGCGCGGGCGCCGACGGCGCGGTCCCCGGCGTCGCGGTGACCGACACGATCAAGGTCGTCGACGGTTCGGGTGTCGTGCTGTCCACCCCGGACCGCGCCGGTTTGCGTGCTGTGCAGACACCGCAGGCGTTCCGCGCGGCGGTGCTCCGTGCCGCCCACGCAGGCGGGGCGCAAGGCACCGACGACGCCGCGCTCGTCGAGGCGATGGGCGGCCGGGTGGTGGTCGTCGACGGCAGTGAGGACAACCGCAAGATCACCTATCCCGCCGATCTCGAGTGGGCCCGAGCCAAGGCGGCGGTGTCGTGACGGCACCGATGGTACGTGTCGGGCAGGGCTTCGACATCCACCGGTTCAGCGACGACCGGTCGCGGCCGCTCGTGCTCGGCGGCGTGGCGTTTCCCGGCGAGCGCGGACTGCACGGCCACAGCGACGCCGACGCGATCGCCCACGCGGTCACCGATGCGCTCCTCGGCGCCGCCGGCCTCGGCGATATCGGCGAGCATTTTCCCGACACCGATCCGCAGTGGAAAGGCGTCGATTCTCTGGAGTTGCTGCGCCATACGGCCGGATTGCTCGCTGACGCTGGTTGGATGGTCGGCAACGTCGATTGCTCGGTTGTGTGCGAGCAGCCGAAGTTGGCACCCCGCAGAGACGAGATGCAACAGCATCTGAGCGTCGCGGCCGGTGCGCCCGTCACCGTCAAGGGTCGGCGCGCAGAAGGTCTTGGCGCACTCGGGCGTGGCGAAGGAATTGCTTGTTGGGCTGTCGCGATCATCCAGCGACGAGAAACGTAAGGAAATCTCATGGCGCCTCGTGGTGCATCATCATCATCCGGCCGCGGCCGATCAACTGGCCGATCAACTGGCAGGCCGTCGGCCGCAGCAGGCGGAGGCCGCGCCGGGCGCCCCAAGCAGGGCTCCGGGTCGGGTACCGGTTCCGGCTCGGGCTCCCGCTTGGGTACCGGTTCCGGCGCGGGGTCGGGCTCCGCCTCACGCTCGGGCTCGCGTTCCGTCGGCGGCGCGCGGCAGTTCAACTCTCGCGGCGCAGGCCGCACCGGCGGAATCGCCCGCCCGGACGCACCCGCGCGCAAGCCGGAGAAGACCCTCGGCGGCGAGCAGGTGGAGGGCCGCCAGGCAGTCCGCGAACTGCTCATCGCCGGCAAGCGCAAGGTCCGCGAGATCTGGATCGCGTCCGACCTCGACGAGAACGAGGTCGTCGGCGACATCGTCGCCCTGGCCCGCCACGAGCGGGTCCAGGTGCTCGAGGTCAATCGTCGCAAGATCGAGGCCGTCGCCCGCAGCGAGGCGCCACAGGGTGTCATCGCGTTTGCGAACACGTTGCCGGAGGCCGAGTTCGCCGACTTCTTGAAGCGCCGCCCCGGCCGTGCGCCGTTCCTCGTCGCGGTCGACGGCGTCACCGACCCCGGCAACCTCGGCGCGCTCTTGCGCTGCTGCGATGGTGCCGGCGTCGACGGCGTCGTGCTGCCCCGCCACCGTGCCGTGCATGTCACGCCAACCGCGGCCAAGGCCGCAGCCGGCGCGGTCGAATACGTGCCGATGGCCGTGGTCGGCGGTCTTCCGGGCGCACTCGCGCGGATCAAGGATGCCGGCATCTGGATCATCGGCCTCGACGACGCATCCGATCGCAGCCTGTTCGAGATCGGCGACCTCGCGGCCGAGGGCGTCTGTCTGGTGCTCGGCGCGGAAGGCGCTGGCCTGTCGCGACTGGCGAGGGAGCGTTGCGACGTGATCGTCAGCATTCCGATGCTCGGCAGGTTGTCGTCGCTCAACGTCTCCGCGGCCGCGGCCCTCGCCTGCTACGAGATCGCGAGAGCCCGCACCTCCCGCGCCAACTGACACCCGGTTCGCCGGTCCGCCGGTTCGGTTCAGATCACGACCGGGTTCGGGAGGACGTGTGCCGGCTCCTCGCCCCACGCGACTCTGAACTCTTCACGACGGCGGAATGACGGCCCAGCCTCGGCGTTGGAGTTCGTCGGCGAGGGCCTCGGCCGGGATACCCCGCAGCAGCGTCGCTCGTTGCGTGTCGATCTTGTCCTGGGCCTTGATCGCCACCGGATCGTTGAACACGATCGGGTCGCCGTCGACCCCACCGTCGGCCTCGGCCTGCAGCCGATCGATCAGCTCCGCGGCTTCCCCGATCGTGAACTTGCCGCGGGCCTGGCGTTGCGTCAGCCCATGGCGGTGCCTTGCGGTCGCGAAATCGAAACCATCGGCATTCAACAACGACAAGATCAGGGCCACCTGCTTGGCCGATGCGGGTGGTCCCGACTGCTGTCCGAAGCTCATCTGCTCAGTCTGGCGGCCACCACACCCGGAACCACCCGCAGGCGGCAATGAGGGATCAGGGGGAATAAATACCCCTAGGGGTATGATTGAATCTGCTGAACCGTCCAACAGGAGCACGATCCAAAATGTACTTCCGTCAGTATTACCTTGGTTGCCTCTCCCACGCGAGCTACCTCGTCGGTGACACCACGACCGGCCAGGCCGTGGTCGTCGATCCCCAACGCGACGTCGCCGAGTACATCGCTGATGCCGAAGCGCACGGGCTGACGATCGTGAAGGTGCTGGAGACCCACTTCCACGCTGACTTCCTGTCGGGGCATCTCGAACTCGCTGCCCACACCGGTGCTGCCATCGGCTACGGCAGCGCTGCAGCCGGTCGGGTCGAGTTCCCGATCGAGACCTTCGCCGATGGCGAGCGGATCCACCTCGGTGACGTCGTGCTCGAGGCGCGCGCCACGCCTGGCCACACGCCGGAATCGATCAGCATCGTCGTCTACCCGAATGGCGACACCGCCGAACCGTACGGGGTGCTCACCGGCGACACGATGTTCATCGGCGACGTCGGTCGTCCCGATCTACTGTCCTCTGTGGGGGTGACCGCCGACGAATTGGCCCGCCAGCTCTACCACTCTCTTCACGCCCGGCTGCTCACGTTACCCGACGCCACCAAGGTGTTCCCGGCGCACGGCGCCGGGTCGGCGTGCGGCAAGAACCTCTCGACCGAGACCGTGTCAACGATCGGTGAGCAGCGCCGCACAAATTATGCGCTCGCTCCGATGAGCGAGGACGACTTCGTCGAAGCAGTCACGCAGGGCCAGTCGGTAGCGCCGCTGTACTTTGCGTTCGCAGCGAACCGCAACCGAGAAGTGCGGGATCTGCTCGCGGACGACGTCCGGGTGCCGACCCTGAACATCGACGAGGTGCTCGCTCACCGAAACGATGGCGCGTTCGTGCTCGATGCCCGCGACGACATCGCGTTCGCCGCCGGTCACCTGCGCGGGTCGGTCAATGTCGGCCTCGGCGGCCGGTTCGCCGAATACGCCGGCGAGGTCATGCGACCGGATACGCCGATCGTGTTGGTGACCGACCCCGGTCACGAGGCCGAGGCCAAGGTACGCCTCGCGCGGATCGGGTTCGACCGCGTGCTCGGAGCGCTCGCCGACCCGATCGGCAACTTCGTCACGCATCCCGAATTGGTCGAACGGCTCTCGCGGCTGTCCGCCGATGCTCTCGCCGAACGCCTCGGCTCAGTTCCAGGCCTGGTCGTCATCGACGTTCGCAACCCGGGCGAGGTCGCACTCGGGAGCGTGCCCGGCGCCCGCAACATCAGTCTGGCGGCGTTGCTTACCAGCATCCACGTTCTCGACCCGATGGCGCCGACCGTCGTCTACTGCGCCGGCGGGTACCGATCCGCGATCGCGTCCAGCCTGCTGCGCTCGCACGGGTTCGTCGACGTGTCCGATGTCGTCGGCGGCTACACCGCCTGGGCCGCCAGACCGGCCACACACCTCCCGACGGCCTCGACCGGAACCCCATGATCCACCGATTCGACACTCGCCATCGATTCGACGCCGGCGCCCCGGCGTCGTGATCCGAGACTGACATGCGCGCCCTGCTTGCCTCGCCGCTCGGCTTCCTCATCGGCCTCTCGCTCGGCGCGCTCGGCGGCGGCGGCTCGATCCTTGCCGTCCCCGCCCTCGTCTACGCCGCCGGCCAGACACCCAGACACGCGACGACGACCTCACTCGTCCTCGTCGGTCTCACAGCCGTGATCGGCATCGTGCCCCACTGGCGCGCCGGCCGGGTGCGTTTCGGTGCCGGCACCATCTTCGGTTTCGCCGGCGTCGGCGGCTCACTGCTCGGCTCGCACTGGAACAAGGTCGCCGACCCCAACGTGCTCCTCCTCGCCTTCTCCGGTCTCATGTTCGTCGCCGCCTACGCGATGTGGCGACGAGTCAAGAACTCCCCGAAACCGGGCGTGGCCCGATCGGTGGGCACCGCTGCGACGGCTCCACACGCATCGACGCGACGGATCGACCCGATCACCATCCTGAAGGTCGCTGGCGCCGGCACGATCGTCGGGCTCCTCACCGGTTTCTTCGGCGTTGGCGGCGGCTTCGTCATCGTTCCCGCGTTGATGCTCGCCCTCGACTTCACCATGCCCGAAGCAGTCGGCACCTCGCTGCTCGTCCTCACGATCAACGCTGTCGTCACCCTCACCACCCGACTCCAGACCGGATCAATCGAATGGGGCACCGTCATCCCGTTCACGATCGCCAGCCTGCTCGGCGTCATCGTCGGTAGCCGCCTCGCCAGCACCCGCGACTCCAGCTCGCTCCAGCAATGGTTCGTCGGTCTCCTCGTCATCGTGGCGATCTACACCGCGACACGTTCCGGGCTCGCCCTGCGCTGATCGCAGCTCCGCGCCTGTTGTCAAGGTTCGACTCAGGTGGGTGGATACCCTATAGGGTATGCGTAGTATACCCCGGTAGGTATAACGATCAAGAAGAGGTTGTCATGGATATCCCCGAGGAAACGGTCGCCGATCTCACCCGACGCCTTCGCCGGGTCGAGGGTCAAATTCGCGGTGTGCAGCAGATGCTGGCCGACGGCCGCGATTGCCGCGACATCGTCACCCAGATCTCGGCGGCGAGCAAGGCGCTCGAACAGGCGGGCTTCCTGCTCGTCGCCAGCGGGCTCACGTGGTGCATCGCCCACCCCGAAGAATCCGTCGCAGAGGGCTATGGGCTCGATGACGTCCGGCGCATGTTCATGAAGCTCGCCTGACCGCATCCGAGCACCCTTCGCCACGTACCCGCCCGCCGCGTCCGCGCGCCCGCATCACCACTGGAGTCCACCTCCGTCAGTCATGAAGCGGCGACGAAATGGTCGCCGCATCATCATCTCGTCCCGGCCGCGATCGGCAGCCCGGCTCGTTTCCATTCGGGGAAGCCATCCTCGAGCCGGCGGGCGTTGAAGCCGCGTCGACGCAGTTGGCGCACGGCGTCGTCGGCGTACACGCAGTACGGGCCGCGACAGTACGCAACGATCTCGATCTCCTTGGCCAGCGAACGCAGACGGCGCAACTCAGCCACCGGCACCGATCGGGCACCGGGAATGTGCCCGGCCGCGAATTCGGCCGCAGGACGCACGTCGAGTACCACGACGTCGCCGGCCTCGATCCGGGCCTCCAGCTCGCGCCGGGTTACCGGTTCCAGCCCGGCGCGATCACCGACATACGCGTCGACGAGCTCGGTAATGCCGGCAACGTGGTCGCTGGCGATGTCGCGCATCGCCGCCCACACGTCACCGACGCGGTCACTCGCGAGCATGTAGACGATCCGTGTGCCTTCTCGACGAGTACGCAGCACACCGGCGCGGGCCATCGCGCGCAGATGGTGCGAGGTGTTGGCGACGCTCTGGCCGATCTCGTCCGCGAGCTGCTCGACGGACCGTTCACCTTGAGCGAGGACGTCGGCGATCTCTGCCCGCCGGCCGCCAGCCAATGCCTTGGCCACCCCGGCGAGCGCATCGAACAACGCGTCCTTGGCTGCCCTGTCACCCACACCAACCTCCCGACATCAGTCACTGCTCAAAATACTACTTGAATACTCAGCTCGCAAGATCTATATTCAAGGCATCACTTGAATCGCTGGTAGCGACCGAGAGAGGCTGCCGCGATCCGGGAGGAGTTGGAGGGTATGCAGATCCACGAGTTCGTCGATGAGGGGCTCGGTCACGCCTCATATCTCATCGACATCGGCGACGCCGACGCAGCGTTGATCGACCCACCACGCTTCCCAATCGCCCATCAGGCCCTCGCTGACCGGCTCGGCCGACGGATCGCTTGGACGTTCGACACTCATTCACACGCGGACTACGTGACAGGAAGTCCTGCGCTTGCCGCCCGCCTCGGTGCAACGTTCGTCGCGCCGGCCGCATCGCATTTGGAGACACCTCATCGCCCGGTCGTCGACGGCGAGCGCGTCGTGCTGGGTGACGGTTTGGCGATGATGGCGTTGGCAACACCCGGTCACACGCCTGATCACCACGCCTTCGTCCTGCAACGAGATGGTTCAGCTGCGGCGCTGTTCTCCGGGGGCTCGTTGATGGTCGGATCGGTCGGGCGCACCGACCTCTGCGGTCCCGAGCTGGCCGAGCCGATGGCGCGAGCGATGTTCCGCTCGCTCCACGACAAGCTGTTGGTGCTGGCCGACGATCTCCCCGTGTACCCGACGCACGGGGCCGGATCGTTCTGCTCCGCGCCAGCGGGGAACGCACGGACGACCACGATCGGCCGTGAACGGGCAACTGATCCTCTCCTGTCGATCCCGGATGAAGACGAATTCGTCGAGCAGCTTCTCGCCGGGTTCGGGACGTTCCCGACCTACTTCGCCCGGCTGCCCGAGTTCAACCGTCGCGGCCCTGATCGATACGACACGCTCCCCGATCTCGCGCTCCTCGACCTCGCCGCGTTCTGGAAGAAGATGGCCGAGGACGCCGTGGTGATCGATGCCCGACCAATCGCCCGGTTCTGCGCTCAGCATCTGCCGGCGTCGTTGTCGAACACGTTGCGACCCGTGTTCGCGAGCTGGCTCGGCTGGCTCACCGACCCCCGCAAGGCGTTGCTGTTCATCCTCGACAACGGTCAAGACCGAGCCGATCTGGTTCGCCAATGCCTCGACGTCGGTCACCAAAATCTTGGCGGCGAACTGGACGGGGGGATCGCAACGTGGACGGCGGCGGGCCTTCCAACCGGTGCAGTTCCGCTCATCGCAGCGACCGGGTTCACCACGAGCATCGTCGACGTCCGGCAGGCCAACGAATACGCGACCGGACACGTTCCAACGGCCATCAACGTGGAACTCGGCGCAATCGCTCATACGAAGTTCCGCGATGGCCCGCTGACGGTCATGTGTGGGCACGGCGAGCGCGCCACGACGGCCGCCAGCATCCTCGCAGCAGCCGGGCACGGCGACGTCGCAGTCTTCGACGGGGGACCCGACACATGGTCAGCCGAAACTGGTCGCGAGCTCGAGGTCGGGTCGTGAGCGCGGTCGGGACCGAACAACCGCCGCGCCTGGGCCTGCGCGAGAACCTCGGCCAGTTCTGTCTCCTCGTGGGTGTCAACGCGCTCGTCGGCGGAATGATCGGCCAGGAACGAACCGTGCTGCCCCTCCTCGCCAAAGAAGAGTTCGGTCTCACCGCCTTCACCGCCACACTCACTTTCATCGCCGCGTTCGGGTCGGTGAAGGCCGCGACCAACTTCTTCGCAGGCACCCTGTCCGATCGCGTCGGACGCAAACCCGTCCTCGTCGCCGGATGGATCATCGGCATCCCCGTTCCGCTCCTGCTGATCTGGGCACCGACATGGACGTGGATCGTGGTCGCGAACGTGCTGCTCGGCATCAACCAAGGCCTCACCTGGTCGACGACCGTGATCATGAAGATCGACCTCGTCGGACCCGCTCGCCGCGGGTTCGCGATGGGCCTCAACGAAGCTGCCGGCTACGGAGCCGTCGCCGTCACCGCCCTCGTCACCGGCTACATCGCCCAACACGCAGGCCTGCGACCCGAACCGTTTTTCCTCGGCATCGCATACGCGGGGCTGGGCCTCGGCCTGTCGGTCCTGTTCGTCAAAGAGACTCGCGGCCACGCTCACCACGAAGCCGACAACCACACTCCTTCGGGCACCGAACTGCGCGACGAACTCACCACCCGCGAGATCTTCGCCCTCACCAGCTTTCGCGACAAGGCGCTGTCGTCGTGCAGCCAAGCCGGACTGGTCAACAACCTCAACGACGGACTCGCCTGGGGGCTGTTCCCGATCGTCTTCGCAAACGCCGGCCTATCGATCGGACGAATCGGTGTCCTCGCCGCGATCTACCCGGCCGTGTGGGGACTCGGCCAGTTGTACACCGGCGCGCTGTCAGATCGCATCGGCCGCAAATCGCTCATCGCCGGCGGCATGCTGACCCAGGCCGCAGCCATCGCCTGGATCGCAGCGACCACAGGCTTCGCCGCGTGGGCATTCGGCGCAGCCCTCCTCGGCGCGGGAACGGCGATGGTCTACCCGACGCTGCTCGCCGCAATCGGCGACGTCGCCCACCCCAGGTGGCGGGCCCGCTCCGTCGGCATCTATCGGCTCTGGCGCGACGCCGGCTTCGCCGTTGGCGCCATCCTCGCCGGGGTCCTCGCCGATCGCTTCTCTCCCCTCGTTGCGATCTGGGCCGTCGCCGCGCTCACCGCCGTGTCCGGATTGGTCGTCGCCGTCCGCATGTACGAAACCCACCCGAGATGAAGCCAAACATCGATATCGTCATCGACTGCGCCGATCCGGAACGCCTCGCCACCTTCTGGGCAGCGGCTTTGGGGTACGAGAAAGTGGGATGGTTCGAGCCGTACTATCTGCTCGCCCCGCCGGTCGCCGGCTTTCCGCCGGTCGTCCTGCAACGGGTCCCGGACCCAAAGTCGGTCAAGACCCGCATCCATTTCGACATCCGCGCCGACGACGTCGAGCTCGAGGCAGAACGGTTGGAACGCATCGGCGCCACCCGCATCGAAGTCGGCCGAGCCAGCGACGAACGCTGGATCCCGATGGCGGACCCAGAGGGCAACGAGTTCTGCGTCTGTCCCGGAGTCCCACTGCCAACTCCCGACATCGTCGGCGCACAGAACTCGATCGACGACATCCTGACCAAGGTACGCGCCCGACTCGATCGCATCTCGCCGGAAGCGCTGGAGAGCGAGCGCGCTGGTGGCGCGCTGATCGTCGATATTCGTCCCCACGAGCAGCGTGTGCGGGACGGCGAACTCTACGGGGCGGTGGTGATCGACCGCAACACCCTCGAATGGCGACTCGACCCACGATGTGAACATCACGTCGCCCGGGTGACCGGCTACGACACTCGGATCGTGATCGTGTGCAACGAGGGGTATGGCTCCAGCCTCGCCGCCGCCTCGCTCCAAGATCTCGGCCTGCACCTGGTGACCGACATGATCGGCGGCTTTCAGGCTTGGCTGACAATCGATCACGAACAGCGCCGACCGACCGCGCCCGATGAGCCGCGTCGATCACCGTTCCCATAGTGCGGGCGACGGACGTTCCGGGTATCGGCCGAGGTAGGCTGGCACCTCTTCCGGGAACAGTCACCCCGTTTGGACAGCGATTGCCGCTGGCGCTGTCGCCCCGTGCAAGCTCGACGCCTCGACCTGGTCGAGTCGAGGAGACACGATGCCAACAAATCCACCGTTGCGTTCAGCGATCAGACCGGTGAAGCGTCGGATCGGGTTGCTGAGCACCTATCCGCCCAAGCTCTGCGGCCTGGCCACTTTCGCCGCCGCGCTCGAGGGCGAACTGAAGCGAGCCGGTAATCGTGTCGACGTGGTGCGCATCGATGACGGCGACCACACCGACCCGATCGGCCGACCGGTCGCAGCGGAGCTCGTCAACGGCGTGCCTGCATCGATCCGCAACGCTGCCGCTGTGCTGTCGAGATGTGACGTCGCCATCATCCAGCACGAATACGGCATTTATGGCGGAGTCGATGGGGACGAGGTCATCGATCTGCTCAAGGGGCTCGAGGTCCCGGCGATCGTGGTCCTCCATACGGTTCCATTGCAACCGACGCCGCATCAAAAGTCGGTCCTCGAGGCCGTCGGCGACATTGCGGACCGAGTGGTCGTGATGAGCAAGACCGCGAACGACCGGTTGACCGCGTTGTACTCGGTCGACCCGTGCAGGGTCGTCATGATCCCACATGGCGCGTCGACGCCAACTCTCGAACGGCTCGATGTCGACCACCTCGGCGAAGCACGCCCGCAACTGCTGACGTGGGGTTTGCTCGGTCCGGGTAAGGGGATCGAGCACACCATCGACGCTTTGGCGCTGCTCGGCGATCTCCGCCACCGTCCGCGTTACACCGTCGCCGGGGTCACCCATCCGAAAGTGTTTGCCAGACACGGCGACGAGTACCGCCAGTCGCTGATCCAACGCTCCTACGCCGCCGGAGTCGCCGGCTCGGTCACGTTCGACGATACCTATCGTAATGTCGCCCAACTTCAACGATTCGTTGCCTCGGCGTCGGTGGTGGTGCTCCCCTACGACTCTCGCGATCAGGTCACATCGGGGGTGTTGGTCGATGCCATCGCCGCCGGACGGCCCGTCATCGCGACCGCGGTCCCGCACGCCGTCGAGCTGCTCGGCAGCGGGGCCGGCATCGTCGT
This sequence comes from Actinomycetes bacterium, assembly GCA_025358125.1. Lineage (GTDB taxonomy): Bacteria > Actinomycetota > Acidimicrobiia > Acidimicrobiales > Ilumatobacteraceae > WLMZ01. Next base: position 18,626 of record JANYKS010000032.1, read on the forward strand.
GGCGCACGCCGATCCCGTCGCGTTGGCGGAAGCGATCCGGTCGATCGTGTCCAACGAAGACATGTTGGCGTCGATGGCCGCCGAAGCTCGCCGTCTCGCACCATCACTCTCCTGGTCTGCGGTCGCCGACGAATACGCCCGACTGTCGGACCAACTGGCGCAGACTGGCCAACCGATCGCGATATGAGCGCGCCCAACACGTTCGCGTTCGATCATCTGGATCGGCTGAGCGACGAGCGCGGCCTGTTCGAACATGCGGCTGGGACGGTGCGCCGCGAGGAGCACGGATACTGCACCGACGACAACGCCCGCCTGCTCGTCGTGGCGTCGCGCGAGCCCGACACCGGGTCGGCGCATCGTCTCGGCCGTGTCGCTCTCGGTTTCGTTCTCGATGCCCAAGGCGCCGACGGGCGATGCCGCAACCGGATGGACAGTTCCGGTCGTTGGACCGACCGGGACGGCACCGACGACTGCTGGGGGCGCAGCCTGTGGGGGCTGGGCACCTGTGCGACACACCACACCGATCCGTCGCTCCGCCAGCGAGCACTCAAAGGGTTCGACAACGGGGTGCGTCAGCGCTCGCGCTGGCCGCGGGCGATGGCCTTCGCCGCGCTCGGCGCCGCCGACGTGCTGGCCAGCGATCCCGACCATGGCCCTGCCCGAACTCTGCTCGTCGACACCCTCGATGTGATCGGACCGATCCCGGTCGGCACTTGGTCGTGGCCCGAACCTCGCCTCGCGTATGCCAACGCCGCCCTCGCTGAGGCGGTCATCGCTGCCGGCGCGGCACTTGAGCGCACTTCTGACCTCGATCGTGGCCTCACGATGCTGGCCTGGCTGCTCGAACTCGAGACGCCTCGAGGGCATCTCTCGCTCACCGGTGTCGCCGGGCGGGGACCCGACGACCAGGGCCCACTGTTCGATCAGCAGCCGATCGAAGCCGCATCGATGGCCGACGCGTGTTGGCGGGCGTACACCGTCACCGGCGACCGCGCCTGGTCGCGTGGTGTCGGCGCAGCGGCGGGCTGGTTCACGGGCGACAACGACACCGGGCTGGCGATGTATGACGACGTCTCCGGCGGCGGTTTCGACGGGCTGCAACCGGCGAGCGTCAACCTCAACCAGGGCGCCGAATCGACCCTTGCGCTCATCTCCACGATGCAACGAGCGCGTTCGTTCGCGCCGACACCATGATCCCCACCGCACCATGATCCCGACCGAGCCAATGATCCCGACCGAGCCAATGATCCCGACTGCGATAGTCACGGAGACCGGGATCGATCTGTGCCCGGACCGCACACGCGTCATCACCCGATTCTTCGTCCCCGGCCGCGAGGATGTCGGCCCCGGCGAATCACGGGCCGCGCATGTCATCGAACGGATCCTCAACCTGGGCGAGCGAGACGTCGAGGCGGCGATGCGCGACATCGACGAACGCTTTTCTCACCGCCACCAGGCACTCCACGACACATTCCGCGAACACGCGGCAATGGTGACGTCGCGGCTCGATCCCGGTGTCGACCTGTCGACCGCCCGACGCCTCCTGCTCGGCGCGTCGTTTACCCACGAGTACGCGATCGAAGCCGCAGCCCTCTGCAACCCCTCCGTCGTCCTGCACCCCCAGCAGGACACGAGTGGCGATGCCGCATTCATCCTCAGCGTCCGCGGTATGGGCGAAGGACACCGCTCCTCGATCGGTTTCCGCACCGGGACAGTCACAGCGACCGGCACCGTGACCATCGATCGCCCCGGCCCGTTCCCTCGAACGGCGACCCCGACACCGGGCCTTCATCAGCGGGCCGTGTTTCATGCAAAGCTCTCCCAACTCGCCGACGACCGCGAGAACGCCACCCACGTGCTCAACCCGCTGCCGCCGTGCTTCGACGACGCCGAACTCGACGCTCGGATCGAGTGGCTGTCGGCGGATATCGCTACCCGACGTCACACCTCCACCACCATCGCCAATCTCCGCAGTCTCGCCCAATCGTCCTACCGTGTCGAGTACCCGATCTCCAGCCACATTTCCGAGCGGGTGCTGTGGCCACATGCGCCGGCGGAGAGCCACGGCATGGAAGACGCGCGATTCGTCCGATTCATCGATGAGTGCGGAGACGTCACCTATTACGCCACCTACACCGCCTTCGACGGCACCAACGTCTGTCAGCAACTGCTCGAGACCACAGACTTCACCACGTTCAATGTCACGCCGATGGCCGGTGCAGCAGCCTCCGGCAAGGGACTCGCCCTCTTCCCGAGAAAGATCCGCGGCCATTACGCAGCACTGTCACGGTCCGATCGGGAGACCAACGCGATCGCCTTCTCCGACGACCTCTGCTGCTGGAACACCGCGCAGACCATCCAGACCCCCAACCGGCCATGGGAGATCCTCCAACTCGGCAACTGCGGCTCCCCCATCGAAACCGAGGACGGCTGGCTCGTCCTCACCCACGGGGTTGGTCCGATGCGCACCTACTCGCTCGGTGCCATCCTGCTCGACCTCGACGAACCGCAACGAGTTCTTGCCCGATCCGAAACGCCGATCCTCACGCCCGGCAACGACCGACGTGACGGCTACGTCCCCAACGTCATCTACTCCTGCGGCGCGTTGGCGCACAACGACATCCTCGTGCTCCCCTACGGCATCGCCGATCAGACCATCTCCGTCGCAACGCTGTCGATCAAACATTTGCTGAGCACGTTGCGAACCGAGCCCTGATCACATGCGACAGCGGCGCCGAGACTACCTCTCAGTTGCCGAAGTCCCAGGATTCGCCGCTCGCAAACTGTCCGAGAACGTTCTTGGCGATCAGGATCTTGTGCACCTCGTCAGGACCGTCGGCGATGCGCAGGGTCCGGGCGCCGGTGTACATCTCCGCCAGCGGGAGGTCGTTTGAGATCCCGGCTGCTCCCCAGACCTGGATCGCCCGGTCGACCACGCGCGTGTATGCGCCAGGCACGAAGACCTTGATGGCCGAGATATCGGTGCGGGCGGCTTCGAGCCCCTGATCGATCTTCTCTGCGGCGTGGATCGTCATCAACCGGGCAGCCTGGATGTCGATGTAGCTATCGGCGATGAAACCCTGCACGAACTGCTTGTCCTGCAATAGTCCACCGTGTACCTCACGGGCACGGGCGCGCTCGACCATCAGATCGAAGGCCCGCCACATCTGGCCGACAGAATTCATGCAGTGATAGATGCGCCCGGCCCCCAGGCGATCCTGTGCAGCCTGATGCCCCTCTCCCACCTGGCCCAACGTGTTGGCAACCGGCACGGACACGTTTTCGTACTTCACCTCGCAGTGGTCGCTGTCGGAGCGGCCCCACACGCCGATGCCACGGACGATGTTCACGCCTTTGGAGGCAGCGGGCACGATGATCTGCACCATCGGACCGACCTTGCGGTTCGTCGCACCGGCTTCGACGACGCGGCACATGACGATGAAGAAATCGGCGTCGACGCCGTTCGACGTGAACCACTTGTGCCCGTTGATCACCCAGTGGTCGCCGTCGAGAACGGCTGCGGTGTCGAGCGAGCGCGGATCGGAGCCCGCATTGTGCGGCTCGGTCATCGAGAAGCCGGATTCCATCGTGCCGTCGATGAGCGGCATCAGCCACTGCTTCTTCTGCTCCTCCGTGCCGTACTTGACGAGGATCGACTGATTGCCCGAATTGGGGGCAACGACGCCGAACAGCGACGCCGCGCCCATCGCGTACGAAAGCACCTCGTTCATGTACGCGTGGGTGAGGAAGTCGAGCCCCATGCCGCCGTATTCGGTCGGCAGGTGCGGGGCCCAGAGGCCGGTGCGCTTCACCTTCATCTTGATCTCGGCCCGCAACTCGAGCATCTCGGTGTGCGCGCTCCACGACTCACCCTCGCGGGCAACCGACATCAGCCGGCGCTCGTTTGGCAAGATGTCGTCGTTGACGATCTCGGCAGTGCGCATCCGGATGTCATTGATCCGGTCGTCGAGGGTTGGGACGGGCTTGCAGTTCATCGCCATGGTCGTCACCACCGCACTCGCCGCCGTCGCGCCGTCGCCGTCGACCCTTTGTCGTCCATCCATGCCACGCTGGTCATCTGGCTCCTCAGGTCGGTCGGATCGTGAAGGCCGAACATCGTTCCGCTCGAATCTTCTCCCCCGGCGCATCGGTTGACAAGGGCCGAAGGTCCCCGCTCGCCCCTACTCCCTCTACTCCCCGTTGTGTGGCCCGGCTTCGTCAACCCGTGTCAGCACATTGATCGACTCCACAGTCGACGCCTCCGCGAATCCAATGGGCGTCCCGATCGAAGGAGGCGACGACACGCGGCGATGTCGTCGGCGCCGTGTGGCGAGTCGGCAGCCGGGTCGGCGCCGTTCGCGAAGCTCACGGGAGCGTGTTGCCCATCGCTGAGGTCGAAGTGGCTGAGAGCGAGAACTCCGGTTGGCCGATGACAGGGACTTCCGCGGATTTCCGTTGCCTGTTGTCGACGGGTGCGCTCTACCATGTATTCGATCCCCGCCGGGTTAGCTCAGTCGGTAGAGCGCTTGACTTGTAATCATGAGGTGGCGAGTTCGATCCTCGCACCCGGCTCCA
>JANYKS010000036.1 GCA_025358125.1 Actinomycetes bacterium
TCAGACGTGTGCTCTTCCGATCTGTCCATGGTGCGGCCTATGTGGTGGAGGAGGTCGTCTGGCGGGGCGGCGAGTCCACGGTTGTGTCGCGGGTGGTCGAGTTCGAGGAGTGGTTGGAGTGGCTGCTCGAAACACGTGTGACGGCGAACGAGGGGACGTTCACCCGGTTCGATCTCACCCAGACTGTGGCCGCCGCGTTGCCGGCGTCGGCGAGCACGGCGGTTGTCGAGGCGACGGTCCAGCTCGCGCTGGCATCGGCTGCCGTCGTTCCGGTCGGCGATCAGTGGGCCGAGCGACCTGTTGTCTACTCGGAGTGTCGGGTGGTCCCTGACGATCGGCGGCTGCGCTACTCGTCTCGTGCGCTGCTCGCGGTCGAGCGGCAACTCCTCGATCATCTCGCTACCGGCGCCGACGCTTCGTCCGGGGTGCTGGAACGATCGCTTGTCGAGGCGGCGATCGCCGGCTCGACGTTGGGTGACGATCAGAGCGTCGCGGTGCGACGCTTGACCTCAAGCGGCGATCGGGTTGCTGTGATGGTCGGGCGTGCCGGGGCTGGCAAGACTCACACGCTCGGCACGTTGCGGGCCGTCTACGAAGCATCCGGGTACACGGTGATCGGGCTCGCCCCGTCGGCGCGGGCTGCCCGCGAACTGGGGACCGGCTCGGGGATCGGCTCGACGACGATCGCCCGTCATCTCGTGGAGCGGCGAGAGATCGACGCTTCGACCGTCGTTGTCGTTGATGAGGCGGGAATGGCAGGGGTCCGTGATATTGCTGCGATCGTCGATCAGGTCACCCGGGTCGGGGCGAGGCTGGTGCTCGTCGGCGATCATCACCAACTGCCTGAGGTCTCTGCCGGTGGGGCGTTCCGGGCTGCGCTCGACACGCTCGGCGACCGGGTCGTCGAGCTGACTGTGAACCGCCGCCAACAGCACGCGTGGGAACAGGCGGCGCTCGACCAACTCCGTCACGGTGACGTCACGACCGCGTTCGCAGCCTACCTGGTGCATGGTCGTGTCGTGCTGACCGGCAACCCGGACCGGCTCCACCACCTCGCGATCTGCGACTGGCAACGACTGCGCACATCTGGTGACACGTTGATGCTTGCCGGTACCCGCGCCGAAGCACGCCTGTTGAACCGGCTGGCCCGACAGCTACTCGCCGACACCGGCGAACTCGACGTGGACCGCGAGTTCGAGATCGCCGGCCGCGCGTTCGCACCGGGTGACCGGGTGGTGCTGTGCCGCAACCATCGCGGCCAGCACCTCGCCAACGGCGACCCGTTCACGGTCGACAACGGGATGCTCGCCACCGTCACCGACTTCGACGAGCAGGGTGTGCAGGTGGTGCTGTCGACCGGTGAGCACGTGATGCTGGACCGCTCCTATGTCGAGCGGGGCTGGGTCGATCACGCCTACGCGTTGACGATCCACAAAGCCCAAGGTGTCACCTGCGATCACGTGCTGATGGTCGGTCCCGCCGGCCTGTACCGGGAAGGGATCTACGTCGCCCTCTCACGGGCACGGCTGAGCGCATGGATCTACGCCACAACCGCCCAGGTCGGCGAGCTGGACCAACGCCACGACACCGGAATCCCACTTCCCGCCGAAGCCCAACACGACCCCGAGCACGACCTCCTCGCCCGGATGCACACCTCCGGCACGAAGACGCTCGTCACCGTCGGCGACGGCCTTGCCGACCGCGTCGGCGAACTCGCTGCCACGGTCCCGGCTCGCGAGTTGATCGAACGAGCCAAAGCGGCCAGAGACGCCGAGCAAGCCGTCGACGTCATCGACCCGGCCGGACTGCGCAACGCGTACACCCGGACCGTCGCGGCGCGCACCCATCTCGAAGACGGCCGACGGGTCCGGGCCCTCGACCGTGACAACGTCGGACACGTCCTCACAATCGACGACACCGCCGGCACATGCGTCGTGCATTTTGAGAACGACCACGGCCGCAACACAACCAAGACGATGCAGTGGCACCAGCTGGTCGTCATCGACCATCCCGACACCGTCACCCTCACGCCGAAGGCATCGCAGTCGCTCACCGCGATGGCCGACGATGTTACTGAGGCCGAGTTGGACTGGGCGATCGAGTTGTCCGCCTACGGGGTCGAACCAGGCGACGCCGACCTCTACCGTCGCGCCGTCCACGTCGCCGTCGACCGCGCCGCCCACCAACTCCGCGCAGAAACACCGGACTGGCTGACGACCTGGATCGGGACACGGCCCTGCGACGCGCCGGGCGCGGCTGTGTGGGACGACACCGCCAGCCGGATCGCCCAGCACCGGCTGCTCCACGGCGTTGCCGACGACCAACCCGGACTCGGTCTCCGACCGGTCGAGCCTTCCGCTGCTGAGCGGTGGCAGCAGCTGATGATCCGGATCCTCCAAGACCGCTGCTGGCTCGCCGACCGCCACAACAACATCCCGGTCGAGACGCTCACCGTCCGGACACCGATCGAACTGAACGAGCGGCGGGCCGAACTCGAACAACTCGTCGCCACCGCACCACCCGACCAACACCATCTCATCGAACAAGTCACCGCCTCCGAGATCGAACCGACCGAGCTCCACCGACGCCTCCTCGACGCGACACGGGTGCAGGACGCACGCCGCGACTGGATCCTCGCCAACTGGCCCCACGTCGTCGAGTTACAACAGATCAACACGCTCATCGCCACCCAACCACCCCTCGCCCACTGGCCACGCTCGGAACCCGAGGCCGTGCGGGAAGTGTTGGACACGCTCCGCCAGATCGCGCCGACCCTCGAACGGCGCGAAGAACGCAGCCTCGCCGAACTCGACCAACTCGCGATCGACAACGACCCGGTCCTCAAACTCGAAACAGCACTGCGCCGCCTCGACGCGCTGGCTGCACGAGCCGTGCACGATCCGGAACGTGAAGCAGTCGACCGCGAGATCGTCACCGCTACCCGGGCACTGCGCGACGCCCGCCGAACCCGGACCGTCGACAACGTCTTCGCCAAATACATGCCCGACGCCGCAGAAACGGCGCGTGAAAACCGTGCGATCACTCTCGCCCACGACACGCTCTCCGACCCGCCGCCATGGGTGACCGACCATGTCCGCCACCTCCACGACACCGGCCACCTCGCCACTACCCGACTCGATCAGCTCGTCACCCGGATAGTCATCGCGGCCGCCCATCTCGACCAGCACGGGCACCTCCCACCCGGCTGGCCAACTCTTCAGCTACCCGCCGCCGAGCAGGTGGTACCCGACATCGAAATCTCGCTCCCCACGCTGTGACCCGGGTAGCGACCCGGGTGGTGATCGGTGATGTGCCACCGATCGCCTGGCCGGGCCCACATCGGGAAATGCAACGCAATGTAACGACGGCCTCGTTACATTTGGAGCAGGCGTTGCGACAGCCCTTCACGCCGGGACTTCGTGGCACGGTCGTGGGCCGAGGTCGAGACTCCAATCCCGAATCTGTGATTTCGGGTACCGGCACGGGCGGTGATCGGTGACGTCACCGGTTCACGGTGCAACCGATGACATCGCAAGCCGCTCCCTTCTCCGTCCGTCGCCCGGCACGACCACGCAGCGAGTTGCCACGCCTCGTTTCGATCGGAGAGATCGCCGAGCACCTCGGCGTGTCCGTGCGTCACGTGCGCCGACTCGTGTTCGAGCGGCGCATCCCCTACGTGAAGTGGGGTCACCTCATCCGCTTCGACATCGACGACGTCTCCGCCTGGGTCACAAGCTCCCGAGTCCCAGCAGCCGACGACACGACGATCGGTGTGCGCCGGTGAGGCGTAGCCTGTGCAGACGCGACGTTGTCCGTCGCCTCGCCGCACGCCGGCCACGACCCGACCTCACTGTCGTCTTGGAGGTGATCGATGGGATCTGTCGAGCCCACCAAGTTCACATGGGTGACAAATAGTTCGACCGGTGCGCGCACCAGACGCGTCAGTCGCGACGCGAAGTGGAAGGCCCGCTACCGCGACCCGAAAGGCCGCGCCAAGAACAAGGTTTTCGACCGCAAATTCGACGCCGACAAGTTCGTCGCCCGGGTCGACACCGACATCCAACGCGACGAGTGGGTCGACCCGCAGCGTCGCCGAGCCGGGTTCGATGAATGGGCCGACGCGTGGCTGGCAACGACGGCCCGACTCACCCCGGCGACACGCCGCGGATATGAGAAGACGCTGCGGCTGTACGTCCGTCCGACCTTTGGTGGGCGACGGATCGCGTCGATCGATTGGCTCGAGGTCGAACTGTTCGTCGTCGCACTCGTCGACAAGGGTCTGGGACCGAAGACGTGTCGCGAGGCGGTGTCGGTGCTGTCGCTGATCATGAAGACCGCGCTGCGAGCCAAGATCATCCGTGAGAACCCGGCAAGCGGTCACAGCATCCCAGTGCGTCGACGACGGGCGCCGGTGCTGACGATGGAACAGGTCCATCAATTCGTCGATCACGCCGACGAGCGGTACAAGCCGGCGCTGTGGCTGCTGGTGCTCGCCGGGCTGCGACCATCCGAGCTGTGCGGCCTCCGGGTGTGCGACGTCGACTGGCCACGCCGAACCCTCACCGTCAACGAGACCCAGATGTGGGTCAACGGCGAGATGGTCGTCAAGCCCCCGAAGACCGAGAGCGGCGTGCGGACCATCCCGATTCCTGTCTGGTTGATCGAGCAGCTCGCCGCCAGTCTCTCCGCCCGGACACAGATGTACAGCATCCGGCCGAGTGGGACCGACCGGATGTTCGTCTCCCCGACCGGCGGCCCGATGTTCGATCACACTCTTTGGCGGATCGTCCACAACGCCCAAGTCGCCGCTGATCTCCCGCGGTTCCGCCCCTACGACTTGCGCCACACGCACGCATCGCTGCTGATCGATCTCGACGCTCACCCGAAGGCGATCAGCGAACGGATGGGTCACTCCGAGATCGGCGTCACGATGGACGTCTACGGCCACCTGTTCCAAGACAAGCAGGAACGATTGACCAACGACCTCGACGCGCTGGTCGAGCGAACGCGGCATTCGAGTACCTCGCGGACCGAAGGCCGAGGCGGAGGCTCCGTCATCCCGATGGACGGGTCCGGCTCGGCCCTTAAACCTGGTGCGCATCCAAGATAGCGAAATCAGCTATATTGAGCGCATGATAGGGAGCAGGACGGTCGACAGGAGCAGGTTGACGGTCCCGCGGGATCTGCCGGACTGGTTGATCTCGCACGGCAGGCATTGGATCACGACCGATGAAATCGCCGCGGCCCTCGCGATCCCGGTGGAACAGGTCCCTCCCATCGTGGCGCGCCTGCGACGAGCGGGACGGCTGTTCTCCCCTATCCGTGGCGGGTACGTGCCGATTCCAGCCGAGTACCGCTCGTGGCAGGTGGTACCGGCGAGCCACTTCATCGATCCGATGATGCGGCACCTCGACCACGACTACTACGTCGGATACCTCTCCGCCGCCGAAGTCCACGGTGCAGCACACCAACGACCGCAGGTCTTCCAGGTGATCACCGACGCCCGCTTGATCGACCGCACCTTCGACCGTGTCCGGATCGAGTTCACAACGTCGGCGAAAACCGCGACACGCCCGACCACAGCAGTCAACACCCCGACCGGCACCATGAACGTTTCCATTCCGGAGACGACGGTCCTCGACCTCATCGCACGCCCCGCGCATGGCGGAGGCCTATCCAACATCGCGACGATCATCGGTGAGTTCCTCGGCGACGGACTGCTCGACATTTCCCGACTCGCCTCACTCGCCAAGGACTATCCGGCAGCCGTGCCACAGCGCACCGGATGGATGCTCGAACAAGTCGCCGAAGAAGTCGGAGCCGAGGTCGACCTCGCGCCGCTGGCCGAAGTCGCACATGCCCGTCTCAAGCCAACGCCACTGGCAGCAGCCGGCCGACAGGCTGGACCGTTCAACGATCGCTGGAACATTCTTGTCAACACCGACGTCGAGTCCGACCTGTGATCCCCACCGCTTTCATCACGGACTGGGCCAACACCGTCGGTTGGCCCACGGATGAGCAGATCGAGCAGGACCTCGTTCTGTCCCGACTGATCATCGAGATCGCCAACGACGACTACCTCGGCACGGAGCTGGTGTTCAGAGGAGGTACCTGCCTGCACAAGCTGCATCTCAACCCAGCGCTCCGCTACAGCGAGGATCTCGACTACGTACGGCGAAGCGAAGGCGGCATCGGCGTGCTCCTCGATGCCGTACGAGCGATTGCCGACCGTCTCGGCATGAACGTCACGACGAACATCAAGTCGTTTCCCAAGATTCGCCTCCGAGCCCCTTTCACATCCGGCAACGGGACGATGAGCGTGAAGGTCGAGGTGAACACCTACGAACGCTCGCCGGCACGAGAACTCGTTCGAGTGCCCTACACGGTGAACAGCCAGTGGTACCGGGGAAGCGCCGATGTGCAGACCTTTGCCATTGCCGAACTCGTCGCGACCAAGATCCGCGCCCTGTTTCAGCGGTCGAAAGGCCGCGACCTCTTCGACCTCTGGCTGGCGCTGACTGAGCTCGCTGTTCCGCCCGCTGACATCATCGAGTGCTTCGCCCCATACCGACCTGACAGGTACACAGCACGGCTCGCCGAACACAATCTTCGAGCCAAACTCACCAACCTCAGCTTCCGGCAGGATCTCGACCAGCTCGTCAGTACCCGGCGCCTCGAGTACGACATCGACGCCGCAGCCGAACTCATCATCGCCCAACTTTTCGAACGAATCGCCTGACACACGCCCTGCGCCCGTAGCCCGGCGCTGGCAGGCAGGCGGCCGGCTGCCAGACACGCACCTCTGCGGTCGGCGCTCTGTGTCGCACCCTCGTTCTACGATGAAGGTGTGGCCACTCGCTGGCGGCTCAACCGGGCCGGCATCATCAACGTATATCAATATTCCGATGAGACGCTTCAGTTCGGTGGGGGGCGGCTACTGCTGCGCGGCGTGAATGGCTCCGGCAAGTCAACTGCGATGAACATGGTGCTCCCGTTCCTTCTGGATGCCGATACTCGTCGCATCGACGCCGCCGGCGAGCAGTCGGCTGTATTGAAGTCATGGATGCTGTCCGGTCGCGATGAGCAGCAGCCGATCGGGTATCTCTGGCTCGAGTTCGAGCGCGGCGATGGTATCGATGTCTCGTACCTCGTCTGTGGTTGCGGCATCAAGGCGAATCGCAGCACCGACCGTGTCACGACATGGTGGTTTCTGACAGATCGGCGGCCCGGTATCGACCTCGCACTTGTCGAGGGCAGAGTCCCTCTCGGTCACGAAGCGTTGAGAACCGCACTCGGCAATCACGCCGTCTTCTCACACGAACAGCGCCCCGCATACCGCCAGGCCGTTCGCGACAAGCTCTTCGGAGGCCGGGAACTCGACCAACACTTCCGGCTCCTGCACGTCGTGCGCAACCCTCGCGTTGGGGATCGGATCGACACGGATCTGCCGGCGTATCTCGACGATGCACTCCCGCAGTTGTCTGATGCAGCGCTCGATGATGCTGCGCAGCCATTGGAAGACCTCGATGAACACCGTCGGAACGTCCACGATCTTGCGCGCACCGCGGACACCCTCGACGCGCTGGTGACGGTCTATCGGTCCTACGCCGCGAACGAGTTGCGCAGTCGTGCACAGGCTCTGCTCCACCTCAGCGACCAGGTCACCCTCGGTGAGCGAGCGGAGCGCCGGCGCCGCAAGGAGGCCGAAGCCGCGGCACTCGCTCTGCACGAACTTCGAGCAGAGATCGCCGACCTCGAAGCCGCCGTGAAGCGGCTGAACCAGGAGATCGCGGCGTTGAAGGATTCACCGGCGTATCAGCTCGGCCGAGAGCTCGATGATCTTCGTGAGCACGTCGCGACCCTCCAAACAGCGGTCAAGCAGGCTGAAGAACGGGCCGCTCGCGCAGCCCACCGAGAGGACACATCCCGACTGGAAGTGCTGTCCTCCGCGGACATCGCATCCGACGATCACGGTGTGACCAGGAGCGAGCTCTCTGCGCTCGGGGCCCTCGCGACGGCGCTCAAGTTGACGGCACGTCCGCCCGACGTGCCGGCCGTCGGCGGCCATGTCGAACCAGGCGAAGACCTTCCGCTGCCGACGCCCGTTCTCGATGTCGAACCAGCGCGTTTCGGTATCGCGGCGATGCGCGCCAATGGTCATCAGCGACGACTCGACATCGACGAAGTGAGCACTGCGATGGATCGGATCGATCTTCGCTCGGAAGACCTGTCACGCGAACAACACGAGCGCGATCGCGCAGCAGGGGCAGTCATCGCAGCGGAGGGACGGTTTAACGAGACGCGCGTGAAACTCGGCCATGAAGTCGACGCTTGGCGGACAGCGCTGCGATCGTGGCTTGGCCGCCTCGATATTCTGGATCCCACGCGAGTCCTCAGCGTAGTCGACCCGTCGCTCGCGGACATCGTCGATCTACTGGACCGCCGACGCGAGGTGACCGAGTCGTGGGTCGCAGCCACGGACCGGCTCGCTGACCACCACCGCACTGCAAAGGCGATGCTGGACCGTCGACACGACGCTGAGCAGTCAGAGGCCGATCAGCTGGCCGCCACTCTCCTTGAGCTCCAGCAGCGCAGGTATCCTGAACCGCCAGCAAGCAGCTGGCAGCGCGCTGAGCGACGCACCCGACTCGCGGACTGCATCGACTTCGTTGACGGGGTGTCCGCGGAGGAGCAATCCGGACTCGAAGCAGCGATGGAAGCGTCCGGACTGCTCGGAGCTGAGATCAGTGCAGAGGGCGTGCTGCGGCTCGAAACGGGTGAGTTGGTGGTGACGCCTGCGGGACAGGCCGAGCATCCGTTGAGCCAACTGCTCGTGGCCACGGTGCCCGAAGAGTTCCAACCTGACGTCGACCCCGGCATGGTCAGCAAGATCCTCGATTCGATCTCAATCCGGCTTGACGCATCGACCGAAACCGTCGTGGCTGTCGACGGAACGTTCCGGGTTGGCGCACTACGCGGACGGCACTCCAAGTCAGTCGCCGAACACATCGGTGTCACGGCGCGGCGAGCATCGATCGAACGACAGCGAACCGCACTCGAGGAAGAACTTCGCCGTGCAGACCAGCAGATCGCCCGAACCACAGATGAGATCCGCGAGCTCCAGATCCACATCAACAACGCGGTCGACTTGCGCAACGGCTTACCTCCGAGCGACCAGCTTGTGGCCGCCATGCAGCAGGCTGGGCTGGCGGAACAGCAACTCGACGAGAACCGGGACCTGCACGACGCGGCCGTCCAGCTGGCTCGAGCGGCCGAGGTCGCACACGCAGAGGCGGTCACGGTCGCCAGTCGTATCGCCTTCACACATCAGCTTCCGATGGACCGAGTGGCCATCACCTCGCTCGAAGCCTCGGTGGCCGAACTCATCGCCACATGTGGTCGAGTCAGCAGTCAACTCGCCGTGCTCGTACGCTCCCACCGAGCGTGGCACGACCGAGTCAAAGGATGGCACCACGCAGCCGAGGACCATCGAATGGCCACGGCCGAGCTCGTGCAGGTGAACAGCGAACTCGAGCCGCGGGCGATGCGACTTGCCACTCTCGAGGACTCGATCGGCACCGACTACGCCGAGGTGCTTGTCAGCCTTCGAGTCAGCGACGAGGACCTCAAGCGCACGAACGACGACCTTGGAGCAGCATCGGGACGTCGCGATGGCGCCGTCGCAGATGCAGCCCGCGCAGAAAGCGCAGCCGCGCTCTCGACCACCGATCGCGAAGCAGCCGAAGCGCGGTGCGTCGCCAGTCTGGCGCCGATGCACAGAACGCTCGCCGTGCCGGGACTGCTCGAGGCCGCCAGTCCGTCCGAGAGCAGATCGCCGCCCGACGAGACAGTGCACGTCTTGCCGACCGTGTCAGCGACCTCCGCTGGCGTTCGCGAACTTGCTGAAGCCATCCTCGCTGCTGTGCCCGAGTCGGATCGGCTCACCGTCACGGCCGACAGCATTCGTCAATCCGTGCGTCAACGACGCGATCAACTCGGCGCGGGTTGGGACGCCGAGGCTCACCAACCAGACGACTCACTGCCGATCGCCATCCAGGTCACTGGCCCGGCTGGCAGGTCGCCGCGGGGCGCGGCCC
>JANYKS010000037.1 GCA_025358125.1 Actinomycetes bacterium
ACTCCGAGGAGCGCGAGCAGCGGCGTTGCGAACGCCGATCCGCCAGCGCCGAACATGCCGAACACCATGCCGATTCCAAGGCCCGCACAGAGGATCCAGAAGTAGTGCACGCCTTCATCAAACCGCGAGGTTGGGTAGAAGTCACAGACATATGACTTCTTTGATCTATAGGATTTTCATATGGATCTGCGCCGGCTCAATCTGTTCATCGCCGTGGTCGATCACGGCACGATCACTGCCGCCGCCCACGCGGTCCACGTTGCGCAACCCGCTGTATCACTCGCGATCCAAGAACTCGAGACCGAAGTCGGGACGGCACTCTTCGTCCGCACCCGCAGCGGTGCGGTGCTGACACCCGCAGGCGAGGCGTTGGTCGCCCCTGCCCGCCAGGCCCTTCGCGACATCGCGCTGGCATCGCAGGCCGTTGCCGCCGTCACCGGCCTCGTCGCCGGCCGGCTCGATCTCGTCTCGCTTCCCACGCTCGCCGCGGATCCGCTCGCGGCGATGGTCGGAAGGTTTCGCCAGGCCCACCCGGGCGTCGCGGTCCGGCTCGGCGCTCCCGACGAACCGGGCGAACTCGCTGAGGCGGTTCGCCGCGGCGCAGCCGAACTCGGGATCACCGAACGCAGCGCCGACAATGCAGGACTCGAGCAACATCATGTCGTCGATCAGAACCTCGTTGCGATCTCACCTCCGGGGACGACCCACAAGGCCAGATCGATCAACCTGACGGAACTGAGCAGGCTCGCCCTTGTCGTCACCGGCCGCGGCACGTCGCTGCGCACGCTGCTCGAGCAGGCGCTGGTGGATGCCGAGCTGACCCCGATCGTCGCCGTCGAGTCGGCCCAGCGCGACGCATTGATCCCGCTCGTGCTCGCAGGCGCCGGAACCGCGGTGCTTCCTGAAACACTCGCCGCGACCGCCGCCGGTCTCGGTGCAGTCGTGCGGACCATTCGGCCACCGCTGCAGCGCCATGTCGTGCTCGTCCACCGTCCCGGCGGGCTTTCGCCGGCGGCAGCCCGCTTCGTCGAACTCGCCCGCTCCGATTGACCTCGTCGAGGTAAATCGGCGCGTCCCGAGACGATGTCGCGCGAAGCTGTGGCTATGCCGAACGACGTCCGCCGACGATTCCTTGCCCTACACGACAGCGGCCTGTTCGTGATGCCGAATCCGTGGGATGTCGGGTCGGCGAAGCTGCTGGAGCATCTCGGGTTTCCGGCGCTCGCCACCACGAGCGCCGGGCATGCCGCCAGCCTCGGCAGGCACGATCAGCTCGTCACCCGCGACGAGCTGATCGAACACGTCCGGGCGCTGGCCGGTGCCGTGAACATCCCGATCAACGTCGACGCCGAGCGATGCTTCGCCGAAACGCCGGAGGGGGTCGCCGAGACGGTCGGGCTGTTGATCTCCGCCGGCGCATCCGGCATCTCGATCGAGGACTACGACCCGGCGACGAACGCGATCG
This sequence comes from Actinomycetes bacterium, assembly GCA_025358125.1. Classification (GTDB taxonomy): domain Bacteria; phylum Actinomycetota; class Acidimicrobiia; order Acidimicrobiales; family Ilumatobacteraceae; genus WLMZ01. The sequence continues at coordinate 1,466 of JANYKS010000037.1, forward strand.
AGGAGACTGGCCTGGCCGTCGAACGGGTTGCCGCAGCGGTACAAGCTGCCCGCGCCCACGGTGCCCTCATCACGGCCCGGGCAGAGAACCACCTGTACGGCGCGAACAGCCTCGACGACACCATTGCCAGGCTGTGTGCATACCGCGACGCCGGCGCTGGGGTGCTGTACGCGCCAGGCCTGATCGAGATCGCCGACATCGCCCGTGTCGTCCACGAGGTCGGCGCGCCGATCAACGTGCTCGCACTCGCGAAGGGACCATCGGTCGGCGCGCTCGGAGACGTCGGTGTCCGCCGTGTGTCCACGGGCGGCGCGCTCGCATTCGCTGCCTACGGAGCCCTCGTGCGGGCAGCGTCGGAGCTGCTCGAGCACGGTACCTCGACCTACGCGCTCGACGGGCTCAAGCACGCCGACCGCAAGTCATTCGACGTACCGAGCGGCTGATGAACGCGAATGAGCATCGTGTTCGGTCTGCAAATGCTTTGCAAGGCCGGCGAGCGAGGATCATCGTATGACCACCACACAGACACAGACACATCCATCATCCGGCGCATCGCCTGCCCGCAGTACCGCCGTCGATCGGTTCCTCGATGCGGTGCGGCAGGCGTCGTTCTCGACGGCCGACGATCTCTACGCCGTTGGCGTGGTCCTCGATGCAACGGTCCCCGGCTGGCGCTACACCGTACATGGCGACACCGGCGTCCGGGCAGAGTACGGGCGCTGGTTCAACGCGACATCCGACCTTCCAGAACTCACCCGCCACTCGACCGCCTCCGGAGAAGTCATCGAGTACGTCGCAACGTGGGAGGAGGACGGCGTCGAGCACGCCGGCCATCACGCCCATGTGCTCACGATCGATCCGACCACCGACCGCATCGTCGAGGATCACGTGTGGTGCGGTGGCCGCTGGCCTGCGCCTCTGCTGGCCGAGATGGCAGCGGCCCGGCTCGTGGAGACCGGCTGACGATGGCCGTCGCCGCAGACCCAACGGTCCGACTACCCACGCCGCGCCCGGTGTTCGACACCATCGAGGAGTTGCTCGAAGGAACGACCGATCGAGTGCCGTTCGTGACGTCTGATTCCAAGTCCGGAAGCCGGTTCGAGCACGTGACGCTGAACGACGAGCCACACATCGTGAAGTACGTCCACGTCGACGATGATTTCACGATGCGATGCAGCGGCGACCTCGGCCCACGGCCGCTGTTGATCTGGGAGTCCGGTCTGATGGACCTGGCACCGGACCTGATCGAGCACGGAACCGTCGGGGTGGCTCGTGGGATCGGCCGCAACGGCTGGGGTGCCGCGATCCTGATGCGCGATCTCTCGGACGTGATGGTGCCGGCGGGTGACGACCCCGTGCCCGCCGAGCATCACCACCGATTCATCGACCACATGGCTGGAACGGCGGCACGTGCGTGGGGTTGGCGCGACAGCATCGGCCTGATGCCCTATCAGACCCGCTGGCAGTGGTTCAGCGACGAGATGGGTGAAACAGAACGTGCCCTCGGCTTCCCTGCCATCGTTCCCAAGATCGCCGGGCAGGGCTGGGAACAGTTCGCAACGAGGGTTCCGCTCGATGTGCGCCGACTGATCGGCGATTTGCGTTTCGACAACTCCGCGCTCGTCGACGCGCTGCGCACGACACCGTCAACGCTGCTCCACGGTGACTGGAAGTTCGGCAACGTCGGGGCGATGCCCGATGGCCGCACGGTCCTGATCGATTGGTCATATCCGGGCGAGGGGCCTGTCTGTCACGAGCTGGCCTGGTACCTGGCACTCAATTCGGCGCGGCTCCCGGCGACGAAGGAAGAAACCATCGAGATGCTCCGCGTTGCGCTCGTTCGCCACGGCATCGACGTCAGCGATTGGTGGCAGCGCCAGCTCGGTCTGTGCCTGCTGGGAGGACTCGTTCAGTTCGGGTGGGAGAAGGCGCTCGGAAGCGATTCCGAGCTCGCCTGGTGGTGCGAACAGGCCCGCACCGCCGAGAGTTGGTTGTGAACGAGACCACGCCGGTCAGCGACGGATACTCGAACAGCGCAGACGCGTGGCGAAGAGGGCCGGCACGGATCTACGACCGGCTCGCTATCGCGCTCGTCGAGAGGATCGAGCCGGTGCGCGGCAAGACCGCGCTCGACGTCGGCGCCGGTACCGGTGCGGCGTCCGCCGCGCTGATGCTGGCCGGGGCACGCGTGGTGGCGGTGGACGTCGCGCCCGGAATGCTCGAGTACGAGCGCAGCAAGCGTCCACCGTGCGTCGTTGCGGATGCCGTCGCCCTCCCCTTTCGCGACGGCGCGTTCGAGATCGTGGTCGCCGCGTTCTCACTGAATCACCTGACACAGCCGGCGCTCGGGTTGCGTGAGGCGGCCAGGGTGACGCGTCGCGGCGGAATCGTCGTCGCTTCCGCCTATGCAGCCGACGACGACCATCCGGCCAAGCAGGCAGCACACAGCGTCGCCGCCGAGTTGGGCTGGCGGCCCGCCACGTGGTGGCGTCGGTTGCGCGAGGACGCGATGCCCAAGCTCGCCACGGTGGAACGCGCAGTCCGCGAGACGCTGGCCGCTGGCATCAGCGCGACGGTCGAACCACGCCAGGTCCGCTTCCCCGAGTTGGATGCGCCGTCGCTGATCGAATGGCGTCTCGGCATGGCCGACCTCGCTCCGTTCGTCGCATCGCTTGAGCCGGCAGCGCGCGTGGAACTACTGAGCAGGGCTGTCGAGCAGATGGGGAGCGACTATCCAATGCTGGTCCGCAGGATGATCGTCATCACCGCAGCCGTATGAGCTCGATCGACGCGCCGAGCCATTTCTCGACCGCGAACGGATCGGCCGCAACCGCGCGGCTGCGAGCGAGTAGCGAAGCCGCCCGCGCTCGGGCCGCCTGCCACAGGCGATCGTTGCCGGTGGCCGCAGCCCACTCGGCCACCAGCCACCACGAGTCGAGCCCGGCGAGGTGGTCGAGACCGGCCAGCCTTCGCTCGATCGCCGCATCGCCGTCGCTCACGGCGTGGCGGTTCCCCGGCCCGCGAGACGCAACCAGCACGGACAGGTGGTCGGCCAGCACAAGGTAGCGCTGCGACGCCCTCGCGCCGGCGTCGGATGCCAGTTCCGCAGCGCAGGCACCAGCGCCGGCCGCGTCGCCGGCACGCAGCGCAAGCCGCCCGGACAGCCACAGCAACCGCTGATTCAGGTGCCACGCCATCGTGCACGTCGGTTCGAGATGGGCAGCAGCCACCCCCAGCATCTCGTTCGCGTCCGCTTCACGCCCACCGCCGAGGTAGATCTCGACGAGATCGAGGCGCGCATGCACGGCCGGCTCCTCGAACGAAGCGTGCCCGGCCAGGTCGAGCGCCTCCAGGCTCGATTTCTCAGCAGCAGCGAGATCGCCTACCGAGCGTTCCAGCCAACTGCGGAAGTTGGCGGCCATCGGACGGAAACGATGGCCGGCGACTCCGCTACCATCGGCGTGCGCCTGCAGCCCGGCGACCGCCGCTGACGCAGCCGCCAACCGCCCGGCAATGCCATTCGCGAGACATCTCGCGAACCATGCGTGGCCCACCGCGAACGGATGCTCCTGGAGATCGGGGGAGTCGCCGGCAGCCTCGAGATACGACAAAGCTTCGCCGACGTTGCCCTGATGGACCAATGCCGCCGCCAACCACACTGCGGGGATGCCTCGCAACCGATGGCTGCCTACGTCCCGAGTGACGGTTTGCAGGGCAGACACGGCGCCGACGAGGTCGCCGCGAGAATGCCGGATCCGGCCCTCGAGCACGGCGGCGCCGGCCTGGACTGCCTCGTCCGTTGCCGACTCCCGGACTTCCTCGGCAAGCAGCAGCGCTGTCGGATAGTCGCGGCGGTAGTACGCGATCCAACCGGCGAGTTCGAGCGCCGTCGGTGTGCGGTCGATCGCCAGAGCGATGTCGGCGTCGGAAGCAGCGCCGTCGAGGTTGCGCCTGGTGAGGCGAACCCGCGCCCGCTCGAGCCGTGCCCGATAGGAGTCCGACAGCTCGATTGCGCGGTCGAGGAGTTCTTCCGCGAGGTCGGCCGCGTAGCGGTGAGCTGCGATCGCAGCCCCTTCGACGAATGCCGCCGATGCGACGTCGGCAGCGCCAGCGCGCTCCGCGTGGTGGGCCGTATCGAGCGGGCTTCGATCGGCCCGAGCCGCGAGAAGGATCGACGCCTCGCGATGCACGAAGGCACGCACCGCAACCGTGGTGCCGGCCACCAACGCCTCGCGAACGACATCGTGACGGAATCGCAGCCCGTCGGGCAGATCGCTCAGCAACTCGTGCGCAACCGCGATTTCGATGTGATCGAGGACCTCGCCAACCGGGCGGCGGCAGCACGCCGACAGCAGGTCGAGATCGATCTCGGACCCGAGTAGTGCCGCGACACGCAGCGTGGAGGCCGCAGGGCCGAGCGCGTCACCGCGGCGACGAACGGCGGCCACGATCGAAGCCGGCAGTTCGCCGTCGGCCACCTGCGCCAACTCCATCAAGAACAGTGGATTGCCGCCGCTGCGTGCATGGAGCAACCCCACCTCGAGGTCGCCGACCAATTGGGCAGCCGCCGTCACATCGATCGGCCCGAGGGCGAGCATATTCGCGCGTTCCACATCCACGCCTCGCGGCCGAGACGTTGCGACGGCCATGACTCCCGCAAGGCTCCTGACGAAGAAGTTGAGCCACGCGAGCGTGCCGGGGTCTGCGTGATGGACGTCTTCGATGATCATCACCATCGGCGAGCCGGCCCGGCGGCGGTCGATCAGTTCGGACAGGGCGGTGAAGATCCGCAGCCGCCCGAACTCGGATTCTTCGACGGTCGTCGTCGACAAGGCGCCGCTGCCCGAGCGCGCCGCATCTCCGATTCCGAGTAGCGGTCCGAGGACCCGATCGCCGCCGACCGAACCGCCACCGGCCGAACCGTCACCGGCCGAACCCTCGCCGCCGACGCTGTCGAGCGGGCCACGGGCGCTGTCGAGCCAGGCCTTGACAGCATCGAGCACCGGCTGGAGCGGCAACCCAATCCCGACCTGGTCACACCGGCCGAGCAGGACCGTCGTGCCACCCCGGGCGATTCGGGCGGCCCATTCCTGGACCAGCGCGCTCTTGCCGATTCCCGGCTCGCCTTCGATGATCACGAATTGCGATGCGCGCCGAGCGTCGGCGAGGCGGGTATCGAGCTCATCGAGTTCGGCATCGCGTCCCACGAGTGCGGCTCGGCTGCTCGCTCCATCGCCGACTGCTGGGAACGCGGTGTCTTTGCCGAGCACGATGTCATCGTGGACACGCTCGGTCTCGCTCGTCGGGTCGACCCCGAATTCGTCGACGAGGCGGATCTTGAAGGCGGTATAGACCGCCAACGCCGACCCGGGTCGGCCGGTCCTCGCGAGAGCGCGCATCGCGAACTGCAGCGCGGTCTCGTCGTAGGGGTCGAGGTCGAGCGCCGCCGACGCGAGTGCGGCTGCTTCGCCGGGTGCACCGACGGCGAGCGCGGCCTCTGCGCCGGCGTGACGGGTCGTGGCGACGACACGTTCGATTTGGGTGCGAGCAACGTCGGCCCACTCCGAATCCTCGTCGGGCAGCGGCCGGCCTCCAACCAGACGCAACGCAGCAGTCGCCGCTGCACGGGCGGCGCCCGGACGTCCCGAGCGGAGTCGGGCCGACGCCTCTTCGCTCCTTGCGATCATCTCATCGAGGTCGAGCCAGTCGTACCGCAACGCGTAACCGGCGTCGCTGCGCGGGATCCGCCCACCGAGCACCGCGCGCAGACGGCTGACGAGCACGCTCACCTGATCAGCCGGCTTGGCAGGCAGTTCATCGCCCCACAGCGCTTGGGTGATTCGATCGACGGATACCGACGCGCCACGACTACATGCGAGCAACTTGAGCAGGCTGCGCGCCTTGCGGCTACCAATTCCACGCTCGTCGAGGCCGACGACCTCGAAGGCGCCGAGCACGTGTACCGACAACCGTTCCACCGGATCACAGTACAACCCAATCAGCGCTCACCAGACCCTTTGAACGTGCCGTTGCAGGCCGACTGCAAACCGGCTTCGAGATCATCAGCACCTGAAGCAATTCACGACCAGCAATCACGACAAGGGAGCAATCATGGATCCAGCAGAACATAAGACGTTCTCCGCCTCCGACGAGACGCGAGAATTCAGTCACGGGCGGGTCGACATCGTCAAGATCGGCGGCAGCGAGATCGGTCGTTTGACCCTGCAGCCGGGATGGCGCTGGTCCGATCACGTCAAGCCGATCGCCGGCACCGAGCTGTGCGAGGCACCGCATTTCCAGTACCACGTATCGGGGCGACTGACCATCAAGATGGCCGACGGCACCGAGATCAATGCGGGACCGGGCGACGTAGTTGCTCTTCCCCACGGGCACGATGCATGGGTGGTCGGCGACGAACCAGCGGTTGTGGTCGATTGGTGGGGCGCGAGTAACTACGCCAAGGACGACGCGCACTGACACGTGCCGGCGACGGCGACCGGTCTGACGCCAACTCCGGCAACATCGCGGTTCGAGATCAGCGGCGCTCAGCCGAGGCGTTCGATCAGGTTCGTAGTGATCCGCTCGATCGCAGGGTCGTCGCCGGTCAGGCCCCACACCCAGTCGGTACAGCCGCTCGAAACGACCGTGCCCGCACCACCGACTCCATCGCGGACTGCGAATACGGCGTGTCCGTTCTCCAACCGGCGAGTCGTCTCGGCATCGTGTGAGCCGAGTACCCGCCAGGCATGGAACTCGACCTCGGAGAGCGCGTCATCGGGAACCGGGCGCTGCGCAGTTGCGCGGGTGAACGGCGTCGCGGGCGCGGTCGCGAGCACAGTCGTCCCCTGCGGGCAGCCGTCGGCGCCTGTCGGCTCGGGCACGCCATCGACGAGGCGCATCTCACAGCCGTCGCACTCGTATCCGACGACCGTGCTTGCCGCGCCGAGCAGATCGCCCCTGCCGACGCCGCTTCCCTCGAACAGCCAATGGTCACAACGGTGCACGGTGTATCCGCCCGCGCCGTTGCCCACCGACTGGCCGATGCGGTGATAGCCGCCCCGGTTGAACGAGAGCCCGGTCATGTGATTTTCCGGCCGGCCGATGATCCGATCGGACCAGATCGATGTCGTGCGTTCCTGGCGGTCGGTAGCGAACACCGGGTCCTGCTCGAACCGTTGCTTGAAGCCGACCATCGTGGCGCCCTCGTCCTCGAGCCGCACCTGCCAGAAACAGACATTGCCGCTCAGGAACGCGGCGTTGCCACCGGCGGCGATGAACTGCTCGACGGCGTCGCGCATCCCCCACGACCAGTACTCGTCGTGGCCGATGCTGAGATACAGGCGGCGGCCGTCGAGCACCTCGGGCCGGAGATCCAGATCTGCGTTGATCGCGTAATCGAGTTCGATCCCGTGCGTCTCGGCCCAGCGAACGAAGGGCAACTCCCACGATGGCCAACCCGCCGAGCCCGACCACGCCGAAAGGCCGTTGGTGCGGATGTGATTCACGTGGGTGCGCATCCGCGGATCGGGAGGCGCCAACACGGCGACCCTGCTGCCGGGCCCGTCCGGTTTGCGGAGCAAGCCGGGCGCGAACGGGCGGACGAACGACGCGTGCGTGCCGCCGTTGTACAGGTTCTTGCCGGCGACATCGTTGTACGCGTTCCAGGTGTTCGTCGTGAGCACCATCAGCGGCCGGTCGGGATTCGGCGTCGTTGCCCGCACCACGACGAACGCCACCGCTTCCGTTCCATCCGGCAGCCGGACCGCGATCTCGTGATAGCCCGAGCTCCAGTCGTTGCCGACCTCGAACGTGGCCACCACCGGCCAGTCGCAGCCCGCCGCGTCTGCGTCGGGAGCAAACTCGTGCGGCATGAGCACGGCATCGCCGCGGTGCACCGTCACCCGGTCGGCCCCGACGCGAGCGACTTCAAGTCCAGCGCGACCATGCGGACCACGTCCGTGGACACACACCTCGTCGCCAGCAGCCGCGCTGAGCGGCCAGGCGTAGATGGCAGGAGTTGATGGATCAGTGGGCGGCGCATACGGCAGTGGTCGGGTCACGGCGAGTAGTTTCTCACCGCGTGACGCAGCCGCACCCGTCGGGTTACATTTCGGACGTGGCCACAGACGATCATGGATGACGGGCGGGATCGCTGGTCGACGAGCATCGTGCTCTCCGACGGCGACACGGCCTACCTCCGGGCGATCACGCCGCGAGACGCACCGGCGTTGCTGGCATTTCACCAGCGTCAGCCAAGCGACAACCTGTACCGGCGGTTCCTCTCGCCCAAGCCGACGCTGAGCGCCAAGGAGTTGGAGCACTTCACCAACGTCGATTTCCACGATCGGGTCGCACTCGTTGCCGAGCATCGCGGCGAGTTCATCGCGTGGGCCAGTTACGAGCGGTGGAAGGCACGTGACGACGCCGAGGTCGCGTTCCTGGTCGACGACGCCCACCAGGGGCGCGGCATCGCGACGTTGCTGCTCGAACACCTTGCATCGATCGCGCGATCGAACGGCATCGAGCGGTTCACAGCGGAGGCGCTGTCCGACAACAGGGCGATGCTGCGCGTCTTCAGCCGCGCCGGCTGGCCCGTTGAACGGCACTACGACAGCGGGCTGACCGAGGTCGAGTTCTCGCTGACCCAAACCGAGCAGTTCGTCGACTCGGTCGAAGCGCGCGAACACCGCGCCGACAGCCGAGCTGTCGCGAGGCTCCTGCTCCCCCGTTCGATGGCCGTGATCGGCGCGTCCGATCGCCCCGAGACCGTTGGCTATGAACTGTGGCGGAACACGGTGGCCGGGTTCGACGGTCAGGTGTATCCGGTCAATCGGCGCCACGATACGGTGGGTGGTCGACGCTCGTATGCGGCCGTCACCGACATCGTCGACGACGTCTCGCTCGCGATCATCGCCATTCCGGCCGAGCAGTTGGCCGAGACGATCGAGTCGTGCATCGCCAAGCGGGTGCGTGGTGCGGTCATTATCAGCGCCACCGAGGGAACCGATGTAGACATGTCCGCGATCGTTGCCAACGCCCGCCGCAACGGTCTTCGCATCATCGGTCCGGCGAGCATGGGAATCGCATCGCCGCGCAAGCCCGGCCGGATCCAGGCTGCGCTCGTCGGTGGCTCGCTGCCCGCCGGTGGCGTCGCGATCTCGATGCAGTCCGGCTCGCTCGGCGCTTCGGTGCTGCAGTCCGCGGCGCGGCTGTCGATCGGGATCTCGTGGTTCGTCTCGCTCGGCGACAAGTGCGACGTCTCCGGCAACGACCTGATCCAATTCTGGGAGGACGACGACAACACGAGCGTGATCGCGATCTACACCGAGTCATTCGGCAACCCGCGCAAGTTCGCCCGCATCGCCCGCCGCGTCGGTCGCACGCGCCCGATCGTCGCCGTTCGTACCGGCACAGCTGCGATCGGCAACGCCGCAGACGCGCTGTACCAACAGGCCGGTCTGATCGAGGTGCCAACCGTGCGAGCAATGCTCGACACCGCGAGAGTGCTCGCCACCCAGCCTGTTCCCGCGGGGCCATCCGTCGCGATCCTGACCAACGCGCGCAGCCCTGGCATCCTTGCCAACGCTGCGGTCGTTGCGGCTGGGCTGATCCCCGTCGAGCCTCCGATCCTGCTCGACTGGCGATCATCGCCCGACGACTTCGGCAAGGCCATCGCCGCGGCCATCGCCTCGGAGACTGTGGACTCGGTCATGGTCATCTATGCCCCACCGCTGGCCACGGCCCGTCCGCCGGCGACCGAGATCGAAGCAGCGACCGCCGGCAGCACGAAACCTGTCGTCGCCGTGATGCTGGGTGGCGAGGACGGGATGCTGCTCCGCGGGTCACGCGTCTGCGCATTCGCATTCCCAGAACCGGCGGCGGCCGTGCTCGGGCGGATGTACACCTACAGCCGCTGGCGCAGCACAGAAGCCGAGTCGACGATCGAGCCGATCGAGGGCGTCGACAGCGCGGCGGTCGACGAGATCTTGACCACAGCCATCGAGCGTGGCGATCTCTCGCTCAGCTTCGCCGATGCTCACCGGCTGTTCGCCGCGTACGGCCTCACCGCGCCCGACGGTGTGCTCGCCGTCGGATCGACGGCTGACAACATCGTCGACATGGCCGACGCGTTGGGGTACCCCGTTGTCGTCAAGGCCGTCCGCCGACGAGTCGGCCGTTCGGCGCGCGCCGGCATCGCGCTCGACCTCGCCGACGAACACGCCGTTCGCGAGGCGCTGACGGTGATCCGATCGGCCCTCGGCGACGATGCCGACGCACTCGTCGTGCAGCAGATGGCGCAGCCGGGCGTCGACGTCCGGATCTCCTGCACGACCGATGTGTTGCTCGGTCCGGTCATCACCGTCGAGCTCGGCAGCCAGCAGACCCCGGGTCACGGCGACGCGGTAAGCCGGTTGGCGCCGGTGTCGCGCGCGGCAGCGAGGGCGCTCGTGCACACATCCCGGACCGGCGACGCGCTCGCGGCGGCAGGAATCGGTGACGACGATCTTGTCGACGCGATCGTCCGCGTCGCGCAGTTGATGTTCGACCACGCCGAGATCGGCGCGATCGACCTCGATCCGCTCATCGTCAGCGACGGTGTCTGCGCGCTCACCGACGCAACGGTCGAAGTCCGCCCCAACGATCAGTCCGATTTCCCGCTGCGCCGCCTCGGATAGGACACCCGTCGGCGTTGTCAGCGCTGCGGCTCGTCGATACTCGCCCGGGACGAGCACAAGCGCTTCCCGTCGCCCAGCAACGACTGCACGCGCGGCAACTGCTGGCGGTCGATGTCGCTGCTCAGCCAGCCGTCGGCCCCGACGCAACCGCTGTCACGGTGAACATCACCGCAGCGACGCCGATCGGGGCCGGCTACCTGACCGTGCTGCCCCGGCCCATGCGACCCGGCCGCGTACGCGGGTGAACGTCCGAAAACGTCGAGCCTCAACGTCGCTTCGGGACGCGACGCGGCAGCCTCGGCAACCGTCGGGATCGGTGGCGGCCAGATCTGTGTGTACAGCAGTGTGGACACCGACGTCATCGTCGATCTCCAGTCGGTTCATCACTGCGGGCAGGGCAACCTCGTCGCGATCAGCCCGCAGCGACTGATCGACACAAGGCCGTCGCAGCGCCTCGTTGCCGGCGCCACGATCGTGGTCGATCTCGCCGGCCTGGCATCGGTTTCGCCGGTTGCTCTGACCGCAGTCATGGTGAATCTCACCGCCGCCGATCCGGGCGGCCGCGGCTTCCTCGTGGTGTACGCCTGCGGTCTCACCGAGCGACCGCTCGTGTCCAATCTCAACGTCGTGGCCGCCACCACAGTCGCCAACCGCGCCCTCGTGGCGACGGCTGGTGGGCAGACATTGTGCGTTTACAGTTCGGTCGACACCGACATCGTCATCGACGTCGAGGCCCTCATCACCTGAGGAGCACTCGCCGACAGGTCGGTGACGTGCCGTCCCTCGCCCAACCCGAGAGCGATTTGAGAACGGGCGACAGCGCAACGACCACTCTCGGCGGCCCCGATCCGCGATACTGGTGTTCGATGGCTTCTTGGCCTCCCCCTCAGCCGCAGCGCCCGCAGATCAGCCATGTGCCGTACCTCCCCGGCCTGGATGGCCTGCGCGCGCTCGCTGTGATCGCGGTGATGCTCTATCACGCCAACCATGAATGGCTGGGTGGCGGCTTCCTCGGCGTCGAGGTGTTCTTCGTGATCAGCGGGTATTTGATCACATTGCTGCTCATCGCCGAGCACGAACGCACCGGAAAGGTGCGCCTCGGCCAGTTCTGGCGCCGCCGCGCCCGCCGCCTGCTACCGGCCCTGTTCGTGATGATGGGCTTGCTCGCGCTGTATCTCGCACTGTTCAACACGCGGCCGCAGGGACGTACCCGGGGTGATTTTCTGGGCGGAATCCTCTACGGCAGCAACTGGTATCAGATTGCCGTCGGTCAGGGATACACCGCATCGGAGGCATTCGCCCCGCTGCGGCACCTGTGGTCGCTGGCGGTCGAGGAGCAGTTCTACCTCCTGTGGCCACTCGTGATGGTGGTGCTCCTGCGCCACGGCCGGGGTCGCCTCCCCCAGGTAGCCTTGTGGCTGATCGGGATCAGCGCTGCTATCGCACTCGCGGTTGGTCTGCTGTTCGTCGGCGGCGACGTTGCGGCAGAGTGCGATCCCCGCGCGACGAGCGGCTACTGGACGGTGTTCGGACGGTGCATCAGCGTCAACGACACGCTCTACCTCGGGTCCTTCAGCAGAGCCGGAGGTCTTCTACTGGGTGCCGCGTTCGCGATGGTGTTCCGGCCCATCGCGCTCCTCCGCGGCCCGATGCGCCGCAAGGGTCATCTGCTCGATTTCTTCGCGATCGCCGGCCTCGTCGCACTGGGACTGATGATGTGGAACCTCAAGTTGTCAGGGTCCGGCCAGCGGTTCGGCATCCGCTTCGACCCGTGGCTGTTCCGCGGCGGGTTTTTCCTCACCGGCATCGCCACCCTCAGTGTGATCTCGGCGGTCGTTCATCGAGGCGCGTTCGCCGGCAAGCTGATCGGCAACCCCGTGCTGCGCTGGATCGGGGCCCGCAGCTACGGCTTGTACCTGTTCCACTGGCCGATTTATCAGGTCATCCGCCAATTCGCCGGAGTCGGCCTCACCGTGACCCAGTTCGTGCTCGCGATGGCGTTCACCGTCCCGATCACCGAGTTGAGCTATCGGTGGATCGAGATGCCGATCCGCCAGCGGCGCTTCGCCCAGGCATGGCGTGGCGACCGCAGATCCCAGGAGGTGACAGCCCGCCGGCGTCAGCGCCGATTGGTCCTGCTCGTGGCGGGTGCGGCATCGATGCTCGGCTTTGCGGGAGTCAGCATCGCGGTCGCGCACAACGTCTGCGTCGGTGATGTCGAATGCAGCTTGCAGGCAGCGAGTCAGCCCCGCGCCACTGTCCGCCGCGCCATTCAGACTGCCGCAACCACCCCGACATCGTCGACAAGCACCACGAGAGCCAGAACGACCACGACCATCACAACGGCCACGAAAACGGCCACCGGCGTGGGGACCGTGCGGACGCCTGCCATCCCCGCCAGCCCAACCACACCGTCGCCGATCAACGCACCACCGCCGACCACCCTTGCTGCGCCGACAACCGCTGTTGCGCCGACGGCAACCGCGGGCCCGCCGGCGACCGTTGCTCCGACGCCGACACCGACGTCGGCCTTGGTTCTGGCGCCGGATGGCGTGGTCCCGGTTGCACTCGGTGAGTCGGTGATGCTCGGGGCGCTGGCCGACCTCCAAGCCGCCGGGCTCGCTGTCGATGCGCTCAAGGGCCGCCAAGGCCCCGACATGGCTGCCCTGGTCGAGTCCCTCCGCGCCAACAATCAACTGGGCTCTGTCATCGTGATCCAGATCGGCACCAACGGCACGGTGTCCGATGCCGATTTTGCCCGGATCATGGCCCAGCTACCGCCAGATCGCACACCGACGGTCGTGTTCTTGACGGTGAGGACACCGAGAAGCTGGATCGCCGGCAACAACGACATAATTCGTGCGCTCCCGGGCCGGTACCCGAACGTGAGGGTGCTCGACTGGGAGGCCGCATCGCAATCGATCACCCTTTGTTCGGACGGCACCCACATCGCCTGCGGAGCCGGAATGGCCCGGTTCTATTCGAACCTGATCTTCGATGCCATCGGCCGACCCGACCTCAAGCAGTGATAAGGCCGTTGCTCAGTCGGATCACAATCGAGCTTCGGCGACCGCGCAGTCGGGGTCTTTGTTTCAGTAGGTCGGGGGTCCTTGTTTCAGTTGGTCGGGCAGTGGGTACTGACGTCAAGTACGCCAATGGACTGTCCCCCACCGTTGGCGTACCCAGCTCGCCGGCGCCCGTTGCTCGATCCCATCCCGAGCGGCGGGCGTCGGCAAGATCCGTCAATTTCCGGCTGTCGCCGCCGTTGGCCGGATCCGCACCGTCGTCGTTCACGCCGGCCGCCCGGGGACACCCGTGACCTCGGAGAATGGTTGCGTCGATCGCGGGCTGAAGGTCAGCGGTTGCCCTTGGCGACCCGCACCGGGTCCAGAGCCACTGCCGCAGTCCGGGGATCAACGTTGCCGTCTTCGAGCACGACATCGATCAGCGGCCGCCGCTGCGCGACCGCCTGCTTGACGATCTTGGACACATGGTCGTAGCCAAGCAACTCGTTCAGCCCTGTCGCCAGCGCGGGGGTCGACCCGGCATGGATTCGGCATCGCTCCACATCGGCCTCGAGCCCGTCGACGCACCGCTCGGCAAAGAGGGTGCACGCCTGCGTCAGCAACCTCATCGAAGCGACGATGTTCGCGGCGATGACGGGCTGATACGTGTTCAACTCGAAAGCACCCTGGGACCCCGCGAAAGCAATCGTGTGATCGTTGCCGAGCACCTGCGCGCAGACCTGCGTCACCATCTCACACATCACCGGGTTGACCTTGCCGGGCATGATCGACGAGCCGGCCTGAAGTTCCGGCAGGCGGAGTTCGCCGAGTCCGGTTGCCGGGCCGGAGCCCATCAGGCGGATGTCGTTGGCGATCTTCAGCAGGGCCACCGCCAGGCCGCGCAGATGGCTCGAGGCCTCGACGAGATTGTCGCGTGACGCCTGCGCCGCGAAGCGACTCGGAGCGACCGAGAGGTCGATACCGTAGCGGGCGGCGAGCCTGGCAATGACCTGGCCACCGAAATCCGGCGGTGCGTTGAGGCCGTTTCCGACGGCGGTGCCACCGAGGGGGACCCTGCCGATCCGCGCGAGCGAACTCTCGATTCGTTCCGACGACTCGCGCAGCTGGGCTGCGTACCCGGAAAACTCGTCGCCGAGGAACAACGGAACGGCATCCATGAGATGGGTGCGCCCGGCCTTCACCACGTCGGCGAAACGTTGTGCCGCCGCAACGAGTGAGTCCGTCAGAGTAGCGACTGCCGGGAGTACCGACCGGCGCAGCATCAACACCGTCGCGATCGTGGTGGCTGTCGGGAACGTGTCGTTCGACGACTGCGATGCGTTGACGTCGTCGTTCGGGTGCACTGCCAACCCGCACGATTCCGCGGCGAGATGGGCGACGACCTCATTGACGTTCATGTTGGTCGACGTGCCCGAACCGGTCTGGAAGATGTCGATCTGGAACTGCTCGTCATGCGCGCCGTCCTCGACCGCGGTGGCCGTATCGTGGATCGCGGTCAACCGTGTTCTCTGCTCATCACTCGTCGCGTGTGCCCTGTTGACGATCGCAGCATCGGCTTTGATGGCCGCGAGCGCGTGGACGATCTCGATCGGCAGTGGCTGGCCCGACACCGGAAAATTGGCGAGCGCGAGTTCAGTCTCGTGCCCCCAGAGCGGCTGTTGCGGACGCTTCGTTGCCATGAGTTCCTCCATGGGTACGCTGACCCGGCTCAGGGTAACGGTGACCCAGCAGATCCGCCGTGCGACCAGATCCGCCGGGTGACCAGATTCGCTGCGCGTTCACCGGTGCGGCCCGTGAGGCCGTCCTGTTGACCGCCGCGCACTTCCGAGGCAGAGGCACCGCCGATCGTGACGCCGCCGGCCAATGCGAACGGGAGGGATTCGACGTGAACTTCGCTGTCCGTCAGCCTTCGCCGTTCGGCGAGAGATGTTCGCCGAGATGGGTGTCGAACCAGCTCAGCATCCGCGCCCACGCGTCAGCGGCCGACTCGGCGTGGAAGCTGCTGCGGCGATCACAATTGAAGCCGTGCTCCGCTTGCGGGTAGCGCACCAGTTCTGTCGGCCGGCCGGACTGCGCAGCTGCGGTGCGCAACTGCTCGACCTCATCGACGGGGATCCCCTGGTCACGATCACCGTAGAGGCCGAGCCACGGCGCGCGCAGCTTCGGCGCCAATTCGACGAGCGGTGCCAGACCGAACCTGCCACGCGTGACACCACCACCGTAGAACGTGACGGCCGCACCGATCTGGTGTTCGGTGGCGGTGAACATTGCCAGCGTGCCACCCATGCAGAACCCGACGACACCCGTCGCCGCAGGCGACACCCCCGCGTCGCTCAGATGGTGCAGCGCGGTCGTGATGTCTTCGCCAATCTCCGCCGGCGCGAGCGCCAACATGTGCGGCTGCAGCAGCGTGAAGTCTTCGTAGCCGAGCTGCGGGTCGCCGGTACGGTGGAACAGATGAGGCGCGACCACGAGCCAACCGTGCTCGGCGATCCGGGCGCAGACATCCTCGATGTGACCATTCACGCCGAACGCTTCCTGGAGGACGATCACCCCGCCCCGACGAGGACCGGTTGGTTGGTGCACCGACAGTGGAGTGGCCTCAGACATCGCACGGACTGTACCGTCTGGCAGCGACCCACCCCGACACCGACACCGAACCGACACCGACACCGACACCGAGTTCGAGGAGCATCGACTGCCCTTCTGATATCGCGGCTGCGACGTGATCAGCCGGGCAGTGATCAACCGGGCAGTGATCAGACGGGCAGTGATCAACGGGGCTTTTAGCCGTCAGTCGACTCGCACCACCACCAGCGCGACGTCGTCGTTGCGGTCGGGAATCGGCAGGATCCTCTCGATCGCGGCGCCGAGCCGAGCCGCAATCTCGTCGGCCGGGCCGGCCGACCTGGCTGCGGACATGACCAGCTCGGCGAGCGCTTCGTCGTCGAGGTCGTGCGGGGGACGCACATCGTTCACGCCGTCGGTGTGCAGCACGAGCGTCGAACCCTTGGCGAGCACGGTCTCGGTGACGGTGACAGAAATGGCAGGCAGGACGCCGATCAGCGTTCCGTACGTTCCGATCTTCGACGCCCATGTGCCGTGATCGACCAGGATCGGCAGGGGATGGCCGCCCGCCACGGAGGTGTAGCGCCATGAACCGTCGGGCAGATGGTCGAGCGTGGAGTACAGCACGGTGCAGAACAAACCGTTGCCGCTGGCGAGGATGGCGTCGTTCACCCAGTTGAGCACCGTCGCATGGTCGACCCCGTGCGTGGCTGCTGCCCGGATGGTATGACGCGCGATAGCGGTGACCGCTGCAGCCGCAGGCCCAGTGCCGCAGACATCGCCGATGACAAGCGCCCAACGGTTCTCGGCGATCGGGAACACGTCGTAGAAGTCGCCGCCGACCTCGCTCACCGCACCAGCAGCCCAATAGCGAACCGCGATCGTGACACCGGGGATGTCGGGCAGCTCGCCGGGCAGCAGCGCGGCCTGAAGCGTTGTCGAAATGCGACGTTGCTGGTCGAGCAGCCAGGCATTGTCGAGCGCTTCGGCGAGCCGCCCAGCAGCTGCCTCCGCGAGCGTGACGTCCTCGTTGTCGTAATGTCGCTTCGATTCGGCGCTGACGAACTGCATCGCGCCGACGACGCCGCGCTTGGTCAGGAGCGGCACGGTGATCAAGCTCGTCAGTTGCAGTTCGTCGATGACCGCACGGGGCTCGTCGGAACCCGGATCCCTCGGGTGTGCAAAGGCCCGTTCCAGCATCGTGTCGTCGAGATCGCTGAAGAACTCGGTCTCGCCGGTGCGCATCACCTCGTGCACCCCGAACAGACCGTTCGGATAGTACGGGTACCGCTCCTGCAGCCGCCCGGCCCACTCGATTCTTTCGGGATCGGCGTGAGCAACCCGCTGTTCGTGCACGCCGGGCTCCGGGAAGTAGTGCAACAAGCACCAATCGCCCAGCCTCGGCACAGCGGCCGACGCCGCGCCCGTCATCAATTCGAGATGATCACTCGCGGCGAGAGCAACGTCGTTGAGCGACGAGATGAACTCCAACCGCTCGCGTTGCAGGCGCTCCTTGTTCGCGGCTTGTTCGGCCTCGCGCAGGCGGCGGGAAGCGTTGGCCTCAGCCAGTTTGCGCTCCGTCACGTCACCGCTGCAGCCGATGGTGCCGGTGACATTGCCGTCGGCATCCGTGGTGACTTCACCGCGACCCTGCAACCAGCGAACGCTGCCATCGGCCATGACGACGCGATGCTCGACGTCGTACGATGTCTTTTCGGCCACGGCACGCTCGACGACGGCAAGGATGTGGTCGACTTCTTCCGGGTGGAGCAGTGCGACGTAGTCGTCGAAGGTGCCGCCGAACGTGCCCGGCTCGAGGCCGAACAACCCCTCCATCGTCGCATCCCAGGTCGTGACGCCCGAGGCCTGGTCCCATTGCCACGTACCCAACTGCCCCGCGGACAGGGCGAGCCGCAGATGATCCGCGAGGTCGGAAGTCTCCTGCCGCAATCGAAGCGTTTCCTCGGTGTCTTCTGCCGCGCCGATGGCACCGACAACGTGGCCACGCGCATCGCACAGCGGGCCGAGGAACGATCGTATTTCCAGGATCTCACCGGTTCGGCGCAACGCCTTGATGTTGCCCGTCCAGGCGTTGCCCTCGAACACCGACGCCATGATCTGGCGCCCGGCCCGGCGCAGGTGTGGCGGGATGATCAGTTGATACAGAGACTGCCCGATCGCCTCGTCGGCCCCCCACCCGTACAATTTCTCCGAAAAGCTATTCCACGCAACGATCGTGCCAACTCCATCGACGACGACGATTGCCCGCGGAAAGGCGTCGAGCAACGGTTGGCTCTGTTCCAGCATGACGCTGACCACAGAGGAGGCGCCTTTCCCGGCCACTTTCCCCCTACTCGATCATCCGACTTCGGTCAGCCACGAGAATAGTCGAACGGATCACCGGAAATGTCAGGGAATGTGCGCGAACACGGTCCGGCCGAATGAGATTAGTTTGGGCGGGTGATTGCGAGCAGCCTGTTCACCGACGTGCAGTGGATCCTGATCGCGCTGCTGGCACTTTTGGTGCTGACGGCCGTTCTGTCCGTGTCGTTTCACGCCGTCCTCGCCATCGCTCATGACACCCTGCCGTACCTTCTCGGGCTGGCCTGGATCATCCTGGTGTTCGCGATCATCGACGGCGCCTGGATCCGCGCGGCTGCTGCGCTCGTGCTCGTGATCTATCACCTGGCGATGCTCGTGCCACGCTTCTTGAGGGACCGAGTGCCGCGCTGGGCTGCTGGCGCCCCTCACGTACAGATGCTGGTTTGCAACGTCTACACCGAGAACGCCACCCCGGCCCTACTCGCCGAGGAGATGCTCGCCGCCGACGCGGATGTGATGGTCATCCTCGAGTGGAACCCGACGTTCGCGAAGGAGTTCGACTTGGCCGGAGCGAAGGACAGCTACCCGCACCGGCTCTGTGATGAGAACGATCATTCCGACTATTCGGTCTGCATCGCATCGAGGGTCGCGTTCACGCAGGGGTCGGAGATGAAGCATGTCGGCCCGTTGACGATGGCGCACGCCGTCATCATGTGCGGGGAGCAGCGGCTGAGGATCATCGGCATCAATCCCACCGCGGCCG
The DNA here is from genome assembly GCA_025358125.1 of Actinomycetes bacterium. Taxonomy (GTDB): domain Bacteria; phylum Actinomycetota; class Acidimicrobiia; order Acidimicrobiales; family Ilumatobacteraceae; genus WLMZ01. The sequence goes on from JANYKS010000037.1 coordinate 20,821, forward strand.
TGGATCCCGGCGGGTACGACGAGTGGAAGGCTCAGATCGAGGAATTGACCCAGTTCATCTCGACCACCGCCCGTCCCGTCGTGGTCGCCGGGGATTTCAACACCACCCGCTTCCGCCCGGAGTACAAGTCACTCCTCAAGTCCGGGCTGACTGACGGCCATGACGCACTCGGCAAAGGTATGACGTCGTCGTTCAAACTCTCCGCGGACGGCGTCCTCGCAGCGCCCGGCACGGTCATTCGGCTTGATCATGCATTACTGAGCAAGGGCGTCTGCGCTGTCGCTGCCGAAGATCTGGAGAGTTGCGGCAGCGACCATCTTCCGTTCGGGATGACGCTGGCCGTCCGTCAATCGCGGCGCGGCGCTGCGACAGCCTGATCTCGGTGAGGCGGTCGGACTGGGAAGAGCCGCACGAGCACGGCCAGCCACAGCACGCCGAGCACGATCGAGGCCACGACATCAGTCGGATGGTGCATACCGCGGTAGATGCGACTCAGCCCGACGAGCAGAGGAACGGCGAAGGCGAGCACGAGCATGATCCGTTGCAGCCACCGACGCCACTCGGCGCGCACTGCGACGATGGCGAGCGATCCCCACAGAACGACCGTCGCGAAGGTGTGGCCACTCGGAAAGCTCGACGTCGGAGGCGCACCGTCGAGGCGCACAACGTCGGGCCGCGGCCGGCTCACGAGCGCCGTGATCGCCAGAAACATCAAGACCTCGACAATCAGGCCGACCGCGAGGATGATCAGTCCGTTGCGGATCTTGCGCAGCAAACCGGTGACCAGGGCGACCAACCCGATGACGATGACCGTCGTCGTGTCGGCGACTTGGCTGAACAGGTGGGTCACCGAGTTCCACATGGGGGTCCGGTGGTCGACGAAGAATTCCTCCACCGAGCGGTCGGCACCCGTCGCCCGGCCGAGCAGCTTGCCGATCGCAACGGCCACCAGGATCATTGTGCTCATCGTCGCGAGCACGAGCAGAACGCTGAGCCTGCCTCGTGAGCCAACGCCGCGAAACGTCGGGACATCGCAGGCTCGGGACTTGGCAGGTTGCAGCGTCATGGCAGTCTCGTGCATGCCTCGTAGTTCCACGAGCATCCAGGTTTCAAACGCGTCCCGGTACGCGCCCGATCGCGCTGCTCGATGTTTGAGTGCCGACCGGCAGTGGTATGCATCGGTGTATGCCAATCCTGGTAGCAGTCGTCATTGCGGTCGCACTCAGCGCAGCATTGTTTGCAATTTCGGCGAACCGATCCTCGTCGCTCGACATCGCCGAGGTACGCGGGCACCCCGGCCAAACTGCCGCCGCCGCAGTCGAGCGGTCGCCGCGCCTACGAAGGTTCCTGCAACAGCGCAGGGATACGACGAAAGACACCGGTCTCCTTCTCACGATCGCGGTCGCGTTCGTAGCGATTGCGATTGTCGTCGTCGGGACGCTGCTCGAGATGGTCCAGACCCATTCGGGCTTTGCCCGCTGGGACTCTGCGGCAGCCCGGTTCGGTGCTCGCCACGCGACCCACCGCACGACGACGGCATTGAAGCTGATCACCAACCTCGGCGGCACCGTCCCCGTAGTCGTGTTGGTCGTCGGCGTCGGTGGGTACCAGTACTGGCGCCACCGCAAGAAGGCTGTCCCGGCATTTCTTGTGGCTGCGGTCGGCGTGACCCTCATTGTCAACAATGTGGCAAAGCTCCTCGTCAACCGTCAGCGGCCCGATGTCGTTCACCTCGTCGGTGCGTTCGGTTCTTCATTTCCCTCCGGCCATTCGGCGACGGCAGCCGCCACGTACGCGTCGCTCGCACTGGTGCTCGGGCGTAACCGCCGCCGCCACACCAAGGCGCTGCTCGCCGGCGCGGCCGTCGCGATCACCGCTGCGGTCGCCGCCAGCAGGGTGCTCCTGGGTGTTCATTGGCTGACCGACGTGCTCGCCGGAATCCTCGTCGGATGGGGATGCTTCGCGCTCGTCTCGATCGCCTTCGGCGGACGAGTCCTGCACTTCGGTGAGCCTGTCGAGACCGCCAAGCGCGTCGCCGAAGGCGCCGATGACGGCGCCAGAGCGACCGCTGATGACCGTATCGACCGCACCAGCCGCACAGCGAGGATGAGAACATGACGTCGACCAAGACGGTGGCGGTCATCGCCCACAACAAGAAAACCCTCGGCGGCGGTCTGGCCGAGCTACGCGATGTGCTCAACAGCCACGGCGTCACGGATCCGCTGTGGTTCGAGGTGCCAAAGAGCTCCAAGGTTCCCGCGCGCATCGAGCAGGCGCGCAAGGACGGCGCCGAGTTGTTTTTCGTGTGGGGAGGCGACGGCACGGTGCAACGCAGCATCGATTCGATGGTCGGTCACAAGGGAACGATTGCGATCCTCCCGGCCGGCACCGCGAATCTGCTCGCCACCAATCTGTGCATCCCCAAAGATCTCCCCGAGGCGGTCCGAATCGGTTTGTACGGCGAGGATCGCACGATCGATGTCGGCCGGATCAATGGCGAACACTTCGCGGTCATGGCCGGCTCAGGCCTCGACGCGTTCATGATCCGCGATGCGGACCGGGGGCTGAAGGACCGCTTCGGCCGTGCTGTGTACGTGTGGACTGGCGCGCGCAATGTCCGACACGAACTGACGCCAACCACGATCCGCGTCGATGGCCACAAATGGTTCGAAGGAGGCGCTGGTTGCGTGCTCGTCGGCAACGTCAGCGACATCTCGGCCGGGATCACCGCATTCGACAACGCGTCACCTGACGACGGCAGACTGGACCTGGCCGTGATCACTGCGTCCGGAGCGATCCAGTGGGCCCGGGCGCTGACACGCACGGTCGTCGGTCACGCCGATCGATCACCACTCGTGCAGATGACGACGGCCACGAAGATCGAGGTCATCACGAAGCGTTCCTTGCCGTACGAACTCGACGGCGGCGTCCGTAAGAAGACCAACCGGCTCAAGATCAGGGTCGTCCCACGGGCGGTCACGATCCGCGTTCCCGCTCCGAAACCCCAGAAGGCCTAAGTCGATTCGCGCGGTCGATTCGCGCTGTCTGCTGCCCTCGGGGGGATCCGCGAATTCACCGTGTTCCGACATGTCGGCGAGCGTAGGTGACACCTGCTCGTGGTAGTCGAGTCCGACTACCGTCAGCCGGCGTCCTCGATCGCGAGCAGCACCGCATCGCCGTACTGCTCGAGCTTGGCCGGACCGATTCCCTGCACGGTTCGCAGCGCCGCGAGCGTCGATGGCAGTGCCAACGCGATTCGTTCCAGCGTCGCATCGTCGAACACGACGTACGCGGGTTTGCCGTTGCGCAGACGCTCGCGGGCCTGACGGAGCAGATCGTGGGCGCGGATGCTGACAGCAGAAGGTGCGGTCTTGTCCCCCGCCGCCACTGCGCGCAGCGGGCCGCGCTGGCGACCCTGCGTCACCACGGCGGAGCCGAACGCGAACCGCCGGGTCACTCCCCCGAGTCGAGCGACAGCTCCGGCGGTGTCGACGGCTTCGATCGTCCACTCCTGCCCGCCGTCGACCAGCACGAGCCCCTCGCCGGCCAGCACGAACCCCTTCTCGAACACGCCCGCACGAGGCGCCGGTTTCGCCGCGACCGGCTCGCGCCCACCCGGGTGGCGCACTGATCGTTCCGTTCCGACGCGGGCCGGTGGTTCGTTGTTCATTTCGGCGACGAACGGCGACGGATCGTCCCCGACCACCACGATGACCTGCTCGGCACCACGCGTGATCGCAACGTGGAACACCCGGCGTTCTTCCTCGACATCTTCGGCGAGACGGTGCGGATACTGATCGGCCTCGGCGTGGTGGAGCACGACAACCGGCCACTCCTGACCCTTGACCCGATGCACGGTGGCCAGCGTGACCCCGTACTGGGATCGCTGTCCGGAGAGTTGTTCGCGAAGCCACGACCCGAACCGAGCGGGGTCGGGCTGCAGCGACGCGATCTGGGCGAGCGCGACGAGATCGTCGTTCTGAGCGGCGCGGTTCATGCCCCGGCGGCCGTCGTCGAGTGTGGCAATCGACGCGCCGAGGCCGATGTCGTCGGCGAGTGAGGCCACCAGGTCGGCTGAGGTCCCTGTGGCCGCGAGCCGTTGGAGACCGACGATGTCGCCGGCGAACGACGTGATGCGGGCAGCATCGCGCTCGTTGTTGACCCGGCCGGCCAGCCGCCGCAGACCCCCGATCGAACCCTGCTCGGCGACCCAGTTGGCCACGTTCGGATGCATCGGCCGGGACGGACGACGGAGTGCCTCGGCGAGATCGGTGGCATCGAGCGCATCCGGACTCGACACCGACAGCCGAAGCCAGGCCAACGCGGCGCGCACCGCAGTTCGCTCGGCGAACTCGGACCCGACACCGCCCTGCACCGGGATGCCGGCCGCGAGCAGACCGAGTTGCGCAGGGGCGAGTAGCGCATTGACGCGGGCAAGGACCGCAATGTCGCCCGCTGCGCGGCCGGAATCGAGGACCGAACGAACGGCTTCTACTGTTGCGGTGAGTGTCTGCTCGGCGACGACGACGCGCAGGCCAGTGCTGTCCGGGCGAGCGGACCGGATGACCTTCGCAACCCGCCGCCCGTTATGGCGCACGAGTCGATCAGCTGCCTCGACCACGTCACCCGGACAGCGGTAGTTGACCTCGAGCGGATGCGCTCCGGCGTGCGGGAACAGCGATGCGAAATCGATCAGCCATGCGGGATCGGCCCCGCTGAAGCCGTAGATCGTCTGGTCATCGTCGCCGACGCCGAACACGCCGAAACCCGGCGCGGACAGCAGCCGCACGAGCAGTACATGGGCCGGCGTGAGATCCTGGAACTCGTCGACCAGCAACAGCCGGCATGACCGCTGCGCGGCTTGTCGCACATCGGGGTCGACGAGCAACAGCTCGATCGCGCGGTAGATCTGTTCGTCGAAGTCGAGCACGCCGTCGCGCTGCAACTCGGCGCGATAGCGCGGCCACAGGCCGACGAGTCCGTCGACGTCGCCGCCGTACATCGCCTCCACCTGCTGCGGCCGGCGCAGGCCGAGGCGCACCACGCCCAACGCCTCGATCCATGCGGCGACGGGATCGGTGTTGCGCCTGCGCGGGAACTGCACCAGGCGGCCGATGATCCGGCGCACTTCGATCTCGTCGATGGTCTGCAGCGTCCTCGGTTGGGCGAGGAAGGGCGCGCTGCCGTTCACGATCGCCAGTGCGATCGCGTTGAGTGTGCGCACCCGCAATCCGCGCAGATCGGTGGTGCGGGACTGCATCTCCTGCTGGGCCCGTCTGTTGAACGCCACCAGGCTGAGCGCTGTCGGCGGCACCCTCCACGAATCGAGCAGGTGCCGGGCCCGCTCGGTGAGGACACGCGTCTTGCCACTGCCCGCAGGGGCGATGATCCGTGCCGCGGCTCCTTGGTGCACGACGGCGGCGCGTTGGTCGGCCGCGAGTTGTGCCGACGCTTCGCCACCGACCGGCGGTTGCAGCGACCCGTGCTCGATGTTGACGGTGTGCAGCACGGCGAGTCCATCGATCGGATCGCTTCGCCGAAGTGGGCCGCCATCGAGCCAGATCGCCGAACCGTCGGCGAGCCTCACATCGCCGGGGCCGTCGTCGAGCGGCCGCGCTCCGAGTGCGATCGCGTCGTCGAGGACCCTCCACCCCGGCTCAGTACATGTCGCGTCGATCGAGTTGCTCCAGACGAGATGGTGCAACACGTCGAGTGCAAACCAGAACCGGGCGCCGAGTTCGAACGGCGCCACATCCGTAGTCGAACGCGGTGGATCTGAGAACGGCGCGGCGAGTTCGACGACGACGCGCCGGGCGGCGTGGGCATGTCCCATCAGTTCCGCGATCGTCGACTCCGGATCCGCGATCACAGCGGCGTCGATCACGACTCGTTCCGCGTCTCGCCATGGCGTCGCGATGTTTGCTCCTGCATTGATGACGAGGCCACGGCCGAGTGCGTCCGGGCCGGGACGCAACCACGCATGCGACATCGGCGCCGGGGCGGGTGCCGCTGCCGGGGCGGGTGCCGCTGCCGGGGCGGGTGCCGGTGCCGGGGCGGGTGCCGCTGCCGGGGCGGGTGCCGGTGCCGGGGCGGGTGCCG
>JANYKS010000043.1 GCA_025358125.1 Actinomycetes bacterium
CCGCACGGCAACATCGACCCGAGCATCGGTGTGCCGAGCTTGGTCGTCCACAACACCTTCCCGTCGGTGACCGCCAAGCCGTACACCGAATTGCCCTCGGTTGCGGCAATCACGGTCGAGCCCACGACGAGGACCTGGCCATACACCGCTCCGTCGAGCCGCGGCGACGTCCAACGTGACACGACCGTTTCAGGATCGGGCCCGCCGCCGACGACGCCACGACGATCGAGGCGTGCGCCGAACGTCAACCAGTTCGAGGCGGGTGCGAGCGGTGAAATGCCAGACGATGGTGGAGCAGCAGCCGTCGCTGGCGTTGCGCCCGCCGGCGCCGTGGTACTCCCCGACGATGCTGTGCTCGGGTTCGTCGGCGTAGCACCGGGACCGCTCGCGCAACCGACGAGTACGATCGCACAGAGCCAGAAATGCCGTGGTGAAGCGACGCTCATGTGCCGAGCCGATAGGTCCGGGTCGCGGTGCCGAAAAACATGTCGTCACGTTCGCCGGCGGGGAAATCAGCGACCATCTTCTTGAGGCCGTTCCAGAGAACCGGGTACGACAACGAACCACGATCGACAGGGAAGTTCGATTCGAACATGCAGCGCCGAGGACCGAAGCACTCGATGGCATGCAGGTAGTAACGCCGTTGGCTGGAAACGAACTCGTCCGACGTCGGCGGGCGCTGCGCCGACTCCCAACCGAAGCCGTTGTCCGGCATTGCGAGACCACCGAGCTTGGCAACGACGTTCTCACACCTGGCGATCTCGGCGATGTCGAGCCTCCACTGCTCGAAGATGGTTTCGCGCTGCGTTGCGTAACGCCCGACACCGAGTGGCGTGCCGAAGTGATCGAGCACCATGGTCGTGTCGGGAACCGCTCTCGCGAGAGCAGCGAAGTCTCGGTTCTGGTGGTGGTAATGCCACGTGTCGTAGGTGAGGTTGCGCTGTCCGAGCCTGGCAACACCGGCGCGGAAGGACTCGTTGGAATACAGCCCAACCGGCGCGCGGCCCGGGATCGCGAGCACTTCAGGATTCGGATCGCGCGACCCTGCGTGGCGGATGCCGCGGAACAACCCGTGCCCAGCTTCGACGTGAGCGTCGAGAACCTCATCGAGTACGTCGCCGTTGGTCAAGTCGGCGTGGGCGACGATTCCGGCGATCAGCGTCGTCGAGCCGCGCATCGCCTCGTGAGCAACGAATTCCGTTTCACCGACGGGAGCCAGGTGCGCCGGCCCACCTACTCGGTACGCAGCGTGGCACTCGACGAAGACGGTTCGCTCGATCTTGTGCCCGCTGCGAACGTCGGCCTCGAGTTCGACGAGGCCATACGGGAGGGCGCCGCCGACGGGCCACAGGTGGTGATGCGGGTCGACGATGCGTTGGTCTGGATCGACGACGGCTTCGACGACCTGGTCGAGCCAGGCTTGTGTGCCAGGCGTTGGGCCAATCGGTCGCGTCGGGCCAATCGGTCGCGTTGGGCCAAGCGGTCGCGTCGGGCCAATCGGTCGCGTCGTCGCGCTCGAGTCGGTCATCTCGTCATCCTTCGTTGGCCGGCCCGAAAAAGCAAGCCGATCGGGCCTCTACAGCGCACATCGCTGGACGACGGGTGCTTGATTACGCCGCCCCGACGGGGATCTTCAAGAGCGCGGGCGCGATGGTCTCGTAGATCAGGTTCGCGCCCGGCTTGTACACGTGCACGCCGTCCCACCGGTAGCCGAGGTCGGTGCCGATCGCCGGGTCGTTGCACCACGCCGCCGGCCCGGTCACGAACGTGACGTGTGATGGATCCGCCGCCGCCGCCTGCTTCAACAGCTGATTCACGTGGCCCGTGCGACTGTCGGCCGCCCGCTCCGGCAGCGCTGGGACCCCAGCGCCCTTGACATTCTTGGGCCGCATGCACGCCACCTCGAGCAGGGCCACATGCGTGCCGGACGCCTTCAGCGCGTCGATACCGCGTTGCAGATTGGCGAGGTAGTACGAGTCACCCTCCGGCGTGGCGAACACCACCGTGCGGTCCGCGAGCTGGATGTCGAAGACGTCCCACGCCCCGACCACCACGAGCGCGACTTCGGCGTGGGCCGACGAGGCGGCAACGCCCCATTTCGCCGACCAACCGGCGCAGTTGGCGAAGTTGCGATTGAACGTCTTGAGGCTCGAGATCACCCTGCCAGTGTCGTAGACACCGCAGCCCTCGACCGACCCGTCCGTGATCGTGAACGTGGTGCCGATGCCGGCCGGCAGGTTGATCGCCAACGAGTGCGCCTGCGAATCGCCGACGACGACGACGCGACGGGGCAGGCTTGCCGCCGTGGTCGGCGTTGCAGCGGGAGCCGGCACGGGTACCACCGCTGCACCCGCCGCTGCCGAAGGACCCGACTGCACCGAAGGACCCGACTGCACCGATGGACCCGACTGCGCCGAAGGTCCGATCGCTCCTGGGGCTGTGGCCGCCGCAGTCGCCGTTTCCGGCGATCCGTTGGCGAGGCTGAACGAGGCGTTCGCTCCTCCGACGGCTGGATCGAAATGATGGACTGCCACGAAGAAGGCAAAGAGGGCGACGACGACGACGCCAACCCCGAACGCGACCGAAGCCGTCAGCCGGACACGCCGGACGCGGTCCGCGCCGATTGTGCTGCGCTGATCGCGCAGCCATCTGCCGAGCATGCCGCGCCGGATCGGTGTCTCGATCAAGCGATAGCACGCCTCCGACACCCCGGCGGTGATCGCGATTGCGACGATGAACTTCGGCCAACTACCGGAGTGGTACACGCTCCCGATCACGAAGATCGGCCAATGCCAAAGGTAGAGGCCGTACGAGCGTCGTCCGATCTCGACGAATGGCTTCCACCCGAGAATGGCCCGAAACCCGTCAGCTGCCGGATACACGACCACGGCGACGACGACCATCGACAGGATAGAAACGATCGCGAGCAGCCATTCGTAGACATAACCTGCCGTGAGCACCGAGACGCTCATGATGCAGATCAGCAGTGCCAGCGCTGCCCCACCGATCGGATCGAGGCGGCGACCGCGCCGTCGCGACGGTGACGGGAACCGCCATGGCCGCCAGACGAAGGCGCAGCCGGCGCCGAGCAGCAGCCCGCTCGAGCGGGTGAACGTGTTGAGATAGAGCGCATTGTTCGACAGGTGTCCGTGGAGGACGAACATCGTCACCATCAGCGTCGCCGACATGGCGATGAAGAGGTGACCACGGTTGCGCAGCCGGGCGCTGCCGACCGCCATCGCGGCAACGAAGATCAGCGGCCACACGAGATACCACTGCTCCTCGACGGCCAACGACCAGAGATGGCGCAGCAACGGTGGGTCGGTCGTGGAGAAATACGGTGTCCTGCCCAGGATCTGGCCCCAGTTGCCGACGTAGAAAATCGACCACGGCAGGTCCCGCTTCAGTGTCGACTGCTGTTCTGGCGAGCCGAACAACGCAGCCCAGATCGACACCGCGACGAGCATCGTGGACACGGCCGGCAGCAGTCGCCGAGCCCTACGCAGCCAGAACTGTTCGAGACTGACCCGCTGCTGCTGCTCGCGCTCGTCGAGCAGGAGCGAGGTGATCAGGTAGCCGGAGACGACGAAGAACACCTCGACTCCGAAGAAACCGCCCGACATCCACCCGAAGCCGCCGTGATAGAGCATCACTGCCACGACGCTGATCGCGCGGAGCCCGTCGAGGCCCGGCTGGTAACCCATCCGCCTCGACCCGGTGGCCGTGATGTGGACGACGTCGTCGGCCCCGATCCACCGCTCGTCGAGTTGAGCGAGGCGCCTCAGCGATGGCGGATCAGCCGCCTCGACCGACGCTGTCACGCGGTTCGAGTCCAATTCAACACTGCCAGTCCGAGCCCGCACAGCGCAGCCGCGACAATGTACGGCGTCGGGATTCCGGCGTGATGGAACAAGAACCCGGCAAGGGCAGGACCCGTCACCCGCGCGAGCGCGCTCGCGCTCTGCTGAAAGCCGAGCGCCTCACCGCGCTGCTGGGGAGCGACACCGCTACTGACCATTGCCGTAAAGTTTGGCGCTGTCAGACCCTGGCCGAGCGTCAACAGCACCAGCGCTGGCACAAGCACTGCCCACCGCTCGGCGAAAGCAAGCAGGAGCAAACCGGACGCGTTGAGCACCAAGCCGGCCGAGACCGAACCGCGAACACCCAGCCGGACGCCGACGGGGTGGACGACTCCGCCCTGGACGACAACCAGGACGACGCCGATGCACAGGAAAACGACGGCGATACCAGCTTCGTTGAGATCGAATCGCCGCTCGGCGAGCAGGGCGAACGTCGCCTCGAAGCCGCTGAAGGCCGCGACCGCGATGAACGCGACGATCACGAGCCGCCACAGGTCGCCTGAGTGCACGGACTTGATGGCACGCTTCACCCGGCGCTCATGATGCGTTTCAGGGAGACGGAAGATCGCGACGATGCCGTTGACGAACGCAACGCCAGCCGCGACGTAGAACGGCAGATGCGGACCTCGCAGCGCCGACAGGGCACCGAGGGCCGGACCGACGACGAAGCCGACCCCAAACGCGGCGCCGAGCAGGCCGAACGCCCGCGCGCGATCCTTCTCCGGCACGACATCGGCCACCGCTGCCTGCGCCACCGAGACGCTTGCGCCCGATGCGCCGTCGATGATGCGCCCGAGGAACAGCAACCACAGCGCCCCGGCTGCTCCGGTGATCACACTGCCGACTGCTGTGCCGAACAGCGACAGCAAGATGATCGGCTTTCGCCCGACGCGGTCGCTGAGCCGTCCGAGAACCGGCGCACACAGGAACTGGGCCATTGAGAACGATGCGAAGAGCAGGCCGACGGTGAACGGGTTGGCGCCGAACCGCTCGGCGTAGCGGCCGAGGATCGGGGCGACGATGCCGAATCCGACGAGGTCGAGGGCAACCGTCGTCCAGATCACCCAGAATCCCCGTGGCAACGGGGTCCGGATTGTGGGGGTGGCGCTTGACACGGTGTTCAAGCGTGCCATCTTTGGTGCGTCAATCCCAACATCCACCAGTGAGCAGGCTGCCCGCCCGGCCCACGCACTCGCTGACCGCCGGCGACTGATCCCCTGACCAGCCCGTCTGTTACTGGTTCATGTGAGCGAATATCGATACGTCGAGGTAATTCCTCGCTGAAATCGGTGGAGCTTGGCCAGAGGCCGATTGCTGATCCTGCGAACGTGATCAAACCGGGCGGGATCAGCGGCGGATGGTCGTGCCGGCTTTGGTCGTCTCGACCAGCCACCCGTCGGCTTGGAGCTCGGCCCGCAGCGCATCGGCCACCGCGAAGTCCCTCGCGGCCCGCGCCTGATCGAGGGCAGCGGCCTTCGCCAAGACGTCGGCGGGCACGTCGGCGACTGCTTTCAGCTTCAGCCCGACCGCTGCGCACAGCGCGTGGACGGAGCCGGCCAGGACCGCAGCCTGATCGAGATCGGCGGCGTCGATCGCGGCATTGCCGCGCCGGGCTGCGTCGAACACGATGGCCATCGCGCTTGCAGTATCGAGATCGTCGTCCATCCGCTCGCGAAAAGCCGCGACCAGCTCGTCGTCAACGATGTCGCCCGAAACGCCAGCAGCAGACGCGCGGCGGGCAAACGTGTCGAGCCCGGCAAGCGCCCGCTCGGCAGCGCCGACGGTGTCGGTGTTGACCTGCACCGGCGATCTGTAGTGACTCTGGAGCAGCAGCAACCGGTAACTGCGCGGGTCCATGGTGTCGACCAGGTCGAGCAGGTTGGTGAAGTTGCCGAGGCTCTTGGACAGCTTCTCGCCTTCTGCGTCGACGACGAACGCGTGGTGCATCCAGTGGTTGGCGAAGACCTTGCCGAGCGCGACAGCCTGTGCCCGCTCGTTCTCGTGGTGGGGGAACTTCAGGTCGTTGCCGCCGGCGTGGAGGTCGAAATTCTCGCCGAGCAGACTGAGGCTCATCACCACACACTCGCTGTGCCAGCCGGGACGACCGTCACCCCACGGTGATGGCCAACTCGGCTCACCCGGTTTGGTGAACTTCCACAACGCGAAGTCGGCTGGGTCGCGTTTGTTCTCGGCGCCGACCACCTCGCGGTCGCCACCACCGCTGAGCATGTCCTCGAGCCGTTGGTGGGCGAGCAGGCCGTAGCCCTCAACCGAACGGACCGACATGTAGATTCCGTCGTCGGTGAGATATGCCGATTCGTTCGCGATCAGGTCGCCGATCATCGCGACCATCTCGTCGACGTAGTCCGTCGCGTGGGGCGTGTCGGTCGGGCGAAGCACATCCATCGCATCCATCGCCTGCCACCAGACCGCTTCGCACTTGGTGGTGATCTCCTGCCACGGACGGCCCTCACGCTCGGCCCGTTCGATGATCTTGTCCTCGATGTCGGTGATGTTCGACACGTGGCGCACCACGAGGCCGGTGGATTCCAGATAGCGACGAAGGATGTCGTACACGAGCGTGGACTTGCCGTGGCCGAGGTGGGGAGGCCCGTATACCGTCGGTCCGCACACGTACAGACTCACGGTGCCCGGCTCGCGCAGCTCGAGCGGGCGAACCATTCGTGTCGCGGTGTCGTAGAGCTTCAGCATCAATCGACAGCGTAGGCGGCGACCACCTCCAGCTCACCCACATTGAGCGCCGCGACGGCGCCGATCACGAGAGTGGCCGGCGATTCCACGGGCAACTCCGCGAGCTGATCGATGCGGCACCGACCGACGACTTGGTGCTCGGTCGTTGCCCGCCCGATCGCGGCCACCGGAGTGTCGGCGGGCATTCCGCCCGACATCAGTGCGACGGCGATCGCGGCCCGTTCGGCAACGCCCATCAGCACCACGACCGTGCCACCAGCCTGCGCGAGGGCGGCCCAGTTGACCGGCGCCTCGCCGTGTTGGCGGTGACCCGTGACGACCGTGAACGACGCCGACAACCCGCGATGCGTCAGGGGGATCCCTGCCGCGGCGGGAGCGGCGATGGCCGATGTGATGCCCGGAACGACTTCGCACGCGATGCCGGCCTCCGCCAAGGCGAGCGCTTCCTCGCCACCTCGGCCGAACACGAACGGATCGCCGCCCTTCAACCGCACGACCCGCTTGCCGGCCCGGGCGAGTTGGATCAACAGCACGTTGGTCAGGTCCTGGGCGACGCCTTGCCCTGGTCGCTTGCCGACGTCGATGAACTCGGCCAACGGCGATGCGAGGGCAATTACCTCAGGACTCACGAGCGCGTCGTACATCACGACATCGGCCTGCGCGAGCAGTCGCGCCGCTTTCAGCGTGAGCAGCTCGGGATCGCCGGGGCCACCCCCGACGAGGGCGACGTGACCGATCATGATGCTTCAGATCCGACTTGTGCACTGCGCCGACGCTTCACGGTCGGGGCCGGCAGGATCGTGACCAATTGATCGGTGCCGACTCGGGCGCAATAGTCGCCGAAGCTTTCGTCCTGCCCGCCGTTGGCCGCGTACTGCGCGAACACCGGCGCCAGCAGTGCCGGTATGTCGGCCAGCGCAACATCGGCGCGCAGCCGTTCGGCCATCCGGTCGCCGCCGACGGCACCGCCGACATACACGTCGTAGTTGGTCTTGGTCCGCCCGACGATGCCGATCTCGGCGTTGTACGGACGCGAGCAGCCGTTCGGACAGCCGGTCATGTTCATCCGGATCGCCGAATTGGCGATACCGGCGTCCGCCAGAGTCTTGTCGAGCGAGTCGACGAACTCGGGCAGCACCCGCTCGGCCTCGCCGAGCGCCTGGCCGCACGTCGGCAATGCGGGGCACGCGATCGATAGCCGCGTCAACGCACTGACGTCCTCCGCAAGGACGACGCCGTGGGAGCGCAGTATCTTCTCGATCCGTTCCCGACCGGTCCGCGTGACGCCGGCCAGCAACAAGTCCTGGCGCGGCGTGACCCGGAACCCTTCGACGAGACCGGATTCGGCGATCTCGCGCAGCGCGGTCCGCAACGTGACGCCGAGCCGGTCTCCGACGCGACCGGATGGGATCGGCAGGCCGTACGTGAAAGTCTCGCCGATCGGCGACCAGTGGTGATGATCGTCAGCGCCCCACGGTGGCAGCGCCGGCGACGGGCGCAGCGTTGCGCCGCTGCGTTGCTCGACCTCTGCCTTGATCCACTCGACGCCCTTTTCGTCGATCAGGTACTTCAGTCGCGCCCGGTGGCGGTCGCCACGGTTGCCGTGATCGCGCTGGGTCGTGATCACCGCTTCGACGACGTCGACGACCTGCTCCGGCGTGATCCATCCGAGTTCGCTGGCGAGACGCGGGTACGTGTCGTCCTCGCGGGCGTGGCTCATCCCGAGCCCGCCACCGGCATACACGACGAAACCCGTGAGGTCACCGGTGAGACCTTCCGACAGTGTCGGCAGCAAGCCGACGTCCTGACTGAACAGATCGATGCAGTTGTCGCCCGGCCAGGCGAGACCGATCTTGAACTTGCGCGGCAGATACGACTCGCCGTACACCGGCTCGACGACTGCGGAGGCGTCCTCGTCCTCCGATGGTTCTGCCGTCACGGCCTTGTCGCCGTCGACCCACAGCTCCCAGTAGCCCGTGGTCCTTGGCCGGAAGCGGGCGACGAGTTGGCTCAGCAACGGCGCAAGCACGGCTTGACGCTCGTCGGGGAACGGGCAGGCCATGGTGTTACGGACCACGTCGCCGCATGCGGCGAGCGTGGTGAGCAGCGACGCGTTGATGCCGCGCACCAATTGATGCAGGTCATCCTTCAGCACCGTGTGGAACTGCACACCCTGACGCGTGGTGAGCCGCAGCGTGCCATCCGTGATCTCGCAGAGGCGATCGAGCGCGACCCACTGTTCGGTGGTGATCACTCCTCCTGGCACCGAGGCTCGGACCATGCAGCTGTAGTCCAACGGCAGCCGCTTGGACGCGCGGGCCCGGCGGACATCACGATCGTCTTGCTGATAGATGCCGTGGAACTTCAACACCACGATCCCGTCGTGGCTGAAGTCGGTCGCGCCGTTGGACAGCTCGCTCTTCAAGTCGCCGCGCAGATAGTTGCTCGCGACCTTGATGTCCTCGACAGCACTCATCGCACGTGTGCGGCGACCATCGCCGCCCCCGCTGTGGTGTTCGTTGCTTCGTCGATCAGGATCAGCCGCCCGCCCTGAGGATTGTCGACATAGCGATCGGCAATGATCGCCTCGCTGAGCCGGAGTCGGATTCGACCGAGGTCGTTGAGGAGGAGTTCGCTGGCCGGCTCACGTTCGAGCGAGGAAAGATCGTGACGGTAGTCGACGGCCGCGACAACCGCTCGGCCGGTGCGGCTGCCGTGCTTGAACCAGTAGCGGCTGCCGACCCCAAGTGGCTGATCGGTCATCCAGCACACGTCGACCTCGACGATCTCGCCGACACTCGGAGGTGTCGGCGAGGCTGTCGCAACGAGCGCATCGCCGCGGGCGACATCGACCTTGTCTGCGAGTTCGACCACGATCGCGTGTCCGGACTCAGCGGTCTCGACCCGCTTGCCGGCGCGGTGCAACGCCGTCACCGTGGTCTCGATCCCGACTGGCAGGATCGTGACGGCGTCGCCGACGGTCAGGACGCCACCGGCGACAACACCCGCGTACCCGCGAAAGTCGGCGAACTCACCTCCCTGAGGGCGGATGACCCGCTGCACGTGCACGCGTGCACCGACCTCGTTGGCGGGCGCGATGTCGAACTCCTCCAGCAGCTCGAGCAGCGGCGGGCCGTCGTACCACGGCGTGTTGAGCGATGGCTCGACCACGTTGTCGCCGAGCAGCGCCGAGAGCGGCACCGCAATCACGGGAACTGGCGTCGGCAGGGCACGGATGTACTCTGCGACCTCTTTCGAGATGGACAGGTACTGGGCCTCGTCCCAATCGATCAGATCCATCTTGTTGACGGCAACCACGATCGCGCGGACGCCGACCAGCGTCGCAATGAAGGCGTGACGCCGAGTCTGCTCGACGACGCCGTGGCGAGCATCGACGAGCACGATCGCGACGTCGGCGGTCGACGCGCCGGTCACCATGTTGCGCGTGTACTGCGCGTGGCCAGGCGTGTCGGCGACGATGAAGCTGCGCTTCGGGGTGGCGAAATAGCGGTGGGCGACATCGATCGTGATGCCCTGCTCACGCTCGGCGCGCAGGCCGTCGGTGAGCAGCGCGAGGTTCGTCTCGCCGTCGCCGTACCGACGGCTCGCCTTCACCACTGCGGCGAGTTGATCCTCGAACACGGTCTTGGTGTCGTGCAGCAGACGCCCGATGAGCGTGCTCTTGCCGTCGTCGACCGATCCAGCCGTTGCGATCCGCAACGTTGCGCGCTGGGCGACCGGGGCACCCCAATCCCGTGGCAATGGGGTGACCGTTGCCGAAGTCGTACTCATCAGAAGTATCCCTCTCGCTTGCGGTCTTCCATTGCGGATTCACTGAATGTGTCGTCTGCCCTCGTGGCGCCGCGTTCGGTGATCCGCGCCGCGGCCACCTCGGCGATCACGTCCTCGACCGTTGCCGCCGTCGACTCGACCGCGCCGGTGCAGCTCGCGTCGCCGACGGTGCGGTAGCGCACCACCGCTTCGAACGAAGCCTCGTGCGGCTCGAGCACCACCGGTCCACCAACCGAGAGCAGCATGCCGTCACGGGCGACGACCGTGCGGGTGTGGCTGTAGTAGATACTCGGCAGCGCCACCTCGTGGGCTGCGATGTAGCGCCAGATATCGAGTTCGGTCCAGTTCGACAGCGGGAACGCGCGCAGGTGCTCGCCCTTGCGGATTCGGGCGTTGAGCACACCCCAGGGTTCCGGGCGCTGCTGGCGCGGATCCCAGCGGCCCTGACGATCGCGGAAGCTGAGGATCCGTTCCTTGGCGCGGGCCTTGTCCTCGTCGCGTCTGCCGCCACCGAACGCGGCGTCGAATCCGTGCTCGGTGATCGCATCGAGCAGCGTCACCGACTGGAGCCGATTGCGGCTCGCCCGCGGCCCGTTGTCCTCGACGACGCGTCCGGTGTCGATCGAGTCCTGCACGCTCGCAACCACGAGCCGCACATCGTTGCTTGCGACGAACTCATCGCGGTAGGCGATCACCTCATCGAAGTTGTGGCCGGTGTCGACGTGCATGACGGGGAATGGCAGGCGGGCAGGGGCGAACGCGAGCAGCGCCAGGTGCAACAGCACCGCAGAGTCCTTGCCGCCACTGAACAGCAGGACCGGGTTGTCGCACTCGGCAGCGACCTCGCGGATGATGGTGATCGCCTCGTCGGTGAGCGCAGCGAGGTGGATGGACGCGAAGTTGGTGCTCACAGGTGGAGCCCACATTCCGTCTTGGCGCTGCCGACCCAGCGACCGCCGCGCTTGTCTTGCCCCGCAGCGACCGGGCGGGTGCATGGCCAGCACCCGATCGACGGGTAGCCGCGCTCCGTCAGCGGGTTCGCGGGCAGGTCGTGCAACTGCACGTACAGCGCCATGTCGTCGTCGCTGTACGCCGCGAGCGGGTTGAGTTTGACGATGTTGCGGCCGATGTCGAAGCTGGCAACCGGCGCATTCGCCCGGGTCGGCCCATCGGCGCGGCGCACACCGGTGACCCACGCCCTGTTTCCCGCCAGCGCCCGCTCGAGCGGCTCGACCTTGCGGACGTTGCAACATCCCTCGAGGTCGCTCTGCCACAAGTTGTCGGGCTGGATATTGGACAGCGGATGGATGATGTGCAGGTTGAGGTCCAGCTTCTTGGCGAGTTCGTCGACAAACCATTTCGTCTCGGCGAACAGGTACTGGGTGTCGAGCAGGACGATCTCGATGCCAGGAACGGCGGTGGCGGCGAGATGGACGAGCACCGCGTCCTCGAAGCTGGCCGTCACCACCAGGCGGTCGAGCCCGAATTGGTCGGCGGCCCAGCGCAACGTGTCGGCCGGGTGGCCGGTTTCGAGTGCGGCCGGAAAGGAGATCAGTGACATGAGCGGGTCCTTGGGAGAGATCGCAACACTATATCCCGACAAAACCGATCAGGTTTTAATAATTCACGATCTGATAGCCTTCGACGCTATGCCGTTCGGTTATCCGGTGTTCCTCGACATCGGCGGCGTTCGCGTGCTCGTGGTCGGCGGCGGACGGGTCGCGCTCCGCAAAGCAACCGCTCTGGCGCAAGCAGGTGGCGTCATCACCGTTGTCGCACCGCAGGTCAGCGCAGGCTTCGAGGCCATCGGAGCGCAGATCGAGCGGCGGCCGTACCGCAAAGGCGATGTGGCCGGTCAGCAGCTGGTGATGACTGCCACGAACGATCCAACGGTCAACGCGCAGGTGGCAGGCGACGCGCGGGCGGCGCAGGTGTGGGTCAACAGCGCCGACGATCCGGACAACTGCTCGTTCATCCTGCCCGCCGTCGCGAGACGCGGTCTCGTGACGATCGCGGTCAGCACCGGTGGATCGAGCCCTGCGCTCGCGAGCCGCCTGCGTACCGACATCGCGGAGCGCGAACTCACCTCGGACGTCGAGTCGGCCGCGGTCGAACTGGCCCGCCAGCGGGCCGAGATCCACGCAGCGGGCGCGAGCACCGAAGACATCGACTGGTCATCGCGGGTCGACACCGCCCTCAACCCGCCACATTGATCCGAGTTTTCGCCCCCGGCGCCCGGAGTTGACCGCCGTGAAAATCTGATCGGGGACACTCACCGTCAGCAGAGCCTGGATTGGGACGGTTCGGTAGCCTGAGCAGCTATGAGTTCATCTGATCGGCCTGCGACCAGGATCCCCGACAAGCCATCGCTCGATGGCATCGAAGACCGCTGGAGCCACCAGTGGGCCAGCGACCACACCTATTCCTTCGATCGGTCGGCGACTCGTGACCAGGTGTTTGCGATCGACACGCCACCGCCGACGGTCAGCGGTTCACTGCACATCGGCCACGTGTTCAGCTACACCCACACCGACATCATCGCCCGCTATCAGCGAATGACCGGCAAGTCCGTTTTCTACCCGATCGGTTGGGACGACAACGGTCTCGCCACCGAACGCCGAGTCCAGAACTACTTCGGCGTCCGCTGCGATCCCGCCTCCCGATACGTGGCTGACTTCGAGCCGCCATTCCACGGTGAACCGCCGAAGGACCATCAGGCGATCGCTGTCTCGCGGGCCAACTTCATCGAACTGTGCGAAGAGCTCGTCGCCCAGGACGAGAAGATCTTCGAGAGCGTGCTGCGCCGCCTCGGGCTGTCGTACGACTGGTCGTTGCTGTACACCACGATCGACGAGCACAGTCGCCGGGTCAGCCAGCTGGCCTTCTTGCACAACCTCTCCCGCGGCGAGGCGTACACCCAGGACGCGCCGACGCTGTGGGACGTCGACTACAAGACGGCGGTCGCACAGGCCGAAATGGAGGACCGCGAGGTCGCCGGCGCGTACCACCAGATCGCGTTCCACCGGTCTGACGGCGCCGACATCGTCATCGACACCACCCGCCCCGAGCTGCTCGCGTCGTGCGTCGCGTTGGTCGCGCACCCGTCCGACGAACGCTACAAGGCCCTGTTCGGCACTGCCACGGCAACAACTCCCCTGTTCGGGGTCGAGGTGCCGATCCTCGCCCATCACCTCGCCGACCCCGAGAAGGGAACCGGCATCGCCATGATCTGCACGTTCGGCGACACCACCGACGTGACGTGGTGGCGCGAGCTGAACCTCCCCGCGCGGGCCGTCGTCGGACGCGACGGTCGGTTCATCGCCGACACACCGTGGATCACCGACGAAAAGGGCCAGGCTCGCTACGGCGAACTCGCCGGGCGCACCGCCAAGCAGGCCCAAAAGCTGATGGTCACGATGCTCAGAGAAAGCGGTGAACTGCTCGGCGAACCTCGCCCAGTCATGCACCCGGTGAAGTTCTACGAGCGTGGCGACCGGGCGCTCGAAATCGTGTCGAGTCGTCAGTGGTACATCCGCAATGGCGGTCGCGAGACCGATCTGCGCGCCGCGCTCGTCGCCCGCGCCGATGAGATCACCTGGCATCCGGCCCACATGCAGCACCGGTACACCAATTGGGTCGGGGGACTCAACGGCGATTGGCTGGTCAGCCGCCAGCGCTTCTTCGGCGTGCCCATCCCCGTCTGGTACCCGGTCGACCCCGCCGGCAACCCCGACTACGACAACCCGATCGTGCCGTCGGAATCTCAGCTACCGATCGACCCGTCCGCCGACGCCCCCGACGGCTACACCAACGGTCAGCGCAACATTCCCGGCGGCTTCATGGGCGACGCAGATGTGATGGACACCTGGGCGACGTCGTCGCTCACCCCCCAGATCGCGGGACGATGGGAAGCCGACCCTGACCTGTTCGAACGGGTCTTCCCGATGGACATGCGCGCCCAGGCCCATGACATCATCCGCACCTGGCTGTTCGCGACGGTCGTGCGCAGCCACTGGGAACACGGAGCCGCCCCGTGGCGTCATGCTGCGCTCAGCGGCTGGATCCTCGATCCCGATCGCAAGAAGATGTCGAAGTCGAAGGGCAACGTCGTCACGCCGATGAGTCTGCTCGAGCAGTACAGCACCGACGCCGTTCGGTACTGGGCGGGCTCGGCCCGCCCGGGCGTCGACACCGCCTATAGCGAGGACCAGATGAAGGTCGGCCGCAAGCTGGCGACGAAACTGCTCAACGTCAGCAAGTTCGTGCTCGGCCTCGGCCAGCCGGAAACGATCGGGGCAGCCACCGACCCGATCGATATCTCGATGCTGGCCAAGCTCGCGGCAGTCGTTGCCGACTGCACGGCGGCATTCGAGGGATTCGACTACGCCCGGTCGCTGGAGCGAACGGAAGCGTTCTTCTGGTGGTTCTGCGACGACTACGTCGAACTCGTCAAGACGCGCGCCTACCGCATTCCGGCCGACGTCGGCGCGCTCAGCGCGCAGGTTGCGCTGCATGCGGCCCTCGGCACGCTGCAGCGCCTGTTCGCACCGATCTTGGCGTTCACGAGCGAAGAGGTGTGGAGTTGGTGGCAGACGGGTTCCGTGCACCGCGCGCCATGGCCGGCGCCCGCTGAACCTGCGGGTGGCGATCCGGAATTGCTCGATTCGGTGTCGGAGGCGATGGCCCAAGTTCGCCGCACCAAGACCGAAGCCAAGCTCAGCCAACGGGCCTCGGTCGATCTGCTCGTGATCGAAGCACCCGCCGAATTGCACGCTGCACTCGTCGCTGGACGCAGCGACATCTGCGATGCCGGCTCGGTGACTGCGTTCGAGCTGCGCGAGGGGCCTGCACTGCGGTGCCTGGTCACACTCAGCCCCAGTCCAACGACCGCCGGCGAAAGGCCGCCGACATCGTAGTCATGCGACCACGCTGTGCGAATCTTTGCATTCACTTTGATGTCGCTTGACTGCCCGTTTGCAGACGGTGGACCAGTATGAGCCCACAACCAAACACGGTGTCGCTGCACAGCTTCGCTCCTCAGTCCCGCTGTCCCGCCCGACGGAGCACGCTCGCCCGGTAGCACCTTTCGGCTCGCGCCGTCACTGGCTGATCACACTTCCCGCCGCGATCAGTAAGTGGCGGCGTTGGCTATTTCTCCGGCTCTGACGGTCTCGCCGACTCGATCGCAAGCATCGGCTCCAACCGCACCGTTCGCACCGGAACCGGCGCGATGAGGTTGCCATCAGCAAACGCCCGCAGCGCGAGTGCGCGCCACGCCCGGCGCACGTCGTCACGGTGCCCTGGCCGAGTCGCCACACTGAGCTGATAGACGATGCGGTCATCGGTCAGCTCGGTGACGCCGACGGAGATCGGAACGCTGATCAGCATCGGGGCCACGACCTCGTCCGCGCAGAGCGCCGCGCCGAGCTGCTCGGCCACGTCATGGACTGCATCCAGATCCATGCTGCGAGCGACCTCGAGGTTCAACAACGCGACGGATGCCTTCGACAAATTGCCGACACGCAGCACGTTGCCGTGGGTGACATGCCAGATCCGGCCTTCGCCGTCGCGGACTTGCGCCGTGCGCAGCGTGACGCGTTCGACAGTGCCGATGACATGACCGAGATCGACATCGTCCCCGACGCCGTACTGATCGTCGGCGAGCACGAAGAACCCGGCGATGACATCGCGGATGAGGGTCTGCGCGCCGAACGCGATCGCACCACCGATCACCGTTGCCGTTGCAACGAATCCGCCGATGTTGACGCCGACCTCGCTGATGACGGTGATCACCGCCACCGCCCACACCACCCCGGTCAGCGCGGCCCGCAGCGCAGAACTGAGCGCGCGGTGCCGCGCTACTGCGCGAGGCCGGTCGGCCGGCGTCGCCCTGGCGAAGATCTGGCGCAGGGTCTTGGCCACGAACCGACGGATGATCAGCGTGGCCACGATCGCGAGCAGGACCACCACAAGGATCCGCAGCGGCGTCAAGAGGTGGAGCCGATCGAGGTGGCGCACCCATGTGGGGGGTGGACTCGCGATACGCATCACGGGCAACGCTACCCTCCGAGCCGCGCCCGACGGGACCGGGCCGCTTTCCAAGTGTTCTGCGAGCAGCGATAAGCTCGTCCCTTCATGGGCAAATCGGCAGAGCAGGAACAACCAAAAGCTCCGCCGCTCAAACGAAGGCACCACCGTCGTCCCACTCAGTACGCGGTCTTGACGATCAACGTTCTGATCGCCCTCGCCTGCTTCATCGGCTCGGGCGCCCTCGTTTACGGCCAGCGGTTTCTCAACAACAACCAAAAGACCGGCGAACTCATCGCAGCATCGAAGTCCCCGCTGCGAGCGCCGGCCACGCAGTCAACGGGCTCGATCGACAGCTCCGTTGCGACGGACCCGGCCACGACCACGACCGAGCCCTTCCCAGCGGCCGATCCACACGCACGCAACTTCTTGATCACCGGCTCGGACAACGGCGCATGCGACGCACCTGACACCGCCAACCCGGTCGGTCCGCGCGACACGCTGGGTGAGCGCAGCGACACGATCATGATCATGCGCGTCGACCCCTCGACCAGTCGTGCGGCAGTGCTGTCGTTGCCACGAGACCTGTGGGTCCAGATCGCCGGCACGAACGGCAAAAGCCGGATCAACAGCGCGTACAGCCTCAATCAGCCGCAGAAGTTGATCGACACCATCTACCTCAACTTCGGGATCGCCGTCGACCACTACATCCAGATCGACTTCTGCGCTTTCAAGACGTTGGTCGATGCGGTCGGTGGCGTCTCGGTGCCGTTCCAATATGCGGCGATGGATGCGAACACCGGCCTCGACGTTCCCGATCCGGGCTGTTTCAACTTCGACGGCGCCGGCGCTCTCGCGTACGCGCGCAGCCGCCATTACATGTACCTCGATCCGAAGACGAACACGTTCAAGGAGGATCCGGCCAGCGACTTCGGGCGGATCTCGCGGCAGCAGGATTTCCTGCGGCGCGCCGTCGCCAAGGTGCTCTCGAAGGGCACCTTCGACCTGTCAGCGGCCAAGGGCCTGATCGATGTCGCCGAGAAGTACGTCGTGACCGACCCCGAACTGACGATCGGCAAGCAGCTCGAATTCGCCGGCATCCTCAAGACCCTGAACCCGGATTCGTTGCAGACCTACCAGATCGAATCGACGGGTCAGACGATCGGTGGCGCAGCCGTGCTGATCCCGCGCCTCGCCGGCGACAACATGAAGGCGATCCTCGCCATCTTCCGCGGTGAGGCCCAGCTCGCGAAGGCGCCGGAGCAGGTCTTCGAATCGACCACCACATCGGTGCCACGCACGACCACCACGACCGCAAAGCCCACGACCTCGACCACGACCTCGACCGCGGCCGGCGCCACCGGCCCGGCGCCAATCGGCACGACCAAACCGGCGTCCACGACGAGCACCACCACCACCACGGCGACGGCGACGACATCACCGCTGCCGGACGTGTCGGTCGCGGAGATCATCCGCGGCATCGTCCCGCCCAAGGACGTGAAGTGCTGACCGACGGCTCGCTGGCTGTGGCACACGACCGGATGCCCTGACTTCACAGACCCCGGCCGGTAGCGTCACAACCAGCATGTCGAAACGCTCTATGCCCCGACGGCACTCCCCTCTCCAGAAGCTCGTTCTGGCCCTGAACTGCCTCCTGATCATTGGCTGTTTCGCGGCTGCCACCGCGCTGCTGCTCGGCGAGCGCTTCGTCGGCAGCCAGAAGAAGACCCAGCAGATCATCAACCTGGCCAACGCCGCGAACGCGGGGCTCGGCCCGACGGAGACGTTCCCGCAAGCAGATCCCCAAGCGAAGAACTTTCTCATCACCGGCGCCGACAACAATTCGTGCGTCGATCCCTCGTCGCCGTTCGCAGCCGCGTTCGGCGATCGCAGCTCGATCGGGGAACGCAGTGACACGATCATGGTCATGCGCGTCGACCCCTCCACCAATCAGGCAGCGGTGCTGTCGTTCCCGCGCGACCTGTGGATCCACATCGCCGGTAGCAACAGCGAAAACCGGATCAACTCGGCCTACGTCAAGAACGATCCGGCGACACTCGTGTCCACCATCTACGAGAATTTCGGAATCGGTGTCGACCATTTCATCCAGGTCGACTTCTGCGCGTTCAAGACACTCGTCGACGCGGTCGGCGGCGTGCCGGTGCCGTTTGAACTCGCTGCGCGCGACGTCCACACCGGGCTCGATGTACCGCAGCCGGGTTGTTTCACGTTCAGCGGCGACCACGCGCTCGCGTATGTGCGCTCGCGTCACTACGAGACGTACGACGAGGCCACCGGCAGTTGGACAGAAGACCCGTTCGCAGATCTCGGGAGGATCTCGCGCCAGCAGGACTTCCTCCGCCGGGTCGTTGCCAAGGCACTCAGCACCGGCGTGTACACGCCGTCCGTCGCCCGTGGGCTGATCGACACCGCCCGTAACTACGTCGTCACCGATCCGAACCTGACGCTGCAGCGGATGCTCCAATTCGCCGGTGTCATCCAACGCCTCGATCCGGTCAGCCTTCGCACCTATCAGATCGAGGTCAAGCGCGACACCCGTAGCGGCAGCGACGTCTTGATCCCCCGCCTCGGCGGAGCGAACATGCAGGCCGTGCTCGCAGTCTTTCGCGGCAAGACGGCGCTCGTCGGAGCGCCGGTCCAGGATCAGAGCAGCATCGAAGTCGACGCATCCGTACATGCGACATCCGCCTCGGCGGCACTGGCGAGCGGTGGCGTCGTGACGACCACCTCGTCACCCTCGAGCCCGACGCTGGTGACCACGCCCGATCCGGGCGTTTCGGTGGTGTCGGCGCAAGAGAACAACAAGGGCGTCGTCCCGCCCAAGACCGTCACCTGCTGACAGCCGCGCGACGTCGCAACGTGACGTCGGCGGTAGCGGCGAGATGATCGGCCTCGGCCAAGCCGCGCGGTGAATCGATGTCGAGCGCGACATCGAGGAAGGCCCCGATCGCGCCCACCACGAGGACGAGCCCCTCGCGCCATGGGCGGATGTGAGAGCCGATCATGTCCGGCGCCATCATCGCCACATATGCGGTGACCATCGGCGGGAGATCGGGGATCTGGCCGGCCAGTTCCAGATAGAGACCCATGTCGCTCGACGCGTGATGCGACGCAGATCCGAGGTCCATCCTCCACACCGGATTGCCGCCGACGAGCAACCACGGCCGATCCCCATCGATCGCGCCGGGTGTCGTGGTGTCGTGCTCGGAGATCACGAGCAGGGTCGGCACCGTCACCCTCGCCAACGCGTTGTCGCTCATCGTGCGAGTGAACGGCTGGAGCCCGATGACAGCCCGCAGCCGGGTGTCAGCCGGGACACCGCGGGCGCCGGCGGCCGTGGCAAGCGCTGTGTACGCGCCGTAGGAATGGCCGATCGCGACGACACGTTCGGTGTCGATCGCGTCGAGGAGGTCACTCGGCACGATCGTCGATGAACGCTCAGCAGTCAACAGCGCGTCCAGCAAGAACCGCGCATCACCGACGCGCCCCATCTCGTTGGTGCGGTCGTCGACGAACGTGCCGGACAGCCAATCCATCAACGCATCGCCGGGATGATCAGCCGACACGACGATGTTGCCCCGTGCCGCCAACGCCTCGCACAACAGCGAGTAGGCGAAGCGCATGCCCGTGCGCCCGTGCGAGAGCAGGATCAGCGGATACCGACCACCGGCGACCACCGGCTGATCCCGAGCAACGGCCGCTTCGAAGGCCACGCCGGGCAGCACTTCGTAGCGGGCTCGCGGCTCGTCCGCGAGTACGGCCGGGTACCAGATGTCGACGGTGAGCGACCGCGCATTGCGCGCAGTGTCGATGAGTTCCAACGTGCGCCGCCCGACTGGATGCGCCGGAGTTTCAAGAGCAGGTGCCGAGGAGAACGTGATCACGTGGCGATCCTACGGGGGCGGCTCGCCGACACGACCGCGAGGCTCGGCCCGCCTCGCCGATACGATGCAGACCCATGTCTAGCATCGCCCGCCGATCACTGCTGATGGTCGCGGCTGCGCTCCTCGCATGGTATTTGAGCGTGCTGTTCCTCTGGGCGCTGCGACCGCTCGAGGACCACATTCCGATCGGGGTCGACCCGGTCAAGCATCAAGCGGTCTCTCAGACGGTGGCCTGCAACACCCTGTTCGCCGGCTCACCGAGGCCCGCCGTGGCCATGCCGGGCCTGAGGCCTCTCCTGCCGCTGACCGGTCAGCAATTCGGGTACGAACGCAACCCATGCAACCTCGTGCAGCACGACGCCCGACTCGTGTTCGCCTTGAATTCGCTCGTGCTGGCCGTGGCCGGCGGTGGTCTCGTCTTCGTTGCGATCCGCCTGCACCGCCGCGGCAGCGCTCCACCCGGCTCGACCCTTCAGCGCTCCGCTGTCGCACCGGCACCTGCCTGAGCACAACGCCAGCGAAGCCTCTGCACAGGCTTGGCGGTCGTGTAAGAGTGAAGGGATGACGAATACGGCACACGACTCCGACGATCGGTCATCGGCAATGAGCAGAAGGCGATTCATCGCCGGCGGTGCCGTGGCGGCCGGCGCCGTCGTCGTCGGCGTGGCGATCGCCGGCTGCAGCGATGCCAAGACCGCTGCGCCGAGCGGGTCAGCGGCCCCGCCGGCGACGCCACCGACCGCGGCTGCGACTGCTCCACCCGTGACCACGACGAGCACTGCCGCTGCTGCCACGACGACGGTGGCGAGCACGACGACATCTGCTGCGCCGGTCGCCCGGCTGAGCGACATCGAGCACGTCGTGATCCTGTTCCAGGAGAACCGCAGTTTCGATCACTACTTCGGGACGCGGCAGGGCGTTGCCGGTTTCGCCTCGACCTCGAGTGGTCAGGCGTATCAGAACCCGTTCGCCGGGCACCCCGATGGTTACCTGCTGCCGTTCCGGTATGACTCGGCGGCCACGTCCGCGCAGTGCGGCCCCGATCCGAACCACTCGTGGGCGGCCCAGCACGCCGCCTGGAACAACGGTAAGAACGACGGTTTCGCGACTTCGATGGGCGCGCACGCACTCGGTTACTTCACGCGCGCCGATATTGCGTACTACTGGGCGCTCGCCGACGAGTTCACGCTCTGCGATCACTACTTCTGCTCGGTGCTCGGCCCGACCAACCCCAACCGTCATGTGGCGATGACGGGCACGATCGATCCAGCAGCCACCGGCGGTGGCCCGGCGATCGACAACTCCGGCGTCGCGTACACCTGGGAGACCTACCCGGAACGGCTGCAACGGGCCGGGGTGACGTGGCGGGTGTATCACGAGGTGGACGACTTCGATGACAACAACCTCAAGTTCTTCACCCAATTCCAGGGCCTGACTGCCGGCAAACCGCTGTACGACAACGCGATGGTGAACCTGTCGGCAGGCGCCTTCGCAGCCGACGCGGCGGCCAACAATCTGCCCCAGGTCAGCTGGCTCGTCGCCCCCACCGCGATCTCCGAGCACCCGACGTTTGCGCCCTCCGTCGGCGAGAACTTCAGCGCGGCTGCGATCGCTGCAGTGATGAGCAACCCGGCGCTGTGGGCCAAGACCGCGTTCATCCTGAGCTATGACGAGAACGGAGGTTTCTTCGATCACATGGCTCCCCCGACGCCGGGCGCAGGCACCGTCGACGAGTTCGTGAACGGCGCGCCGATCGGGCCCGGTTTCCGGGTGCCGACGACGGTGATCTCGCCGTGGACGCGGCGGCCGGCGGGAACCGGGACCACGGCAGCCGGCGCACGGGTGAACACAACGGTGCTCGATCACACCTCGGTGCTCCGTTTCCTGGAGACCCGGTTCGGCGTCGAAGCGCCGCTCATCTCGCAGTGGCGACGAGACACGGTCGGCAACCTCAGCGACGTGTTCGACTTCGCCACGTTCGATCCGTCCGTGCCCAAACTGCCCGACACCGCTGCACGCGCGGCTGAGCTCTCTGGCGGTTGCGGCGACAAACCAGCGGCGATGCCACCGGCCACGCAGGTCCCGGCGATGGTCGAGCCCTAATCGTCGAGCAACCGCGACAGGGCGTCGGCGACGGATGACGGCCCGCTCGCGCACGCAATCCGGGCTCCGACCGCCTCGGCCAGCCGCTGGGCCTCGTCGGAGTCACCTTCGGGAGCGATGATCAACAGTTCGTCGAGCGCGCCGGCCGCCGTGATCACGTCGCCCTCGACCGTTGCTCGGCAGTCAGAGAGCAGCACCGCGATCCGCCGGCCGGCACGCGAGCGCCCGAGTTGTAGCTGAGCGGTCCGCAACGCTCCCGCGAGATCGGTGGTGCCGAAACCGCGCAGGCTGAGCACATCGTTGACAACTCTCTCATTGTCCTTGAACACGTCCTGCGACTTGGCGACGACGACGTCCTTGGCGAACGCGAGCACGCTGTAGTCCTCGGGAGCGCGCCACGCCACCGCCGCTGCGACAACCGCCGACGTTGCCAACGGCTTGCCACCCATCGAGCCGCTGCGATCCACCATCAGGCACAGCGCGGTGCCCGGCTTGACCCAGCCGCGCACACGCAGCCGCGACGCGTCGACCGCGTGGCGGGCGCCGTGGGCCTCGGCGATCACCTCGATGCTGGCGTCGATGTCGAGGTCGCCGCCGTCGGGGCGGTACGGCAGCGACGCCAACTTGCCAATGCCCCGCGGACGTAGCGCGCCGCGCCGGCTGACATCGAGGAACAGCCGTGCTGCAAGTCGCCTCGCGAGTTCGCGCAGCTTCGGATCCGTTGCCGCGGTGAGATCGGCGAGAAGCGCCATCGTGTCGTCGGGATCGGCGCCGAGGCCCTCTTCGACCGCCGCCTCGTCCAGCTCGCCGACCTCCGGCGAGATTTGCTCGAAGCGTGGATTGCGCGACAGATCGCGGCGCGATGTCGTCTTGCGCGCCGCTTCGTTGACGGCGGCGTCGGCGGCGTCCCTCCTTGGTTACCGGCAGCGGTTGGCCCCCGTCGGGGCGCCGGCTTTTCCCGGGCCGTCAGCTCCGTCGCTCCGTTCACCGTCGGCGCCACGTTGGAACACGGACTTCCAGAGCTCGGTGATGATGTCTTCACTGGTGCGCGTCGCGCCCTCGCGCACCCGCACCCGACCCGACAGCGCAAGAATCGCGGCGTCGAGGCCAACGTCCGGATCGTCCACCGGCACGCCACGCAGCTGCGCCAGCGACACCGCAACGGCAGCGGCGTCGATCGCGCCGCGCACGGACGAACCGACACGAAGCTCGGCGTGGCTGCGGGTGAGACGCACCACCGCAACGGCGTTGTCGATCCAGTCTGGCGGGGGCGTCGCGGCCGTCGTCGCGGCCGTCGTCCTGGCAGCGAGCGCTCTGGCAGCGAGCGCTCTGGCAACGATGGATGCTTCGTCGGCGGCGCTCTGATACGACACCGAAAGACGGCAGACCCGGTCGTACACTGCGCCGCTGATCCGCGCCGTTCCGACGGCGTCGAAAGGGTTCATCGCGGCAACGAGCCGGAAGCCCTCGCTTGCGCCGACGCGCCCGAGACGGGGCACATGCAGTTCTCGTTCGCTCATCACCGTGATCAGCACGTTCAGCGTCTCCTCCGGGATGCGGTTGATCTCCTCTACGTACAGCAACGCGCCCTCGCGCATCGCGCTGATCAGCGGACCGTCGACGAACACCTGCGGGTCATAGCCGTCGGTGAGTACGCGCGCCGGGTCGAAGTGCCCGACGAGCCGGGCCGGGGTCAGCTCGGCATTGCCCTCGACGAACTCGAACCCGAGGCTGAGCTCAAGCGCGACAGCGCGCAGCAACGTGCTCTTGCCAGTGCCGGGCGGCCCCTCGAGCAGCACATGACGATCGGCGTCGAGCGCAGCGAGCACGAGTTCTACCTCACGCCGGCGTCCGACGACACGGGTGCTCAACCGGTCGAGCAATGCGCTGTCGATCATGACGGG
Source organism: Actinomycetes bacterium (assembly GCA_025358125.1). GTDB lineage: Bacteria > Actinomycetota > Acidimicrobiia > Acidimicrobiales > Ilumatobacteraceae > WLMZ01. The sequence continues at coordinate 24,304 of JANYKS010000043.1, forward strand.
TACACGTTGGGTAGGACAGGCATGATTCGGACGGGCACGGCCGGGACAGCCATCAGTAGACGATGACCCCACGAATGTTCTCGCCATCGCGCATCGCCCGGTAGCCCTCATTGATTTCCTCCAGCGGATAGCGCTTGGTGATCAGCTCATCGAGCTTGAGCTGGCCCTCGCGGTAGAGACCCAGCAGCTTGGGGATGTCGGCCCGCGGGTTCAGCGAGCCGAAGATGGTGCCCTTGATCTCCTTGTTCCACATCGCCACCTCGAACAGGTTGACTGCCGCGTGGGTCTGGGAAATCGGGGCGATCGCGGTGACGACGATCGTGCCGCCCTTACCGGCGAGCGAGATGCCCAAGCCCATCATGTCGCCATACAGCACGCCGGGGGTCATGATCACCTTGTCGGCCATCTGACCCCACGTCAGCTCGTTCACCGACACCATCGCATCTTCCATCGAGGCAAATGTGTGCGTCGCGCCGAACTCCATCGCCTTTTCACGCTTGAACTCGATCGGATCGATCGCGATGATGCGCGTGGCCCCAGCCATCTTCGCGCCCTGGACGGCGTTGATGCCGATGCCGCCGATGCCAACGACCACGACGGTGTCGCCGGCTACGACGGCGGCGCGGTTGGCGGCCGAGCCCCAACCGGTGGCGACCCCGCAGCTGACGAGGGCGACACATTCGAGCGGGTAGTCGGAGTCGACCTTGATGAGCGAGTTCTCGGCGACGACGGTGTACTCCGCGAACGTGCCGACCTTGGCCATCAACGTGATCGGCGTGCCGTTGACGTGATGGCGGTGGGTGCCGTCGGTGATCATCCCGCCGGCAAACGTTGCGATGCCGCTGTCGCACAGGTTCTGGCGCCCCGTCGAGCAGTAGCGGCAACGGCCGCAGCTCGGAATGAAGCTGGCCGAGACATGATCGCCGACAGCGACACTCGTGACTCCCGACCCGACCGCGGCCACGATGCCGGCGCCCTCGTGACCGCCGAGGATCGGGTAGAAGTTCTCGATGCCCATCATCGGCCACACCTCGGCCGGGGGCACCATGTCGCCCGTCACCATGTGCTCGTCGGAGTGGCACAGGCCTGCCGCCTTCCAGTTGACCAGCACCTCACCAGCCTTGGGCGGATCGACGTCCATCACCTCGATCTTCCACTCCTGGTTCATCCCCCACAGAATTGCGGCGCGTGACTTCATGATCGATAACCCCCGGTGAACGATGTTGTTGCAATGTATCCGGCCGCGATGGCGCGCCAAGAACTGCCGGGCGAGATCCGAAATTGGCGCGGATCCGCGATCCGCGAGCGCGATCCAGCGACCTCGGCGAACGTTTCAGCTCATTCGTACTTCATGACGCCGCGGATGTTGATGCCTTCACGCATCGCCGCGTAGCCGTCGTTGACGCCGTCGAGCGTGTACTCGTTGGTGACGAGCCCGTCGAGGTCGATCTGACCCTCGCGGTACAAGCCGATCAGCTTGGGGATGTCCGCGCGCGGGTTGCCTGAGCCGAACAGGGATCCGACGACCTGCTTTTCCATCAGGGTGAGGTCGAGCAGGCTCATGCTTGCGCTGTACTCCATCGCCGGGTGGATGTTCGTGACGACGACCCTGCCGCGCTTGGCGGTCAGCGCCAGCGCCTCGCCGATGACTTCGCCGGAGCCGACGCCCATCGTCATGATCACCTTGTTGGCCATTGTGCCCCAGGTGAGCTCCTGGATCATCGGCAGCGCTTCGGTCATGCTCGACGCCGTGTGCGTCGCGCCGAACTCCATCGCCTTCTCGCGTTTGAACTCCACCGGGTCGACTGCGATGATCCGTTTCGCGCCGGCAAGCCGCGCACCCTGGATCGCGTTCGAACCGATGCCGCCTGCGCCGACCACGACCACCGTGTCGCCGGGCGTGACCTCGGCTGCATAGACGCTGCTGCCCCAACCGGTGACCACCCCACAGCCGAGCAGGCAGGCGCGATCGAGCGGTACGTCGTTGTCGATCTTGATGCAACTCGCTTCGTTGACGACGGTGTGATGGGCGAATGTGCCGAGCAGGCACATCAGAGCCAAGTCCTTGCCCTGCGCGTGGTGGCGCGAGGTGCCGTCGGTGATCTGCATCCCGAGCCCGAGCACGGCGCCGAGATCACACAGGTTCTGATGCCCGGTGGAACAGCTGACACAACGGCCGCAGCTCGGGATGAAGCCGAAGACGACATGATCGCCTGACGCCAGCCAACTGACGCCGGCGCCAACTTCTTGCACGACGCCGGCACCCTCGTGACCGCCGATGATCGGCAGCGCGAACGGCAGATCGCCGGTGACGACATGCTCGTCGCTGTGGCACAGGCCGGACGCCGCGAGCTTGACGAGCACCTCACCGGGTCCCGGCGGATCCAGTTCGATCTCTTCGACACTCCACGGCTTGTTGATTTCCCACAGGACAGCGGCTTTGGTTTTCACAATGAACCCCCAAGGTGACGAGCGACGCCTAGGACGTTACAACGTGTTCGGATCGAATGCCGTGTCGCCGACCATCCTCAGAACCTGCACCGCGCGGGTCATCGCGACGTAGAGGAGCCGGGCCCCTCGCGGTGTCCCGTCGAAGACCTCGGCCGGGTTGACGACGACGACGGCATCGAACTCGAGGCCCTTCACGAGTTCGGCGGTGAAGATCGGGATCTGGTGGCGCTGCACGTCCTGCATCCGGGTGACTGCAACGAGGCCGTGGGTCGCCAACGCGGCCGCGATGACCCCGTGCAACCGCAGCGGTGCGACCACACCGGTCAGCACGTGGCGGTGCCGGGCGATCATCACCTCCTCGGCAACGGCCGTGTCGAGGTCGTGGGACGACGAGACCCGCATCGTCGGGGCATCACCCTCGACGCGCACGCTGCGGCTCGCGACGGTGTCGACCGCTGTGAACGCGAGCAGCTTGTTGGCAATCCTCAGCACCGGCTCCGGCACCCGGTACCCGATCGTGAGATGGGCTACTTCGTACCTGGCCGCGCCGAGATACTGTGCGACCACGGGCCACTGCTGCTGGCCGGCCGGCGTCGTCGACTGGGCGAGGTCGCCGAGGATCGTGAACGACCCCGAAGGGCATCGTCGTCCGACGACGCGCAGCCCGACGGCGGATTGGTCCTGGGCCTCATCGACGACCACGTGCCCGAACAAGAACGGCGGGCCGTTGAGCAGCGAGTTGATCTCGTCGAGCAACAGCTGGTCAGCCGCCGTCCACGGTCGCTTCTTCGTTCCCGGCTTCCCGCCGGCGAGCAGCATCGCCTGCTCGTCGGCGGTCAGCAGCGCGTCGGCCGCGGCGCCCAGCGCGGCGACGTTGGCGAACAGGCGTTGCAGCACCGCCTGTGGCTGCTGCACCGGCCAGGCGGCGGTCAACGCATCGCGAAGTACGCCTGCCTTGGCCCACGCGTCGTCGCCGTCGGTTCTGCGCCGCAGTTCCTGCTGGGCGATCGTCTTGAGGGCGTCGCGGCGGTGGTTCAGCGGTCGAGCCAACGCAGCGCCGCCGAGTGCGGTCTCGACCCACGCTGCGAACTCATCCGGCTCGATCACATGCGTGCGCGCGCCGATCGGCACACGCACCGCGTCCTTCGGCAACTTGATCCCGGCCAGCACCGCGCGCTGCAAGACGTCGAGCATCCGCGGATCGCCCTTCAGCCGGGCTTCGTCGACGGAGTCCACGGCACCGATTTCAACCCGCGGAACGCACAGATCGTGTACCGTGCGCTGTTGCACGCTGCGCTCGCCGAGCGATGGCAAGACGTTGCCGATGTATTCGAGGAACACCTGATTCGGGCCGACGACGAGGACACCCTCGCTGACGAGTCGGCGTCGATGTTCGAACAGCAGGTAGGCGGCGCGGTGCAGACCGACGGCGGTCTTGCCGGTGCCAGGGCCGCCCTGCACGATCAGCGCCTGCTGGATCGGAGCGCGGATCACGATGTCCTGCTCGGCCTGGATCGTGGCGACGATTTCGCGCATCGCTCCGGTGCGCGCTGCGCCGAGCTCGGCGAGCACCGGGTCGGGGATGCCGCTGGCGGCATCGACGGAGTCCGGATCGTCGAGCTGCTCATCGAGATAGGCGTTGATGTCGCCGTCGGCCATCGTGAACCGGCGGCGATGCTTCAAACCGAACGAGTCGAGCACGGTGGCGCGATAGAACGGCGCGGCGATCGGCGCTCGCCAGTCGATGACGACCGGGTCATGTTGGCGGTCCTCGATGTGGCGGCGGCCGATGTACCACCGATCGTTCTCGTCGTCGATCCGCCCGAAGAAGTCGCCGGCGCCAGGCGTGCGGAGATCCTCGAGCGCTTCCTCGACCGTGACTTCGATGTATTCGTGGGTGAACTCGTCAGCGGAATCTTTGGGATCCACCCGCTCGAACATTTCGATCATATCGTCCCGACAGGTGCGCGAATGGGCGAGCTGGGCGCGTTCGGGCTCGAGCTCTGGGAAAAGGGGCGCGTCAGACATGGCGGAGTCACGGGGCAAAGCTCACTTGGGGCTCGGCGATCCTAGCTCGACCCTCGACCCTCGATCCCTCGATCCCTCGATCCCTCGACCGCTCGACCGCTTGGTCGCCGGGCGAACGCGTCACGCCAACGGTTTGCTGGCACAATTCCGTAGTGAACGTGAACAAGATGACGGCGGTAGTCGTCGCGGTGATGCTGGCGGCGGCCGGTTGTAGCAGCGATCCCAAGCCGGCGGCAAGCACCGCGACGATCGATACGAGTGTCGACATGTCCGGCGTGCAGTCGTTCGACGGCCTCTCCCGCAAACACGTCGACGGCCCCGTCAACTATCCCCAGTCGCCCCCGGTCGGCGGCGACCACGCTCACGTCTGGCAGAACTGTGGTGTCTATGACACGCCGATCGCCAACGAGAACGCCGTCCACTCGCTCGAGCACGGTGCCGTCTGGCTCGCTTACCGGCCCGATCTACCGGCGGATCAGGTCGAGGTACTCCGTGCCTTCGCGCCCAATCAGTCGCACATCCTGGTTTCGCCGTATCCCGGTTTGAAAGAAGCTGTCGTTGCGACGGCGTGGGGCAAGCAGTTGCGGCTCGACTCGGTCACCGATCCCCGCATCGCCGTGTTCGTCGCGACGTATCAGGAGGGTCCACACACGCCAGAGCTCGGGGCGACGTGCAGCGGCGGACTCGGCAATCCGATCGGATGACGCGTCGCCCGCGAGGAGTCGGCACTGAGAACGCCGATGACGGACATGTTGGCGAAACGCGGCGCCAGGCGGTAGCGGAGGAGTCGGCACTGAGAACGCCGATGACGGACATGTTGGCGAAACGCGGCGCCAGGCCGTAGCGTTCGCGTACCGGTCTGACATGGAGGTTCCGATGGACGAGACAACGCTGACACCAGGTGCACAGCCCGCCGACACCGCCGACACCGCCGACATGGTGGAGCAAGACCTGCTCGTCGAGGAGATCTCCATCGACGGCATGTGCGGTGTGTACTGAGCCGCACCGGCCACACCGACAGCATGACCGTGCTCCACACCGACAGCATGACCGTGCTCGACACCGCGCTCGAATTGAACCCGCATGTTGCTCTGCGGCCGGAGCCGTTCGGCGCGCTCGCCTACAACTACGCCAACCGCCGGCTCGTGTTCTTGAAGCACCCGGACATGGTGAAGGTGGCCAACAGCCTCGCTCACCACGACTCCCTGCGGGCGACGCTCGAGGCGTGCGACATCGCACCCGAGCGGTGGAACAGTTTTGTCACCGCATTCGAATCCCTGAAGTCGTCGGAGGTCGTCCGTGAGCGTTGAATCACTCGTCTCGCAACTCAAGCGCGGGCTCGATGCACCGATCTGCCTCACCTGGGAGTTGACATACGCATGCAACCTGCAGTGCGTGCACTGCCTGTCGTCGAGCGGTCAGCGTGATCCACGCGAGCTCACGACCGGCGAGGCCAAGCGGTTCCTCGACGAGCTGCGCGATCTGCAGGTCTTCTACATCAACATCGGTGGCGGCGAGCCAATGGTCCGGCGCGACTTCTTCGAGCTGCTCGAGTACTCGATCAGCCAGGGCATCGGTGTGAAGTTCTCGACCAACGGCGCGTTCATCGATGCGGACAAGGCTCGCCGCCTCGCGGCGATGGACTACCTCGACATCCAGATCAGCCTCGACGGCACCGACGCGGTCACCAACGACGCGGTGCGCGGCGCCGGCAGCTATGACATGGCGCGACGGGCGATGGACAACCTCGCCGCCGCCGGCTTCGGGCCGTTCAAGATCAGCGTCGTCGTCACCCGCCACAACGTCGATCAGCTCGACGAGTTCAAGGCGTTGGCCGACTCCTATGGAGCGCAGCTGCGGGTAACCCGCCTGCGCCCAAGCGGCCGTGGCGCCGATTCGTGGCACGACCTGCACCCCACCAATGCCCAGCAGCGCCAGATCTACGACTGGCTGATGAGCCATGGCGAAAACGTGCTGACAGGCGATTCGTTCTTCCACCTCAACGCACTCGGCGATCCGCTGCCGGGCCTCAACATGTGCGGCGCGGGCCGTGTGGTGTGCCTGATCGACCCGATCGGCGACGTGTACGCCTGCCCGTTCGTGATCCACGACGAGTTCAAGGCCGGCTCCGTCCGCGACGACGGCGGGTTCGCCAAGGTGTGGAAGCAGAGCCCGCTGTTGCTCGAGCTCCGTGAGCCGCAGTCGGCGGGCGCGTGCAGCAGCTGCGGCAGCTACGACGCGTGCCAGGGTGGTTGCATGGCCGCCAAGTTCTTCACCGGCCTCCCGCTCGACGGTCCTGACCCCGAGTGCGTCGTCGGCCACGGCGAGCACATTCTGGCGGAGGTGAATGCAGCGCTGAACCCCAAGCCGAGCATGGATCACACCAAGCCGGTCCGGGTGACACTCACCAGCACCCGCAAACTCACCGTCGTCAGCTGATTGCGTGCCCTGGCTGCTTGCGCTCGCGCCGGCGGCATACGTGATCGGCATGTTCCCGAGCGCAGTGATGGTGGCGCGCGCGAGCGGCGTCGACATCACCAGAGCGGGTTCGGGTAATCCCGGCGCATCGAACGTTAGCCGGGTACTCGGATGGAAGCGGGGCATGCTCGTCTTCGTGCTCGATGCGGCCAAGGGAGCCGCGTCGGGGGGCGCTGGGTGGCTGCTGATCAACCGCCAGGCCGGCTACATCTGCGCGGCAGCGGCCGCGCTCGGGCACATGTTCCCCGTCATCCGCAGCGCCCGAAGCCGCCGTTTCCGCGGCGGCAAAGGCGTCGCGACGGTCGGCGGCGCGATGTTGGTCCTCCAACCGATCGTGTCGCCGATCCTTGCGCTGGTGTGGTTCGCGGTGACCAGGATCACCAAGAAGGCGTCGCTCGGTTCGTTCACCATCATCGCGCTGCTCCCTGTCGGTGTGGCATTGGACGGGTCACCGGTGTGGGAAATCGGGGCGAGCGTGGCGCTCGGATTGATGGTGCTGCTCAAGCACACGTCGAACATCAAGCGCCTGATCGGGCGCGAAGAGCTGTCACTCGATAAGAATCACTAGCCCATGCACCTTCTCGACCCCATCGATCTCGGCGCGCGTACCGCGCCGAACCGGGTGATGTTCGGACCGCATGTCACCAACCTCGGTGACGACAACCGAGCCCTCCCCGAGCGTTGGGTGCAGTACTACGCAACGCGTGCTGCCGGCGGGTGCGGCATCATCGTCGCGGAAGGCGCCAGCGTGCACGACAGCGACTGGCCGTACGAGCGCGCTCCGCTCGCCGAGCGCTGCGGCGACGGTTGGGCTCGGGTCGCCACAGCCTGCCACGACCATCGCGCCATCATGCTGGCCAGCCTCGATCACGCCGGCGGGCAGGGCTCTTCCGCGTACAACCAGCGCGAGCTGTGGGCGCCGTCGCGGGTTCCGGAGGTGAACAGCCGCGAGGTACCGAAGTGGATGGAGGTCGACGACATCGAGGCCGTCATCACCGGCTTCGGTGCCGCCGCCGCGCTCGCACAGCGAGCCGGTTGCGACGGTGTCGAGATCAACGCGGGCCAGCACAGCCTGATCCGCCAGTTCCTGTCAGGGCTCACGAACCATCGCGGCGATGAATGGGGCGTCGATCGCGCCCTCTTCGCTCGACGAGTCATCGCTGCCGCCCGCGCCGGAGCGGGGGCTGATCGGATCGTCGGGCTGCGCCTCTCGTGCGACGAGTTGGCGCCGTGGGCCGGGATCACTCCCGACCTGGCTCCTACGATCGCGGCCGACCTGGCCGGCTGCGGGCTCGACTACATCGTCGTTGTGCGTGGTTCCATCTTCAGCATCGAAAAGACGCGGCCCGACCATCACGAACCGACGGGTTTCAACATCGGAATCTGCCGCGCCGCACGCGAAGCCGTCCGTGCCGCCAGCCCGGCGACTTCGGTCATCCTGCAGGGATCGGTCGTCGACTGGGGGCAGGCCGAGTGGGCAATCGGCGACGGCGTCTGCGACGGCGTCGAGATGACCCGCGCCCAGATCGCCGATCCCGCTCTCGTTGCCAAACTCCGTCGGGACGAGGGCCACCGGATCAGGCCGTGCATCCGCTGCAATCAGACTTGCCAGGTGCGCGACGCACGCAACCCGATCGTCACATGCGTCGGCGAGCCATCGAGCGGCCGCGAAACCGAGGATCCGATCTGGACCACGCCGGCGACCCACCCGCGTGACGTGCTCGTGGTCGGCGGAGGAATCGCCGGGCTGGAGTCGGCCCGTGTCGCCGCGCTGCGCGGCCATCGCGTCCGCCTCGTCGAGCGCGCGGACCGGCTCGGCGGAGTTTGCGCTGTCACCGGCCCCGGTAAGCCGCTCGTCGACTGGCTGATCAGGGAATGCGCCGGCGTCCAGATCGAAGTTGGAACACAAGCAGTTGCCCTGCCCGCCGAGATGATCATCCAGGCCACCGGTTCGCTGCCGGGCGTGCGCAACTACGAGGTCGCTCCGGGCGCGGCCGTCTTCGACGTGCTCGATATCGAGACCGGCGCGGCCACCCTCCCCGAGTCCGGCGCGGTGGTGCTGTTCGATCCGATCGGCGGCCCGATCGCGATCGCCCTCGCGGAACGGCTCGCCAACCGCGCAGTGCTCGTCACTCAGGACAACATCGCCGGCAACGAACTCAGCCGTACCGGTGATCTCGCCCCCGCCAACGTGAGGTTGGCGCAACTCGGCGTGCGCATCGAACGGCGCACCCTGTTGCGAGCAGTGCACGCCGACCACGTCGTGGTCGAGGATCGCTTCACCGCTGCACAGCGCACGATCGAATGTACGGCACTTGTCGATTGCGGCTTCCGGCTCCCGACCGATCCTCTGCCGGGAGCCCACCTGCAGGCCGGCGACTGCGTCGCGCCGCGCACCATCTACGAGGCGATTCTCGAGGGCCGGCGGGCAGCGGTCAACGTCGAGCGAAATTGATCGGCGGACGCGGATGCGGATCGACGAGACTGCAACCATGGGGCAACACGCAGGCGCCGTCCTGGTCGCGCACGAGTTGCGCAAGACTTTCAAGAGAGTGAATGCCGTCCGCGGCATCAGCATCTCGGTCGCGCCCGGAGAGCGAGTCGGCCTGCTCGGTCCGAACGGCGCCGGCAAGACCACGACGCTGCTGATGCTGCTCGGCGCGATATTGCCCGACACCGGCACGGTCACCATCGTCGGCCACCGCCTACCCCGCCACCGCTCCAAGGCGATGGAAAAGGTCGGCTTCGCTGCCGGCTACCTGCCCCTGCCCGATCGGCTCAAGGTCCGCGAGGCGCTCGGTGTGTTCGCCGGCTGGTACGGCGTCCGCAACGAGAAGGCGGCGGTCGCCGCGGCACTCGAGCGGTTCGAGATCGCCCAGCTCTCCGACCGGCTGTGCAGCGCGCTGAGCAGCGGGCAGCGCACGCTCGTCGGCATCGTCAAGGCAACGCTGCACAATCCGTCACTCCTCGTGCTCGACGAGCCGACAGCATCGCTGGACCCCGACGTCGCCTCGCGCGTTCGTCAGGGCCTGTTGCAGTTCTGCTCGTCGACGGGTGCGGCCCTGTTGATCACGAGCCACGACATGCGCGAGGTGGACATCCTCACCGAGCGGGTGATCTTCCTCGCCAACGGCCAGGTCGTCGCCGACGACACGCCGGCCGCGATCAGCGCGCTCTACGGGTACGACGATCTGGAGGGCGTGTTCCTCCAACTCGCCGACGAGGCCCGGCGGACATGAGCTGGCGCCGAATCCGGGTAGTGATGCGGCGCCAGGCGTACGTTCTGTGGCGAGCCCCGCACCGCTGGTTCGACATCGCGTTCTGGCCATTGATGGACATCATCCTGTGGGGCAGCCTCGGCACCTACATCGCCCGCACGACCACCGGCTCGCAGGCCGCCACGCCGTACCTCATCGCGGGCATCATGCTTTTCCATATCCTGTTCCAGAGCCAGATCGCCGTTGGCACGGGCTTCCTCGAAGAGACCTGGAGCCGGAACCTGTTGAACGTACTGACGACGCCGGTCAGCGAAGTCGAATATGTCGTCGGCACGGCGGCGTTCGGTCTGTTCAAAGTGATGTTCGCACTTGCCACGCTCTCGGTCACCGCGTTCGGGTTCTTCGGATTCGACCTCGGCTCCGTCGGCTGGTCGGTCGTGCCGATATCGCTGATCCTGACGGTGGTCGGCTGGGGCGTCGGAATCGCATGCATCGGCGTCGTGCTGCGGTTCGGGCAGGGCGCAGAGATCCTGATGTGGGGCGGCAACTACATCCTGATGGCCTTGAGCGGGGTGTTCAATCCGGTCGATGCCCTGCCAGGCGTGCTCCAGCCACTGGCCCGCGTCTTACCGAGTACCCACGCTTTCAATGCGTTGCGAACCGTTCTGGCCGGCAAGCCACTTCCGGCGGACGAAATCGCGAGCGGCATGACCGGCGCCGTCGTGGTGCTGCTGCTCGGCTTCGGGTTCTCGACATGGATGCTTCGGATCTTCCGCAAACGTGGCTACGTCACGAGATTCTCCTAATCTCGCCTCGAGCGCGGTGCGGCTCACGGCAGGAGCCGATGGGGCTGAGCTGCTGGTGCGGTCGACGGCGTGATACCAGAATCGGTCAGGACGTGAGAGGCGACATACTCTGACCCGATGGAGATGCACTTTGCAACCGTGTGGGAATCCATCGCCGATGAGATCGGCGACAGCCCGGCGATCGTACACGGGACCACCCGGCGGACGTGGAGCGAGTTCGACGAACGATCAGCTCGTCTCGCCGCTGCGTTCGTCGACGCCGGATTGCGGCCGGACAGCAAGATCGCGCTGTACCTCTACAACGGCAACGAGTACCTCGAAGCGCAGTACGCGGGTTTCAAGATGCGTGGTGTGCCGATCAACGTCAACTACCGCTACCTGGACGAGGAACTTTGGTACCTGCTCGACAACGGCGACGCCGAGGCCTTGGTGTTCCACTCCTCGCTCGGCGACCGTGTTGCGCGAGTGATCGAACGGGCATCGAAACTGAAGCTGCTGATCGAAGTCGATGACGGTGGCGCGGGGCGGGTGCCAACGGCTCACCGCTACGTAGACGTCGTCGCCGGCTACGACCCGATGCCGCGCATCACCAGGGCACAAGACGACATCTACATGCTCTACACCGGCGGAACTACGGGTATGCCCAAGGGTGTGATGTACGCGATGGGCGGCCGAACCGACGGCCTCGTCCAGAGCAGCTTCCCGCTGTTGGGTGTCGTCGCGCCGACCGCCGCGGCCGATATCGCACCGATCATCGGCGCAGCCGTCCGTGGCGGCAATCGCGTCATCAGCATCCCGAGCTGCCCGCTCATGCATGCGACCGGGATGTGGCTCGGCGCGATGGCGCCGCACCTCATGGGCGGCACCGTGATCACTCTCCAGACCCGCTCGCTCGACAGCGACGAATTGCTCACGACCCTCCAGACGGAAAGGGCGACGAATCTCGTCATCGTCGGCGACTCGTTCGCCAAGCCGATCATCAAGGCGATCGACGGTGCCATCAAGGCCGGCACCCCGTATGACACGAGCAGCCTCAAGGTCATCGTGTCGTCCGGCGTGATGTGGACGGCCGAGGTCAAAAAAGAGATGCTCGACCGCATCCCCCAGACCATGCTGGTGGATGCGATGGGCTCGACCGAGGGCGTGATCGGCATGCAGGTCGCGCTGCGTGGGATGGACATCGCGACCGCCACGTTCAGCCAGGCGCCGACGACCAAGGTCTTCACCGATGACGACCGCGAGGTGCAACCCGGTAGCGGCGAGGTCGGCATGGTGGCAGCGAGCGGCAATGTGCCGCTCGGATACTTCAAGGATCCCGAAAAGTCGGCCAGTACGTTCCGCGTGATCAACGGCGAGCGCTACTCGTTCGCCGGTGACATGGCGACCGTCAACGCCGATGGCACGCTGGAACTTCTCGGGCGTGGCAGTCAGGTGATCAACACGGCCGGTGAGAAGGTGTTCCCGGAGGAGGTCGAAGAGGCGGTCAAGCGCGCCGAAGGAATCCTCGACTGCCTCGTCGTCGGCATCGACGACGAAAAGTTCGGTCAAGCCGTCACCGCCGTGGCATCCCTCGCCGACGGCGCCACGACCGATGAGGCAACGGTGATCGCGTCGGTGAAGTCCGAGCTCGCCGGGTTCAAGGCCCCCAAGCGGGTGGTCTTCGTCGGCACCGTCCCCCGCGGTCCCAACGGCAAGGCCGACTACAAGACCGCCAAACAGTACGCGCTCGACGCGATCGCCACACCCTGACGCCGGTCGGCCCCACCGAATCCCGAAGTACAGCTCCAGTGCACGGTGACGGTGCACTCCAGCGGTCGATAGCGAAGCCGCGCCGCGGTCGGCCCCACCGAATCCCGAAGTACAGCTCCAGTGCACGGTGACAGTGCACTCCAGCTGTCGATCGCAAATCGGGGAGAACGCCCGTAGCCTCAGCGACATGTTCGCCTGCGCCCATTGGGGTGCCGTAGGCGAGTTTGCAGCTTCTCGTCACGGCGTGATAACCCGCAAGCAGGCTGCCGCACTCGATCTCAGTCGCAACGTGATCGCCCGCTTGAAATCGTCGGGGCATCTCGTCGAGCCGGTGCCGAGAGTCCTCGTGGTCGTCGGCTCCGTCGACAGCTGGTATCAGCGGCTGACCGTCGCGACTCAGGCATCGAACGCGGCAGGAGTCGTCGGGTTCCGGTCGGCCGCCGCGTTGCACCACTTCGACGGCTTCGCAACGCACGACGTGGATCTCGTCGTGGCGACATGGCGATCGACACTGGCGTCGATCGCGACGCTGCACGTCGGCCCGATGGAGCCGTGCGACATCACGGCGATTGACGGATTCCGATGCACAGGCGTTGCCCGCACCCTGTGCGACGTCGCTGCGGTCGCGTCGCTCGGGGCGAGCCGCGAGGCGTTCGAGTCGATGTGGCGGGGCGGACACAGCCTGGTCTGGATCCGCCAGACCGCTGAACGACTGCACCGTCCCGGACAGCGTGGGACTGGCGTCATCCTCGATCTGCTCGACGAAGCCGAGGACAACCGGCGCCCGACGGGCTCGACGCTCGAGTTGCAGCTCGAATCGTGCCTTGGCGATGTGGCCGACCTCGTTCGCCAGTTCGAGATCCGTGATGCTCACGGTGCCTTCGTCGCGCGTGCCGACTTTGCAGTGCCGGACGTTCGGGTGGCCATCGAAGCACACAGCCGCCGGTTCCACTTCGGGAAGGCCGCCGAGGAGAGCGACGAGGCGCGCGAGCACGCGATGACACGCGAGGGGTGGGAGGTCATCTACGTCGGCAGTGGCCAGCTGAAAAACCCCAGCCGTGTCCGGGCGAACATGCTCGCGATCATCGAGCGACGACGCGCCGACCTCGGGCTCGAGTTCCGCTCGTGTGCCTCATGACGGTGCGCTGGAGCTGTACTTCGACGACACCCAGGTGGTGAGCGGGAGGACTTGCGCCGGTTTCAGGCCGGAGTTGGGTCGAGCTTGGCGTGGAGGAACTCGAGCACGCGCCGGACGCTCGGTTCGTTGCGCTGCTCGGTCAGCACCGAGTGATCGCGCTTGGCGATGCTCGCGACTTCGACGGCGATGAACGCGTCGCCGAGCAGCGTGCGCAAAGTCGCGAACCGCTCCCCGACCAGCTTGTCGCCGGTGAAGCGGAGGCCGAGCACCTCGCAGCCGTCGACAGCGCGCTGGGCAACGGTGAGCGCGTCGTCCGGTGACAGGTTAAGGTCGGCTCGCCTCGCCCTCTTGCCGGCCGCGAAAGGGAGCGACGGTTGGCTCAACACGGGCGCAACCATGATGTCGTCGACCATCATCCCGAGCGCGAAACCACCGCTGAAACACATTCCGATCGCGCCGACTCCTGTGCCCCCGAGTTCGTTGTGGATCGAGCGCGCGAGTGCCCGCAGCCACGCGACGATCGGCGAGGTCTCGTTCAGCGCCCACGTGGTGAACTCGTTGGAGATGCAGACCTTGATCATCGAGGACACGCCGTACGCCGCAGTGACGGCCTTTCCGGGCGTTCCGACCAACGAGGGCATGACCACCGTGAAGCCGGCATCGACGACGTCGTTGGCGAACGCCGCGACGAGCGGGGTGATGCCGGGGACCTCGTGGATCACGATCACCGCCGGGCCCGATCCGCGGCGGTACGTCCCCCGCGTGATCCCGGCAGCCGTGAAACAGCCCTGGTCCCACCCGTCAAGAACGTCGGTCACGCAAAGCCCCTCACTGCCTCGAGCGCCCGTTCTGCAAGACTCTCCGCCCCTGCTTTCATCGACGCCAGATCGAGTGGTTGATCGCCCATTGCACCATGCAGATAGCGGGCGTAGACGCCCTCGCTGATCACCGCCAGACGCCAACACGAGAACGCTCTGTAATACTCGATCTCGCTGAGATCACGGCCGGTACGGTTTGCGTACCGCTCGAGCACCGCTGCGTACGGCAAGAAACCTCCGGCAGGAGTCGGATCGTTGGCGCGCAGCGCAGCTCCGCCGTCGCCGTCGCTCCAGTACACGCCGAGGTAGCCCACGTCGGCGAGCGGATCGCCGAGAGTGCACAGCTCCCAGTCGAGCACCGCTGCGATTCGGCCGGCCGAGGTGTCGGTCAGGCAATTGCCGAATCGAAAATCGCCGTGCACGATCGACGCCTCACGCTGCACCGGGATGCGCGACGCCAATCGACGTGCTACCTCGTCGACGGCAGGGAGCTCGCGGGTCTTGCTGTTCTCCCACTGCTTCGACCATCGCCTGACCTGCCGCTCGATATAGCCGTCGCGCTTGGCGAGGTCGCCGAGACCGACTTCGTCGATGTCGACCGCGTGGAGATCCGCGAGCACGTCGATCAGCTGTTCGCTCGCCGAAACGCGTCGTTCGCGCGCCAGCTCAGCAGCCCGCTGCACACTGTCGAGCACGACCCCCTCGACGAAGCCCATCACATAGAACGGGGCATCGTTGACCGACGTGTCGGTACACAGCCCGAGCGCCGGAGGTACTGGCACGAGGGTTTGGCCGACCGCTGCGATGATGCGGTACTCGCGTGCCATGTCATGAGCGGTCGCGAGCACCTGACCGAGCGGCGGCCGGCGCAACACGAGCCGACGGCCGTTCGCGTCGCAAACAAGGTACGTCAGGTTGGAGCGACCACCAGCGATCAGGTCGACCGCAAACGGCGGTTCGACACCGGCGATGTTGGCGTCGAGCCACGCTGAAACCTTGGGGAGATCGAGGCCTTGCACGATCCACGACCGTAGCGGCCGATGATCGAGCGTCACTACCCCGGACGGCTGACGCCGACGACCTTGTCCCATCGCACCGACGTCACCGAGACGAAACTACCGGTTTGCGGCGAATGGATCATCGAGCCGCCGCCGATGTAGATGCCGACGTGGCTGATCGGCGAGTAGTAGAAGATCAGGTCGCCAGGTTGGGCCTGATCCTTTGGCACATGAGGTGTCGAGGCGTACTGAGCGGCGGACTGATGCGGAATGCCGACGCCGGCAACACTCCACGCATAGGAGGTGATGCCGGAGCAATCGAAGGCAACGCCGGGGGACGCCTGCGCGAACTGGTATGGAACGCCGAGCTGGCTCTGGGCCGCGCGAACGGCCACCGCTGCGCGCCCCGAAACGGGCGGGGGCGAATTGCCGCCCCCACCGCCGCCACCCGGATCACTGCCGTTGCCGCTCGCGTCAGTCGCGCTGCCATTTCCCGCGCCCACAGCACTCGAGCCGGCCGCGACCGCCGAACCTGCGCCGCCCGACTTGGTGCTACTGCCCGAACCAGTGCTTTTCGCGGCGGCGGCCGCTTGCGCCTGTGCCTTGGCCTGTGAATCTGCAACCTGCTGGGCGTAGCTCGCGGCAGCGGCGTCTGACTGACGCTTTTCTTCCTTCGCGATCAAATCGCCGAGCTTGGCCTTCTCCTGGGTGAAGCGAACCTCGAGATCAGCGGCGGCCTTCTCGGCCTTGACCCGACTGTCCTCGGCCCGATTGGCGAGATCGAGTTCCTTCTTCTGCTTGCGCTCGAGGTCTTTCTGGGCCTTGTCGAGCTTCGTCAGCAGGTCGTGATAGTTGTCGGTGGTGGCCGCACCGGCGTTGACGGCGACGCGAGCGAGGTGATCCCTCGCGAGGCCGTCGTCGATCGAGTTGGGGTCGGTGAACAGGGGTCCGAGGGCGTCGTTGGTGCCACCCATGAACTTCTGGACGGCGACGTTGGCCAGCTGTCCTTCCAGAGTTCCGAGCTGTGCCTGCTGGTCGGCGATCTTTTGCTGGGCAAGAGTGATTTCGCCGTCGAGCACCGCTTTTTCGTTGAGTGCCGTGACGTACTGTTCGTTGAGCTGACCGACCTTTTGATGGAGGCGATCGAGTTCGGCGACGACTTGCTGAACCTGCTGCTGCTGGTCGCCGATGCCATCGGCTGACGCCGGCTGCACGGCCAGAGCACCGCCAAGGAGGACGATCACCAAGCCGAGCGCGCAGCGGAAAGGACGGGAGCGACACATGACGAACAGAAACTGTATCAAATATTACGGTCGCGTTGCGAAAGGGCGGAACTATTTCGACACGTTGCCCCGACCGCAACGGGCTATTCCCACTCGATGGTGCCGGGCGGCTTGGACGTGATGTCGTAGGCCACCCGGTTGACACCGCTGACCTCGTTGATGATCCGGCTCGCCATCCGCTCGAGCAGATCGTAGGGAAGGCGGGCCCAATCGGCCGTCATCGCGTCGTCGCTCGTGACCGCGCGGATGATGATCGGATGGGCGTACGTACGCTCGTCGCCCATGACTCCGACCGATCGGATGTCGGCGAGCACCGCGAACGCCTGCCAGATCTCACGCTCGAGGCCGGCGAGGCCGATCTCCTCACGCACGATCGCGTCGGCCTCCTGCAGGATCGCGACGTTCGCCGGCGTGACCTCGCCGATGATCCGCACGCCGAGTCCCGGGCCGGGGAACGGCTGGCGCCAGACGATCTCGTCCGGAAGGCCGAGCTCGGAACCGAGCTTGCGGACCTCGTCCTTGAACAGGCTCCTCAGCGGTTCGATGAGCTGCAGAGTCATGTCGTCTGGCAACCCGCCGACGTTGTGGTGGCTCTTGATGACGGCCGCCGTGCCGTCGCTGCCCCCGCTCTCGATGACGTCGGGATACAACGTGCCCTGGACGAGGAATGTGGCGTCGGTGAGTCCGCCGGTGTTCTCCTCGAAGATCCGCACGAACAGCTCGCCGATGGCCTTGCGCTTCAGCTCCGGATCGGTGATGCCCTCGAGCCGTTCGAAGAATCGCGATCCCGCGTCGACGTGGATCAGCTCGATGCCCATGTTGCGGCGGAATGTCTCGACGACCTGATCGCTCTCGCCTTTGCGCATCAGCCCGGTATCCACGTACACACACGTGAGTTGCGGACCGATCGCGCGGTGCACGAGCGCGGCGGCGACGGCTGAATCGACCCCGCCGGAGAGGCCGCAGATGACCCGATCGGCGCCGACCTTGGTGCGAACTGCCTCAACCTGGTCGTCGATGATCGACGCCATCGTCCACGTCGGGCGACAACCGGCAAGGTCGTTGACGAACCGGCGCAAGATTTGCATTCCGCTCGCCGTGTGGACCACCTCGGGATGGAACTGAACGCCCCAGATCAGGCGCTCGGCGTTCTCCATTGCGGCGACCGGCGCATCCGGCGTGGACGCGGTCGCGATGAATCCGTCCGGCGCACGAACGACGGCATCGAAGTGGCTCATCCACACGTCCTGCTCGATCGCCAGGTCGGCGAGAAGCTGGGTCGCCGGGTCGGTGATCCGCAGCCGCGCCCGACCGTACTCGCCGCGCATGCCGCGCCCGACCTCACCATCGAGTTGCTGGGCGATGAGTTGCGCGCCGTAGCAGATACCGAGGATCGGGATGCCGAGGTCATAGATCGCACGGTCGAGCGTCGGCGCTCCCTCGACGTGGACGCTCTTTGGTCCGCCGGACAAGATGATCGCTGCCGGCCGGCGTTCGGCGATCTCTGCTGCGGTGATGCGGTGGGGGACGATCTCGCTGTAGACGTTCAGTTCGCGGATGCGGCGGGCGATCAGCTGTGCGTATTGGGCACCAAAGTCAACGACGAGAACGATGTCGCCAACGGGATTCGGGGTGTCGCTCAAGTCACCGAATCTAGTGCCCGCTGGGCAACTCGACCCAGTAAGCGCGACGATGGAGTCATGCGCCGCGCAGTGGTCATCGTCCTTTCCGCCTTCCTTGCTGGCTTGCTCGCTGCGGTCTGTGTCCTCGCGCCGGCGAACGCTCTGGCGGATTCATCCGGCGGGGCTCAGTCCACTGCGCCGACGACCACCATCGACACCAGCTTCCTCGACACCAAGCGTCAGCTGACCGAATGCGTCAACCACTCCGTGCAACTTCCCGATTGTGGCGTCGTATCGAGTGCCCCGGGTGCGCGGGGCGGCGCGCTGCAGTTGGCCACGTTCGCCATCTTGACCCTGGCCATCGCCTTCATCGCGTGGCGGGTGGTGCGCTCGATCAGGGCCCGAGACGCCGCGCTCGGTTCGCGCTGAGCAGATCGGCGCCGAACGCCACCGCACCCCTGACCGCGGTTACCGTGTCGGCCCGTGACACCCGATGAGTTTCGCCAGAACGGTTACGCGCTGATCGATTGGATCAGCAACTACATCGAGGGCATCGAGCAGCATCACGTGTCGAATCCGGCGCTGCAACCCGGCGACGTCCGGGCGATGCTGCCGGCCCATCCGCCCGTTGCCGGCGAGCCGTTCAGCGCCGTACTTTCCGACCTCGACACCGTCGTCGTCCCCGGCCTCACCCACTGGCAGCACCCCAGCTTCTTCGCCTACTTCCCCGGCAACTCGTCGTATCCGGCGATCCTCGGCGAACTCGCCTCGGCCGGCCTCGGCGTGCAGGGCATGAGCTGGGTCACCAGCCCGGCGTGTACGGAAGTCGAGACGCTGATGCTCGACTGGATGCAGGAGTTGCTGGGCCTGCCGGAGCGCTTCCGTAGCGACTCGGCGACGGGCGGCGGTGTCATCCACGGCTCGGCGTCAGAGGCCACCCTCGCTGCGATCCTGGCAGCCCGCTGGCGCGTCACCGGCGGCGAGGTCAACCTCCACGGCGACACGACCAAACTTGTCGCATATACAACGTCGCAGACCCACAGCAGCATCGAGAAAGGGCTTCGGATCGCCGGAATCGGTTCTGACCGGATGCGGATCGTCGACCATGACGAGGCGTATGCGATGCGGTCCGACGAACTCGATCGGATGGTCCGCGAAGATCGCCGGGTCGGGCTGATCCCGTTCTTCGTCTGTTCCTCACGCGGCACGACGAGCTCGACCGCGTTCGATCCGACTCGCGAGATGGCCGCAGTGTGTCGACGCGAGAACCTGTGGCTGCACGTCGACGCGGCGATGAGCGGCATCGCCGCACTCGTGCCGGAGTTCCGCTGGGTCAACGACGGCCTGGAATTCGCCGACAGTTACTGCACCAACCCGCACAAGTGGATGGGCGTCACGTTCGATTGCGACCTGTTCTGGACGGCTGACCGCGCCGCGCTCATCGGAGCGCTCAGCATCCTGCCCGAGTACCTGCGGTCCAAGGCGCTGGAAAGCGGAGCCGCGATCGACTACCGCGACTGGCAGATCCCGCTCGGGCGCCGGTTCCGCGCCCTGAAACTGTGGTTCACCCTCCGTTGCGACGGTGTCGCCCCGGTGCAGGCAATGATCCGCGAGCACGTGCGATTGACGCAACTGCTCGCCGACTGGGTCGCAGCCGATGATCGATTCGAGATCGTCGCCCCGCACCCACTGAACCTGCTGTGCCTTGCACTGAGGTCCGCCAACGCCGCGACCGACGAGCTGATCGATGCCGCGAACAGGACCGGCGAAGTGCTTTTCACCCGTACCGTCCTCGACGGCCGGGTCTGCCTGCGGTTCTCGATCGGGGCCAGGCTCACGGCGCAACGTCATGTCGCGGCCGGCTGGCAGCTGCTGCAAACACTTGCCTGACCAATCCGTTGAAAGAGGGGTTGGCAACGGCCGCGCGGTCTGTTTGAATCTCTGCCAACGCCGGACACATCGCCGGCGTCAACCGAGGGGGCACCATGCGGAGATTCGTCCGTGTCCTCGTCGCAGTCACGAGTGTGTTGACTGTCCTGTCCGCTACCGACGTCGCATCTGCGGCTGGCAGCACCGCCGACTCCGACTCGGCGTATGTGCGAGGCCTGCTCTTCGACACACCGCTCGCGGGCTTCACGACCGCTGCCGCAGCCCACACGGGCCGAGACGGCACGGTTGGCGACACGTGGTTCGACTGGAGCACGAATCTGTGCTCGGCGCCACTCGTCGGCAATACCGGGCGCACGTTCAACTTCACCGATGCGTGCAGGCGGCACGACTTCGGCTACCGCAACGAGCAGCGGCTCGAACGCCGCTACGGCAGCGGTGCGTACTGGAACGGCAACATCCGCAAACTGATCGACAAGCAGTTCCTCGCCGACATGAGGAGCCACTGCGCCAGGCGGCGGCTGATCGATCGCCCAAGCTGTTACGCATGGGCAATCACGTTCTACAGCGCGGTGCGGATCGCCGGCGGTCCGTAGGCAATGGTGAGCATCTCGTAAAGCATGTGGCCGGTGGCACCCCACACCGTTTCGTCGTCGAGGTCGAAGAAATTCATCCGGCGGTCGAGCGGTGGGGTGCCCCACCACTCCTCGCGGTGCGTTGCGACGTCGGCCAGTTCGACCAACGGCACCCACAGGATCCGCTCGACCTCGCGATCGTGCGGCGTCAACTCCGGCCGCGAATCCAGGGTGGCGATGACCGGCATGATGTAGTTCCGACTGACAACGGTCGACATCCGGCTGAGATAGCCACGTACATCGACCACATCCGGCGCAAGCCCGACCTCCTCGTTCGCTTCACGAAGCGCGGCCTGTACCGCTGTTTCCCCGAGATCCAATCGACCTCCCGGAAAGCTGATCTCACCAGCATGACTGCGCAGATCCCTGGAACGCTTCGTGAGGAGCACCTCGGCCCCATCGCGGCCATCGACGAGCACGACGAGCACCGCCGATCGCCGCGCGTCGGCAAACATCGGCGGCGACGGATTCTGATCACGTGCGGCGTCGACGACGGCTTGCGCCACGGCATCCGCGCTGAGCGGCTGTGCCACCGTCCACGGCGCGGCATCGCCGCGTCGCCACGCCGATGGGCGGGGGATGACCTGCTCGCCGCCTGGCCGCCTGGCCGCGTCCGGCTTGATCACGGGTGGGTTGCTCGGCGCAGGATCACGAGGTGGGGACGGAGGGCACCCAACCGGATTCGGTGAGCTCCGCCAGCACATCGGCCAGCCCTGCCGTCTTGAGGTTGGCGAGCACCTTGCCGGGATTTTCCTCGCCCCGTTCCCACTCCTGCCAGGCGGTCAAGAGCTTGGAGAGATCGGGAGCTGGACGTTCGAACGGCATACCACCAGGCTACGCCGCCGACGACCGCATGCAGTCGGTCATCCGTCGTGCGCACGGCGACGCGGTCGCGATGCTGGCGGCAGGCGGCTGGCTTCGTCAGCTCTTCTTCTGAGCTTTGCGGTTGCGGTAGAGGTTGACGCCCTTGCCGGCGAGGCGTCCCGCCGTGCGCCCGATTGCATCGGCCCGAGTGCCATCCGCCCTGGAGGCGGGCGGCGCACGACCATGCTTCACGGCAGCCACGCGCAAAGTCTTGGCGGATTCGCTGAAATCGCTCTTCCACCATACGAATGCGAGTACGAACGCGAGCATCCCCATGATCAGCCGGGTGCTGTTGTCGACCGAGACGACGGGCTGCACCGCAGCGACGACGACGACGACGACGACGACCGCGTCGAGGACTCGATGCATTCGCCGACCGAAGATCCGGAACGCCGACAGCGTGCCTTTTGCACACGCCGTGTTGAGCATCACCAACCCGCCCATGACGCTCGGCACCACGGGCGTGAGGCTCTGCAGACCTTGGGCAATGAACACCGCGCCGAGCACATACTCGGCCGCCTGATGCATCCAGAAGGGGCGCTTGCCGGGCATTGCCATCGAAACAAACTACCGTGAGCCTTTGGATCTGTGCAGACGAGGGGAAGTCATGCAACGTCGGATTGCGGTCTGTGTGGTCGCCGCGGTGTTCGCTGTGGCGTGCAGTCAATCGCCGAAGAGCCGCACCACTGCATCGTCGTCGGTGGCCTCGCCAACGACCGTCACCTCGATCACTGTCGCGCCTGCAACCTCGAGCGAGACCGCGCCCACTGCGAGCGGCACCTCGGCCACCTCGGCCACCTCGGCCACCTCGGCCACCTCGGCCACCTCGGCCAATCCCGGCTACAGCGCGAACATCACCCGCACGACCTACGGCATCCCCCACATCGTCGCTGACGATTGGGGCAGCCTCGGCTTCGGACAGGGGTATGCATTCGCCCAGGACCGCGCCTGCACCCTGATCGATCAGGTGATCAAGGTCCGTGGCGAGCGCTCGAAATGGTTCGGCCCCGGTGACGGCGACGCGAACCTGAACACCGACTTCGCCTACCGTCAACTCGGCCTGCACACCACCGCTGACAAACGCTTCGCCAATCAGCCGCCGAACGTCGCCGACATGATCAAGGGCTATGTGGCCGGCTTCAACGCCGAGCTCGTCGCCCAAGGCCCGCACGGTTGGTGCGAGGGCAAGCCATGGGTGCAGCCAATCACCACCACCGATGTGTACGCCTATCTCAACGACGTGTTGCTGTTCGCCTCGAGCGGTGTTTTGATACAACCGATCGCCACTGCGCAGCCCCCGCAGGCGGCGCCGCCCGACACGATCGCGGCGAGCGCCGACGCGTCGACCGGCTCGATCGCGGCGGCCCCGTCAAAGTTCAACCTGAAGACGACCATGGCCAGCAACGGCTGGGCCATCGGCGCGTCGCTGAGCGAGCGCGGCGGTGGGATGCTGTTGTCGAACCCGCACTTCCCGTGGGAGGGAGAAAAGAGACTGTGGGAGTCGCAGCTGACCTTGACGACCGGTGAGCTGAACGTCTACGGCGTATCCCTCTCGGGCGTGCCCGGAGTGCTGATCGGGTTCAACGACAACGTGGCATGGACCCACACCGTCTCGGCCGGGTACCGGATGACCCTTTATGAGCTCACGCTCACCCCGGGTGATCCGACGTCGTTCGTCTATGGCAACACCACCGAGAAGATGACGTCGAAGGACGTGACCATCGAGGTGATGCAGGCCGACGGAACAACGAAGCCGCAAACGCGCACGATGTGGTCCAGCCACTACGGCCCGCTGCTCAACCTGCCGTTCGGTTGGACGACCGAGAAGGCGTACACGATGCGCGACGCCAACATCGACAACCCCGACGCGCTCGCGCAGTTCTTCGGCATGGACGCAGCGAAGAGTATGGACGACTTCATCAACGTCCATCGCACCGCGAACGGCATCCCGTGGGTGAACACGATCGCTACGTCATCAGACGGTCGGGCATGGTACGCGGACACCGCGGCGACGCCGAATCTCTCACCGGCAGCGCTCGCGGTCTGGAAGGCGAACGTGGACAGCGGCGCGCTCGCGAAGACCGTTCTCGACAATGGCGCGATCCTGCTCGACGGGTCGGATCCGGTCAACGAATGGGTCGATGACCCGGCGGCTACCCGTCCCGGCATCTTGGCCTTCGCCAAGCAACCCCAGTTGGAGCGCAGCGACTTCGTCTTCAACTCCAACGACTCGCATTGGCTGGCCAACCCGGCCCAGCTGCTGACCGGCTACTCACCACTGACTGGGCCAGAAGTGGTACCGCAGTCGCCACGAACGCGCATGAACGCAATGTTGCTCGCCGATCCGGCCGTCCGCGGCGCGGACGGCCGGATTTCGCTGGCCGAGATGGAAGGTGCGCTCTTCTCCAACCGGGGCCTACACTCCGATCTGTTGCTCAAGTCGGTCATCCAGGCCTGCGACGCCACGCCGTCGGCAACGATCGACGAGACGCCGTACGCGCTCGCCGATGCGTGCGGCGTGCTCCGCAATTGGGACGGCCGCTACAACCTCGACTCCAAGGGTGCGCCGCTGTGGCGCGAGTTCCTCGGTCGCTTCAAGACGCGCACCGATGCCGGGGATCTGTACGCGGTGCCGTTCGAGCCGACCGACCCGGTCGGCACGCCCAACACGTTGAACGCGGACACGGCGTCGGTGCTCACCAAGCTCGCGACGGCCGCCAAGGCACTGTTCGCAGCCGGGCACCCGATCGAGAGCGCGCTGGGCGAGATGCAGTTCGACGGCCGGGCTGGGAGCGACCGGACACCTCTCCCCGGCGGCCAAAATCTCGACGGAGCGGCGAGCATCGTCGCCTGTTGTTCGGGCGCCAAGACGCTGGCGCCGAAAGGAGACCCGGGCACCTTCAACACGGCGGACGGTTTCACCACATTGGGCTACCCGGTCAGCACGGGCGACAGCTTCATCATGGCGATGGAATTCACCAGCGGCGGACCACACGCCGAGGCTCTGCTCACCTACGGCCAGCCCGATGACCCCGCATCCCCCGACTTCACGTCGCAGACCAAACTCTTCGCCAAGGGCACGTTCCGCCCCGTGCTGTTCACCCCGGATCAGATCAAGGCTGGCGCGATCTCGACCGCCACCGTCACCGGCCGGCGGGGCTGAACCCGTCCGACCAGCGGGTCAGCGGCGGCCTCAACCCCGGGAAAACGACGATGGCCCCGGGGCGAACCCGGGGCCATACGTTCAGGGGAGCGTGGTGTGTGACCGCAGAGCGGATTACATCATTCCCATTCCACCCATACCGCCCATTCCACCCATACCGCCGCCGCCACCGCCCGGCATCGGCGACTTCTTCTCGGGCTTGTCGGCCACGAGACATTCGGTGGTCAACACGAGGGCAGCGATCGACGCTGCGTTCTGCAGCGCGGCCCGGGTGACCTTGGCTGGGTCGATGATGCCCGCCTTGACGAGGTCCTCGAGAACGCCGGTGGTTGCATTGAGGCCCATCGTGCCCTCTGCGGACTCGACCTGCTGCACGACGACAGCACCCTGCAGACCTGCGTTGTCGGCAATCGTTGCGAGCGGAGCCGTCAGCGAGTCCCACACGATCCGGGCACCGGTTGCCTCGTCACCCACGAGCGAGTCGATGACCGAGGCGACAGCGGCGCGGCTGCGCACGAGTGCGACACCGCCTCCGGCAACGACACCTTCTTCGATGGCTGCCCGAGTGGCCGACACTGCATCTTCGATGCGGTGCTTCTTCTCTTTCAGCTCCACCTCAGTGGCGGCGCCGACCTTGATGACGGCAACGCCACCGGCCAACTTGGCCAGGCGCTCCTGTAGCTTCTCCCGGTCCCAGTCGCTGTCGGTGTTTTCGATCTCGGTCTTGATCTGGTTGATGCGACCCTTCACCTCGTCGGAATCGCCAGCACCATCGACCACCGTGGTGTTGTCCTTGGTGATGATGACGCGCTTGGCCCGGCCGAATAGATCGAGCGTGACGTTGTCGAGCTTGAGGCCGACTTCCTCACTGATGACCTGCCCACCGGTGAGCACCGCGAGGTCCTGCAGCATCGCCTTGCGACGATCGCCGAAGCCGGGCGCCTTGACGGCGGCCGAGTTGAAGGTGCCGCGGATCTTGTTGACGACGAGCGTTGCGAGAGCCTCGCCCTCGATGTCTTCGGCAATGATCAACAACGGCTTGCCGGCCTTCATCACGGTCTCGAGCGCCGGCAGCATTGCCTGGACCGAGCTGATCTTGCCGTTGTGGATGAGGATGTACGCGTCTTCGAGTACGGCCTCCTGGCGCTCGGGGTCGGTCACGAAGTACGGCGAGAGGTAGCCCTTGTCGAACTGCATCCCCTCGGTGAACTCCAGCTCGGTACCGAACGTGTTGCTCTCCTCGACGGTGACAACGCCGTCCTTGCCGACCTTGTCGATCGCCTCCGCGATGACCTGGCCGATGGCCGGGTCAGCGGCCGAGATCGTCGCGACGGCAGCGATGTCGCCTTTGTCGTCGACTTCTTTGGCCTGGTTCTTGATCGACTCGACAGCGGCGGCGACAGCCTTCTCGATGCCGCGCTTGAGGCCCATGGGGTTGGCGCCGGCGGCGACGTTGCGCATGCCGCGGTGGACCATTGCCTGAGCCAGCACCGTTGCGGTGGTGGTGCCGTCGCCGGCCACGTCATTGGTCTTGGTGGCGACTTCTTTGACCAACTGGGCGCCCATGTTCTCGAAGGGATCGTCGAGTTCGATTTCCTTCGCGATGGAAACGCCGTCGTTGGTGATCGTCGGTGCGCCGAACTTCTTGTCGAGAACGACGTTGCGACCTTTTGGCCCGAGCGTGACCTTGACCGTGTCGGCCAACTTGTTCACGCCGGTTTCGAGTGCGCGACGCGCCTCTTCGTCAAATTTGAGTACTTTTACCATTGTGGCTGGTGCCTCACTTACCGACGATTGCGAGTACGTCGCGGCTGGTCAGGATCAAGAGATCCTCGCCGTCGATCGTGACTTCGGTCCCGCCGTACTTGCTGTACAGAACGGTGTCGCCGACCTTGATGTCGAGCGCGCTGTGGGCGCCCTTGTCATCGCTCCAGCGGCCGGGGCCGACTGCGAGGACGCTGCCCTGCTGGGGCTTTTCCTTGGCGGTATCTGGGATGACGAGGCCCGAAGCGGTGGTCTTTTCGGCTTCGTTCGGCTTGACCACGATGCGGTCGTCCAGCGGCTTGAGATTCATGTGGAAAGCTCCATGTGTTGTTGATTGCATCCAGCGCCGAGGTGTGGCGGCTGCCGCACGGGCGTTAGCACTCGACGAGTGCGAGTGCTAATGGTAGGGGTTGACGTGCTGCGATAGCAACCGCAACTCGCGGTTCGGGGAGGTTTTCGCGCAACCTGCAGCCGGGGACGGCCGGGATCAGCCTGCGCTGTGGGTGATGACCAGCACTTCGTCGTTTCGAGCGACTGTCGACAGGGCCCGACTTGGCCCGGGGGCACCGCGGGTTTGCGTGAGCACATATCGCGACGTCTTGATAATCGCTCGCACAAACGGTGTCTGCTCGGGGGCAGGGCGGGTTTGCGTGAGCACATATCGCGACGTCTTGATAATCGCTCGCACAAACGGTGTCTCACACGAATTGTGGTGGCTCGCCACCTACCGGGGGACCTACGACTCCTCGACCGAGTCAGTCGGCGGCCCGGTCGCGCTGCGCGGCGATCAGTGCGGGCAGCGAGATGCCAATGCTCGTCATCAGCTGATCGAG
>JANYKS010000066.1 GCA_025358125.1 Actinomycetes bacterium
GTGGCCGCGCTGTGCGGCAATACGGGCCGATTCGAGACCGCCAGGACCGCCACCGATGACAACGACGTGGAGCACGGTATCCGCCGCTGATTCCTGCTCGGCTGCGGCCTGCTCGTTGCCGAGCGCAGGGTTGACCGCACACAGCGGCGGGTCGTCGAAGAAGTTCTGCTCGACGCAGACATAGCAGTTGATGCACGGGCGAACGGATCGGCGTCGCCCCGCTGCGATCTTGTCGACCAGTTGCGGGTCGGCCAGCATCTGGCGACCCATCGACACGAAATCGCATTCATTTCCGGCCAGCATCTCCTCGGCGACCTCTGGCAGCAGGCGCCCGACGGCGATCACGGGAATGCCGACAGCGCGTTTGACGGTTGCCGCCATGGCCCGGTATTGCCCGACCTCGGCCGGCAGCGGCCCGAGCGTGAAGCCGCCGAAGGCATTGGCGGCGTTGGCGGACACATGGATCGCGTCGGCTCCGGCGGCCTCGGCGATCCGCGCGGTTTGGGTGGTCTCATCGATGGTGATGCCGTGTTCGATGCCGTATTCGCAGCCGTTCAATCGGACGATGATCGGGAAATCGGCACCGACCCGATCGCGTACAGCTCTGATGACCTCGACCAGTAGCCGCGAGCGGTTGGCGAGCGAGCCGCCGTATTCGTCGGTCCGCTGGTTGTATGCGCACGACAGGAAGGTCGAGATCAGGTAGCCGTGGGCGCCATGGATCTCGACCGCGTCGCAACCTGCTTGCTGGACGCGCCCGGCAGCATCGGCGAACTGTTCGATCGCCCACGCGATGTCGTCGGCCGTCGCGATCCGGTACGTTGCCTGCTTGCCCCGCGTTGCGGATGCCATCCGCAAAAGTTCGTCGAGCGGATTGTCGACGAGTGGCCCGAGGTCCATTCGATCGGGTGGGATCGACGGCACGAGCTGGGGCCGATCTTCCGCGGAATCGACACCGGCAACCTTGCCGTGGTGGACCAACTGGAAGCAGAGCAGGCTGCCGCCGGCGTGAACCGCGTCGGCGAGCGCACGCATGCCGGGGATGAAGCGGTCGTGACTCAGCCCTGGCTGTTTACGCGATGTTGCCCCGATCGGCCACGAGATGGCAGACGCCCCGGTGATGATCAGGCCCGCTCCACCGGCTGCACGTGCCGCGTAGTGTTCGATCTCGGCTGTCGTCAACATGCCTTGGTCGCAGCGGTTCATGTCCATGCCGGGCAGGACGACCCGGTTGCGCAGGGCGACGCGATTGATCGAGCCGGGGGAGAGCAATCGGGCGAAGTCCTTCACGAATCTGACGCTACGTCAGAAACGCCGACGCCTGGTGCCCAGAGACCCTCGTGCATGCAAGAGTGGTGGAATGGGGATCACATTCGACGAAGCGGTTGCGCAGGTAACGGTTGCCGGGGGCCAGTTCGAGGTCGGTGACGCAGTCGTCAACGGCGCGCATCAGCGGGTCTTCGTGAACGCGCCGTCGAACCTCGGCTTCTTCTTTCAACTCGCACGGCCAGAGGCGACGTTTCTCGTATACGAGGGCGAGACCTACACGTTCGGCCAGGTCCGCGAATCGTTCGCGGCGCTCGGTGCAGCGCTGATCGATCGCTACGGCGTGCAGAAGGGCGACCGGGTCGCGATCGCGATGCGCAACTTCCCGGAGTGGATCGTCGCGTTCGCCGCGATCACTTCGATCGGCGCCGTGTCCGTGTCGATGAACTCGTGGTGGACCGGAGACGAGATGGACTTCGCGCTCCGAGACAGCGGCGCGAAGGTGCTCATCGCCGATCAGCCAAGACTCGAACGATCGCTCGCCTCGTGTGCCCAGCTCGGTACCCGGATGATCGCAGTGCGGATGGACTCACCGCCGCCTGGTGCGGATGCTTGGAGTGACGTTGTCGTTCCAGGCACGCCGCTGCCCGTTGTCGACGTCCGCTCCGACGACGACGCAACCATCCTCTACACATCGGGCACGACGGGCCGTCCGAAGGGCGCAGTGTCCACGCACGGCGCCGTGATTCAGGCCTTGATGGCCTTTTCATGCAGGGCAGCAGTGGAGCGGATCCGTCAGCCATCGGAACCGACGACGCACCCAACCGCGTTCATTCTGATCGTGCCGCTGTTCCACGTCACCGGTTGTGTGCCGGTGATGCTCGGCTGCTTCGCAGGTGGGGTGAAGCTCGTCATCATGTTCAAGTGGGACGTCGACAAGGCGCTTGAGATCATCGAGCGTGAGCAGATCACGAACTTCGTCGGCGTGCCGACGCAGAGTTGGGATCTCGTCCAGTCGCCGCGCTTTGCCGAGTTCGACACGTCGAGCTTGCGCGACATCGGCGGGGGAGGTGCCCCAGCGCCGCCGGCGCTGGTCGCCAAGGTTGCCGACAGCTTCGCCAGCGGCAAGCCGACCATCGGTTACGGCATGACCGAGACCAACGCATATGGACCGGGCAACCGTGGCCACGACTACACCGAGAAGCCGACGAGTTCGGGTCGGGTCGTGCCGATCATGGAGATCCAGATCCGCGACGGCAACGACGAGCCGATGCCCGTCGGTGGCCATGGCGAGATCTGGTTCAAGGGGCCGAATCTGATCCGCGGGTACTGGAACCGTCCGGACGCGACCGCCGAGTCCCTCGTTGATGGCTGGCTGCGCTCCGGTGACCTCGGCCGGCTCGACGAGGAGGGCTTCATCTACGTCGAAGACCGCGTCAAAGACATGATCCTGCGTGCTGGCGAGAACGTGTACTGCGCAGAGGTCGAGGCTGCGATCTACGAACACCCGAGTGTGCACGAGGCTGCGGTGTTCGGCGTGCCCCACGAGCGACTCGGCGAGGAGGTGGCGGTGGCGGTCCTGCTCAAGGAAGGTTCGACGCTCACCGCCGATGAGCTGCGCGCCCACGTTGCGATCCGGCTGGCGCCGTTCAAGGTGCCGACCTACGTGGTGTTCCGCGACGAGGCCCTGCCCCGCAACGCATCAGGAAAGATGCTCAAACGCGAGTTGCAGCGAGAACACACCCGGTCGTAGCGGTTAGACCAGCACGGTCAGAACTTCAGCAGAGCGTTCTCGACCACTTCGGTCAGCGCCGGATGGATGTAGATCTGACCGTGCGCGAGCTGATCCACGGTCTGGGCGAACTTCATTCCCTGGATCAGTTGCTGGATCAGGATGCTCGACTGCGGCCCGATGATGTGGGCGCCCAGGATCTGGCGGGTGTCCGGGCAGGCGATGATCTTGCAGAAATGCTCGGTGTCCTCCATCGCCCAGCCGTATGCCACGCCGGAGTAGTCCTGTACAGCGGTGATGTAGGGCCGTCCAAGATGGCGGAGTTCCTGCTCGGTTTGGCCGACCGAGGCCACCTGCGGGTCGGCGAAGACGGCGTGCGGGATCGGCCACAGATCCGCGTTGCGCATCGATTCCGGATGGATGAGGTTGTGGGCAACGGCGCGGGCCTCGGCGTTGGCGACATGTTTGAGCTGATTGTCGTTGGACACGTCGCCGAGTGCCCACACGCCGTGAGCCGTGGTACGCAGGTACTCGTCGGTGACCACGAATCCTTTCGCATCGACTTCGATGCCTGCTGCACCGAGATTGAGGGTGTCCCCGTTCGGTACCCGACCGACCGCGACGAGCAGCGCATCGCCGGTGATGTCGTAGTGCTGGCGGCTTTCGCTGTGCACGCGAACCGTGATCCCCGAAACCTCTTGGCTGACGCCGTCGACCCGGGCGTTCAGGTGGCAATCGAACCGGCGCTCGTAGATCTCGGTGAAGCGGCGGCTGACCGCTTCGTCCTCGCGGGCCAACAGTCGGCCGCTGCGGTTGATCATGACGACCTCGCTGCCGAGGCTGGCGAACACGTGCGCCATCTCGGTTGCGATGTAGCCGCCACCGCAGATGATCAGCCGCTCGGGAAGATCGGTCAGACGCATGATGGTGTCGCTCGTGTGGTAGCCGACGGACTCGAGACCAGCCACATCTGGCACCAGCGGGCGGGCACCGGCTGCGATCACGATGTGATCACCGGTGATCAATTGGGTCGTGCCGTCCGCAGCAGTGACCTGGAGGACCTTGGGTGATACGAACCGAGCTTGGGCGGTGTAGACGGTCGTGTTCGTCGTGGCCTCGCGGTATGCCTTGCCGCTCGGGGCGATCGGGTCGATCCGCCCGAAGACACGGTCGACGATGTCGCCCCAGCGCACCTTGTCGATCGTGGCGTCGATGCCGTAGGTGCTCGCGTGCGTGACGTGGGAGGCGATGTCGGCTGCGTAGACGAACATCTTGGTCGGGATGCAGCCCCGGTTGACGCAGGTTCCGCCGAATATGTCCTTTTCGACGATCGCCACGCGCAAGCCGTCGAAATCCGGGGTGAGGATGCTGTTGCCGGAGCCCGTACCGATGATCACGACGTCGAAAGCGAGTGGCGTTATGTCTGACATTCGGCCAGCGTACGGGCTAGCGGGTTCTAGACAGCCTCCAGCAATTCGAACAGGATCTGGTCGGTGGGTCGCATCGGATACTTGGATCGCGGGGATCTGCACGCCTCGACAGCCGCCTGATCGAGCAAGCTCCGCAGCGCAGCGAGATCGGGAGAGAGCCGAATGGGTCGAGCAGGCGGACGAACGCGTTCCACCGCGGCGCACGTCCGGCACGACTCGTGGCCGCCGGAATCGAAGGGCCGCGTGACCGGGCGCGCCAACAGCCCGCAGAGGGTGAGCCGGCGCTCGCCGCGTTCGGTGATTCCGGCTGGTCGCATCGCGTGGGCGCGACCCTGCAGAATCCGGATCTCGCCACGCTCGTAGTTCTTCGAACGTGACGGCAGATGAGCCAATGGTCCGCCGTCGGTCATGATGATCCGATCGGGTGGAGGAAGCACGCCCAGCCCGCGGCGGCGTTCATAGGCCCGCTGCCGACAGCTCTGGGTGCAGTAGATACGGGGGCGGCCTGGTCGGCGCACGATCGGCAACGTTCCAGTGCACCAGCCACACTGGCGGCGTGGCGGCGGGGTGTCTGCTGAAGGAGTGTTCATGAGGTCGTTGTACCGGGACCGTGTGACAAGGTTGGCGCAGGGCAGTCTGTGGCGGGTTGGTGCCGGTCGGGCTGCGGTCGGGCTGCGGTCGGGCCGCGGCGATGTACCATACCCAGGTGGTTGGTCGCCGGCCGCACCCCGCACCCCGCACTACTACGCACCCCGCAACATCACCCCGCCAATGTCGCCGGCCCAACCCCTCCCGGAATCTCCACGTGACGATATGGGCTCGTCCGCAAAGAGCCGGTGTCGTCCGCCGGTGTCGTCCGCCGGTGTCGTCACAGGGAGATTCCCGGGGGATTGGTTGGGTTGTCGGCGACAGGCGAGATTCGTCACGTGGAGATTCCGAGGGCAGGTTAAATCCGTCCGGACCTTTCGATTTCGTCACGTGGAGATTCCCGAGGGCAGGTTGAATCCGTCCGGACCTTTCGATTTCGTCACGTGGAGATTCGACCAGGAAGTAGCGAGGAGAGCGGGATCTGGTCTGTGGCGTGTCGCGCCCTGAGCAATTTTGTCACGTGGAGATTCCGGGAGGGGTGGCCGATCTGGTGTCGGCGGTGGGGCGAGTTTCGGCAATGTCGGACAATGGGTGTTGATTCCCGGCGTGTTGCGACGACCACCTACGGCTTGTCGGCGCCGACGACCCACATCGCGAAGAACTGGCTGCCCCCGCCGTATGCGTGGCCGAACGCCTTGCGCACGCCGTCGACCTGATGCTCGCCAGCGGTCCTCATCACCTGCATCGCAGCTTCGCCGAATCGGAGCATTCCGCTCGCGCCGATCGGATTCGTTGACAGCACGCCGCCGCTGCAGTTCACAGGCAGCCGTCCGCTCATCTCCGTGACGCCGTCTTCGACATAGCGCCAACCCTGGTCCTTTGGCGCAAAGCCGAGGCTCTCCAACCACATCGGTTCGAACCACGCGAAGGGCACGTACATCTCCACGGCGTCGATCTCCTCGATCGGCGACGTGATGCCCGCTTTGCGCCACAGGTCGGCGGCACAGTCCTCGCTGGCCTTCGGGCTGACCTGGTTGCGGCCTGCGAATTGGGTCGGCTCGCTGCGCATCGCCGTGGCGTGAACCCACGCCTTGGGCCCGTCGTGGGCGTCGGCGATCGACTCATTCGCGAGCACGAGCGCGATCGCGCCGTCGCTGCTCGGGCACGTCTCGATCATTCGCACCGGGTCCCACAGCATCGGGCTCTCCATCGCTTTCTCCAGCGTCCAGTCCGGTTCATGCAGGTGCGCGTACGGGTTCTTGCAGGCGTTCGTTCGATCCTTCACGGCCACCATGCAACCGATGTGCCCCGGCGCACCGCTGCGCTTGATGTACGAGCGGATGATCGGGGAGAAATATCCGCCGGCGCCGGCGTGAACCGGCATCCCGAACGGTAACGGCACCGACAGCGCCCACATCGCGTTGCCGTCGCTCTGTTTCTCGAACCCGATCGTGAGCACCCGCCGGTGGACGCCGGACGTCACGTGTTGGCAAGCGACGATTGCGGTCGCACCACCGACGCTGCCGGCCGTGTGCACCCGGAACACCGGCTTGCCGGCGGCCGCCAACGCGTCGACCAGGTACAGCTCTGGCATCATCACGCCCTCCAGCATGTCGGGCGCCTTGCCGATGACGATCGCATCGATCTCGGTCATCGTGGTGTGCGCGCTCTCCAACGCCCGGTCAACCGCTTCGCGGACGAGACCGGCGATAGACACGTCGGCTCGGCAAGATGCATGCTTTGTCTGACCGACCCCGATCACTGCACAGCGCTCGGCCATCTCACTCACCTTCCAATACGCAGACCAGATTCTGTTGCATCCACGGACCCGATGATGCGTGCCCGACTGCCCGGTCCGCGGTCCCGTTAATGATCCGCGACGCGGCCTCCGCGAGACGCGCCAGACCGGCCGACATCATCGGGTTGGCGCACAACGCTCCGCCGCTCGGGTTGATGTTGGTCGCGTCGGTGAGGCCCAGCGCCGCAGTGAGCAGCAACTCCTGGTGGGTGAACGGAGCATGCAGCTCGGCGACATCGACCTTGTCGTTGCCGACGCCGGCCTTGTGCGCAGCGACGATCGCCGACGGAAGGGTCGTCATCGACCGGTTGCCGAGGTTCTGGGTGTCGATCCGATGATCGATGCCCCTGATCCATGCCGGACGGGTACTCAACCGCCGAGCCGTGTCGGCGCTGGCCAGAATGACGGCCGTGACACCGTCAGCATGCGCCGGACAGTCGAGTGCCCGCAGCGGGTCGGCGACGACCTCGGCGTCGAGCAACCCTTCCACGCTGTACGAACCACTACGCAGCGCGTTCGGGTTCGATTGAGCATTTCGATGATTGCGAACGGCGACCGCTGCCATCTGACGCGACGTGACGACGCCAGCCTCGAGACACGCTCGCGCCTGGATGGCCGCGATCGAGCGGTCATCGGGCCAGAGCGGCGCGACCACGTACGGGTCGAGTTGCAGTGAAAGCGTGCGGTTGATGTCGCCGCTACTGCTTCGGCCATTGCCGAACACGAGCGCGGTCTCGGCCTCGCCCGCCTGGATCTTCAGCCATGCCTCGTACAGCGCGAACGCGCCGTCGGCCTCGACGTGGCTCTCGATGATAGGGGGCCACGCACCGAGCGCATCGACGGCCATCACGAAGCTGAACGGCTGACCGGTCATGTAGTCGCAGCTGCCGTGACACCAAAAGCCGATGTCCGCGCGCGACATGCCCGCGTTGGCGAGAGCTTCGTTGATGACCGGCAGCAGCATCTCGACCGGGGTTGCCGTCGTGGTCGAGACGTTCGCCATCTGGGCCGAAGCGATGATTGCAACGTCGCGCATCAGAGCTGACCCGAGAACGAGTCGAAATCGGCGTCCGGCTCGCCGGTCGGTCGGAAGTGGGTGATGTTCGCCAGCGACGGCTGCCATTCCTCGCGCGGCTTCCACACCGGCTCGACCCTCATGCCCATCCGGACGTCGGACGTCTCGCACTCCTGGATCAGATGCTGCATGCCGAGGTCCGCGCCGTCGATGAGGATCGTCGCGGCGACGTAGGGGATCTTGATCGTTTGGCCGAGGAACGCGACATTGACGATACAGAACGTGGTGATCGTGCCCTTCGGCCCGACCTCGACATCCTCGCCGAGCAACACACCGCACTTCGCGCAGGTACTGCGCGGCGGCATGTACACGAGCGTGCAGCTCGGGCAGCGCTTGCCGATGAACTTGCCCTCCATCAGCCCGCGCAGGTGGCTACTCGCGTTCGGCCCGGCCGAGTATCGGTAGTGGATCCCGATCGGCGTCCGGATTCGCAGGACATCCTCGCTCATGATCCGCCTCGCGCGACGACCGCTGTCGACGTCACCGGCTCGAAGCAGGCGATGTCGGTGATGCTGCCCGTGCGCTCCTCGGCCCAACGCGCCCGCACCCGCATCCCGGTAGTCATCGCATCGGAGCGGCCGGCATCGACCCCGTGGAGTAGCGCAGTGTCGGCACCGTCGAGTCTGATCAGCGCCCACGCGAATGGATGCTGGAGGACGTTGCCGTCCACCGGTGAGGGCTGCCACGACCATGACACGACGCTGCCCTGCGAACCGACCTCGGCCCACTCGGTCATCGGCTCACCCGTCACCGGATCGAACTCTGCCGGCGGTACGTGGACGCGACCGTCCTTGCCCCGTGTGCCCTCGACGCGCTGATCGCGAAGGCCGGTCAGGAACCGGCTGAGCGTCGGGCCGACGGTGCGCTTGTACGGATAGAAGAGTTCCAGCGGCGCGGTGAACGAGCCGTCGGGTGCGATGGTGTAGTCACTCGTAGCCCCGGACATGTCTCGTTTCTAGCAGGTATCTGATGCCGCGTCAGATACTGAGGAGATCAGCCGAGGACGAGTTCGGCAACGGCTCGCAATGTCTCCGGCGGGCCGCCGACGAGCATCGTCGTCACCCGGCTTTCGCGCCACGCCGCGAGATCGTCGCGGATCTTGTCCTTGGGTCCGACGAGGCAGATTTCGTCGACCATCGCCCGCGGCACCGCGGCGATCGCCTCGGCCTGCTTGCCGTTGAGAAACAGGGCCTGGATCCGATCGACGGCTTGTTCGTGGCCGAGCCGGCGGAACACGTCGGCGTGGAAGTTCATCTCCTGTGCGCCCATCCCCCCGACGTAGAGGGCGAGCGATGGCCGCAGGCTGTCGTAGGCGGCGTCGAGATTGTCGTTGATCGCGACGGTGACGGTCGCGATGATCTCGAAGTCATCCGCCGTGCGACGCGCCGTCGGGCGGGCGAAGCCCTCGCGCAGCGACGGCCCGTACAACTCCTCGTGCTTGGGCGCGTAGAAGATCGGGAACCACCCGTCGGCGATCTCGGCCGCAAGTGCGACATTCTTCGGACCCTCGGCTCCGAGTAGGATCGGCAAGTCGGCGCGCAGCGGATGAGTCATCACGTTGAGTGCCTTGCCGAGCCCAAGACCGTCACGAGCTGGGATCGGGTACTCGGGCCCGTCGTTGGTCAGGCGTTCCTCGCGGGCGAGGACCTTGCGGATGATGTCGATGTACTCCCTGGTGCGCGCCAACGGACGGGTGAACCGTTGCCCGTACCAACCCTCCACCACCTGCGGGCCGCTGAGGCCGAGACCCAGGCAGAACCGGCCCTGCGACAGATGGTCCAGGGTGACCGCGGCCATCGCGGTCGCGGTCGGCGTGCGCGCCGACATCTGGATCAGGTTGGTGCCGAGGCGCAGTTTCGTCGTGGCAGCTCCCCACCACGCCAGCGGCGAGATCGCGTCCGAGCCCCACGACTCCGCCGTCCACGCGCTGTCGAAGCCGAGTTGTTCGATCATCGCGAGGGTCGCCGGCACATTGGTCGGCATCGTGCGGCCCCAATAGCCGATGTGCCAACCGAGCTTCAGATCGTTCGTCATCGGCCGATGCTCGCACACGCCGACTCCGAAGTT
Source organism: Actinomycetes bacterium (assembly GCA_025358125.1). Classification (GTDB taxonomy): domain Bacteria; phylum Actinomycetota; class Acidimicrobiia; order Acidimicrobiales; family Ilumatobacteraceae; genus WLMZ01. Next base: position 9,957 of record JANYKS010000066.1, read on the forward strand.
CGTGGTCGGGATCAGCTAAGAAAGGTGTCATGCGAACGATCATGCGCCTCAATATGGTGATGCCGGAACTCGATCGGGAGGAGAATGGCCGTCGCCATCAGGCGATGCTCGAGATGTGCCGATACGCGGACGCGAACGGCTTCAGCGGGATCAGTCTCGAGGAACACCACGGAGCGTTCAACGGTTGGAGTTCCTCGCCGCTGGTACTCGCCGGGTTGATCTTCGGGGCTTCGCAGAAGCTGCAGATCACGATCTCCGCGCTGCTCGTCCCGCTCCATGATCCACTCCGGATCGCCGAGGACATCGCCGTGCTCGACCTCGCCAGCGGTGGCCGGCTGGTGGTGATTGCCGGTATCGGCTATCGCCAGGAGGAGTACGCCGCGCACGGCAAGGACTGGGCATCGCGCGGCGCTCTGATGGACGAGGGGATCACAGTCATTCGCCAAGCCTGGACCGGTGAACCGTTCGAGTACCGCGGCACGACCGTGCAGGTGACACCACCACCGATGAGCAATCCGCATCCGATCCTGATGCTCGGCGGCACGAGCAAGATCGCTGCCCGCCGGGCCGCTCGGTTCGGCCTGCCGTTCTTCGCAGCCGACCAGGTTCCGGGTCTGGCCGAGTACTACGGCGAGCAGTGCGCGGCGAACGGTACGAGCGGGTTCTTCATGGCGCCTTCGGCGCAGACGGCCATGGTCCACGTGACCGAGGACCCCGACAGGGCGTGGGCGGAACTCGGCCATCACTTCCTCCACGAGGCACAGGTGTATGCCGGCTGGCAGACTCCTGACATCCGCTCCGTCGTGCACAGCCATGCGACCACCACCGAGGAACTGCGCGCCGAGGGTACGTATCAGATGCTCACGCCCGCAGAGTGCGTCGAACGGTGCAAGGACATGGGGCCGTTCGACGCGCTCACGCTGCACCCGTTGTGCGGCGGCATGCCGATCGACGACGCTTGGTCGTCGATCCGGCTCGTCGCGGAGGCAGTGATCCCCGAGGTCGACTGACGCAGCGATCCGGGATCAGCGCCGGTTCACGCGATTTTCGGAGGCAACGCGCATATCATTTCAACGGAGGTGCTGTTCGTGGCCATCGTCTGGATTGTGGTGAGTGTTGCCCTGCTGGCGGTAGAGCTGCATCACCTCGCATTCTTCGCGATGTTCGGGGCTGCCGGAGCGTTCGCAGCGGCTGTCGTCGCCGCGTTCTTGCCCTCCGCGATCGCGGTCCAGATCATCGTCGCCATTGCAATTGCCGCGATCGGGGTGGTCGGCGTTCGGCCGCACATGAGCAACGCGTTCGCTCGTCGCGGCCCGGGCGTCACCATCGGCGGCGTCCACGGCGGGTTGATCGGGGCGAGGGGCGTCACGTTGGACGAGGTCGGCGTCGGATCCAGCGGGCACATCCGTCTGCTCGGCGAGAATTGGCTGGCGGTGACAGACGACCCGCCGATTCCACCGTCGACGTCGGTCATCGTCACCAAGGTCGCCGGCACAACCCTGACGGTGCGAGCCGCAGCAGAACATTGGGAGCTCACATGATTGCCCTCAGTCAACTCACCATCGGCGCACTCGTCGTCGCCGGCTTGATCGTTGTGATCCTGCTGTTCATGTTGCGCAAGATGGTCAATATCGTGCAGCAGGGCGAGGTCGGCGTCGTGAAGCGTCTCGGCGAGTACCGCAAGACCCATGAACCTGGTCTCGTCATCATCGGCCCGTTCATCGATTCGCTGCAGCGCGTCGACATGCGTGAGATCCCGGTGCCCGGCGATCGTCAAGAAGTCATCACCAAGGACAACGTGGTCGTGACGGTCAACGCAACGATCTTCACCCAGATCGTCGACGCCAAGCAGGCTCTGTTCAGTGTCGCCAATTTTGGTATCGCCATCGACGCGCTCGCCCGCACGGCATTGCGTTCGGTGATCGGCACGCTCTCGTTGGACGAGGCGCTGTCGGAACGGGAACGGATCAACACCGACGTGCAGTCTCAGATGGAGGCCGTCACCGACAAGTGGGGCATCCGCATCGCCCGGATCGAGATCGTCGAGATTTCGCCACCCCCGAAGATCCTCGAGGCGCTGGCTCTGCAGAAGCAGGCCGATCAGGAGAAGCGGGCCAAGATCCTCCAATCCGAGGGCGCTCAGCAATCAGCCATCAACATTGCCGACGGCGCCGCCAAGGCGGCCATTCGCTCAGCGGAGGGCGAGCGGGAGTCGGCGATCTTGCGTGCCGAGGGCAACCGCCAAGCCTCGATCCTCGAAGCCGAAGGCCGGGCCCAGGCAATTGCCAGTGTGTACAACGCGATCCGCACGGCAAACCCCGACCCGTCGCTCATTGCAATCTTGCAGCTCGACACGTTGAGCAAGTTCGCCGAGAGCGCCAACACCAAGATCGTCGTGCCGTTCGAAAGCGCGGCACTCCTCGGCGCAGCGCAGGCACTGAGATCCGTCATGGACGCGGCGCCGGTGATCTAAGCTTCGCCCTCGTGTCGTTCGAGCGTGTCGCCGTCCTCGGGGTCGGCAAGGTCGGTTTCCTCGCAGCCAGCCTGCTCCGCGAGGCCGGTTTCACGGTGACCGGTTTCGATCTGCGAACCCCGAGTAGGCCGGCGCCGTTCGAGGTGAGAACGGCCGACATCACCTCGCGGGCGACATTGACGTCGGAACTCGTCGGTGTCGAGGCCGTGTTGTCGTGCCTGCCGTATCACCTCAATCGCGATGTTGCCGTCGCAGCCCATGCCCTCGGCGTCCACTACTTCGACCTGACGGAAGACGTGGCCACCACCCAGGCCATTGTCGACATGAGCGCGACGTCCGCTGGTCTGATGGCTCCGCAGTGCGGGCTCGCGCCCGGATTCGTGTGCATCGTGGCGGCATCACAGGCCGCGAGGTTCGACACCTGTCGCTCGATCCGGATGCGCGTCGGTGCGCTGCCACAGCACCCCACCGGTCTGCTCGGGTACGCGTTCAACTGGTCACCCGAAGGCGTTGTCAACGAATATCTCAACGACTGCGAAGTGATCGAGGAGGGCGTTCGCAAATGGGTCTCGTCGATGGAGTGGCACGAGACGCTCTACGTCCTCGGCACCCAGCTCGAGGCGTTCACGACGTCAGGCGGCCTCGGCACGATGTGCGAGACCTACCTCGGCAAGGTCGACAACCTCGACTACAAGACGATGCGCTACCCGGGTCATATGCGCCTGATGAACTTCTTCTTCCATGAGCTGCTGATGCGTCAGCGGCGGGAGTTGGCCGGCGAGATCCTCACGCACGCGAAGCCACCTGTCGAGGACGATGTCGTCTATATCCATGTCGCTTCGGAAGGCTTGGTCGATGGCCATCTGCGGCGGCACGAGTTCGTCCGCGCCTACTACCCGCGTGAGGCGGCCGGGCTGCGCAACACCGCGATCGCGTGGACGACTGCGGCCTCGGTGGCGGCCGTGATCGAACTGGTCTGCAGTGGCGTCTTGCCCCAGAGCGGCCTTCTCAGGCAGGAAGACATCCCCTTCGACGCGTTCATGGCGACCGCAACCGGGCGCTTGTTCGCTCAGCCCATTCCCACCTGAGTGCTGGTCCTGAGTGCTGGTCAGCCGGCGGCGAGCAATGAGAGCGCGGTCTCCTTGGCCCACTTGTAGTCGGCCTTGCCCGACGGGGTCCGCTGGACCGTGTCGACGAACAACACCGTCCGCGGTGTCTTGAAGTCGGACAGCACCGTGCGGCAATGAGCCCGGACGCCGGCCTGGGCGATGTCATGGCCGGGGCGCGCCTGGACGATGGCAGTGACTTGCTCGCCCCAACGCTCGCTCGGGGTGCCGACGACCACCGCGTCGAAGATTGCCGGGTTCTTCTTCAACGCGGCTTCGACCTCTTCAGGGTAGATCTTTTCGCCGCCCGAGTTGATGCTCACCGAACCGCGGCCGAGCAGGCTGATGCTGGCGTCCTGCTCGATCCGGGCGAAGTCGCCGGGTATGACCCACCGCTTGCCGGCGTAAGTCGGGAAGGTCGCCGCAGTCTTGTCCGGATCCTTGAAGTAGCCGAGCGGGATGTGGCCGGTGCTGGCCAGTTTGCCGGTGACACCGACCGGGCACTGCTCGCCATTCTCGTCGAGCACGGTCGTGTGCTCGCCCATCGTGAAGCGCGGTGCGCTGAAGCCCTCTCCGGCGTCGAGCTTTGCTCCGGTGGCGCCGGTCTCGGACGCGCCGAAGCTGTCCATGATAGCGATGTTCGGCGCAGCGGCTTTGAGTTGTTCGCGCACAGCAGCCGACAGGGGAGCGCCACCGTTGCCGAATGCGAACAGGGTGGAAAGGTCGTAGGTTCCCGCTGGCGCCGCGGTGATCGCCTCTGCCAGCGGGCGGGCCATTGCGTCGCCGATCGTGTTGATGCTGTTGACGCGCTCGCGGCCGATGAGACCCAGCACCTTGTCGGCGTCGAAGCTGCGCTCGGCGTAGAGCACGATCGTTGCTCCGATGAACATCGCGTTGCCGAGCATCCATTGCGCGCCGCCGTGCATCATCGGCCCGATCGCCATCATCGTCATCGGCCCGGCACCGGTTGCCACGGCTGCGCGAATCTCGTCGCCGAGATCTTCCGGCCGCGCGAGTGGACGGCTGCCGCGGGCGGCGTTCATCGTCGCGAAGAACGCGTCTTCGTGGCGCCACATCACACCCTTGGGCATGCCGGTGGTACCGCCGGTGTAGAGGACGTACAGGTCGTCACCCGACCGGGCGCTCATCGGCCGCCGCGGCGATGCGGCTGCCAACGCGGCGTCGTAGGCGGGACCGATCTCGAGCACGTGGCGAACGTTGGGGAGGTCTCCGAGTACGGCCTCCAGGCGATCGCGGAACTGCGGCTCCACGATCACGCCAACACAGTCGGCGTTGTCGTACAGGTAGCGCAGCTCGTCGTCCATGTAGCGGTAGTTGACGTTGATCGGCACTGCGCTGATCTTGAAGCAGGCGAAGAACGCCTCGACCCATTCGGCGCAGTTCATCGCGTGGATCGCGACGTGATCACCCGCCCCGACACCGACCGACGTAAGGTGATTGGCGAGTCGGTTCGCTCGCTCGTCGAGCTCGGCATAGGTCCGGCGCTGATCGCCGGCGACCAGCGCGGTGCGGTCCGGCGCGGCATCGGCCACTTCCTCGAACAGATCGGCGAGGTTGTAGGTGCGACTCATTGCCCGCCACTCTCCGCATAGCCATCGAGCATGTCGACGAAGCCGTACTGATCGTGCGGCCCGATGATCAGGTTCTCGTACAGCCCGTAGCCGACATGTGTGCCCCTCTCGTCGGTGTAGCTAAACCTGGCGCCATTGTCGACGATTCCGAACAGGCGGGCCTTGCCCTCGGGCGTGTTCGTGTCGAGTTCGAAGTTCTGTACGACAGGATCGACGCCTTGCCACATCCCATGGCGCCAGTCGGTGTCGTAGCCATAGCCGGTGCCGATGCCGATGTGGATCGGCACGAGTGGTTCGACGTCGATGTCGATCGTTTCGCCGGCCGAGCCGTCGTCGTTGATGGTATCCATCAGGATGCGGGCGCCGGTGCTGAAGCGGGTGCCCGGCTCGAAGCGCATCTGATGGCGCGGCCTGCTGAAGAACTCGTTCGGCTTGGCGGTCTCGGCCGGCCACATCCGCACCGCCTCCGCAAGGACCCGGCTGCCATCTTGGTGCTCCTGCATCATCACGAGCATCGAGTGGTCCTCGAAGCGGATCGGCGTGTATACCCAGAACCAGGTGAGGTGCACCTTGGCGCGGATGCCCTGCGGCTCGCTCTCGCCGATCGGGCGCACTCCCCACGACCGGTCGCGGGTGCCCCACCAGTTGTCGCCGTCGATCGCGAAGGTCTTACTCGCGCCGGCGCCGTCGGGAATCGTGAGCGTTCCGTCCCAACCGCCGAGCTGGGCCAGCCGGGTCGTGTCGAAGATGATCCGGCCGTTCTCGCGGACGTAGTGGCGGGGCTCCTCGAACGGCTCGTGGGCACCGGTGAACGTGGCATCGAACGTGATGCCCCAATCGTTGGGCTCGCACCGCACGCGCAGCTTCTTCAGCGCTTCGACGACCTCGACGCCGAGCGGCCCGACTGCCGGCTTGAGCCGATCGGACAGTTCGAGTTCCTGCGATGCGCGCACCACCCTGTACGTGCCCTTGTGCATCACCGCGAGGAACGCGTCGATCACACCGAGGTTCGGATAGACACCGAGCCCGAAGATGAACATCGCCTCGCCACCTTTCTCGAACCCCATGAAGTAGTAGCGGTCGTAGAAGTTGCGGTCGCTCGTGGCGACGTTGCGCATCGGCTCGGCGAACTGGTGAATGGGATAGTCGTCGAGATTGGTGAGCATTGAAGAATCCCTTCGTGGGAGGCGCGGATGAACGCGCGGTGCGGGGCGTGGCGCGGGGCGAGGTCAGGGGATGGTGGTGAGCAGTGGCGCGACATCGGTGGCGAAGGCCACCATCTGCTCGCACAGCTCGTCGCAGGTGCGCGACTTGAAGCGCACCTGCAGTTGATTCACGCCGTCTGCCGTGCCGGCCAGGATCTGCTCGGCGATGGCGACGGGCGAGCCGCTGACGGTGCCCTGG
>JANYKS010000106.1 GCA_025358125.1 Actinomycetes bacterium
CTCACATGAACCAGGAACAGACGGCGTGGGTGAGATGTCGAGATGCGGCTGATATGCAATCGAGATGGGCGGCCGGGAACCGACCGGCGGAATGGGGCGGCCGGGAACCGACCGGCGGAATGGGGCCGGGAACCGACCGGCGAGATGGGGCGGCCGGGAACCGACCGGCGAAATGGGGCCGGGAACCTAGGGCAGCTCACCGACATGGGCGAGCGCGAACCGGATCAGCCGGTCGTGGCCGCCGGTCATCTGGCGACGAACACGCTCGCTGACCGCCTCCTCGGGCGTGAACCAGGCCAGATCGAGTGCCTCCTGGGAAGGCGTGCAATCACCGTCGACGGGGACCACGTAGGCGAGGCTCACCGCGTGGTGGCGCGGGTCGTGAAAGCCGCTCTGATCGGGGTCGGGGAAGTACTCGATCACGGTGAACGGGGCAGGATCGGTCGGGACGCGGGGCAACGCAACCGGGCCGAGATCTTTCTCGAGATGACGGATCAACGCATCTCGGATCCGCTCGCCGAAGAGGACCCGTCCAGACACGGCCATCCGGCTGATCGTGCCGTCGGCTGCGACGCGCAGCAGGAGGCCGATATGGGTCACCCGGCCGAGTGAATTGACGCGCACGGGCACCGCATCCACGTAGACCAGCGGGACGTTGGCGCGGATGTTATCCAATTGGTCGGGGCTCAGCCAGCCCGTCTTGGTATCGAGTTGATCGCTCACAATGCTCCTTGGGGACATCCAATGATTCCAGACGCGGCCGGATCAATCGTGCTTTACGCTGTCGATCATGCGCAGATGGCTGATGTCGGTGGCTGTCGTCGGCATCGCCGCTGGCGGGTGTTCGAGCGACTCGACGAAGAACACGGTTCCCGGCTTTCCCGCAATCACGGGTCCCGCCGTGGTCGAGACGACCTCCAGGGCGACCAAGCCGGCATCGACGCCCGGTGACACGATCCCGGCGGGACCGGTTGATCCGGGCATGGAGTTACCGGCCGGCGCCAATCCGGTCCCGTCGACGGCGCCGACCTCGACCACCGCTGCCGGGCCGACCTCGACCACCGCGGCCGCGCCGCCAACCACCGCGGCCGGGCCGACCACCACCACCACCTTCGCGCCGTATGCGAGCGCCATCTACAGCGATCCGGCGCACTGGATCTGTCGGGGCAACTCGCCCGGCGACGTGTGCGGCGACCCGTACCCCCTGACCGACGTCGCCGCAGACGCCACGCTGACGCCCCAGCCCTACACCGTCGCAGTCGACCCGCCGATCGACTGCTTTTACGTCTATCCGACCAGCAGCGGCGACAAGACGTTCAACAGCGACCTCGTCCCCGACTCCGAAATCGGCGTCACCCGGTTTCAGGCGGCTCGCTTCAATCAGGTCTGCAAGGTGTACGTGCCGGTGTACCGATCCGTCACTCTCGCCGGGTTGTTCGGGGCCGCGGACGGCAACATCGCCACCGGCTGGCAGATTGCATACGCTGACGTTCTCGACGCGTGGCGCTACTACCTCGCCAACGACAACGGCGGACGCCCGGTCGTGATCATCGCCCACTCCCAGGGCAGTTTCCACGTGACGCGACTGCTACGCGAAGAGATCGATCCGAACCCGTCGCAACGCAATCTCGTCGTGTCCGCGATCATCGCCGGTACGTCGTTCCAGGTGGCCCCCGGCAAAGACGTCGGCGGCGACACCAAGAACATGCCGCTGTGCCGGCGCAACGATCAGTTCGGTTGCGTCATCACGTTCCAGTCGTTCCGCGACGACGCTCCACCGTTGCCGGGAGCGCTGTTCGGCAAACCGGGCACCGACACCGAATCGGCGTGCACCAACCCGGCCGCGCTCGCCGGTGGACCGGGAGTTCTCAAGAGTGCCTTCCCGGCGGGAGACTGGGTGCTGACCAAGCCCGGTGCCGCGATCACCACCCCGATGGTCGATCTTCCCGGCTTGATAACGGCCGAGTGCAAGGTCAAGGGTGGCTACAGCTATCTCGCGATCACGGTCAACGCGGTCCCGGCTGATCGCCGTACCGACACCATTCCCGGTGACGGAGCACCGAACTGGGGCCTGCACACCGTCGACCTCAACCTCACTCAGGAATCGTTGATCGACATCATCCGCTCCCAGTCGGGCGCGTATCTCGCCGCCAGGTAAGCGACGACACCGCCGCCTGTCGGCGATCCGCCTGTCGGCGATCCGCCTGTCGCGATCCGCCTGTCGCGATCCGCCTGTCTGCGATCCGCCTGTCGGCGATCCGCCTGTCTGCGATCCGCCTGTCTGCGATCCGCCTGTCTGCGATCGCCCCTCAGGAACGTAGACGCTCGTTGCCGGGGTCGTAGAACGGCCTGTCGCAAACCTCGGCGGGAACGCGGTGCCCAGCGCAGTCGATTTCGAAGTCCATCCCGACCGGCACATCACCGCCGATGTAGCCGAGCCCGCATGCGCCGCCGATCGTGTGCCCGTACGCACCGGAAGTCATCCGCCCGACGATCGCCCCGTCGAGGAGTATCGATTCACCGTGCAGCAGCAGTGGATCGGGATCCAGCAGGCGAACGAAGATCTGGCGGCGATCCGGGGTCATCCCGGCTCGCGGCGCAATCGCGTCGCGGCCGACGAAGCCACCCGGCTTGTCGAGCGCGACCGTGTAGCCGAGAGCGGCCTGATACGGATCGTCGACCGGCCCGATGTCGTGGCCGACATGGCGGTAGCCCTTCTCGCAGCGGAGCGAATCGAGGGCGTGGTATCCGGCATGGCGCAGGCCGAGATCGGACCCCGCCGCGGCGATGCTGTCGTACAGGTCGACTGCGAAATCTGCTGCTGGATACAGCTCGAATCCGAGTTCTCCGACGAAGCTGACCCGCAGGCAACGGGCATATCCGTTGCCGACCTCGATCTCGCGCGAGCGTCCCCAGGGCATCGACTTGTTCGAGAGATCGTCGGGGCTGATCCGTTGCATCAGCTCGCGGCTCAGCGGCCCCATCACCCCGATGGTCGCCAACGCTGACGTGGCATCGAACACGCTCGCCGTCGTTGCGGCCGCGGCACGGCGCAGGATGGCCAAAGTCTTGGTGTGCGCCGATGTCGGCGTGACGACGACGAATCGATCTTCACCGGTCCTGGTGATCGTCCCATCGAGTTCGATCCCACCGCGCCCGTTGAGGAACAGGGTGTACACCACCCGCCCAACGGCGACATCGAGGTCTTGCGTTGCCACATGTTGGATCACCTGCAACGCGTCGGGGCCGCCGACTTCCACCTTCGTGAACGTGGAGAGGTCGAACAGCGCAACACCGTCGCGCGCCGCGCAGTGCTCGGCTGCTGAGTAAACGAACCAGTTCTGACGCCGATAGCTGTACTCGTATTCGGGCTGCACACCGGCTGGTGCGTACCAGTTCGCCCGTTCGTAGCCGACGAGCTCACCGAAGCATCCGCCCGCGGCGCTGAGCCGATCGTGCAGCGGCGTGCGGCGGATGTTGCGGGCCGTGTGCGGTTGCAGATGGGGCCAGTGCATCGCGTACAGGCGCCCGAGCCCTTCCCTGGTGCGCTCGTGCAGGTACCGCCGATTGGCCTGCTGACGGTTGAAGCGCTGCACGTCGACCGCTGAAGCGTCGAATGTCGGCGAGCCTTGGACGATCCATTCGGCGAGCGCTCGCCCGGCACCCGGCGCATAGATGATGCCCTGGCTGTTGAACCCGGCCGCGACGAACAGACCGGCGATCTCCGCCGTCTCGCCGAGGCAGAAGTTGGCGTCGGGCGTGAAGCTCTCCGGAGCATTCAAGAAGCGGGCCCATTCGACACCACGCAGCGCCGGGATCCGTTGCTCGGCGAGGCGGCGGACCGGCGCGAAGTGATCCCAATCCGGTTCGAATTCGCCGAATGCGAAGTCCGGCGACAGACCGGCCGGATCGAGCGGCTGACCGTCGGGTTCGAATGCGCCGACGAGGAGCCGACCGTTCAGATGGCGGGCGTAGAACGATGCGTCGAGGTCGCGCAGCACGGGCAGCGACGGGGTCGCACCGACGAGCTCGATCGTCTGTACATGCACATGCGCAGCCGGCCACAACGGAACACTCGCCCCGCAGGCCGCTGCAAGATCGCGGGTCCACAGACCACCGGCGAGCACGACGCGCTCGCACTCGACGAAGCCGCGATCGGTGTCAACGCCGAGCACGATTCCAGCGTGGGAGCGGATGCCCGTGGCCCGCACGCCTTCGCGGAACACGGCCCCGGAGAGGTGCGCGCCCGTCGCCAACGCGAGCGCGGCGAGGCCCGGGTTGACGTGACCGTCGTCGGGTTGATGCAGCGCACCGACCAAGCCGTCGGCGACGGCCAACGGCCACAGTTCGACGGCGCGTTCCGGACTGATCAAATCGTTGGGGATGCCATGATGGCGACAGATCCCGGCCATGTATCCGAGCTCGTCGAGCCGACCGGTCGTGCGCGCGAGAGTGAGCGACCCGCACTGATTGAGGTTGACATCGACCCCGGTCTCGCCCGGCAGTCGGCTGTAGAGGCTGATCCCGTAGTCGGCCAGTTCCGTGAACACGTGCGACGAGCGGCCGCGCACGACGAGCCCGGCTGCGTGCCAGCTCGTGCCGGAAGCGACGCTCGCTCGTTCGAGCACCAGCACGTCCTCGCCGAGCTTGGCGAGATGATACGCAACGCTCGCGCCGACGATCCCTGCCCCGACGACGACCACCCGCGCCCGGCCCGGCAGATCGGCGGAAGAGGCAGACGCGGCAGCCGGGTCGAAACTCGTCGCCGAGATGCCACGTTCGAGCAATCGTTCAGTCACGCTGTGATCGTAGTGATCGCTTGTTCGTAGTGATCGCTTGTTCGTCGTGACCGCTTGCGCGTGACAACCGTCCCGGTGGCCGCTGTGCAACGCGGCACGTCGTCGGGTCTGAAGGGTCATCACCGTTACCCTCACTGCGTGGAACCGAACTGGGTCACCGACGCGCGCGTCGTCATCGTGGCCGGCAAGGGTGGAGTCGGCTCCAGCACCGTTGCCGCAGCCCTGTCGCTGGTCGCCGCCCGTGACGGCGCCGACGTCTTGCTGATCTCGGTCGACGGGCGTCCGGGGCTCGGCCCATTGCTCGGCGGCGATCCGCTCGACCGCAACGACAAGACGCTGCAAACCGTCGGGGTCGACGGTCGGGTTCGCGGCCGCACGATCCCTCCCCAGCAGGCATTCGCCGACTACCTCGCGATGAAGGGCATCAGCAGCGTGCTCCGCAAGGCGGCAACGGCGGCCTCGCTCGACTCGATTGCCGCAGCGACGCCAGGTCTCGAACACCTTCTCGTGCTCGGCAAGATCAAGGAGCTCGAGCGCGAGCGCGTCGCCGATCTGATCGTGGTCGACGCTCCCCCGGCGGGGCATGCCGCAGCATTCCTCCGTTCGGCGTCGGCTCTGCAGGAAGTCGTTGCCAGTGGACCGGTTCGAACTCAGGCCGACGAGGTCGCCGAAATGCTCGCCGACCGGGCGAGGTGTCAGGGCCTGCTCGTGACCCTGGCGGAGGAGACGCCGGTCAACGAAGTGATCGAGTTGGCGTACGACGTCGAGGAGCGGCTCGGCCTCGCGCTCGCGCCGCTCGTCGTCAACGCATGTTGGCCACGGCGCAAGGGCCTGACGGTTTCGACGACGGCGGCGGCCAAGGCTCAGGGCGTCAAGCTGTCGCCGGCCGACCGCGCCGCATTGGAGTCCGTTGCCGAGTACGGCAGGGCCAGACAGGAGAACCAGCAGCGCCAACTCGCACGACTTGCCGAGCTGCTCCCGCTGCCGCGCATCATCTTGCCGCGCATGCCGACAGCACGCTTCGGCCCGGACGAACTCGAGCTCCTCGCCGATGCGTTGGCATCCTCTTCGGCGGTCGTGCGATGAGCGTCGAACTGGCGGAGGTGATCTCGCGCGCCGAACTCGTCGTCACGTGTGGCCCGGGTGGCGTCGGCAAGACGACAACCGCAGCCGCGCTCGGCATCGCAGCGGCACTGAGCGGGCGGCGAGTCGTGGTGATGACGGTGGATCCGGCTCGCCGCCTCGCCGACGCGCTCGGTCTCGATATCCAAGCGCACGCCAACGACCCGCATCAGGTCGAAGGCGTCGGGGCTGACGGCGGTTCGCTGTGGGCGCTGATGCTCGACGCCGAGGCGACGTTCGATCGGCTGATCACCGAGCGTGCCGGAGACCCGGACAAGGCCGACAAGATCCTGACCAATCGGGTCTATCGCAGCATTGCCGGCTCGCTCGCCGGCGCCCAGGACTACATGGCGATCGAGCGGTTGCATCAGTTGAACGCCGCCGGCCAGTTCGACCTGATCATCATCGACACCCCGCCGTCGCGCGATGCCATCGATCTACTCGTTGCCCCTGACCGGCTCGTGCGGTTCCTCGGCCATCCGATCTACCGCGCCCTCACGATGCCGCAGCGTTCGTTCGCACGTGTTGCCAACGCCGGTACCACTGCGTTCTTGTGGATCGTGCGCCGGTTGGCCGGTCCACGTCTCGTCGAAGAGACGATCGAATTCTTCAAGTCACTGTCGGGAATGGAGGAAGGCTTGCGCCGGCGTGCGGCTGAAGTCGCCGTTCTGCTGCGCGCCAAATCGACGTCGTTCCTGATCGTTTCCAGCCCGCGTGCGGAGGCGGTAGCGGAGTCGACGCACCTCGCGTCCGCAGTTGTCGACGGCGGCTTCCGCCTCGACGGTGTGGTCATCAACCTCGTGCATCCGCTGCCTCGGGCGCTCGACGCGCTCGACGATCTCGACGGTCTTGAACCGGGGCCGCTCGCCGATCAGGTTGCGTACCACCGTGAGCTGTCGCAACTCGCCCGGTCCGAACGCGATGAAATGGAAGGGCTGATCCGACTCGCGTCGGGTGTCGCCGTTGCCGAGTTGCCGCTGCTGGAGATCGATGTGCACGATGTCGCGAGCCTGACCAAGCTCGCCGCACTCTTGACGGGCGGCTGATCACGCCGCTGGCACGCCGCTGATCAGACAGGCGAGCCGGGAGCTTGGAACGCGATGTGCCCGGCCGACTGTAGCCAACAGGCGAAGTCACTCGTACCGTGATGGCCATGAACACTGCCAATGCAGTTCAACTGTCGGTGCTCGACCTCTCGGTGCTCAACGATGGCCAGTCGAGCGGCGCCGCGCTGCAGACGACGACCACGCTCGCCAAGGCGGCCGATAGCTTGGGCTTCGCCCGGTTCTGGGTGGCCGAGCACCACAACATGACGAGCGTCGCGTGCACATCACCGACCGTACTGATCGCCCACCTCGCGGCCATCACGGATCGGATCCGCGTCGGGTCCGGCGGCGTCATGTTGGCGAACCACGCGCCACTGGTCGTTGCCGAGCAGTTCGCGATGCTCGAAGGGTTGCACCCGGGCCGGATCGATGTCGGCATCGGCCGCGCACCGGGTACCGATCAGCTGACGGCGCGGGCGCTGCGCCGATCGGACGACGGCGTCGACGCCGAAGACTTCCCGCAACAGTTGATCGACCTGATGGGCCTGCTCGGTGACCCGCGGACCGAGACGGGGATGTGGAATCAGTTCCGCGCGACGCCGGCTGCGACGTCGTCACCAGAGGTCTTCCTGCTCGGCTCGAGCGGCTACAGCGCCCAGCTCGCCGGCCATCTCGGCCTGCCGTTCGCGTTCGCTCACCACTTCGACATGGGAGGGACACTGCACGCCGCCGAGCTCTATCTCGAGACCTTCAAGCCTTCCGTCATTCTCGATGCGCCGTACCTGATCGTCACCGCCAACGTGCTCGCCGCCGACACCCGGGAGGAGGCGGATTGGCACTCGGCCCCGGGGCGCCTGACCGCGCTCGGGCGGCGGACAGGGCGGTTCATCCGCCTACCGTCGCCCCAGGATGCCGCTGCCCATCCTGATCTCGATCAGGCCAATCGGCTCCCGAGCGGTCGCATCGTCGCAGACGCGGCCTCGGTCATCCATCAACTGAACGACCTCGCCATGCGCACCGGAGCGAACGAGTTGATGGTCACCTCGGTCGCGTACGACGTTTCGGCACGCGTCCGCAGCCTCGAACTGCTCGCCGAGCACTGGGGCCAAGCGGCCTGACTGAGCCACCGAGGCGTCAGGCCCGGTGTCCCCGGTGCCTGCGTTTGCGAGCAAGCCGATCGAGGTCGGCGAGCATCTCATCGGCGAGATCCCGCTCGGACTCGTAGTAGCGCTGGCTCCAGCGGGTGACGAGCGCCGGGAACTCCCAGCCATCGATGGCTTCGGCCGACGCGGACGCGGCTGCGGCCTCCCCGGCGAGAAGGACGACGTTGTCGCGGTGTTCGACAACGACGTCGCGCAGGCGCGCCGGGTCGGCGAGATGACCGAGCCACGCGCGCAGAGCAACACCGTGCTTGAGCACCGGCGGCTCGACGGCGGAATGCTGCACCCACTCCGTGATCGCGTTCGTCCCGGCGGCCGTGATGCGGAACAGCCGCTTGTTGCGCAGGTCGTCCTGGGCAGCCACTCGCGATGTGACATAGCCGAGCCTTTCGAGCCGGCCCAGTTCGGCGTAGATCTGGCTCGACGCCGGACTCCAATAGAAGAACCGGAGCGAGCTGTCGGCCCACTTCTTGAGGTCGTAGCCGGACAGTTCGCGCCCGAACGAGAGCAGGCCGAGCACCGCCCATCCGGTCGGCGGCGGCTCCTTCGCTTCGGGGCCCATCAGGTCACCGGCCGCGGCGTCAGTGCCGGCCCGGCCGACGAACCGCCGTCGACGGCGAACTCGCCACCCGTGATGTAGGCCGATTCGTCGGAGGCGAGGAACAGCACGAGCGAACTCACTTCGTCTGGTTGGCCTGCTCTGCCCAACGGCAATCGGGCGAAGCGGGCATCGCCAAGGCCTTCGCGGTCCGCCGGCAGCATCGCCGTTGCGATCGCGCCGGGCATCACCGCGTTGACACGGATCCGGTCAGGTCCGAGCTCGTTGGCTGCGGTGCGGCTGAGACCGCGTAGTCCCCACTTCGCGGCGCCGTACGCGCCGTGCCAGCCGAGCCCGGTGGTGCCGGCAAGCGAACAGATGTTGACGATCGATCCGCCTCCGCGACGGCGCATCGGCGCGATGGCCGAGCGGATCCCGAGGAACGCGCCGAGCAGATTCACATCGAACGATCTACGGAACCCGTCGACAGTCTCGTCCTCGATCGCGCGGGTCCAGTGCACACCGGCGTTGTTGACGACGATGTCGAGGCCACCGAAGCGCTCGACCGCCGTCTGGACAACGGCCGACCAATCCGCTTCGCTCGCCACGTCGTGATGCACGAACGCTGCGTCACCGCCGAGATCGCGAGCTAGCGCTGCGCCGTCGTCGTCGAGCACATCCGTCAGCAGCACCCTCGCACCCTCTGCGACGAATCGCGTTCCATGCGCGCCGCCCATCCCGCGTGCGCCGCCGGTGATGATTGCGACCTTACCGTCCAAACGTCCCACGAGCTTCCTCCTTGACATCGCCAGATAGCACTAATAGAACTATGGCTACTCGATATATCGAGGATAACTCAGGGAGGGAGACCCACGTGCGGTTCTCGATGATCTTCGAAGCTCAGATGAACGATGCGACGCCCTCCAACGAGCAGCGTGTCCTCAACAATTGCGTCGATCAGGCGGTGTTCGCGGAAGAGATGGGCTTCGACGCGATCTGGGCTGTCGAGCATCACGCGCTCACGTGGTACTCGCACATGTCCGCGCCGGAGATCTTCCTGTCGTTCGTCGCGGCCCGCACGAAGCGGATCCGGATCGGCCACGGCTGCGTACTGATGCCGTTCAAGTTCAATCACCCCGTCCGCGTCGCCGAGCGACTGGCCATGCTCGACCTGCTCTCCGGCGGCAGGCTCGATGTCGGCGCAGGGCGAGGGGCGACGCAGCAGGAGATGGGTCTGTTCGGGGTCGACGTCGCCGACACGTATCCCGAGGTCGAGGAGACATTGCGGATCCTGTCGCGGATCTGGCGCGAGGAGCGCTTCGAATGGCACTCGGATCGGCTCGACATCCCGTCACGCCCGATCACTCCCCGCCCGGTGCAGGCACCGCACCCGCCGATGTTCATGGCCTGCACCAAGCAGGACACCGTGCGCCTCGCGGCCGACATGGGTGTCGGCGCGCTCGTCCTCGGCTTCGGTGGCCCGGATGACATCGCCGGCCTGCGCAAGATCTACGACGACGCGATTGCCCTGCGCTCCGGCGACAGCTTCGTCAGCGACCACGCCAACGATCACTTCTCAGCGCTGTGCCCGACCATCGTGCTCGACGACGCGGCGGAAGCCTTCCGCATCGGCACCCGAGGCCAACGCTTCTTCGCCGAGGCGATCCATCATTGGTACGGCACCGGCAACCCACCCTCGCTCGAGATCGATGCGGGCGACAACGTGTCCGAGATGCGCCGCGACGCCGAGATCGTCACGGCCCGCCTCCACGAGATGAACATCCCGGTCACGCCGGCTGCCACTGCGATCTACGCGCCGCCGGAGCACGCGTACGGCGACTGGCGTTCAGCGATCGAGTACGCGGAGCGGCTGATCGACGCCGGCGCCGACGAGATCATGTGCATCGCCCAGATGGGTACCGTCGCCCACGAGGCGAGCATGGAGACGATCCGGCAGTGGGGCACCAAGGTGATCCCCCATTTCAGGTCGCGGCGAAGCGTTGACAGCCGAATGGTCCTGGGCCAGTGACGTTTGACACGCTCGCGTCCGGAACAGTCCGAGCCGTATTCGTGTTGCAACCAGCGATATGAGCGACTCAATCGGAATCTACCTGAACGAAATCGGCAGGGTCCCCTTGCTCGACGCAGAGCAAGAGCGAGAGCTCTCTCGCGCGATCGAAGCCGGCCGCGATGCCGCCCAACGCATTGCCGACGGAGAACGCAGCGTCATCCTCAAGGCAGCCGTCAGAGACGCGGCGGCCGCCAAGGACCGGTTCATCCGCGCCAACCTCCGCCTCGTCGTGAGCCTTGCCCGCCGCTATCCCCTGCCCCAGGGGATGGACCTCG
Organism: Actinomycetes bacterium; assembly: GCA_025358125.1. Taxonomy (GTDB): domain Bacteria; phylum Actinomycetota; class Acidimicrobiia; order Acidimicrobiales; family Ilumatobacteraceae; genus WLMZ01. The sequence goes on from JANYKS010000106.1 coordinate 11,012, forward strand.
GTGACCTGATCCAGGAGGGCAACCTCGGCCTCGAGCACGCGGTCGACAAGTTCGATTGGCGCCGCGGGTTCAAGTTCAGCACCTACGCCACGTTCTGGATCCGCCAGTCGATCGGGCGGGCGTTGGACTACAAGTCGAGCCTGATCCGCATCCCCGGTGACCGTTCCGCCACGCTTCGCGCGGCCCTGCGCCAGGCCAGCGGCGACGCCGAGGCACTCGACCGCACGAATGCGGAACTGCATCGCCTGATCACGACTGTCTCGCTCGACAAGACCGTCGGTGACGACGGCGACGCGACGCTCGGTGATCTCGTCGCGAGCAGCGACGGAGGTCCTGAGGACGCGATCATTGCGATGCTTGACAGTGAACTGCTCGATGACTTGCTCGGCATCCTCGACGCACGTGCCCGCTTTGCGATCGAGGCCCGTTTCGGTCTGATCGATGGCGAGCGTAAGAGCTTCCGCGAAGTCGGCGAACAACTCGGAATCACGTCGGAGGCCGCACGCCGTCTCGTCAACCGCGCGATCGACGGACTACGCGAAGACGCCGGCCGCGTCCTCGCCGCCTGACCTCCACCCGCTACTGTCGCGCCATCCCCGACGCGCGTGCCAGAGAATTCGGGGATTGACGAGACGGCTCGTCCAAGAGCGGCTCACCGAGGGGCGTGATCGGCGTGAACTCGCGGTGGTGCTGATGGTCCGGGCGCTGCATCGTGGTTTGGTGGTTGCTCACCGGATTCAGGATCAACGAGAAGATGCGACGCGGCCAGGGCGACATGTTCGCCGGAGAGCCGTGGACCATCGTGTCGCCGAAGATCAGCGCCGTGCCGGGAGGGCCTTTGGGGCAGTACAGCCCGCCCCGTTCGACGAGCGGTCCGACGACGTCAGTGGCGACGGTCCACAGCGGATAGCTGGTCGTGACGGTGTCGAGCGAGGTCGGCGCGGGGCCATTGCGATGCGACCCGGGAATGAAGACGAGCGGGCCGTTGAACTCGTTGACCTCGTCGAGAAAGATGTGCAGGTTCAGCGCGAGCGGCAACGGCACGCCGTCCTCGTGATGATGCGTCGCAAAGTCGTAGTGCCACTGCCATTGTTCTCCGGTGAAGGCCTGCTTGGCGTTGACCTTGACCTGCTGCGCGTACATGTCGACGTCGCCGAGGATCTGCTTGGCCGGCTCGACGAAACGGAGGTCGCGAACGAGACGCGCAAAGAAGTCATCACGCAGATGCAGTCCCATCGCGGTGCGAACGACGTCGCTCGACTTCTCGCGGAAGTTCTCGGGGCACCGCTCAGCGAACAGGCGCGGCAGGCGGGCATCGATCGCGGCGATCTCGTCGCCCGAGAACAAGCCCGGCAGCATCAGCACGCCATCGCGATGGAACGTGTCGAGCTGTTCTTCCGTGAGCGTCACGGGCCGAGCCGCTCGAGCAGGCCGCAGGCACGTTCGAGAGTCAGTTGCTGCGCAGTGCCGGGCGTCAGCCACGCGAACCACGTCTGATCACTGACGATGCCGTCGACGGTGACGCCCTTGACCGATTGGAGAGAACGCAGCGCCGTGTCGGTCTGCGGCCCGAAGATGCCGTCGAGTGGCCCGGCGTACGCGGCCCAGTCCGGCGCGATCACGCTTCCGGCCAGGACCTGCTGCAACCAGGCCACCGCAGGGCCGGTTGCGCCGGTGGACAGACGGGGCGACGCCTCTCGATACGGGGGCAGGTGAGACCACGTCACTGGCCCGACGATCCCGTCGACCACGATCCCCTCAGACTGCTGATAGCGACGCACGGCGGCATCGAGCGCGTCGTCGAAAGTGCCGTTGACCGGACCGAGCGCTGAGATCAGCATCTCCCGGCCAAGGACTCGCTGCAGCCGCTTCACATCAACACCTGTCGCACCGAGCTGGATCGTTGCCGGCATCTCGTCACCTCCCGTGATCGGACCGATCGCAAGTCTAGGCACCACCTGCAGCTGCCCGGGTCCGCCCATCGCGCCCGCGCTTGATGTGATGAGGTGGTCGTATCACGGTCGTGGAATTTCTGGGTGCGGTCGGACTACATACCCGCAGACATAGGCGCCTGCTGCCTTGTGCGCGACCCGTTCGATCTGTGCCTCGGGGAGCACCTCGCGTAGGAATTCGAGTTCGGTGGTGCAGGCCTGTCCGTAGCGGGACGCCACTCCCCAGATTGCGCAGCTGTGCAGGTTCATCTGGTACGTTCCGTCGGCAAGCTTGTCGAAATCGGCCAGATACCCCTCCCCGTCGAGGATCTTGGCGAGGATCGCGACCTTCTCGTCGAGGTTCTTGCCGACCAGCTGCTCGCCGGCTTGGTCGACCCGCCGGCGTCGGCGTCGCTCGAAGACGCGGGCAACGAGGTCGGGGTCTTCCTCTTCGATGTGGCCGAGCAGCTCGAGCGAGAGGTCGCCGGACGCTCCGGCGAACAGGGTTTCGCCGAGATCGGTGCCGTGGTACAGATCGACGGGCCGTCCGGACCGACCCCTTTCCTGACGCGAGGCGGCGAGCCCCGCTGACCTGAGCACGGCCAGGTGTTGGCGGACTCCACTCGGAGTGATTCCGAGGGCCTCCGCCAGTTCGTCTGCTGACGCTTCGCCTCGTCTCTTCAGCGCGACAAGGACGTGGCGTTGCGCCGACGACAGTTCGGCTGACACCACGGGTGCGCTGTTCACGATCGCAGTGTACACCGCAACAAAGCCGTGCACCAGGTTGACAAGTTGCAACTTGCATAACTATGCTAGAGTACCTGAGGCCCGCCACAGCCGGTGGACGTCGAGACGACAAGGAGACGATGGATGAGCGTTCTCACGATCACCGGGGACAGCACGATGGGAGAGGTTTTGGAGGCGTATCCGAGCGCCCAACGGGCCCTGTTTCGGCGGTACCACATCGGCGGGTGCAACAGCTGCGGTTACGAGCTCGACGACAGGCTGGAAGAGGTGGCCCGCAGCCATGACAACCTCGACCTCGAAGAGGTGATCGCCTGCCTGGAGGATGCTGAGCAGACCGACCGGCGTGCCCAGGTGAGCCCCCGTGAGGTGGCGGCGTCGTTGGCGAGTGGCAAGTCGCCGCGCTTGCTCGATGTCCGGACTCCGGCGGAGTGGGAGCTGGCCCGGATCGAGGGGGCGACCCTGATGACCGAGGCGATGGCGGAGATCGTGATGCGCTGGCCCCGCGACACCCCGATCGTGTTCTACTGCCACGTCGGGCAGCGCAGCCACGACGCCGCGTCGTACTTCGCAGGGCACGGCTTCACCGAGGCCCGCTCGATGACCGGCGGGATCGACGCCTGGTCGGTCGATGTGGACTCGTCAGTGGCCCGTTACGAGCTCGCCGCCGCCCCTGCCGGGGGTGCGGTCATCCGGCCGCTGCGGTCGACCGTGTCGGAGGCCAAGGGTTGCCAGACGTCGAAGAGCACGCGATGACCGCCGTATCGACCGATGTCCGCGAATTGGCGAGCCAGGAGTACCAGTACGGCTTCACCACTGACATCGACACCGAGTTCATCCCCCGCGGGTTGAGCGAGGACGTCATTCGGCTGATCTCGGCCAAGAAGAACGAGCCGGACTGGCTGCTCGACTGGCGCCTCCGGTCGTATCGTCACTGGCTCACGTTGGACGAGCCCAGCTGGCAGAACGTGCGCTACGGGGCGATCGACTACCAGGACATCATCTACTACGCAGCCCCCAAGCCGAGGAAGGCGCTGGCGAGCCTGGACGAGGTCGACCCCGAACTGCGGGCGATGTTCGACAAACTCGGGATTTCCCTCGCCGAGCAAGAGCGCCTCGGAGGCGTGGCGGTGGATGCGATCGTCGACTCTGTGTCGGTGGCCACGACGTTCAAACACAAGCTGGCCGATGCCGGCGTCATCTTCTGCTCGTTTTCCGAGGCCGTGCAGAGCCACCCGGAGCTGGTGCGTGCCTACCTCGGCTCGGTGGTCCCCTATCGGGACAACTACTTCGCGACGCTCAACTCGGCCGTGTTCTCCGACGGCTCGTTCTGCTATATCCCCAAGGGCGTCCGCTGCCCGATGGAGCTCTCCACCTACGTCCGGATCAACGCCGCCGACACCGGCCAGTTCGAGCGGACTCTCATCATCGCCGAGGATGGGGCCTACGTGAGCTACCTCGAGGGTTGCACCGCCCCGATGCGCGACAAGAATCAGCTCCACGCCGCGGTCGTCGAGCTGGTCGCCCTCGAAGGCGCCCAGATCAAGTACTCCACCGTGCAGAACTGGTACCCGGGGGACGCCGAAGGGCGCGGCGGCATCTACAACTTCGTCACCAAGCGCGGCAAGTGCGCCGGCGCGAACTCCAAGATCTCCTGGACCCAGGTCGAGACCGGCTCGGCCATCACCTGGAAGTACCCCGGCGTCATCCTCCAGGGCGACAACTCGGTCGGCGAGTTCTACTCCGTCGCCCTCACCGCCAACCACCAGCAGGCCGACACCGGCACCAAGATGATCCACATCGGCAAGAACACCAGCAGCACCATCGTCTCCAAGGCGATCTCCGCCGGCCACGGCCAGAACACCTACCGGGGCTTGGTGAAGGTCCTGCGCTCGGCCGAGGGCGCCCGGAACTACACGCAGTGCGACTCGCTGCTCCTGGGCGGCGACTGCGGCGCGCACACGTTCCCCTACATCGAGGTGAAGAACCCGACCGCGCAGGTCGAGCACGAGGCCTCCACCTCCAAGATCGGCGAGGACCAGCTCTTCTACTGCCGCCAGCGCGGTCTCTCGGCCGAGGACGCCATCTCGATGAGATC
>JANYKS010000094.1 GCA_025358125.1 Actinomycetes bacterium
TACATGCCGGTGTACAGGCACGTATCAGATGAACAACCGGGTCGTTGCCAACGGCACGCCACTCGACGCTCGTTTCGACAATGTGGCCAAGATGGCGCTGCGCAACGGCTATCGTCCGGCGCTGTTCGGCTACACCGATCAGAGCGTCGACCCCCGCGAGACCACCGGACCGGATGATCCGCGGATGCAGACCTACACCGGCGTGCTGCCCGGCTTCGACGCGGTGCTTGCCCTCGATGACGATCAGGTGCAGTGGCGCGAGTGGTTGGTAGCGCTCGGTTACACCGACCCCGGCAGTAGTCATTTCGCGTTGTCGAGCGAGCCCGATCGGCCGGCGGAGCACGGCATCTCCGCCTTCGTGACCAACACCGCGCTCGAGTGGTTGGATCGACAAGACGGCCAGTGGTTCGCCCACCTCAGCTATCTCCGCCCCCACCCGCCATACGCGGCGGCCGGTCATTTCGCCACGATGTACGACCCCGCCGATGTGCCGATGCCGATCGAGCCGGTCGGCCCCGAGCATCGTCATCGGCTGCACCAGGTCGTCCTCGGGATCGAGGAGGCTGCTGCGCCGAGCGACGAGGGCGAGATGCGCTCGCTCAGGGCGCAGTACTACGGAATGATCAGCGAGGTCGATGCGCAACTCGGCCGGCTGTGGGCCGAACTCGGTCGGCGCGGCCTGTGGGACGACACCCTGATCATCGTGACCGCCGACCATGCCGATCAGCTCGGCGATCACGGCTTGATCCAAAAGCTCGGCTACTGGGAGCAGAGCTATCACATCGTCGGCATCGTGCGCGACCCACGCCACCCCGAGGCGCACGGCACGGTCGTCGACGAGTTCACGGAGAACATCGACCTGTTCCCGACGATCTGCGAGGCGATCGGCGCCGAGGTTCCGACACAGTGCGACGGCCTGCCGCTGACACCGTTCCTGCGCGGCGAGGCCCCGCCGTGGTGGCGCGACGCGGCGCACTGGGAGTACGACTGGCGCGAGGTGTTGATTCGGAGCCGGCCGAGCGCTTGGCCGTGGGATCGCCAACTCGAACAGCAGAACCTCGCGGTACGCCGTGACCGGGACACGCAGTACGTGCAGTTCGGTGACGGCACCTGGCTGTGCTTCGACCTCGCTGCCGACCCGACCGGGCGGACCACCATCACCGACCCTGCCGTAGTGCTGGATCGGGCCCAGGCGATGCTCGTCTGGCGCTCGCGTCACACGGACCGCACGCTCACCGACATGCTCGTCGACAACGGTGGCGTCGGTCGGCTACCACCGGGTGTGCCGGCAGCGTTTCACCGCTGATCGGCCATCAGCCGTCCAGACCGCGCAGCCGGACGGACAGGCATGTGACGCAGCCCTCGAGTTTGATGTATTCGCCGATGTCGACGAGCACCGGCTCGTAGCCGAGGCTCGTGAACAACGTCGCGCTCGCAGGGCAATCGTTGGCCATCAGCAGTTTGTCGGCGCCGATCAACACGACGTGGGCGCCCGATTCCTCGGGTGTCGCCAGGAAGCGGGGAAACATGGCGGGGTCGTCGATCAAGGGCGGGTACCCGATGACAGTGCCGTCGGGCAGCGCGGTGACGGCCGATTTGAGGTGGAGCACCTTGCTCAGCGGTACGGCGACAACGGTTGCGCCGAGCGATTCGAGGATGGCGCGAAGTTGGCGGATGCCTTCGTCGTTGGTGCGCCCGCCGCGGCCGACGTAGATGGTGTCACCGATCTTGAGCACATCGCCGCCGTCGAGCGTGCCCGGCGGGCGGATGCGGTTGATCGAATATCCGAGCGATTCGACGGTCTTTTCGGCGTCGACCGTCTCCGGCTTGCGGGCATCCGCGCCTGGGCGGGCGATCACCGCGACATTGCGGTAGACGACCATCGTGTCCTCGATGAACGCCGAATCGGGGCAGTCGTCGGCCGGCGGAACCTCGATCGTGTCCCAGCCGGCGGCCTGCAACGCGGCCACGTAGGCCTCCCATTGCCCAAGCGCGAGCACGTAATCGACCGGAGAACGGTCGATATGGGTGACGATGCCCTCGGCGAGTCGTTGGCTCGGGCGGCGGACGAGCGCCTTCATGGTTTTCATCGGCTCACATTAGGCTGGGTCGGCGCGCGCGACATCCCGCTGAGCGCCAACGGATCGGAGCCCACCATGAGCGGGAACGCCAGTTTCAGTCACAACACGACAGGCGTCATCTCGGTGGAGGCAGTCGAGGCGCCGGAAGTCATCACGTCCGAGTGGATCGACGAGCAGCTGGCGCCGACGTACGAGCGCTGCGGTGTCCGGCCGGGATTGCTGGCCGACCTGGCCGGCATCAAGGAGCGGCGCTGGTGGCACGACGACATCACCTTCGATCAGGCGGCAGCGATGGCCGGCCGCAAGGCAATCGACGCGTCCGGTGTGGATCCGGCCGAGATCGGCCTGTTGATCTCGACGTCGGTCAGCAAGCACCACCTCGAACCGTCGGTCGCATGCGCGGTCCACGACTCACTCGGCCTGCCGACATCGTGCAGTAACTTCGACCTCGCAAACGCGTGTCTCGGTTTCGTCAGCGCGATGCATCTCGCCGCGACCGAGATCGATGCCGGGCACATCAAGTACGCGCTGATCGTCGACGGCGAGGGCAGTCGGCGGACGCAGCTCGCGACGATCAGGCGGTTGCAGATGGAGAGTGCGACGGCTGTCGACGTCTTCGACGAATTCGCGTCGCTCACCCTCGGCTCGGGAGCGGCGGCGATGGTGTTGGGCAATCTCGACGACCATCCCGGTGCGCACCGACTCGTCGGGGGTGTCATGCGCGCCGCGACCCAACACAACAAGCTGTGCGTCGGCGACCTCGAGCGGATGACGACCGACACCCACCGTCTGCTCGAGGCGGGACTCGAGTTGGGCCTCGCCTGCTGGGACGACGCCAAGGCCGAGTACGACTGGGCGCAAGGCATGGATCACTACATCGTTCACCAGATCAGCTCGGTGCACACCCGCCTGCTCTGCGAACGACTGAGCATCGACCCGGCCAAGGTGCCGCTGAGCTACCCGCGCTACGGCAACGTCGGCCCGGCCGCGATCCCGATCACACTCGCCGGTGTGGCCGCTGACATCGAACCCGGCGAGCGCGTACTGTGCATGGGCATCGGATCCGGTCTCAACACGAGCTTCACCGAACTTGTCTGGTGAGATCGCGGGTGAGCAGACCGGATCTGGCGTCGCCTGAGCAGTTTCGTCGCTGGGGTGTGGATCCGGATTGGTCGCGTTTGATCCCGGTTACCGGCAGCGACGGCGTTACCCGAATGTGGCACGTGTTGGAGCGCGGCCCGCGCCAGCCGCTCGCCACCATCGTGTGCGTGCACGGCAATCCGACATGGTCGTACTTCTGGCGCAGCTTTCTGGCTCGGCTCGGCGACCGGTACCGCGTCGTCGCCGTCGATCAATTGGGGATGGGCTTCTCCGACCGCGTCCCGCGCCGGCGCTATGCCGAGCGGGTCAGCGATCTCGACGACGTGATCGCCGCGCTCGGCATCGACGGACCCGTCGTGCTCGCCGCCCACGACTGGGGTGGCGCGATCTCGCTCGGATGGGCTGCCGCCCACCCCGACCGGGTCAGCGGCCTCGTGCTCTGCAACACGGGCATTGCGGTGCCGGCTGGTCGGCGCGCGCCTCGCTTGATCCGCCTCGCCGCTGCCGGCCCGATCACGGATTTCGTCTGTCGTCGAACGCGCATCTTCGTCGACGGAACACTCGCGCTGTCCTCCAAGCGTGTGTCGCGCGTCGCTCGCGAGGCGTATCGGGCGCCGTATCGCCATCCGCACGACCGCCGCGCGATCGCCGAGTTCGTACGCGATGTCCCTTTCTCGGACGCGAATCCGTCGGCTGCGGCAATTGCAGCCGTCGCCGAGGAGGTCCGGTCACTCCGGGCGCCCGTGTTGTTGGCGTGGGGTTCGCGCGATCCGGTGTTCAACGACGACTTCGCACACGATCTCGCCGAGCGGATACCGCACGCCGACCACCATCGCTTCGCCGGTATGGGCCACCTCGTCGTCGAGGAGACCGATGTCGCCGGCCTCGTCGACGCCTGGTTGGCCGAACGTGTCGTCTGCTCACAGCCGAGTGCGGTCGCCGTGTCGTCGCCGGTGCGTTCTGGTCTGCACCGCGGGGGTCCGATCTGGGCCGGACTCGAAGCACGAAGCGGTGACCCTTCCCCGGCGTTCATCGACGGAGTCACGGGTCAGGTGACTTCGTTCGACGAACTGCACCGGCGCGTCAACGGCATCGCGTCGGGGCTGACCGCACTCGATCTCCAGCGCGGCGACCGCGTCGCCGTGCTCGTGCCGCCGAGTCGCGATCTGCTCGCGACGGTGTACGGGTGCTGGCGTGCCGGTGCCGTCACGGTGATCGCGGATCGTGGTCTCGGTCTGCGCAGTCTCGGAGCGGCGGTCCGAGCGGCCCATGTGCAATGGGTCGTCGGCCATCCGTCGGCCTTGGCGGCCGCGCGAGTGCTTCGCTGGGCGCCCGGAGCGCGGATGATCGCAGTCGGTTCTCGGACAGTGCTCGGCGCCGTCATGACGCTCGATCAGCTGACCGCGTCGGGCGCGCCACTTCCACCGGCGCCGACTGGCGATGACCCCGCGGCCGTGCTGTACACGTCTGGCGCAACGGGCCCGGCGAAGGGCGTGCGTTACCTCCACGAGCAGATGACCGCCCAGCGCGATGTCTTGGCCGACGTCTACGGGATCACGGCGCACGATCGCTTGGTTGCCGCCTTCGCGCCGTTCGCGCTGTACGGACCAGCCCTCGGCATCACCTCCACGATCCCCGATGTCGACGTTGCCGCGCCGGGAACACTGACCGCCGAGGCCCTCGGAGCAGCTGTCGCGTCTGTCGACGCGACGATCGTGTTCGCCGCACCGGCGGCCCTCGCGAATGTCAACCGCACCGCTACCGGCGTTGACCCACGTTTCGCCAAGGTCCGGCTTGTCCTGTCGGCCGGGGCCCCGGTACCGGTAGCGACGCTGCGGGCCGCCGCCGCGCTGTTCCCCACAGCCGAGCTGCGCACCCCGTACGGGATGACCGAGTGCCTGCCCGTCGCCGACATCGACCTGATCGCGATCGAAGCCGCCACCGCCCAAGTATGCGTCGGGCCGCCGGTCCCTGGCGCGGGAGTGTGCGTCGGACCGCCGGTCGCTGGCGCTTCGCTGTTGATCGCGCCGCTCGGCTTTCCTGCTCAGCACCCGGTTGGCGCCCTGGCCGTCGGCGAGACCGGCGAAGTGTTGGTGTGCGCGCCGTGGGTGTCGCACGGCTACGACCAACTGTGGCGCACCGAACACGATGCACGACCCCGCGACGCCGGGGGAATCGTGTGGCATCGCACCGGCGACGTCGGCCATCTCGACCGCGAGGGCCGGCTGTGGATCGAAGGCCGCGGCGTGCATGTGATCGATGCCGGCAGGGGACCGATCACCCCGGTACCGGTGGAGGTCGCGGTCGAGCGGCTCGTCGGCATCGATCGCGCGGCCGCGGTCGGCGTCGGGCCGCCCGGTTGCCAGCAGTTGGTCATCGTCGTCGAAGCAGCCGACGGTTCCGATGGCCTCGCCGACGACGAGTTGACCGCTCGAGTCCGCGCAGCCGTTGCCCATCCTGTGGCGGCGGTGGCAACCGTTGCCGCGCTCCCGGTCGACATTCGACATAACACCAAGATCGACCGAACCGCCGTTGCGAAGTGGGCGAGTGCGCTGCTCGCCGGCGAGCGCGCCAAGCGGGCGTGGTGACGCGATGAAGGTGCTCGTGACCGGAGCATCGAGTCTGCTCGGGCGGCGAACGGCCGAGGCGCTCCTCGCTCGCGGCGACGACATCGTCTGTTTTCAACGGCACCCCGCCGGTCTCGAGACGGCAGAGGTGTTGGGAGACATTCGTGATGTCGCGCTGGTCGCGAAGGCTGCGGCAGGGTGTGACGCGATCATTCACGCAGCGGCCAAGGTCGGCGTCGTCGGCGGATGGTCGGAGTACCGCAGCATCAACGTCGACGGCACGGCCGCCGTGATCGAAGCGGCGCGCCGCAACGATGTTCGTAGCGTCGTTCATGTGTCAACGCCGTCCGTTGCCCACTCGGGACACGCGATCGTCGGCGCCGGCGCCGAGCCACCGGTCACCGGGCGCACCGGTGCGTGGTACGCGGAGTCCAAGGCGTTCGGCGAGCGGCTGGCACTTGCGGCAGCGTCGGGTGAACTCGCTGTCGTCGTGATCCGACCGCACCTCGTGTGGGGTCCCGGTGACACACAGCTCGTCGGTCGGATCGTCGAGCGCGCCCGTGCCGGGCGGCTCGCGCTCGTCGGCAAAGGCGCGGCGCTGATCGACACGACCTACATCGACGGTGCGGCGAGCGCGCTCGTCGCCGCTGTCGATGCGGCGAGGCCCGGGGCTCGCTGCGTCGGCCGCGCATACGTGATCGCGAACGGTGAGCCGCGGCCGATCCGCGAACTCGTGCTCGGCATCTGCAGCGCGGCCGGGCTCGACACGACACCGCATCAGGTACCCCGCCGAATCGCCCTGCTGGCCGGTTCCGGATGCGAGCGGCTGTGGCGTTTGCGCCGGGCGACCACTGAGCCACCGCTGACCCGTTTCCTCGCCGAGCAGCTCGGCACGGCGCACTGGTTCGATCCGCGTCCGGCCCGCGACGACCTCGGCTGGGCACCGACCGTCACCATCGACGAGGGCCTCGAGCGCTTGGCCGAGTGGTTCCGATCAGGAGTACCGGCGTAGCGGCTGGGTGCCGTCGTCGGCGACGAACGGGACCGCACATCCGAGGCCCGGAGTGCGAACGGACACGTCACTCGGCGGAGGGATCAGCGCACACCGCTGGCAGGCTTGCGGGGTGAATCAACGAGATCTGCTCGTCATCGGAGGCGGACCCGCTGGCGCGGCCGCCGCCATTCGCGCAGCTCGCAGCGGCGTGCAGGTCACCGTCTTCGAAAAGGGTCCGCACGGACGCGACAAAGTGTGCGGCGACGGCCTCACCCCGCGCGCGGTGGCGGCGTTGCAGGAATTGGACATCGATCTCGGTCCGTCTCATCGCATCGACGGATTGCGGATGATCGCCGGCCGCACGACGCGCGAGCTGGCATGGCCGACGACCGACCGCTTCCCGAACTACGGCGCGGTCTGGCCGCGCCGTTTGTTCGATACATATCTGATCGACATCGCGATCGCGGCGGGCGCCGAAGTTCGATTCGAGCGCGAGGCCCTCCCGGTGATGGAGGGCGATCGGGTGGTCGGCGTCGTCGCCGGCGGGGTGATGTTCACGGCTCCGATGACGGTGCTCGCCGCCGGCGCACAGGGGGCTGCCGCCAAGATGCTCGGCGCCGAGCGCGATCCCGACGAGCCGTTCGGCCTTGCGATTCGCGCGTATGCGCAAACTCCGAGACATGCCGAGCGACACCTCGAGGCGTGCCTATCGCTGCGCGACGAGCATGGGACGCCGGTGCCCGGCTACGGCTGGATGTTCCCCGCCGGCGACGGCACGGTCAACATCGGCGTCGGAGCGCTGAGCACGATGCAGGGCTTCAAGAAGCTCAACCTCAACACCCTGCTCGATCAGTACGCAGCCATCGTCGGCGAACCATGGTCGCTCGGCCCCTACCTCGACAAGCCGCGGGCGTGGCGGTTGCCGATGAGCAGCATCCGCCGCCACGGGCCGGGCTGGGTCGCGGTCGGTGATGCAGCAGGTTTCGTCAATCCGATGAACGGCGAGGGAATCGACTACGGGCTCGAGAGCGGCATGCTGGCAGCTGAGCTGTTCATCGCCAATCCGGCGACGGCGCCGGATGTGTACGACACGATGATCGGTGAGCGCTTCGACGCGTTCCTGCGCACGGGCCGCCGGTTCAGCTTCATCATCGGGCATCCGTTCCTGCTCCGCAACGGTCTACGCGTCGCGGTCGGCACGCAGGCAGCTGCGAATGTCACGCTCGCGGTGATGGGCAACCTCGTCGACAACGAAACGCCCGGCGCCGCCGGAAGGGTGATGCGCCTCGCCGATCACGCGCTGCGCCTCGCCGACCCGCTGCTGCGTCGTACCAGGGCGGCCGCGTAGCCTTTCGCTTCCTTGCAGCGCCTCGCTCGTGGGTAGCGTCTGCGTCTCGAGGGGGTCGACGACCGATGGCAACGCTGCGCCGCGAAATACGTATACACCGACCGGCCGCCGACGTGTGGCAGGTCGTCGGCCGGCCCGAGCTGCTGCACCTGTGGTTCCCCGGCATCGTCAACTGCACTGTCAACACCAACTCCGAGGGAACTACTCGCATCGTCACGACCGGTGCCGGCATCGCGATGCCGGAGGAGATCGTCACCAACGATGCGCTGCAGCGCCGCTTTCAATACCGGATCACCGCTCCACTGTTCCGTAATCATCTCGCCACGGTCGATGTGATCGATCTCGCCGACGGCACCTGCCTCGTCGTCTATTCCACCGATGCCGAACCGGCAGTGATGGCGCTCGTGATCGGCGGGGCGACGACGGGTGCGCTCGAAGAGCTCCGCCGCCAGTTCGAATCAGGCAGCGGGCCCGCGCTCGCGGCACTCAAGGAAGGGGCCGGCTGATGGGCCGCAAGATCCTGTTCGTCACGACCGATCAGCAGCGCTACGACACGCTCGGCTGCAACGGTGGCACGCTCGCCCGAACCCCCGTCATCGACGGCCTTGCCGCGAACGGCGTTCGCTACGAGCGCGCGATCCCGCAGTCGGTTGTGTGCATGCCGTCACGCTCGACGATGCTGACCGGCCAGCATCCGAGCACCCACGGGGTGTGGATGAACGGCGTGCCGCTGCCCGTCGATGCACCGTCGGTTGCCGCGGTGCTGCACCGCGCCGGTTACCGCACGGCCCTCGTCGGCAAGCCACACTTCGAACCGTTCCTCGATCCGTTTGCCAAGTTCACCGAGAACAGACTCGCCGGCGAGGGCAAGCCGACCGAGGCCGATCAGCCGTGGTTCGATGGCACCACCGGCCCGCACCGAGGTTTCGATCACCTCGAGTTCTCGACCCACGGCGCGACCGGCCCGCTGCACTACTCGCGATGGCTCGCTGCGAATCATCCAGAGGCGGTCGGGATGTACTACCAGGTGCTCGACTCGACGTTCGAGGTCAATGCCGCCGGCGGTGGCGAAACCGGCGCTCCGCAAGCACATTTCAATCCGATCCCGAAGGAGTGGTATCACACCGACTGGGTTGCCGACCGCACCATCTCATGGCTCGATTCACTCGCCCCACAAGACGACTGGTTCTGCTGGATGAGCTTCCCTGATCCGCATCACCCGTGGGATCCACCGGCCGCCGAAGTCGGTCGGATCAACTGGCGCGACGTCGAACTGCCGGCCGGCTACCCGACAACGCCGGCAGAGCGTGAGCGGATCCTCGACGGCAAACCTCGCCACTGGCGAATGTGGTACGACGGCGCCTTGGTGTCCAACTACGAGGCGCCCAAACACTGGGTGCCGGCGACCTTGACCGCGGATCAGATCCGTGAAGTCCATGCGCTCAATGCGGTCGAGTGCGAGTTGATCGACGAGGCGCTCGGACGGGTGATGGCGGCGATCGCGGCCAAGGGTTGGACAGACGACGTCGACGTGATCTTCACCACCGACCACGGCGAACTGCAGGGCGACTTCGGACTGCTGTTCAAGGGGCCGTATCACGTTGACGGCCTGATGCGCCTGCCCCTCGTCTGGCGCCCGGCGCCATCGGCTGGGCTGCCGGCCTCCGTCGTGTCGCTCCCGGTCGGCCTTGTCGATCTCGCGCCGACGTTCTGTGCGATCGCCGGGCTGTCACCGGCCGAGTGGATGCAGGGCAAGCCGCTACCCGTCGACGATGCCGGTGGGGAAGCGCTGTCGTGCGGAATCGGCGGCGTGCTCACCGAGTGGGACAGCGAGCTGTTCGGGGTGGCGGTACACCTGCGCACGATCACCCGCGACGGCTGGGTGTGCACGGCGTACAAGCCTGGGTACGTGCACGACGGCACGGAGGGCGAGTTGTACAACCTCGGCGACGATCCGCGCCAGCAGGTGAACCGGTGGGACGATCCCGCCTACCGCTCGACGCGCACCGACCTCGTCGCCGACCTGTGGGACAGTCAGCCGCCGACCCGCAGCCCGCGCATCGCGCTCGTCGCGCCCGTGTAGCACGGGGCCCGCGGGGTAGGGGTGCTGTGGGCGGATCAGCTGGATTCGGCGGAGCAGATGTCGCCCGCGGATCAGATGTCGCCGCCGGAGCAGATTTCGCCGCCGGAGCAGGTCTCGCTGCGGGTGCAGATGGCGCCGGCGGTGCAGATTTCGCCGCCGGATCCCAGACTGCCCGCGCGATCCCAGGCCGGGCGCGGTTTCCCGTGGGCAGTCTCGACGTCGGCCATGGCCAGACCGCAGCCGCGGTACGCAATGGGTTGCTAGGTTGGTCGTCGCCATGGAACTTGCCTCGGAAGCCCTCACGTTCGTCTGCCCGCGCTGTCACAGCACGGTTGCAGCCCGCTTCTACGGGCCGTGCGACACCTGCCGCGTGCATCTCCGCGCGACCCTGGGGGGCGAGGCGCGCGAGATCGAGGTCGCCGAATACGAACCGAAGATGAACGTGACACCGAACGCAGTGGCGCTCAAGGACGATTGAAACGGCCGATTCGCCGGGGCTCATGGCTCACGGTTCACGGTTCACGGTTCACGGCGATACGGCTCACCCTCGTCGTCACGGTCTCCATCGCTTGCTCCGTTCCCGAAGAACTACATACTCACTGTTGAGTCGTAACAGGATGCGCCTCGACTGGCAATCAGATTCGCGAGCTCGCGGTCACATTCGTCGAGTCGATTGTCAGGTGCGGATGTAGTGGAGCCGGTCGAACCGGCGGCGGAACTCGGAGGTTCTCGGCGCGACCGCGCTCGGGTCGGTCTGCAGCGCGTCGGCGATCAGACCGGCAAGCTGTGGCATGTCGGCAGCGGTCATACCCCAGCGGACCATCTCCGGCGTGCCGATCCGCAGGCCGGCCATGTCATCAGGATCGGCCACATTCGTGACTGGGAGGCCGATCGCGCAGGCCAGCAGGTTCGCGTTGCGGATCCGCAGCGATGCAACGTGGCCACCGCCCCACTGCGTTGCGTCGACCGCGAACTGGTGCGATGTCGTGTAGCCGCCCGATGTCGTGAACACGGGGAGATCTCGTGCGGCCAACTCGGTGGCCAGTGCCGATGCAGTCGCCGTCATCGCGGCTGCGTAGTCGCGTCCGAACTCCAGCCAGTCGAGCAGCGTGATCGCGAGTGCAGCCGATTTGCTGACATCGAAGTTCGCGGTGAGGCCGGGGTACGCAATGGCATCGAGGCGTTCGGCGAGATCGGCTCGGTTCGTGAGGACGAGGCCGCCGGCCGGGCCGCCGAGGCTCTTGTAGGTGCTCATCGTCATCATGTCGGCGCCTTCGGTGAGCGGGCTCGGCCAGATGTCGCCGGCGAACATTCCGCACGCGTGGGCTGCGTCGAACAACACCATCGCACCGACCTCGTCGGCGATGGCCCGGATCTCGGCGACCGGGTGGGGCACGAGGTTGAGGCTGGTGCCGATCGTGATCAGCTTGGGCCTGACGCGGCCGGCGAGTTCGCGGAGGCCGACGAGATCGACGGTGAAGCGGTCGCGGTCGATCGGTGCTTCGTGAATGTCGAGCCCATAGAGTCCGGCCGCGCCAGCGCGACGATGCGTGATGTGGCCACCGATGCTGGCGGGAGGAACGATGATCGAGTCGCCGGGCCGGCACGTCGTCATGAACGCATAGAGGTTCGCGAGCGCGCCCGACCCGACACGGATCTCGGCGTAGCGCGATCCGAATACCCGACACGCGAGGTCGGCCGCGATGACCTCGATCTCCTCGACGGCTTCGAGCCCCATCTCGTACTTCGCCCCCGGGTGGCCGAGTGACGGCCGGGATCCCAGGCCCGCTGCGAGCGCCGCCTCGGCCCTCGGGTTCATCACGTTGGTGGCAGGATTGAGGTTGACACACTCGACCTCGTGGATCGAGCGGTTGCGCGCGATCAGCGCGGCAACGGTGGACTCGACCGCGTCCGAACTGAGTCCGCTGACCGCCTCGAGGATCTGCGCCTCGCGGTCCTGGGCGACAGCCGGCAGCCATGCCCTCCCGGTTCGCGTCCCGAAGTCATCAAATATTGAGTGGGCCACCGAGTGATCCCCTGAGTCGCCCACCGAGTGATCCACTGAGTCATCCACCGAGTCATCCACTGAGTTCGTCATGATCCGATTGTCGCGCAACGTTGCGACGCGGTCGCAGTGCTACCCCAGCCCGACAGCGGAAGCGGTCCGCCGGAGCTCAGCGCTGAGGTGCAGTTGCAGTGGTTGACCGACGGCGGCCATCCGGACGACGTATCGCAAATCGTCGCCGTCGATGGTGAAGTCGCGCTCGACGATATCGACCTGCTTGGCCGTGCTCGTGCCCGCCACGAGGGTGGAGCGCAGCCGGATCGCGCCGCCGGCGACGGTAGCGTCGAACGTGCCCTCGGTGATTTCGACGAGGCCGTTCGGGTGGGCGAGGACCAGCTCGACTGACCCTGGCCGGGGCATCCGCCAGTATCCGGTCTCGGCATGCAGCGGTCGCCCCTGCGTGGCATGGATCGTTCGTTGGGCGTATGCCAGGAACGGTTTGCCGACGTGGCCGAAGGTGATCGTCTCGTCGTAGTCGAAGGGCTCGATGGTCGGGTACACACCGTGGCCGGGTCCGGCCCAGGCGCCGAGTAGGAAGGCGAGTGCCGACACATCGCTGTGGATCGGTGGGGTCATCGGCCAAGCGTCGCACAGTGGCGCTGTGTTGCCAATCCGAATTCGATCCGAGCCGTGCAGCGATGTGTTGGTACCGTGATCGCTTGCTGTGAGCAACCACCCGTTCCGCCCCCTTCGCCACCGTTCGGTGCTCCTCATCTGGGGTGCGGGGGCCATGTCCGACGCGGGGACGTGGATTCAACTGGTGGTCGTCGGCAGCCTCGTGGCTACCAACACCGGCAGCGCGCTGCAGACCGGCCTCATTGCGCTGGCCACGTTCATGCCGCAGGGCATCGCCGCGCCGATTGGCGGTCTGCTCGCGGATCGGTTCGACCGTGGGCGCGTCTTCGTTGCCGGCCTGTCCGGCCAGGCCGCAGCGACCTGCGTGCTTGCCCTGCTGTTGGCGTCCGGCGTGCGCAACCCATTCGCGCTGGCAGCACTCATCCTGTGCGCGAGCGCAATGGGCTCGATCGGCGCTCCTGCATATTCCGCGATGCTCCCCGATCTCGTCGCACCGGAGGAGTTGATGGCGATGTCGTCGTTGACGATCTATTCGTGGAACGCGGGGCGCATCGTCGGGCCGGTGGTGGGCACCGTGCTCGCCCGAACCGCAGGGCCGGCGTGGACCGTTGCGATCAACGCCTTCACGTTTGCCTGCCTGGCGCTCGCGGTGTTGGCCCTGCGCAGAAAGTTCACCCCCCACGACACCGAGCCCGGATCCATCCGAGTTCGCCTCGTCGAGGGCTGGATGACCGTCCGCCGTGTCCGCGCATGTGCGTTCGGTATCGCCGCGGTCACGCTGATGAACCTCTCCGTCGGGCCGTTCATCGGCCTCATGCCCGCGTACGCCCACGAGGTGTTCCGTGGTGGCGTCGGACTTGCCGGCACGTTCAGTTCGCTGCAGGGAATCGGCGCGATCGTCGGCACCCTCATCGTGACCGCCTTGGGTCATCGCTTCGGCAGGGCGCGGCTCATGGTCATCGTCGCGACCATGCTGATCGTTGCCTACATGGGCTACGCAGTTGCTCCAAACGCGGCGGTCGCGGCCGTCTGCGTCGTGTGCATCGGTGCAGCCTCGGCGAGCATATTCACCACGATGATGTACATCGTGCAGCGCGACGCACCGCCGCCGCAGCGGGGCAGGGTGATGTCGATCCTGCAGGCCTTGATCGGCACTGCCTACGGCTTGGGCATCGTGGTGATCGGCGGCCTCGGCGACGTAGCCGGGTTGCGAGTCGCGTTCTTCACCGCATCGATTCTCCTTGCGGCGCTGTTCACCCTGCTCGTTCGCCGGCTACCGCACTGGCACGAGAACTTCGACCCGCCGCAACGACGCCGGGCGCAGATTGCACAGGTCTCGCCGTAGTAGCCAGGTCTCGCCGTAGTAGCCGGGTCTCGCCGTCGTCGAGTGCAAGCCGAGGTCGTGCCGTTGCCGAGTGCGAGTCGAGGTCGAGCTCTAGCCGGCGCCCCCCGTCGTCGTCGGCACCCCGGCGCCCGGCCGGAACGTACTCGCCCGACTGTTCGCCCGCTCGGCGATCTGGCGCATCGTGGTCACCAAAGCCGCCTGAGCGCCGTCGTGGGCCATGATCTTTTGCATCACCGCCGCGCTGGCGCTGGCCATCAGCGCGGCCTTGTTGGCCTCGACGTAGTCGGCGGAGGCCTGCATCGGTCGGATCGTACCGTTGAGCGCCGGTACGACGTAGCGCGAGACCAACTCCCACGAGCGCAACGTGTTCTCCTTGTTGGCCCAGTCGTGGGCGAAGCCGAGCACAACGCCGAAGCCGCCGGTGATCTCCTGCAGGTTCTGAATCGTCGCGATCAGGTCGTCGGGTGTTCCGACCACCGCCGTGCCGGCGCCGACCGCTCCGTTGCCGGTGCTCTCGTCGAGCAACTCCCACGCGTCATCGACATGGTGGGCTCCCGGCCGGCCGAGCACGCGCACGTTGTACTCGTTGTGCCAGCGATGCAGCCCGTTGACGGCTTCGTTGCGCGCCTGCTCGCGGGTTTCGGCGAGGTGCCAAGCCATCAGCACCCGCCAGTCCTTGCGGTCCACCGTTTGGCCGTGGTTCAGCGCAGCCTCTTCGGCGAAACCCCACTGCGTCGGCAGGGCGGCGATGCCCTCTGTCGATGTCGATGCGATGGACAGCACACCGATGCCGTGCTTGCCGGCGATCTGCATACCGCTCGGCGAGATCGACGACGCCGTCACCATCGGCATGTTCTCCTGATACGGCAGGATCTGCAGTGCGGCGTCGCGCAGTGTGAACCAGTCGCTGTCGTAGTCGAAGCGGTCGTCTCCGCGCAGCAGGCGGATAATGACGCCCATCGCTTCGTCCTGCCGATCGCGCAGCACCATCGCGTCGATGCCGAGCGTTCGCGCGTCGGAGGGGAGCGCACCTGGGCCGCTGCCGAACATCGCCCGGCCGCGGGTCATGTGATCGAGCTGCACCATCCGCTGGGCGACGATGAACGGGTGATGATACGGGAGCGACGTCACGCCCGTGCCGAGCCGGATCCGGTGGGTGCGCTGGCCGGCGGCCGCGAGGAACATCTCCGGCGACGCGATCATTTCCCACCCGGTGCTGTGATGCTCACCGCACCAGAACTCGTCGAATCCCCACCGGTCGAGATGTTCGGCGAAGTCGAGATCGCGCTGGAACTGCGTCGTCGGGCTCTCCCCGAGCGGATGGTGCGGCGCCAAGAAGGTACCGAACTGAAGTCGTGGCATTTCGCCAGCCTAGGAAAATCGAGGTTCTTGCGACGCAGCGGGGCCGATAGCGTGAGGACTCCCTGACGGGGACGTAGCTCAGTTGGCAGAGCGCTACCTTTGCAAGGTAGATGTCGTGGGTTCGATTCCCATCGTCTCCACATTGGAGGTCTTCACCGAAGTCCTTTATCATCTTCACCGAAGGGTGTGACAAGCGCAGGCCTCGGTGTCGTGTGGCGCGCCGTGGGGGGTGGGGCTGGTGTCGATTCCGGTGTGTGGCTGGGTCGGGGTGATCGGCTGAGTCGAT
>JANYKS010000098.1 GCA_025358125.1 Actinomycetes bacterium
GAACAACATCGAGGTCGCCAGCGTCGGCATCGTGACCCTTTCGCTGCTGCCGGTGATATTCGAGTTCGTGAAGCACCGCCGGGCGGCAGCCGCGGCCGCGAGCGACATCGTGCACGATCTCAGCGACTCGGCCACATAGCCACCGGCGGTCGCCGGCTGTTGCCTGCCTTGCCGGCCCGGCCGGCGAAGGTGGCTTGACGATCCTGCGACGGTTCCCGCAGTTGTTACAGAAATCGCACAATCGGGAACCGACGTGGAACCACGGTCGTCGCAGGTGCATGGGAAAACACTTCAGCGCCACAAACCGGTTGCTCGCAGCCGGCGTCCTCTCCACCCTCCTCGTCGGCATCAGCGGCTGTTCGGCGAGTGACAACAAGTCATCGTCCGCGTCGACGGTGGCGTCCGCCAAACAGCCAACAGCACAAGCCGCGACAGTGGCCGCTGCTTCGGATGCCGCGGCGAGTGGGGCCGGCGGTGTTGCCCTCACAGAGGCGAGGGTCGCTCCTGGCTCCGCTGTCGGTGCGACAGGGGTTGCCCTGCCAGAGCTGTCACCGTTCGGCCGGGCGCTCGCAGTCACTGCCAGCGTCACCGTGGTGGTGCCCGATGTGCGCAAGGCAATCGTTGCCCTCCCCGACCTCGTGACGGCCAAGCGGGGCGTGATCTTCAATACAGACATCCAGGTCGGCGATCCGAAGACGGCTGTTGCCATCGTCACCATCAAGGTGCCGCCCGACGACATCGAGTCGCTCGTCTCGGGGCTCGGCGGTCTCGGCGACCTGCTCCAACGAAGCCAACAGACCGAAGAGGTGGGCTCCCAGATCTCCGATGTCCAGTCACGTCTTCTTACTGCTCAGGCGAGCGTCAGCCGTGTGCGTGCCCTCCTCGCCGGCGCCACCGATCTCAACGACATCGTCAAGATCGAGGGAGAGCTCACCGTTCGTGAGACGACGCTCGAGCAGTTGCTGTCGAGCCAGCGGAATCTCAACGATCGGGTGCAGTTGGCGACGCTGACGGTCACGCTCCGGCCGGCTCCGGAGACAGCGGTGAAGATCGTGCCGGCGAACAACAACACGTCTGTTGGTGGCGCGTTCGGCACCGGCTGGAAGGCCTTTAGCGCTGCGATCCACGGCATCGTCGTCGCATTCGCCTACGCGGCCCCGTTCCTCCTGATCGCGCTGATCGGCGGTCTCGTCGCGGTGCTCGCTCGGCGACGCACCCGGCCGGGGCGGGTCTCCGGGCCGGTTGCGGAACCGATTGCGTAGCGAAATGTCGAACGCGCCGGTCACGTGACCTGAAACGGCGCGGGCACCGGCGCGGGCACCCGCGCGGGCACCGGCGTAGGCGTTCGCCGCGGGGTGTGGTCGATCCAGTGGCAACATCGGAGGGTGCACGCCTCGCCGGCATGCCTCCGGACGACTGGCCCGGACGAGCGCGGAACTGTGTCGTACCCTTTTCGTACGATCTGAGGGTGTAACGAATTCTCTGCAAATAGGTTGACATCGAACTCGTGTTCGATTAGTGTTGTGGGTTGTTGGTCTTCCCCGATCACGATTGACGGAGTTCTCCGTCCTCTGAGTTCGTGAGTCTGTTCGTGTCGGGGGGTGATGGCGATGGTCGTGTCGGTGCTCGCCGATTTCGTCGAGTTGGACTCACTGAACGCGTCGTGGTTGTCGCGCCAGGACGTGCACGACGCGCTCGCGAAGACGGCACGTGTGCAGTCGTGGCTCGATGCCCGCAAGGCGTGGCTGGCCCGCCGCTTGCACGATCTGTCGGCCGACTCGCCATCGATCATCCCCGAAGCCGACATCGCCACAGCGACCCGATGCACCCGCCGCGAGGCCGACCAGGCGATGAAACGGGCCGCAGTGTTGGGCGACGTCCCGGAGATCGAGGCCGCGCTCGCCGACGGAGACGTCACCTCCGGTCATGTCGACGCGCTCGGTCGCGCGATCGGTTCGTTGAAGCCGGAGCTGCGATCGAAGTTGACGTCGCACGGTTCACGGCTGGCCGAGATCGCGGCCCGGTCGACACCGGAACAGTTCGAGCGCACGTTGAAGTTGGAGGTGTCCAAGATCGACACCAGCGACGGCGGCGACCGACTCGCCCGCCAGAAGCAGGCGATCCGGTTACGGACGTGGCTGGATCGTGAGACCGGAATGTTGAAACTGCTCGGCAGCTTCGACCCCGAATCGGCACTCAAGATCGTCGGCCGATTGGATCTCGAAGTCGAGCGGCTGTTCCACGACAAGACCCCCGACGGCTGCCCGGAGGGTGACGCCAAACAGGACTACCTGCGCGCGTTGGCGTTCCTGCACCTGCTCGACGCTGGCCGGATCGACACCGCCGGCCGCGAGATCGACGACATCGACCAGCGGGTCGAAGTCTCGATCGTGATCGACTACGAGACGTTCTGCAACGGGCGCCACGACCTGTCCCGGATCGACAACGGCTCCGGCGCCGAACTGCCGGTGGAGAGCTACCGGCGGATGGCCTGCCTGGCCGCGATCTTTCCGATGGTCACCGACCACAACGGCAACATCTTGAACCACGGCCGCCAACGCCGCCTCGCCAGCCGCGAACAACGCCGAGCATTGAAAGCCATGTACCGCACCTGCGCCATCCCCGGCTGCACCGTCGCCTCGCGGTACTGCGAACCGCACCACATCATCTACTGGGAACGCGACCGCGGCGACACAGACCTCGACAACCTGCTCCCACTCTGCTCACGACACCACCACAGCGCCCACGAAGGCGGCTGGAAACTCCGCCTCGCCCCCGACCGCAACCTCACCATCACCTACCCCGACGGCACCATCCAAACCACCGGACCACCCGGTCGACAAACGGCCGCATGAGCCGGTGGCAGCCCCTTGCGCGTCTCGATCGAGCACGAACCATCGGACGGATGCTGGTGGCTACCGCTCCCAGATCCCCGTACCCAAGACCGGCCGCGAGAAACTTCGCGACTCGCGTATCTGCAACCGTTCCAGAGGCTCTGTACGGGTACCCCCGCTCCAGAGGGGATCGAACGGAGGCAATCATGCCCGACGAATACAGTTCATACCTCCTTCCCCCACCTCGTCTGACCGAGCCGGCGCAGCTGCCGCCGCACCTGGGCGGTTTACGGCTAGAGCCATTTCGGGGGGACCTTCCCGACGAGATCGAGCCGTTCGTCTCGGACCCGTGGCAAGATGCCTTCAACGACGAGATGAGCCGGTCGTACGCCGAGCGAGCGTTTGGCCTTCCCGACGTGCGTCGTCGGGTCGAGGGCCGTCGCTTCGAGGTGATCGGTTCGAGCCGCTTCGGTGAACGCGGCAAGGACGAACGCCGACGTGTCGTTGCCGTCGCCTACGACTACACCAACGACCTGGCAATTGAAGTAACGCTTGACGAGGAGACCGGAGAGTTCCTCGACGTCGTCGAGGCCGCCTACCAGCCGGCTCTGTGCCGGGCCGAGATCGACAGGGCGATCGACCTCGCAATGTCCGACGAACGGCTTGCGCAAGCTCGCGACGAAGGACTGACCGCCGGTGTCATCCCACTCGGCGATCATCCTGACGCTGCCAACGCCGGGCGGCGCCTCGTCGAGGTCATGGTCAGCTGTCCCGAAGATCGACTCGCCAGATACCGCGTGCTCGTCGATCTCACCGCGCACCGCGTCGTCACCGTTGGCAAACCCGGATGTTCCTGCTGCGGAGGTGGCAACCATGAGTGAATCCGGAAGCATCGTCTGGCCCAGCCAGAACTGGCCGCTCTGGCGGCTCAACTGGTCGCTGGCAAACAGCCCCGACGCCGAGGGCATCACCGTCACCTCCGCCTACTACAACGGCCACGAGGTCTTCTACAAGGCGAGCCTGCCATCGCTGCGGGTCCAATACGACCACAACTGTGGCCCGTACAAAGATCCGCTGAACTATGACACGGCCCAGCCGATCAACGGCTCGAGCCGCGTCAAGACCTACACGGTCACGAGCGGCGGGCTCGCGGGCCTCGCCATCGAAGCCTTCTACCGGATCGGCCAGTACCGGCTGACGCAGCGCTGGACGTTCTGGATGGACGGCCGGATCTCTCCCCGTCTCTACAGCGCCGGGTTGCAATGCCTCGACGATCACCGTCACCACGCCTACTGGCGGTTCGACTTCGACATCGATGGCGCCGGCAACGACATGGCGTTCGAGTACAACACGACGACACCGAACACCGGGTGGGGGCCGGGCTGGCATGTGAAGCAGTACGAGATGTCACGGGTGAAGAACCCGCCGACAGCTCGTAGTTGGGCCGTCATGGACCGGTCCACCCTTCGTGGCTACCACATCATCCCCGGTGCGAACGACGGCGTGGCCGATGCCTTCTCCAACCGCGACATCTGGTTCATGCAGTACCGGGGCAACGAGGACCGTCACGGTCAACAGGGCGGAGCCGGCGACGACGGACTCGCAACCTACCTCGATCCCGGACAGACGATCGTCGGAACCGACCTCGTGATCTGGTACTGCTCCCACCTCGGCCACCGCGCCGAGGCCGCGCACGCCGACGAAGTGCACAGTTGCGGACCAAACCTGGTCCCATTCCGTTGGTAGGCGCGCAGCCGGAACTACTCCTGGGAATCGACCGCGCTGACGAAATCGATCAGTTGCTCCACCGCGCCAACGAGTTCTGGGCGGAGATCGGCATAGGTGGAGACGCGGTTGCGCAACCGCGGCCAGAAGGTTGCGAGGTCCGTGCCGAGCGCCCGGCACATTCCCTCCTTCCACGGCTGGCCGCGGGGCACGTCCGGCCATTCGTCGAGGCCGAACACCTTCGGCCGAATGCCGGCCCAGACATCGACGAACGGATGCCCCGTGATCAACACGTTCGGATCACGCACCGTTTCTGCGATACGGGATTCCTTGGAACCGGCGACCAGGTGGTCGACAAGCACACCGAGCCGACGTTGCGCCGCCGGTTGAAACTCGCGCACCGCGCCGGCGAGGTCGTCGATGCCGTGCAGTGGCTCGACCACGATCCCGAGCTCGCGGAGATCGTCGCCCCACACATGCTCGATCAATTCGGCATCGTGCTTGCCCTCGACCCAGATGCGGGCCGCACGGGCCACTCTCGCCCTGGCCGGCTCCCTCGACGCGACCGAGCCACTGTTGGTCATCCGTGTAGACGTCGGAGCCGGCGCGCCATCTTGCGTTGCGCGAACGACGGTGACCGGTTTGCCCTCGAGCAGGAAGCCGCCCTCCTTCCATCGGAAATGACGGAACTGATTCAACCGGTCGCGCAGGGTCAGGGCTTCGAACGTGATCTTGACGACATCACCGCAGAAGCCGCTCGCGCGATCCTCGAGGATCATGCCGATGGTGGCGGTGACCTCGGGGTGCTTGCGACCCTGCTTGCGCTCGGCGAAGTCGTCGAGGATGTCGCGCTCGTAGCTCACGTTCCCCTCCCGACGACGTTCGCGTACCAGCGGTCGGTGAGCACCTGGTCGACGTTGACACCATCGCTGCGCCGGTACGGCGCGCGCAAACCTGACGACGCAATCGGCATCGCAAACGATGATGGCATGTGTGGCGCGCCCCACACGTGCACCCGCTCCCCGGGCCCGGTGAAGGCAAGGATGCCGGATGTCAGCTCGACCTGCACGTCCACCTCGCCGGTCTGGCGATATCCGTGAGCCATCGGGCCGGGCTCGCCGGCCGCGTACCACTCGATGTCGAACGTGACCGGTACCACCGTTCCGAATGCTCGCCGCCACGCCTCTGCCGGCTCGTCGAGCAACACGCCATGCGCTTCGTTCCCGAGACTCCACTGGCCGAATGGGATCTCGCAGACGTGATCGGCCCACATCTGGGGCGGCTTGATCTCCATCCCACCGCGGAGATCAGCGCCGTCGAGTTCTTCGATGTACAGGTACGGCTCGTCGGGCCTGACAAGGCCGGCCCAGTAGTCATAGCGCCCGCCGCGGAGCTCGAACCCGATGTATACGCCGCTGCTCCTGTCTGGCGCCGAGCCCCACCACCACCATGCCTCGACGGCAACGTCTGGGTGGCGATGCTCGTCGTCGGGAATCCAGCTCATACACCACTTTCGCCGACGGTCCGTAGCTCGCGCACGATTCCGACACTACGTTGTCGTGGTGCGTTATCTCAGTTTGGACTGGATCGAGGCGGTTGCCGTAGAGGCGGCCGGCAGCAACGACGTCGCGACAGCTACGGCCGACTCGGCAATCGGGGTGACCCAGGTGGTCACCGACGGGCCGGAGGGCACCATCGTGTATTCGTTGCAGGTCAGCGACGGCACACTCACGTTCGCGACCGGCGCAGCCTTCCCGGAAGACGTTCGCTTCGAGCAATCGTGGGAGACGGCAGTCGGGGTGGCCACTGGCGTGCTGAACGCCCAGGAGGCGTTCATCCAAGGCCGGATCCTGCTCACCGGCGATCAGCACAAGCTGATCGACAATCAGCCGATCTTCGGCGCGATGAGCGCCGTGTTCGACAGCGTCCGCAGCCACACCGAATACGAGTGACCGATGCCTGAGCTGCCAGAGGTTCAGGCCCATGCCGAGCGGCTGACGGATCAGTTCGCGGGCCGAATCCTGCAGCGATTCGTGCCGATCACCTTCACCGCGTTGAAGACGGCCGTGCCGCCACCCGATGAAGCCTACGGCAAGGCGCTCGAGCGGGTCGGGCGACGGGGCAAGTATCTGATGCTGCAGTTCGCGCCGATCACATTCGTGATCCATCTGATGCAGGGCGGCCGGTTGCTGATCGACGAGAAGCAGTCACCCAAGCCGCGGGGCGGTCAGGCCCGTTTCCTCTTCGGCACCCGAACCGGCGACGACGACGGCGATCCGGTCGGCGACGACGGCACCCGAACCGGCAGCGGCCACGACGACACCCGAACCGGCGACGGCGACGTCGACGGCGACGTCGACGACGACGACGACGACGGCGACGGCGGCCGGGTCCCGGCACTGCTCCTCACCGAGCAGGGCACCGAACGCCGCGCCGGCGTGTGGTGTGTCCCGACCGTGTCTGCGCTCACCGATCCGCCGCTGAGCAAGCTCGGCCCGGAGGCAATGGATCTCGATCCTGCAGCCTTGAAGCTCCAGTTCGCCGAGCACCCGATGCGCCTCCACGGCTTCCTGCGCGATCAGCGATCCATTGCCGGCCTGGGGAGGATGCTCGCCAACGAAATCTGTCATCGGGCCAAGATCTCGCCATTTGCGAACACCGCCAAACTCTCCGACGCCGATGTCGCGAACGTGCACGACGCGATCCATCAGGCAGTCGAAGACGGGCTCGCCTACGAGCGGACGCGCAGTGACATGAGTTCGTCGAAGGATCGCCCGGGAAGGGTGCACGGCCGGGTCGGCGAGTCGTGCCCGGTGTGCGCCGACACGATCCGCTCGGTCACCTACAGCAGCTACACCGTTGCCTACTGCCCGACGTGTCAGACCGGCGCCAAGGTGCTCGCCGACAACACCACCAGCCGTTTTCTGAAATAGGCGGTTTCCCGAGCGACCGGGTCTCGCGTACCCTTCTTGGATGCCCGTCCATCTCCGAGCCGACCCCAGTGACTACGCGCCAGCCGTGCTCGTACCCGGCGACCCGAAACGTGCCAGCTACATCGCCGAGAACTTCTTCGACCCGGGCGCGCGCTGCGTCAATGACGAACGCGGGATGCTCGGATTCACCGGCACCTTCTGCGGTGTCCCGATCAGCGTGCAATCGGTCGGGATGGGCGGTCCGAGCGTGGCGATCTACTACACCGAGCTGATCCAGCTCGGTGCGCAACGAATCGTGCGGGTCGGCACGGCGGGCGGGCTCAAGCCTGGGCTGCGGATGGGCGACATGCTCGTGGCCGTCAGCGCGACGCCGGACGACCCGACCGTTGGCATGCTGACACAGCGCGAGGCGCACGCGCCGACGGCCACCTACGAACTCGTCGAACTGGCCGTGCGTCTCGGGCGCGAGCAGGGCACAACCGTGCACGTCGGGCCGATCGTCACGAGCGCGCTGTTCTACGACCCTCGGCCGGGGATGATGCAGAGGTGGCGAGAGCGTGGCCATCTCGGTGTGGAGATGGAGGCCGCGGTGCTGTACACGCTCGGCGCCATCCATCAGGTGCAGACCGTCGCGCTGATGACCGTCAGCGATCTGATCGACGACGCCGGCGGCACCGAGCGGATCAGCGACGACGAGCTCAAGGCCGGCATCGACAGAGTCATGCGAGTCGCGTGCCAGGTGGTCACGAGCGCCTGAAATCATGAGCGACTGAGCGAACGACCGGCCGAGCGACTGAACGACTGAACGACCGACCGGCCGAGCGACGGAACCGCCGCCGAGTACCGTCGCCATATGCACGATCGTCACGTCATCGTCGAGAAGCGGCTCGAGCGCTTCCTGCTCGAACGGATCCGGCCTGCCCGTTACGGTGCCACCGCGCCGTTCACGGTGACGGCCTACAAGGTGCCCGGTGAGCCGATCTCGTTCGACGACGTGATGCTGGCGATGGTCGACGATCAGTTCCAGCCGTTCGCGATCGGCTCGCGCTACGGTGCGGCGTGGAGCACGACGTGGTTCCACTGCGTCGGCTCCGTGCCACCCGCATGGCAGGGGGCAACTGTCGAGGCCAGGATCGATTTGGGATTCGGCCTCGCACCAGGATTTCAGGCGGAGGGTCTCGTCTGGGGGCCGCAGGGTCCGCTGCGGGCACTCAATCCGCTCAATCACGCGATCCCGCTACTGACCAGCGCGAGGGGTGGCGAGCAGTTCGAGTTCCTCGTCGAGGCAGCTGCCAACCCGATGATCGGCGGTCCCGGCTTCGAGCCCACCCCACTCGGCGATCCCCAGACGCTGCCCGACACGCTGCTGTATTCGCTGAAGCGGGCTGAACTCGCGATCTATCATCCAGACGTCTCGGCACTTGTCCAGGATCTCGATGTGCTCGGCGACCTCATCACCCAGCTTGCACTCGACGGACCGCGCCGACCGCAGATCACCCGGGCGATCGAGAACGCACTCGACGCGCTCGATCTGAACGACATCTCCGCGACCGCAGCGGATGCCCGCGCCCAACTCGTCACCGTCCTCGCCAGGCCCGCCGTCGCGAGCGCCCATCACGTCAGCGCGATCGGCCACGCACACATCGACACGGCGTGGCTGTGGCCGCTACGCGAGACCATCCGCAAATGCGCACGCACGTTCAGCAACGTGCTCGACCTGATGACCCGCGAGCCCGAGCTGAAGTTCGTCTGCAGCCAGGCCCAACAGCACGAATGGATGCGCGTGCACTATCCGACGATCTTCACCGGAATGCAGGATCAGGCCGCGGACGGACGCTTGATCCCCGTCGGCGGAATGTGGGTCGAAGCCGACACGAACCTGCCTTCGGGCGAGTCGCTGGCCCGCCAGTTCCTGCACGGGCAGCGATTCTTCGAACAGCACTACGGCACGATCTGCGAAGAGGTCTGGATTCCCGATGTGTTCGGATATCCGGCCAGCCTGCCCCAGATCTTCCGTCTCGGCGGGGCCAAGTGGTTCTTCACCCAGAAGCTGAGCTGGAACAAGCAGAACCGGATGCCCCATCACACGTTCTGGTGGCAGGGCATCGACGGCACGCGGATCTTCACCCACTTCGCTCCCGTGGACACCTACAACGTGTCGATGCAACCGGCGCAGTTGGCCCACGCCGAGCGCAACTACGCCGATCACGGCGGGGGCACCATGTCGATGGCGCCGTTCGGCTACGGCAACGGCGGCGGCGGACCGACGCGCGAGATGATGGAGCGGTACCGGCGGATGCGCGATCTCGAAGGTCTACCGACCATCAGCATCGATTCCCCAGCAGACTTCTTCACAGCAGCAGAGGCCGACTATCCGGACGCGGCGACGTGGGTCGGCGAGCTGTACTTCGAGATGCACCGCGGCACCTACACGACACAGGCCAAGACCAAGCTCGGCAATCGGCACAGTGAGATCCTGCTCGGCGAGGTCGAGCTGTGGTCGTCGCTCGCAGCTGCGACATCCGGCGCCGACTACCCGGCTGACGAGCTCCGAGCGGCATGGAGCGAGGTGCTGACACTCCAGTTCCACGACATCATCCCCGGCTCTTCGATTGCGTGGGTCCACGACGACGCCGAGCACACCTACGCGAGGCTCGCGGAGTCCCTGACCGAGTTGCGCACCCGTGCGCTCACCGCGCTGGCAGCATCGACCGGCGGCGACGTCGTGCTCGCCAACTCTGCACCGCACGCGAGGAACGAGGTCATCGTCGTCGATGCGGATGCGGCTGCGGCGGGTGCGTTCCGCACTCTGCCAAACGCGCTCGGCGACGGGTCGATCGCGCTGTGGGTCTCGCTGCCGGCGATGAGCGTGAGCGGCGTGGCCCTGAACGACACGCCGGCAGCGCCGGACGAGGTGAGCATCGCGGACGCCGACAACCCGATCGGCCGCGAGATCGTGCTTGCCAACGGGTTGCTCCGCGTCACCATCGACGCCGACGGCGTGATCTCGTCGTTGTTCGACCTGCGCGCCGACCGCGAGGTCATCAGCCCTGGCAAGAGGGCGAACGTACTCGAACTGTCAGCCGATCACCCGGTCGAGTACGACGCTTGGGATCTCGACGACTACTACGCCCGCAACACGACCGAACTGCTCGGTGTCGATTCGATCGACATCGTCGATCGAGGGCCGTTGCTGGCCTCGGTACGCGTCACCCGCAGCTTTGGTGGATCGAACATCGAACAACTCGTCGTGCTCCGGGCCGGCTCGGCCCGCGTCGATTTCATCAACGACGTCTCATGGCACGAGGACGAAAAGGTACTCAAGGTCGCGATGCCAGTCGATGTCCACGCCGACGTCGCGGCATGCGAGATCCAGTTCGGTCACGTCAACCGGCCGACGCACGCGACAACGAGTTGGGATGCCGCCAAGTTCGAGGTGTGTGCCCACCGCTTCGTGGATGTCTCGGAGCCGGGCTACGGGGTCGCGTTGCTCAACGACTCCAAGTATGGCCACGATCTGCACCGGGGTGCGCTGCGACTCACTCTCCTACGCGCCCCCAACTTCCCGGACCCGGATGCCGACCGCGGCGACCACCGCTTCACGTACTCGCTGTTCCCCCATCTCGGCGGGCTGATCGAGGGCGATGTCGTTGCCGAGGCCGGCCGCCTGAATCAGCCGGTGGTCGCTCTTCGCGGCAGCGGCGCACCGATGTCTCGGGCGATCACGGCTGTCGCATCATCTGATCCGTCGGTCGTGGTCACCGCCGCCAAGCAGGCCGAGGACGGCAGCGGAGACATGATCGTTCGCTGCTATGAATCGAGCGGCGGACGACGTACCGCAACGCTGCACACCGCGTTCGCGACGAGCGATGTCACCGTATGCGACTTCCTCGAGCGGCCTCTCGCGGAGGAGTCGAATGTCGCCGGCTTCGATGGCTCAGCCATCACGCTCTCACTGAGACCGTTCCAGATCGTGACTTTGCGCCTGTCGGCGTGAGCGTCAGATCAGGCCGAGGTCGCGGACGGCGTTGCGTTCGTCGGCGAGTTCGCCAACCGATGCGTCGATCTTGGCCCTACTGAAGTCGTCGATCTCGAGACCCTGGACGATGCTGTACTCGCCGTCCTTGCAAATGCACGGGAACGACGAGATGAGTCCCTCGGCCACGCCGTAGGAGCCGTCGGAGGGGATCGCCATGCTGACCCAGTCGCCCTCGGCCGTCCCGAGCGACCACGAGCGGATGTGACCGATCGCGGCGTTGGCGGCGGATGCTGCCGACGATGCGCCGCGGGCCTCGATCACCGCCGCGCCGCGCTTGGCAACCGTCGGGATGAACGTGGCGTCGACCCACGCGTGATCGTTGATCAGCTGGTAGGCGTTCCGGCCGTCGATCTCGGCGTGGAAGAGATCGGGGTACTGAGTCGTCGAGTGATTGCCCCAGATCGTCATCCTCGTGACCGAGGTGACGGGCTTGTCGACCCGTGCTGCGAGCTGGGAGACGGCGCGGTTGTGATCGAGACGGGTCATCGCCGTGAACCGTCCCGGATCGAGGTTGGGGGCGTTGTGCATCGCGATGAGCGCATTGGTGTTGGCCGGGTTGCCGACCACCAAGATCTTGACGTCCTTCTTCGCACTGTCGCTGAGAGCCCTGCCCTGCGGCTTGAAGATGCCACCGTTCGCGCTGAGCAGGTCCGAGCGCTCCATCCCGGCCCTGCGCGGCATCGCGCCCACGAGCAGCACGACATCGGCATCGCCGAACGCGACGTTTGCGTCGTCGGTGCACACCATGTCGGTGAGCAGCGGGAACGCACAATCGTCGAGTTCCATCCGCACACCGTCGAGCGCCTTCAGCGCCGGCGTGACTTCGAGCATTTGGAGGATGATCGGCGTGTCCTTGCCGAGCATGTCGCCCGATGCGATGCGGAACAACAGGCTGTAGCCGATCTGGCCGGCGGCACCCGAAACGGCAACACGTACAGGAGAGGTCATACCTGCGAGCGTAGGCCGCTCACCCCGGTGCGAGAAAGCCGGCAGCGGTCACAGGTCACAGGCCACAGACTGCACTGGGGTGCCGGCAACGCTACGGGATCGTCGGCCGGCCGGCCGCGGCGAGGATCATGTTCGTGTAGAACTTGACCGCCGTCGCGCTGTCGAGGTGCACGCCGCCGTCGGACTTGGACAGTTCGCCGATGATCTTTTGCGCTTCCTGTTCCCAATCGATCACCCGCACGTTCGGATGGGTCGCCGGCAGCCCGCGTATGACCTGGTTGTTGGCGTCGATCCAACCCTTCGGCGCCTTGACCGTGAGGACGAACACGTTTGCCACGTCCTTGGCCTCGTTCAGGATCTTGTCGTACTGCGCCTGGGTGACTGGTCCGTTCGTGCCGATCTGAATCACGAGCGTGCTGATCGTGTTGCCGGCCACGTACTGGGCGAGCAGCTCGCTCAGCTTGTTCGGGCCTTGGCTCTCGATCGCGTTGACGGTGAAGCCCTGGTCCTTGAGCTTGCCCTCGGCACCCTTCATCACCGACTCACCGAGCGCCAACAGTTCGATCGTCGGCTGCAACGTCGTTGGTGGCGCCACCGTCGGGACGACGACGGCAGTTGGTGTCGTCGCTCCGGGGACCGAGACCGCGGTGGGGGCCACCGTCACGCCGGTGGTCGTCGATGAAGCGGGGTCGGCCGCTATCGTGATCGGACCGACCACCGTGCCGGCGGCTTGCAGGTCGCACTCCAATTTGTTCGAGCACTTCACCGATGCGGTCACCAGCGACACGCCGGCAAACCCGGCGAGTAGGCCGGCGACGGCGAGGCCGGCGAGAATCCGGGGACGGGTTGCGTCCAACTTGGCGAAGAACTGGCGCTTGCGGACCGGCGTCTCGAGCAGCCGGTAGCTCAGCTCGGTGATGATTACCGTGCACACCATCGCGAGGATGAACTTCGGCACCGTCAACGGAATCGCGGCTGCCCTGCGGATGACTTGATAGATCGGCCAATGAACGAGGTACAGCCCGTACGAACGGGTGCCGATCCAGTTGAGGACAGGATTGCCGAGCAGCCGACCCATCACTGAGCCGGCGTGGGTGACCGCGGCGATGATGGCAAGCGTCGAGAGCCCGGTCAGCAAGAACCCGCCGCGGAACAGCGGGGCGTAGTAGACGCCCGACGACGACCCGATCAGCTCGAAGTAAAAGACCACCCCGATCAACCCCAGCAGTCCGAGAACTGCGACGAGATCGAGCGTGCGGCCCTTGTCGCGCAGCGGGCCGCGCATCACCGCCAACGGCCGCCAGAGCATCGCGAACCCGGCCCCGAGCATGATGCCGCTGCAGCGACTGAACGTGCTGAGGTAGAGGAAGTTGTTGGTGTCGAGCTTGCGGCCGAACGCGCCGAAGAACGCCGACGGATACTCGCCCGCGTTCGACGTGTAGAACGCGGTGTGGAAGAACACCGCCGTCGCGATCGTGATCAGCAACGACAGGCCGATCAACCACACCCCGACCTGCGGCAGGCGCTGGCGACCGCGACGGAGAAGGACCAGCATCACGAGTGGCCAGATCAGATAGAACTGCTCCTCGACCGCCAACGACCACAGATGGCGCAGCGGCACGAAGTCGCTGCCGTCGGTATACCCGTGCCCGCTCCAGATCTGGAACCAGTTGCTGACGTAGAAGATCGCCGCGAATACATCGCCGCGCAGCTTGCCGAGCGGATCGCGCAGGAACAGTGCGCAATAGATGGAGACCCCGACGAGCGTCAGATACAGCGCCGGGAGCAAGCGCCGCAAGCGCCGGCCCCAGAACCCGCGCAGCGAGACCAGCCCAGTGCGCTCGTGCTCCGCGATGAGCAGCAGCGTGATCAGGTAGCCGCTGATGACGAAGAAGATCTCGACGCCGAGAAAACCACCGCCGAGCCATTCGTGGTTGGCGTGCCACACCATCACCGCGACGACAGCGAGCGCGCGCATGCCGTCGAGGCCGGGCAGATACGGCACACGACTGATCTGTGATGTTGACGCGCGGGGAGCTGCCACAGTGGCGATGGGTCCCAGTATGGCCGATTCGCTGCTCAGCCCACTGGCAGTGATTGGCGGCGGACGTGGCGGATTGGTGGCGATCAGTGGAGGATTGTGGCGATCAGTGGCGGAAGTGGCGCTCGCCGGTGAAGACCATCGCGATGCCGTGTTCGTTGGCCGCCGCGATCACTTCGTCGTCGCGGACGCTGCCGCCGGGCTGGATGACTGCCGTGATGCCCGCAGCCGCCGCCACGTCGAGGCCGTCGCGGAACGGGAAGAACGCATCGCTGGCGCACACACCGCCAACTGCCCGACCGGCGCTGCGATCCTGCGCGATGCGGGCCGAGTCGAGACGGTTCTGTTGACCGGCCCCTATCCCGAACGCCTGAACGTCCTTGGCGAACACGATCGCGTTGCTGCTGACAGCGGCGCACACCTGCCACGCGAAGGTCAGATCGTCCCATTGGGCGTCGTTCGGTCGGGCATCGGTGACCACGCGCCAAGCGGCGCGATCAACATTGACCGTGTCGGGCTGTTGGACGAGCAGTCCACCATCGACGGTTCGCACGTCGAGCGCGGCAGCGGGCGCAACCGTGGCTGACAGCACCCGCAGGTTCTTCTTCGCCGTGAGCACCGCGAGCGCAGCATCGGTGAACGACGGGGCGACGACCACTTCGGTGAACACCGGCGACAGCGACGCGGCCAGCGCGGCAGTGACCTCGCGGTTGACGGCGACGATGCCTCCGAACGCGCTCACGGGATCGCACGCGTTGGCGAGCACATAGGCCTTGGCGATGTCGTCATCGATTGCGACCCCGCACGGATTGGCGTGCTTCACGATCACGACGGCCGGCCGATCGAAGCGATTGACGAGCCGCCACGCAGCCTCGGTGTCATAGACGTTGAGGTAGCTCAACTCCTTGCCACCGTGCTGGGTCGCGGTGTCCCACCAACTGCTCGCGCCGTGACGGCGGTAGCGAGCACCCTGCTGATGCGGGTTCTCTCCGTAGCGCAGGGGCTGGGCAAGCTCGAGCGAGAGATGCAGCGTCGCCGGCAGCGGTGACGCCTTGTCGGCGGCGAACCATGTGGCGATGTCTGCGTCGTAGGCGGCGATGCGGGCGAATGCAGTTGCCGCCAGCGAGCGCCGGGAATCAGCGGAGAGTGAACCGTCGCGGCGCAACTCGTGGAGTACATCTGCGTACTGCGCCGGGTCGATCACGACGCCGACATGGGCGTGGTTCTTGGCTGCGGCGCGGATGAGTGTCGGCCCGCCGATGTCGATCAGGTCGATGCTCGGACCGCTGTCGAACGGATAGAGGTTCACGACCGCGAGGGCGAATGGTTCGATGCCGTACTGCGCCAACTCCGCGACGTGCTCTGGCTGATCGAGGTCGGCGAGCAGACCGCCGTGGATGACGGGATGCAGCGTCACGACCCGATGTCCGAGGATCGCCGGATACCCCGTGAGTTCGGCCAGGTCGGTGACCGGCAGGCCTTCCGCTGCAATGGCCTTGGCCGTGCCGCCACTGCTGACGAGTTTCCAACCGAGATCGTGCAATCCGCCTGCGAACCCGGCGATACCGGTCTTGTCGAAAACCGAGAGCAGAGCCGTTGGCACCCACTGACCTTAGAACATGAGGGTGCGCGATCCGCAGAGCCAGAACGTGTACGGTGCGATCTAGAACAAGTTCACAACCCGGAGTCAATGGAGGCAAACCGTGGATCTCAGCAAGTTCAAGACATCGGACTGGTTGAAGGTAGGTGGTGGTTTGGTCATGCTGATCGGCTACTTCCTCGATTGGACGAGTATCGATTGCCCGTCCGTTCCGGGAATCGGCAGTTCGTACTGCGACAACGCCAACCTCTCCGGCTCCAGCTTCTTCTTCCGCGGCACCGTGCCGTGGATCCTCGTCGTCGCCGTCGGCGTGCTGACAGCGCTCATCGCGCTCGGGATCATGAAGGCCGGCACGATTCCATGGCCCCTCATCTTCCTCGCGGCAACCGCTCTGTCGACGCTGCTCGTGCTGATCTATGTGATCAATCCGACCTATTCGGGAGTCGACGCCGGCCGCGGCATCGGTTCGATCCTCGCCCTGATCGGCTCGGTCGCAGCCCTCGTCGGTTCACTCAACGGCTTCAAGGAGTCCGGCGGCAATCTCAACGACCTGAAGGACATGAACAAGCTCAAGAGTTCGTTCGGTGGGCCAGGCGGCGGAACGCCTCCCCCGCCACCGCCACCCGGGATGACTCCTCCTCCTCCTCCTCCGCCGCCGGCGCGCTGAGTCCATCATACGAAACAGCCCCGGGTCACCCGACCCGGGGCTGTTTCAGTTTTCACAGGACCCCCGGAGCCCGATCAGAGGGCAGCAACGATCTCGGCCATCAGGTCGCCGGCCTCGGTGGGGTTGAGGCCGATACGGACACCGGCCCCGGCGAGTGCGTCCATCTTGCCCTTGGCCGTTCCCTTGCCGCCGCTGACGATCGCTCCGGCGTGGCCCATCTTCTTGCCGGCCGGCGCCGTGACGCCGGCGATGTAGGCGCTCATCGGCTTGGTGACGTTGGACGTGATGAACTCGGCAGCCTCCTCTTCGGCCGAGCCGCCGATCTCGCCGATCAGGATCATCGCGTGCGTCTCGGGATCGGCCTGGAACTCCCTCAGGCAATCGATGAAGTTCGTACCGGGCACGGGATCTCCGCCGATGCCCACGCACGTCGACACACCGATGCCACGCTGCTTGAGTTCGTACAGGGCCTGATAGGTCAGCGTCCCCGAGCGTGACACGATGCCGACGTTCGGCCCGGACTCGCTCGGCAGCGCGGCGATCTCCCCGGCCGTGATGCCGATGTTGCACTTGCCGGGGCTGATGATGCCGGGGCAATTCGGACCGAGTAAGCGGGTGTTCGGGTAGCGGCGCAGGAGCGTGTTGTAGACGAGTGCCTCATCCTGAGCCGGAATGCCCTCTGTGATGCACACGACGAACCGGATCCCGGCTGCTGCGGCTTCGAGGATGGCCGCAGAAGCGGCCTTGGGGGGGACGGCGATGAACGACGCGTCGGCGCCCGTCGCGGCGACGGCTTCGGCAACGCTGTTGAACACGGGGATGCCCTCGACATCCTGACCGCCCTTGCCCGGCGTGACGCCGCCGACGACCTGAGTGCCGTAATCCCGGTTGCGCAAGCCGTGGTACCTGCCCTGCCCGCCGGTGAGGCCTTGCACGATGACCTTGGTGTTCTGATCGACGAAGATGGCCATAACTAGTTCCCGTTTCCGTTTGCAATCGCCACGGCCGCCCGTGCGGCCTCCAACATCGTCGGCATACTCCGCAACACGCTCGCCGGGATGCCGGCGCTCGTCAGGATCTGGCGCCCCTCGTCGGCGTTTGTACCATCGAGACGGATCACGATCGGCGCCCGGAGCTTTACCCGGTTGAGCGCCTCGACGATGCCCTTGGCCACTTCCTCGCCGCGAGTGATGCCGCCGAAGATGTTGACGAAGATGCTCTTCACGTTCTTGTCGTAGTTGATGACCTCGAGCGCGGCGGCCATCACGTCGGCGTTCGCGCCCCCGCCGATGTCGAGGAAGTTGGCGGCAGCGCCACCGACCTGATTGACGACGTCGAGCGTGCTCATCGCGAGGCCGGCTCCGTTGGCGATGATGCCGACCGAGCCGTCGAGGCCGATGTACTGGAGGTCCTTCTCGCGGGCGAGCTGTTCGCGCTCGTCGAGTTCTTCGGTGGCGCGGTATTCGTCCCACTCGGGATGACGGAACGCAGCATTGTTGTCGAGGCTGACCTTGGCATCGAGTGCGTGGATCTCGCCGGTCGGTTTGAGGATCAGCGGGTTGATCTCGGCCAGGTCGCAATCACCCTCGGTGTAGCAGCGGTACAGCTTGACCAGGATGTCGGCGACGCCAACGATGGCCTGCTGTGGAAACTTCGCGTCGACGGCCGCCTGATGGGCCCATTCGCGCGTGATCCCATCGACGGGGTCGACATGGCGCAGCAGGATCGCGTCGGGGTTGGTCTCGGCGACGGCCTCGATCTCGACGCCACCCTCCTTGGACAACATCAGCAGGTGCTTCTTCGCGCTGCGGTCGAGCGTGAAGCTGGCGTAGTACTCCTCGGCGATGTCGCTCGCGTTCTCGACCCACACCCGTTTGACGACGTGACCCTTGATGTCCATCCCGAGGATCTTGCCGGCATGCTCACGGGCCTCCTCGGCGTTGTTGGCGAGCTTGATCCCGCCCGCCTTGCCGCGGCCACCAACTTGCACCTGAGCCTTGATCACGACCGGATAACCGGCGCCATCGGCCTGCACGACGGCTTCATCGACGGTGTCCGCGACTCCGCCGGGGCTCACCGGAATGTCGTACCTCGCGAAGTACTGCTTGCCCTGATATTCAAAGAGATCCAAGGTCAATCCTCTCTTGTGTCGAGTTCGGTTTCGAGCCAGGCTGCGATGACTTTGAGCGAGCTGCCGGGTCCGAAGATGTGGGCGACGCCCTGCTCGTTGAGGGCACGCGCGTCGGCATCGGGAATGACGCCGCCGCCGAAGACGAGGATGTCGCCGAGGTCGCGTTTGCGCAGCTCGTCCATCACTCGCGGGAACAGCGTGAGATGGGCGCCGCTGAGCAGCGACAGGCCGACCGCGTCCACGTCTTCCTGCAGAGCGGTCTCCGCGATCTGCTCGGGTGTCTGATGAAGACCGGTGTAGATGACCTCGAAGCCGTGATCGCGCAGGGCGCGCGTGATCGTCTTTGCACCTCGGTCATGCCCATCGAGACCGGGCTTGGCAACAACAACACGGTACGGCCGCTTCACGAGTTACGAACCCTAGGCGGGGAGGCGCCGGATCGCACAACCGTCAGCGGATCTCACTGGCTAGAGCGGTGCAACCAAGGCTGCGACCGGGCACACTGACAGCGATGCGACGGCCCCAATTGCGTACACCGCTCGCGAGGGCCGTGGTTCCCGTCTTAGCCGGCGTCGGGTTCTTCGCGGTCCTCGCGCTGTTCTTGTGGGGAGTTGCCGCGTACATCTCGAACAACCGCGATCAGACCTCGGCCTCGTTCGCGCCGACCACGTTCGACGTCGGCCGCACCCAGTCGATCGCGGCCAGCATCACCAAAGATGGTCCGTTGATCTTCCCCGATCTGCTGCGTTCCAGTGGTCTGCGCACGATCGTGCTCGATCACACCGGCGACGACCCACAGCAGGGTTGGCACATCTATATGGCCTACCCGAAGGACCGCGATGTCGCATGCAAGGTCGAGCAGGTCAAGCTGACCCGCAACTTCGTCGACTGCGACAAGCGCACGATCGCGACCGAGGGCCTCGCCCTGCCCCCGCCCGGAGTCTTCCCGAACGTGTTCGCAGACGGCACGCTGAGTCTCCATCTCATTCCGACGACCGGGGAACCAACGACCACCACGACAACGTCGTAGATGCATGGAACGTCGCACCTTCATGACCGCGCTGCTCGCCGGCCCGGCCCTACTCGCCGTCCTGCAGGCCACATCGGTGACCCGACCAAAACCCGTAGCTGACCCGTGCAGGCTGCGCTTGATGTAACGCCGTGGCAGCCCAACTGCCGCGGCGTTACATCAAGCAGCGAGGCGAGCCGGGGCGAGGGTGCGGGCGCGGTACGGCGGGGCGCGGTACGGCGGGGCGCGGTACGGCGCGGTACGGCGGGGCGCGGTACGGCGGGGCGCGGTACGGCGGG
>JANYKS010000103.1 GCA_025358125.1 Actinomycetes bacterium
GGTGGGCGTGGGGTTGCTGCGCGACGCGCAGCAACGCTTCGAGGCGCTGAAGCACGCGCCATTCCTGGCCGAGACCGAGGCCCGCTTGGCCGAGGCGCTCGTCTTCGCCGGTCGGCCGGCGGAAGCAGCGTTGGTGCTGGAGAGCCTCGGCGGTCGAGCGGCCGAAGGGGGTCCACCCGTCGCCGCTCTCGCTGGACGCATGCGGGGAACCATCGCGGCGATGTCGGGCGACGCGTCGTCGGCGCGGGCCTTGTTGCAACAAGCTCGCGACATCGCGGACACGGGAGGCGTCGAGTGGGAGTCGGCCCTCGCCGCGCTAGAACTCGCGCGGCTCGAGGGCACGCCGGTGGACGAGCGCGAGTTGCTCGAGCACGAGGCAGGAGCGGTGCTCGCGCGCATGGGCATCGACGCCACGTTGGTCATGCCTCCCACACCCGGACTCGCGGCGACAGCACCCAAATAGACGAGAAATCCCGGATGCCCGGCCACAGCGAGAGGAGACTGACCCTCACGGGGGATCGAAGATGCTCGGCTCGAGCGATTCTCCGCACAGGAGTCGGGCGATCCGATACCCGCCATAGATCGACGGCATGAAACCGACTCCGTTGCACCCAAGGTTGTACATCAGCAATGGATTGCGCGGCTCGAACCCGATGAGTCGGACCCTGGATTCTGTGTACGCCATCAAACCGTGCCAGGCATAGTCGTACGCGAGTCCCTTTGCCCTGGTGGAGTCGACGATCGGGCGGATGTCGTTGTCGATCTCTTTGATCACCTCGACCGGGAAATCGGAGTCGGGTGTGTAGGTGGCATGGTCGTCCAGGCTGATTTCGGGTCCGCCGATGCACGTGAGCGTAGCCGCGCCTTGCGGCCAGCCGAACGGCCGGCGGGTCACATAGACGTATGGCGTGGCCTGGCCGATGATCGCATTCCGGATGTAGCTGATCGCGCCGGCGTCGCGCACGGCGTCTTCGACGAAACCCGCCATGTAACCGACGGTACCGCTGACGCGGTGGTGCATCTGGGCTCCGATGTCGCTCCCGACAAGGTTCTTGACGACGTGGTCGACGAACCCGTTGGTGCACATCACGACCCGTGACGTCGTCACCCGATGTTCGCCGGCGTGGATCACAGCGGTCTTGGCATCGAGCTCGATCCGCCGGACCGGCGTGTGGTCGACAAACCGGAATCGATCTTGATACCTCGACTGGAGGAATCTCAACACCTGTTCGATCAGAAGAGCGCCGTTGGTGCAACCCCCGTCATCGGACAGCACAGCGCAATAACGATCGTCGGTGGTGCCCAGTAGTTCCCGCACCCGTGATTGCGGTACGACCGAGTAGAGCGCCGAATACTCAGTGGGGATTTCATCAAGGAAGTCAGCATCCTCGGAGACCACGCACGACGGCGGGCGAAGCCCGCCGCGCTCACGGAGAAGACTGTTGCGCAGGTGTATTTGAAGATGGTTCAAGGAGAACATCCCCATGTGCCCGACGAAGCGGTCGATGCGGGCTTGCGCGCCGGACTCGGCCACCATGACGTCGAGAAGGTCCCACGCGCCATCAACTGCCCGCTGGGCCGCGATGGCCTGGTCGAATCCGCAGGAGTCGACGAGATCGGAGAGTGGGCGTTCGAAGTACGTGGTGAGTTGACCTGCATTGTGACCGGTTGCCCCGCGTCCCACCCGATCTCGTTCGATCAAGAGCACTCGATTCGCTGTATTCCGGAGCACGAAGAATGCGGTCGCGACCCCCGCGATCCCTGCGCCGACAACGACGACGTCGGTCGTGACATCGGCGTCGAGCGGTCGGGGAGCTTCGTTGGTCGCGAGTTGCTCGATCCAAGGCGATCGGCTCCGGATTCTGTCGGGCACGAGCCGACAATAGATGATCACCCTTGCCCGCGGTGCGGAGAGTCGTCACAATGGCAGGAGACGACTGAGAGCGATCGCGGATCGCCAAGATGGACGGCGAGCGATGGCCGACGCGGCTGGACGAACTCATGCGGGCGCCGAGCGCTCAAAGCTGCGACGCGAGCTGACGCGGATCGACACCATCTTCTTCCTCATCTCTGCCATGGTGGCGGTGGACACCGTCGGAGCGATCGCAACCGGCGGAGCCCAAGCGTTCACCTGGCTTGTCGTGCTCTTCGCCACCTTCTTTGTTCCGTCCGCGTTGGCGAGCGCGGAATTGGGCGCAGCGATTCCCGAGGAAGGAGGGGCGTACGTCTGGGTCCGAACAGCGTTCGGCAGGTTCGCGGGTGCGCTGACCTCGCTCCTTTATTGGGCGGGAACGCCGATGTGGCTGGGTGGTTCCTTGACGGTGGTCGGCATCGCCGTCTACGAGAGTTTCCGCACGCCGCTGTCGACGGCGGGAGCACTTCTGTTCGGCGTGGTGTTCATCGGCGGAGCGACGATCGGCGCAATCGTGCCACTGCGTTACGGGAAGTGGCTGCCTTCGAGCGGAGCGATCGGACAAATCGTTCTCTTGGCGTTCTTCACGGTGTCCGCCGTCGTGTTCGGTGTCGCCAACGGTTTCCACGGCATCGCAGCCGGCGACCTCGCGCCGTCGTATCGGGTCTTCATCGCAATCGTGCCAATCCTCCTGTACTCCTTCGTCGGCATCGAGCTGCCGTCGACGGCAGCGGAGGAGATGGTGGACCCGCGTCGGGACATCCCTGTGGCGATCGCCCGCGCGGGCATTGGGCAGCTGGTGATGTATGCGATCCCGATCCTCGCGGTCCTCCTCGTGGTTCCAACGGAGCGGCTGTCATCGTTGAACGGCTTGATCGACGCGATGAAGACAGTTTTCACCGTGTACGGCGGTTCGATCGACGCAGACGGTGCGGTCACGCTCCGCGGCATGGGCTCCGTGCTCGGACTGGCCGGTGGCGCGCTCTTCATCTGGGTTCTGTTCGCAAGTGGCACCGCGTGGATCATGGGAGCCGGTCGAGCGCAAGCCGCTGCGTGTCTCGACGGCGCCGGACCCGTCGTCTTCGGGCGAATCTCAGAACGAACGGGAGTACCCGTCGTGATGGGGCTGATCTCGGGGGGTGTGTCAATGGTGACGATGGTCGCCTACCTCACTGCCACCGATGGAGATGGCCAGAAGTACTTCTCGGTGGGGCTCACCGTCGCAGTCGCGATGATCGTGCTGGCCTATCTGTTGATCTTCCCAGCATTCGTGGCGCTGCGAATTCGCCGACCGGACCTACAGCGTCCGTTCCGAGTCCCGGGCGGATTGGGCGCGGCCTGGCTCATCTCGATCGTCTCGACCGGGTGGGCTCTTCTGGCAGCGGTCTGCCTGCTCTGGCCCGGCTTCGCCACATCCAATCCGGACGCCTCGCTACCCGCTGGGTTCGAGGGCCAGCGAGCCTCGTTCGAGCTCCTGGTGCTCAGCCCAATCGCTGCGATGCTGCCCATCTGCGCCGGCTTGTATGTGCTCGGCCGTGCTCCACGACGAGCGAGCATCGACGCCGATCGGCCACTCGC
Organism: Actinomycetes bacterium; assembly: GCA_025358125.1. Lineage (GTDB taxonomy): Bacteria > Actinomycetota > Acidimicrobiia > Acidimicrobiales > Ilumatobacteraceae > WLMZ01. The sequence goes on from JANYKS010000103.1 coordinate 3,491, forward strand.
GGCGACTCACTGACCGCTGCGCCATGTCGGACCGAACCGGCTGGTTGTCGTCGTGGCAGGTCACAGGTCGTTGCCTGCGTAAGACTGGTTGAAGCTCTTGTTGGCGAGCGGGAAGTCGGGCACGATCGTGTCGCCGGCGAGCGCGACGGGCAGCGCGGGCCAGTTGAAGAACGAGGGGTCCACGATCTTGACGCGGGTGAGCCTGCCGTCGGAGCCGATTTCGACGCGGTGGGCGATGGTGCCGCGCCATCCCTCGACGAGCCCGACCCCGTGGCCGGGCCCAACGACGGGGTCGAGTGGCGTACGGTGTTCGCCCATCTGGGCGTTGGGCAGGAACTCGGTGAGAAGGGCGATCGAGGCGTCGATCTCGGCGACGCGGATCTCGAACCGGCTCATCACGTCACCACCGGTGAGTAACGGGACGGTGAGGTTCTGATAGAGATCGGCGAAGGCGTGCTCTCGTCGGGCGTCGGTGCTGATTCCGGAGGCTCGGGCGACGTAGCCGAGCGTGCCGATTTGGGCGGCGTCGTCGGTGGACAACACGGCCGTGCCGGTGAAGCGGTCGACGACGGTTGCGTTGGCCATCATGAACTCGACGACGTCGTGGATGTCGTCGTGGATCGCGGCGAGGGTGGATGCTTGCGGGAGCCAGGTTGCGCGTGCGCCGCCGGGGTACACCCCACCGCGAAGGAGGCGGTGTCCGGTGATCTCGTTGTTGAGCCGAAGGAGGCGTTCGCGGATGCGCATCGTGTGGGCATGGGCGATGCCGAAGCCGACGTCGTTGCCCATCGCGCCGAGGTCGGTGACGTGGTTGTAGAGCCGTTCGAGCTCGAGCAGCATTGCGCGCAGCAGCTGTGCGGCCGGTGGTGGCACGGTCCCGGTAGCGCGCTCGATGGCGAGGCAGTAGGCGAGGCTGTGGCCGACGGCGGTGTCGCCTGAGATCCGTTCGGCGAGCTCGACGCCTCCGTCCGGTGACCGGCCTTGGAAGAGACGTTCGATGCCTTTGTGGACGAACCAGAGGCGGGCTTTGACGTTGAGGATGGTCTCGCCGACGACGGAGAACCGGAAGTGGCCGGGTTCGATGATGCCGGCGTGGACCGGCCCGACCGGGATCTCGTAGACGCCAGGGCCTTCGACGGTGATGAACGGGTATGACTGGGTTTCGTCGCGGAAGTCGGGTTGCGGGCCGGCGTCGTGGCGCATCGGGTACCAGCCGTCGGGCCAGTGCTGGTGAAGCACGAGCCGGCCCGGCTGGTGATGACCGACGAGTCGGATCCCGAACAGGTCCTGCATCTCACGTTCGAACCGCCCGGCAGAAAACGACACGCCGGCGAGGCTGGGCAGCATCGCCTCGTCGGTCGGGAGTCTGACGTGGAGCTCGAGGCGGGTGTCGGGCGGGCCGGCGACCATCACGTAGACGACGCGGATCGTTCCGACTCCGACGGCCCCGTCAATGGGCGGGTCGTGGTGGGCGGCCACGAGCGCGAGGCGATGCCCGTTCGTGAGCAGTTCGACGAACCGGTCACGGAGCCCGGCGGGCGTGGTCTCGATGACTCTGTCGAGTGAGGTGAACCAGGTCATCGCGCAACCACCAGCGCGGCGGCGTGGAGCAGACGTTCGATCGGCCAGATCGACACGCCGATCGCCGCCGCGGCGACCAGCCCGACGACGAATGGTGCTCGACCAGTGAGAGAGGTGATGTGTACATCAGGAGCAGATACGGGAGGAACCTCGCCGCCGGTGAGCATGTCGAGTGCGTGGACGACGACGGCGGTGAAGATCACGAGCATCACGGTGATGGCGATGGCGATGACCCAGCCGAGCCCTTCGGACAAACCGGCGCGAACGATCGCGACTTCACTGGCGAGCAGGCTGAACGGGGGGAGACCGAGCAGCGCGACGAGGCTCAGTGCGAAGACTCCGCCGACGAATGGCTGTCGGCGCAGCAGTCCGCGTACGCCGTCGATGCGGGTGGTGCCGGTGAGGAACAGGATCTCGCCGGTAGCGCTGAACGCGACCGACTTGGCGAGTCCGTTGCCGATCATGTGCAACAGGGCTGCCGACATCGCGAGCGGTGAGCCGATCGCCGCGGCGAGTGCGATCAAGCCCATGTGTTCGACGCTGGAGTAGGCGAGGAGCCGCTTGTAGTCGCGTTGGGTGACCATCAGCGACGCTGCCGCAACAAGCGAGAACAATGCAGCCGCGACGAGCAGCGACCGGACGAATCCGGCGCCGAGGGCGAGGTCGGCGACGACCTTGAACCGCAGCAGGGCATACATCGACATCGCCGACACCACGCCCGCCATCAGCGCGGCCACCGGCGCGGGGGCTTGGCTGTACACGTCGGGGAGCCACGAGTGCACGGGGGCAAGCCCCGCCTTGGTGCCGTAGCCGAGCACGACGAGGCCGATCGAGACTCGCAACGCGTCGGGGTCGAGCCTCGGTGCTCGTTCGACGAGGCTGCTCCAGTTCAGCGCGTTCGATGGATCGCCGCCGGAATGCCGCGACACGAAGTAGACGAGCACGGTGCCCATCAGCGCGGTTGCAATGCCGATCGAGCCGAGCACGAGGTACTTCCACGACGCCTCGACGGAGTTCCGGTCGCGTCGATGGCCGACGAGGAGCACGGTCGCGACAGTGGTGGTCTCGACCGCGACCCACACCACGCCGAGGTTGTCGGCCGTGACCACGACGAGCATCGCCGCGATGGTGAGTTGCACGAGCACGCCGTAGATACGGGCTCGCTTCGGGGTCGTCGCGCCGGTGGCGAGTTCGGTGCGGAGGTAGGCGACGGCGTACGTGGTGGTGATCGTGGCGACCGCGCCGATCAGGATGATCATCAGCGCGCTGAGCGCGTCGACGCGGAGTTGTCCGCCGAAAGCGGCGAGCGGGCCGACGTCGAGAACGTGCACTGCGAGAACGACGCCGACACCGATGATGACGAGGCCCGAAACGGGGGCGAGCCATGCCGTGAACGGTCGCCAACCGAAAATGGCAACGAGCGCAGCGACGATCGCAGGAATGAGGAGCGCCAACGCGGTGACAGCGCCCATCAGTCGTGGAGCTCGCGGAGTTGGTCCAGGTCGGTCCCGCCGAACTTGGTCCTGATCCGGGTGGTGAGCAGCTGCAGGATGAACATCGCAAGGAGCACGTCGAAGGCGATCCCGAGCTCGACCGCGAGCGGCACGCCCGAGGTTGCGAGGAACGTGACCAGGGCGATGCCGTTGTCGAGCATGAGCACCCCGATGATCTGCAGCACGGCCTTGCGGCGGGTGGCGACCATGAGCACGCCGATCAGGCCGACCGCGATTCCGATCGGAATCGCCTGTACCTGCGGGCTCGGTGACAGGGCCACGACGGCGCGGGTCGTGGCGTACGCGAGCAGGGTCAGGCCCGAGGCTGCGAGCAGCGATGCAGGAATGTTGATCAGCGACTCGACTTCACGATGCTCGGCTCCGCTTCTTATCGCGCGGTTGATCATGCCGGGCAGCACGATGCCGCGCAGGATCACAACGATCGGTGAGATCGCGACCAGCTCTGTTTCGTGCGAGTGGATACCGATCACCAGGGCGACGAGCCCGACGGCCACGCCCTGCAGGGCGACGACGCGCACGACGGTGGACAACCGCCGCAGCCACAACGCGGTGAAGCTGGTGACCAGCACGACCCCTGCTGCGAGGTCGAGGAGTTGGACGAAACCGGTCTGGGTCATCGCGTGCAGCTCATGCCAAGAAGAACGAGACGGTGACGGCGAGAAAGGCGAGGACGAACGACGCCGCGAGGAGTTCCGGCACCCGGAACAACCTGAGTTTGGCGATGAACACTTCGACCACAGCGATGATCGCGGCGAGCACGGTGATCTTGACGAGCACCGCGGCAGCGGCGCCGAGGAGATGGAGTGGCTGGACGGTGGTGGCGATGCCCCACGGGACGAACAGGTTGGCGAGCAGCCCGAGGAACACGACGAGGCGGAGATGAGCGGCGAGTTCGAGCAGGGCGAGATCGGGGCCGGAGTACTCGAGGATCATTGCCTCGTGGATCATCGTCAGCTCGAGATGGGCGCTCGGGTTGTCGACCGGGAGCCGCCCCGTTTCGGCGATCGTCACCACCGCGAGCGCGGCGAACGCAAGCAGGCTCTGCGGTGAGGCCGCGGTCGACGGGTTGGCGAGGGTGCTGGACACGATCGCACCGAGGTTCGACGATCCCGACGACACCGAGAGTGCGAAGATCGCGACGAGCACCGTCGGCTCTGCGATCGCCGTGATGGTCATCGCTCGGCTCGCACCCATCCCGCCGAATGCGGTGCCGGCGTCGAGACCGGCGAGCGAGAGGAACACGGTGCCGAGCAGCAGCAGGTAGACGACCGCGAACAGGTCCCCCACCTGGTCGAGAGCTGATCGGGTGGAGAGGAACGGCACGATCGCGGCGACGAGCGCGGCGGAGGCGATGAGCACGAGCGGGGCGAGCGAGAACACCCACCCGGTGTTTGCCGACACCAACCGTTGCTTGCCGAGGAGCTTGCGCAGATCACGCCACGGCTGGCTGATCGGCGGCCCGATGCGACCCTCCAGCCGGGCCCGAATCTTTCGCATCAACCCCACCAGCACCGGGGCGACTGCGATCGTCAGCGCGACCTGGAGCAGCGCGACGGCGATACCGGAGACGCTCATCGCGAGACCAACAACACGATGATCAGCGTGAAGAGGGAGTAGGCGAGGTAGCGGTGGATGCTGCCGTTCTGGATCCGGCGGGCGCCGTCACCCCAGCGGCGTGCGACGGCCAACAGGGGAAGGTAGAGACGGTGCTCGAACGCATCGCGGGTGTGCAGCCGGTAGCGGATCGCCTGGACGTAGTGGCGGGACTCTGTGTGGTGGTCGACGTCGACGTCGATCTCGGGGTGCAGCACGTCGTCGAACACCCGTTGCAGCGGCTCTGCGAACGAGGTCGCGGTGTACTCCATCCGCGCGGTCTGCACCGTTCGTCCACAGCCCCACGCCGGGATGCCTCGCGTGGTGCGTCGCACACGGCTGCGGCGTACGACGGCCAGTGCGGCGATCATCATCACGGCGAGCCCGGTGGCGAGCAGTAGTGGCGAGAGGCCGGCTTGGATTCCGGACAGCTGGAGGTAGACGCCGTCGGTCGTGATCGGCGCGCCGTCGGCGATCCCGCTGACCACCGTTGTCGCTCGTTCCAGCGGCTCGGCGAGCACCGTCGGTGCGAGCGCCAACGCGACGCAGACCCCGCTCAGGGCGACGAGCCCGGCCTGCATCGTACGCGGCGCCTCGTGGGCCTACTCGGCTTGGGCGCTGCGCGGCATCGCCAAGAACGCGGTGCCGAACGCCTTCACGAACGTCGCCGCGGCGAGTCCGCCGACCAGGGCGACGACGGCCACCGCGACGGGCATCGCGACCGCGACGATTGCTGCGTTGGAGGGAAGGCTGTGGACGAGGGATTGCAGCAGCAGCCATTCGCTGACGAATCCGTTGAGCGGTGGCAGCGAGGCGATCGCCAACGCCCCGATCGCGAACGTCGCTGCGGTCACGGGCATCCGGCGGGCGAGGCCACCGAGGCGGTCGAGGTCGCGGGTTCCGGTCGCGGTGAGGATCGAGCCGGCGCCGAGGAACAGCAGCGCCTTGAACGCGGCATGGTTGATTACGTGCAGCATCGCGGCTGCGAGCGCGACCGCAGCGAGCGGTCGGTTCCCGCTCGACGCGAACAAACCCGCCGCGCCGACCCCGACGAAGATCAGACCGATGTTCTCCGTCGTCGAATACGCGAGCAGCCGCTTCAGATCGCTTGCGACGAGCGCGTGGAGGATCCCGAACATCGCCGACACCAGCCCGACTGCCAGTACGACGCCGCCCCACCAACGTGGCCCGCCACCAAGGAGATCCCAGCCGACGCGCACCACTCCGTAGACGCCGAGTTTCACCATTGCTCCCGACATCAGCGCTGACACATGGCTCGGCGCCTCGGGATGGGCCCGTGGTAGCCAGACGTGGACCGGGACCACTCCGGCCTTCACGCCGAAGCCGACGAGCGCGAGGAGGAAGACCACCGACGCGGCGACCGGGCCGACGGTGGCGGAGCGCATCGCGGCGAACGAATCACCGCCCGCCTGATGGGCAAGGAGGAGGAGTGCGAGCACGATCGCGAGCAGGCTCAAATGCGTCATTGCCGCGTACCACTGGGCTGCCGCGCGAACCTGCGCATTGTGGTGGTGCTCGGCCAACACGAGCACCAGCGACGACAGCGCCATCAGCTCCCAGAACAGAATCAGGGCGGATGCGCTGCCCGCTGCTGGGACCATCATCATGCTCCACACCAGCAGCGGATACGCAGCCTGTGCGGGCCGACTCGACGAAGAACGGGCGCTGTAACCGATGCCGTAGATCGACGCCGGCACCGCCACCACTGCGGTCGCGAGCGCAAAGATCGCGCTCAACGCGTCGAACTCGAGACGAACGCCGGCCAGCGGGAACAACGCCGGCAACTGCGCCGTGAACCTGGCGCTGCCGGTGAGGACCGCTACCGCTGCCGTTCCACCGGCCGCGGCCGAGACGGCGCTCAGCACGCCGACCCACAGCGGCCTGGTGTGCAGCGGTGTGCTCAGACCGGCCGTGATCGCCAATACGGCCGCGATGGCCGCGACGGTGAGAGATCCGCCGACGATGCTCACGGGTCCACGATCCGGCGCAACGCCACGATGATCGCTTCCGGTGTCGGCGGACACCCCGGGATCTCGATGTCGACGGGCACGATGTCGGCCACCGAACCGGCCACCCCGTAGCCGCCGGCGAACACGCCGCAGTCCCGGGCGCAGTCACCGAGCGCGATCACCAACTTCGGGCCGGGGGTCGCCTCGAACGTGTTGACGAGCGGCCCGGCCATGTTCTTGGTGACCGGGCCCGTCACCACCAGCGCGTCGGCATGCCGTGGCGACGCGACGAGACGCACCCCGAACCGCTCTGCGTCGTACACGGGTCCGAAGGCCGCCGCGAACTCCGCCTCACAGCCGTTGCATGAACCAGCATCGACCTGGCGGATCTGCAACGAACCTCGTAGCCGGTCCGCTGCGGGAGGCAGAGCCGGGCGGGGACCGGCGTCGACCGGAGCCGGCTCGGTGACCCGGCCCGTCCGGATGATCTTGCGGGGCAGCCTCATCGCCGAACCTGCGGTGCGGTGTCGCTGAGGCCGAAAGGGTGACTGTCGGGTTCGGCTGTCATCTGCACCATCAACGAACATTGTACTCTGGTAGCGTGCGTATCTCATGGTATTGACAGGTAAACGCTCCCGCCGACCGGCGCCCGAAAGCGAACTCGTGTTGCCGATCAGCGAGTTGAAGGCCGAGATGTTCCGGGCGCTGTCTCATCCGGCGCGGATCCGCATCCTGGAAACGCTGGCGAACGGCGAGCGTTCCGTCGGCGAGTTGCAACCCGAGATCGGGATCGAACTTTCACACCTGTCCCAGCAGCTCGGCGTCCTGCGCCGCGCCGGGCTCGTGACGAGCCGCAAGGAAGGCCAATCGGTGTTCTATTCGGTGAAGGATCCGCTGACGACGGAATTGCTCAGTGTGGCCAAACGCCTACTGATCAGCTCGCTCACCGAGACCCGCGACCTGCTCGCCGATCTGCGCCGCGAAGTGCCACGCTGAACGCCGACGAACTTCGCGACGACGGCTGGGGTGAGCGGTTGGACACCGGTACCTATCAGGCGTGGGCGCCATCGCCGATCTCGGTGGGCCTCGTGTCGAGGCCACCTGGATCGAAGCCGGAGTCGAGCAAGGTGTTGTCGTCGTGACCGACTTCGTGACCAGCCCCGATGAGCGATCGTGCCCGTAGACAGCCATATTCCGAGACGTCTTGGTTGGGCGCGATCTGTGCAGGCGCGGGCGCGCAGATCGCGCCCGACAAGCCCCCAAGTCGGCCTCAAAGATCGATGGATGGGAATGGAACACACGAATCGCGGTGCAGCTTCCGGGCTGGCAGTGCTCGGCGTCTGATCGACGCGCCGAGATCGGTGGGGTCACGCCGAGACCGTGATGCGTCCTTCGATGTCGGTCGCGAGGTCGCGCAGTGCGGTCGAGCAATCTTGCGTGTACGCGGGACCGTGCATGAGTGCGAGCGTGGCGATGTCGAGGTCGGCGAGCCGGCGCAGTGTCGCCCCGCTGGTCGGGGTGAGCGAGAACGCCTTGAACATGTCCTCGGCTGCGCTTGCCGGCCCGACGATGTCGTCGGCGGTGGTGGCCGGGAACGAGCCGGTCTGGGTGAACAGGTCGCCACACAGCAAGGTGCGGGTCGTCTCGTCGTACAAGACGCCGGCCTCCCAACCGTGGGGGACGTGAGGGGTGTCGATCCAGCGCATGCGGTGACCACCGATGTCGAGCACCTCGCCGTCGGCCAGCGGTCTCGGCGGCCGGTCGGCGAGGTCGTTCAACGACACCATGCAACCGGTCATGCTCTGCGCGACGGTCGCTTGTGGTGCCGTGCTCAGCCATTGGTTCATCGAGCCGCATTCGTCGGATTCGACGTGGCCGAACGTGATCCAGCGCAGCGACTCGACGGGGAGGATCCGTGCGACTGCCTCGGAGACGAGTGGGAACAGCTGTCGTGCGCCGGTGTGGAAGAGGAGCGGCTCCTCGCCGGCGACGAGGATCTGGTTGAAGTCGACGGGGCTCTCGGCGACGTGCGTTGTGAGTTGGTAGATGCCTTCGGCGATCTCTGTGACTCTGGTTTCCATTAGAACGGTACCTCCTGGGTGAGCAGGCCGGGCCCTGTGGCTCGGCGAGAAAGGATCCGGCAGAACTGCACGGCGTCGATGGTGATCTCCTCACCGTCGACGCCACTCGTGAAGGTGCCACCGGCGGGTCCCTCCAAATGCAGCGTGAATGGCCGGGTGTGGCGGCGCGCCCACTCGGCGACGACGTCGGCGACGATGCGCCCGTCGTGTTCGGGGGTCAGTACGAGCGGGCGGCCGGTGGCGCGGACGAGGTCGACCCGGTGCATCCACGTGTCGCGGGTGAGGATCACGTCGAGCAGGTAACCCATCCTCCAGGTCTCCTTGGTACCGCCCGGCAATTCCTGCTTCAGCGGCATCCGCCGGAACAGCCTGGGCACGCGGCCCCGTGAGCGTGCAACGCGCGGGCCGACCCGGTCAAGACGCTCGAGCAGTTGTTCGCGAGAGAGGCTCGCCCGGTCGCGCACTTGCACCTCGGTCATACCGTCGATGAACGGTCGGTCACCGGCTGCCTTGCCGCCGGCGCGCATCTGGTGGACGAATTCGCGAATCGATGCGAAGGCCTCCATCCCGCCAACGACATGCGCAGCGAGCGCACGCACGTCCCACGCCGGGCACTCGGTGGGACGAGCCCAATCGTCATCATCGAGCGCACTCAACAGGTCGAGGACGCGCTGGTTCTCGGTTGCGGCGAGCGCCATTGCCTCCGGGCGCACAAGTGGCGCCACCGTCTCGACCGGGGTGGTTGTCACGGTCACGGGCGGGCCCGTCCTTTCTTTTTCATGCGAGTGGTCACGTGTTGGAAGAACATCTCCATCGCCTCGTCCACGAGGCGGACCCAGCGGTCTCCGCCTGGGTCATTGGAGATCTGCTGGTCGGTGAGACCGGTGCCGATCGCGGTCAGGAGGTCGAGCACCCTGGGGTCGTCGAAACCCATCCGGGCCAACCGTTCCCTTGTCAATTCGAGGCCGGCGACGGAGATCGCGAACGAATCCGCCGACGGTTCGAAGCCGGGAATCGTTCGCTGGAACAACAACTGATAGCGCGCCGCGTCCTCGGTGCAGAACTGAACGAAGAACCGCATGTGTGCCTGCAGATCGCGCAACGCCTTCCCGGTCTCGGCGGGCCGGTCGCGGTTCAGGAACTCGCGGGCGCCCTCGGCGAACATCGCGTCGTAGATCGCATTCTTCGAGTCGAAGTAGGAGTACAGAGACGGTGCCTGCATGCCGACCCGCCGAGCGATCTCGCGCAGTGAGATCGCCGCGAGTCCCTCCGTCCGTGCAAGTTCCCATGCGACCCCGACGATCTCGGTCTTGGTTGCCTCACGTCGTTCGGATCGACGATCACGCGTTGGAGTACCTAACATCATTAGGAATATAGAACGCGGATAGCGATTTGTCAAGGCCGAGTTTCGCGCATCGAAGCGAGGGTGGGGCGATTGTCGGAAATCGCCTCTCAGGTGGCTCGGATTCTGTATGGTTTGTTTCGTGTCGGCCGCCACGTAATCTCTGTAGGCCTCCGGGAGGTTGAAGCGATGAGTTTCGCGAGGCAAGCTCCTTTCTCTCACGAAGCCGACGGTCGCGCTCGGCCATTGGCTCGTCGCACGAACAACGGCAACGTCGCTGCGGGGATGCTGCTCGTACTTGGCCTTGTCGCCTCGGCGGGTTGCGGCAGTGGGACGAAGGCGCACACGATCAGCACTTCGGTGGCGGTGCCGACGAACGCTGTGAGCAACTCGGTAGTTGTCGATACTCGTTCGCAAACTTCCACTGCCTCGGCCAGCCAAGATTCGACGATGGTTGCAAAGGATGCATGCGCGCTGCTGAGCAGTTCCGATCTGCAAGCTGCGCTTTCTGGCACGGTGAGCGCCGGTGATCTCACGACCGCGCCAGGCACGACCGAGACCATTTGCAGCTGGATTGTCACCTTGCCGACGGGGGATGGTTTTGGCGCCGAACTCCACGTCTACCCGGGCGCCACAGACGCCGAGTTCGAGCAGCAACGTCGAGTTGCCAGCGCGCCGACGAGCAACGTCACCGGGGTCGGCAACAAGGCATACAGCGAGCGGGCCGATGTTGCCGGCCACATCTTCGACGACCTCTGGGTTCGCAGTGGCACGACGAACTTTCGGGTCGAGGTCCTCAACGACCTCGGGGCGAATCCACTCCTATCACTGGCGCGCACCGTGATCACCAGGCTGTGACGCGACACGCGATCGTTGGTCACTCTGAAGGGCCGGTCGAGGAGATGTCTGCGTAAACAGAAGTACGGGAGGAAGGGCAGCTTGCCCTCCCCCCGTACTCACGGTGGACTCTGTTGAATCAGCCGTTCGTCTCGGCGCCGTCGCCGGTCGAGTTGGCGGCGGGCCCGCCATCGCACTCGGCCCCACCGTTGGGGAGATGGCCGTCCTGGCAGTCGACGCCGCCGACCTCGTCAGCTGCGGTTCCTGCGGCCTCCGGGGTCTCGGTTCCGGTGGCCTCGGGGGTCTCGGTTCCTGGTGCCTCCGGGGTTTCGGCGGCCGCGGCCTTCTCTGTCGTGGGCACTGATGCCGTCTGCACGGCCGGCGCTGGGGCCTGTACGGCCGGCGCTGGGGTCTTTACGGCCGGGGCGTTGCTCCCTGCGGAGGCAATGGCTGCTCCACCGGCTGCCAGTCCGACGGTGGTGGCGAGCGTGAGCAGGATGCGGCGGCTGCGGGCGGGGGTTCGTGTGGATCTCATGAGTTTCTCCTTGTGGTCTGTGCGGGGGTGCAGGCGAAGTGTGCGCTTCGGCTCCTTGACGGCGCCTGAACTCGTGCGCCTTTTGCACGGTCGGTCAGATGTCACGCAGCAGCTGTACGGCGGGGCGTCGGGTACTTCGTATGGCAGAGGATGCCGCGATGACCACCGCTGCGACGGTGACTGCCGCAACGAGCGCGAGGTAGGCCCATGGCACGGCAAGCGTGGTCGGTGGTGGGTCGAACACGCCGGTCAGGATCTTGACAAGGATGTTGGTGAGGACCCATCCTCCTGCGGCACCGGTGACGAGGCCGCCGACGGTGACGTAGATCGCTTCGCTCCACACGAATCCGCCGAGTTGGCGGCGCTTGGCCCCGAGTGCCGCGGCAGTGGCGAAGGTGCGGCGCCGCTCATTGAGGCCGAGCCACAGCACGAGTCCGGCTGCGGCGGCTGCGAGGGTGAGGGCGAATCCGAGTTCGACCTTGGTCAATCCGGCCATCTCGACCGAGGTGAGGCTGGACCCAATCTTTCGCCGTTTCGATGCGACGTCATTGACGAGGGCGTTGGTGCCGACCGCCGTTTGGACTCTGCCGGCGACGGCCGTGGAGTCGCCGTGGGCCGTGGCGATGAGATAGGTGCCGACGTGATCGATGCCGGTCATCTTGGCGATGTAGTCGGCGTTTCCGATGACGAAGCTGTCCGATGGAGCCGACGGGAACTTCTTGACGACACCGGTGTAGGTGAACGGCACCTGGACATATTGCTTGGTGGTGCCGCTTTGCAGCCGGAGCGTCACGGTGTCGCCCGGGGCGAGCTGAAAGTCCTTGACGGTCTCGAAGCTGAACAGCGCGGCGTCAGGTCGGTGGGCGAGCTTGGTCATCAGGCTCGTGGCGGAACCTCCTTGGAAGTACGAGTCCTGCAACTTGGCGTCGGAGACGATGGTCGTCGGGTTGACGCCGTAGATGTCTTGGAGGTCGTTGCCGACGTAGGCGAAGCGGTGCATCAGCGGACTTACTTTGCGGACACCTTGGATCGCCGACAGTTCGGTGATGACGTTTGGTGGAATGGAGGCGCCGGGTGATTCGATCACGGTGACGTCTGCGCCGTTTGACAAGACGGCATCGACTTCGGCTTGTTGCTGGTATGTGGAGTTGAACACCGACGTCGAGACCGCGAAGCCGGCAGTCAGCGCGACGAGGGTGACGCCGCGGGCGATGAGCCTGCGTTGGCGGCTCATCGAGGCTGCAACGGTGTCGGACAGTCCTGCCGACATCGGCTTGATCAGCCATGCGAGCGGTCGTCGGCCGCGTCGTAGTACGAACGACGCGATCCGACTCGTGAACATTCCGACGCCGAGCCACATGAGCGCGGGGGCGAGGAAGGCCCAGTAGTTCACGGAGATGGTGGTGACTCCTTCGACTGCGAGGACGAGCTTGTAACCGTTGCGACCGGTGAGCCAGAACACGAGGAGTGAGGCGCAGATGAGGATGACATCGATCCAGAGACGTTGCCAACGTGGTTCTCGGCGCCGTCCGATCGTTTGGCGGGCCGCGACGACGGAGATGTCGCGGGCGTCACGCCAGGCGGGGACCGCGATCGCGAACGCGGCGATGGTGAGCCCGGCGCCGACTGCGAATGCTGCCCACGTAACGGCTGCGGCGTTGGTTGCACCGAAGCCGGCAGTCCCGAACGCGGCCCTGCCGACGAGCAGTGCGAGACCGAGGCCCAGTATCGAACCAGCGACGCCGACGGCGATTGCTTCGCTGAGCCCGAGTGAGAGAAGCTGGCGGCTGTTGGCGCCGCGTGTTCGCAGCAGTGCCTGCTCGCGGCGTCTACGGTCGGCGCCGGAGGCTGCCACCGTGACGGTCAGCATGCCGGCAAGGACTGCGCCAGGAGTGCCGAGGAAGAGAAACAGAATTTGGGCGTAGAGCGAGTCCGAGCGCGCTTTGGCGAGTTTGGCGCCGAGGTTGTTGCCGACGAGCACTTGACCGGTGAGTTTGAGTTCGAGGTTGTGCGCGTCGCCGACGATCTTTGAGTATGCGGCTGCGGGATCGTGGGGAAGCGACGTGACGAGATCGACGTGGACTTGGGTCGAGACGAGCTCGGGATGGTTGATGGCGAGTGGGTCGAACAGCCGGTGCCACTGATCGAGCGGGACCAGGATCACGTTGTCGGGTGGGGCGCTGCGTTGAGATTGGGGCGGGGCGCCGACCTTTTGGAACATGGCGTCGATCTCGGGGAGATCAATCACACCGTCGATCTTGATCGTGACCGGCGGTAGTCCGGCCATGGTGACAGTGACCTGGTCGCCGGGTGCCGCATGAAGGTTCGCGGCGGTTTGCTGGAACAGCAAGACCCCGGTCGTGGCGCCGGCGAGGTCGCGGATCTGGTTCGGGAACACACTGCGGTAATCGCCGGCATATCCGACGATGACTCCCGCGCCCGTGGTTTGAACCGTGGCGCCGGTGGTTGTCTCGAAGCTCTTGGTGTCGCCGTACCCGACGGGAACGGCGGCCTTGATACCGGGGGTCGATTCGAGGCTGGTGAGCACGGCTTGGGGGTCGGCGCCTGGTTGAGTTTCGACCTGCCAGTCGACGCTGACGCTTTTGAGGGCGCGGTCGGTCATCTGTGCTTTGGACGCTGACAGGAACGAGCCGAGCGTGGCGAGGAGCCCGACCGCGAGCGCGACGCCGATGGCGGTGATCGAAAGACGGCCGGCTCGTCGCGCAAGGAGGCCGCGAAGCCAGGTGAGGGTCAGCATATTTTCGCTCCTCCGAGGATGGTGAGTCGTCCATTCGCCATGTCCCACCGTTGGGGGAGACGGTTGGCGACGAGCGGGTCGTGGGTGTTGATGATCAGCGCGGCGCCGAGTTCGTCGGCGGCTTCGATCAACACATCGATGACGCGGATGCCAGTTGCATGGTCGAGTTGGCCGGTGGGCTCGTCGGCGAGGATCAGCCGTGGTCGACCAGCGAGGACGCGTGCGATGGCGACTCGTTGCGCTTGTCCTCCGGACAGTTCCTCGGGCAGCTTCGACGACAGGTCGTCGAGATCGAGTCGAGCCAACGCCTCGTGTGCTGCATTGGTTGCCGTCTTTCGGTCGGTACCGAGCAGCAGCATCGGGAGTGCGACGTTCTCGACGACATCGAGGGGTGGTAGCAGGCTCGGTGATTGGAACACGATTGCAAGGGGACCGGGTCGCAATGAGTGTCGATCTCCGAGTGCCGGCCAGGAGATCGACCCGACGGTGGGGTCGTCGAGACCAGCAATCAGATGCAACAGCGTGGTCTTGCCGGAACCGGACGGGCCCATCAGGGCAATGCGATCGCCAGGATGGACCTGACAGGTTGCGTCGTGCACGGCGACGACGGCGCTCGGTCCGGAGCCGTACGTGCGAGCGACCCGGTCGCATCGCACGAGCAGGTCGGTTGAGCTGTTGCTCATGAGATCACCTGACCGTCCGACAGACGAATTTCGCGATCTGCAGCGCCGGCCACTGTTTGGTTGTGGGTCACCACGACTACAGCGGTCCCGTGTTCGGCGCGTTGGCGCAGAAGGCCAAGCACCCGGGACTGGGTTCCTTGGTCGAGCTCTCCCGTCGGTTCGTCGGCGAGCAGGACTGCGGGCTCGTTCGCGAGAGCTACTGCGAGACCGGCTCGCGCCGATTCTCCGCCGGACAGCTGCGATGGACGTGCATTGCTGCGGCCGGTGAGACCGAGATCCTCCAGGAGTTCGCCGACGCGAACCTTTCGTGGCTGCCGTGCCAGGCGTTGAGCGAGGGCCACGTTCTCAGCGATCGTCAGGTGCTCGATCAAATTGCCGGTCTGGAACAGCATCCCCAAATGACGTGCGCGCAGCGCGGCGCGTTCGGCCTCGGGTCGCCGCGACATCGTTTCGCCGGCGACCCGAACGAATCCCCCATCTGGTTCGTCGAGCCCGGCGAGGCAAGCGAGCAGCGTCGATTTCCCGGAACCCGACGGCCCGGTGATGGCAAGCAATTCGCCTTCCTCGACGCTGAGTGATACGCCGCGCAGGGCCAGCGTCTCGTCGTCGCCTGCGTGATAGAAGCGATAGAGCTGATGAGCTTCGAGTGCAGTGGTGGTCATTTCGACCACGCAAACGAATTGGTGACCTTCGTCCACGGGTCGACATTGTCTGCACCGACTGCACCGATGAGGGTGATCACGGCCGACTTGGCGTTCTTCCAGAATTCGTAGCGTTCGACCGCAACCCTGATCACCTTCCCGGTTACCGAGTTCGGAGCAGAGTCGATCTCGTACTTCGCGAGGATCGCGTCGCCTCCCTTTCGGGACACCTTGGACACAGCGCCGGGAACGAACTTCGACGTCTTCGCGGCGATGGCCGGCAGGTCGGTCGCTTTGACCGTCTCGACTGTCGGCGCCGATGCCTTCGACGCGACGGCCAGTTCGATGGCATTGAGCTTGTCCGTGAACGAGACGGCGTCGCCGTTGCCCGACCGCGACCATCCCTCCGGGAATGAAATGGTGTACAGCCCGGTCGTCGGCGTGTATGGAGCGAAGATCTGGTTGTCCGGAATGTCGCCAACCTCATGGACCTCGGGAGCGTTCGGGTCGACAGCGCCTGGAGCCACTGTCGCCGGGCCCGCTGCGGTTGAAGCCGACGCGGGGGACGGCACTCCCGTGGTGGTCACGACCGGCTGGTTTGCTACCGATGCGGTCGTCGTGGCTGCCTTGGATGTCGAGTTGGAACTGCAGGCGCCGAGCGCGCCCGTCGCCGCCAGTGCGCCGGCGAGAATGAGTCGAGTTGTTCGCATGAATGTCCTTTTGTCGGAGGTTGTGATCGCCACGGTAGGAAAGTGGTGGTGCGACGAGACGGACGACTCGGTTAGACGATTGCAAATGATGTGGGAAGCGGCACCCTCGGCTGTGGTCGGCTGCCTAACCTTCAGCCGTGGCCGAGGAGCGCATCCTGATTGTCGAAGACGACGACACCATCGCGACCAATCTCATCCGGGCCCTGGGAAATCACGGCTACGCAGTGGCGCGTGTGTCGACAGCGGTCGACGCGCTCAAACGATTCGACGACTTCGACCTCGTCGTCTTGGACCTCGGATTGCCCGACCTCGATGGGCTCGAGGTGTGCCGGCGGATCCGCGCCGTCGATCCTTTGCTCCCCGTTGTGATGCTCACCGCGAGGCAGGCCGAGATCGACATCGTGATGGGTCTCGATGCCGGGGCCGTGGACTACGTCAGCAAGCCGTTCCGTCTCGCCGAGCTACTCGCTCGGTTGAGGGTGCAACTCCGACGAACGGAACCAGCAGCACCCTCACGGATCGATGTCGGAGACTTGTCCATCGATCCCGGCGCACGACGAGCATGGCGTGCCGGTGAAGAGCTCGATCTGCGGACCAAGGAATTCGACCTGCTGATGTTCCTCGCCAACGAGGCCGGAACGGCCGTCACCCGAGAACGGATCATGTCAGAGGTGTGGGACGAGCACTGGTTCGGCTCCACCAAGACTCTCGACGTGCATCTTGCTTCACTTCGCCGAAAGCTCGGCGACGCGGCCGGTGAACCGAGCGTCATCACCACGCTGCGCGGCGTCGGCTACCGACTCGAGTGCGGATGAGACGCCGGGTGTTGATCGCCACCCTCGCCGTCGCGGTGATCGCCGTCACGTTGTTCGGCGTGCCGCTCGCTCTCGCGGTGCGTCACCAGTATCAGGACCAAGCCACGCTCCGCCTTGCCAGGGCGACGATCGAAGCCGCACGCAGCATCGGCAAAGGCGCAATGGATGGAACCGACCCCGCCGAGCTTCCCGAGCTGACCTCCACCAGAGTTGCGCTCTACCGGCCAGACGGTTCGTTCGTCCTCGGTAGGGGCCCACGGTCGGGCGACGCGAACGTCGCGGCCGCAGCGTCGAACAAGGTATCCGACTCACGTCGCGCCGACTCCATCGTCGTCGCCGTTCCGATCGTCGCCGACGAAGCCGTGATCGGCGTTCTCCGTGGAGAGCAACCATCGTCGATCATCGACGACCGCGTCCGGCGGGCCTGGTTGGCAATGGCCGCGATTGCCACGGTTGCGGTCGGTCTCGCAGGCATCATCGGCGCACTGCTCGCGCGGCGCCTGAATCGCCCGATCGAACATTTACGTCGCGCCGCGATCGCCCTCGGCGAAGGCGACTACACCATCGCAGTGCCATCGTCGGGTGTCGGCGAACTCGATGACGTGGCGTCGGCACTCACCGGTACGGCAACTCGACTCGGCAACCTGATCGCTCGCGAGCGCAGCTTCTCAGCCGACGCATCTCATCAGCTGCGCACACCCCTCACAGGTCTTCGTCTCATCCTCGAGACAGAACTCGATGTGCCCCGACCGGACCACGACCAGGCGCTCCGCGAGGCGCTCGTTCTGGTCGACCGTTTCGAAGCGACCATCGATGATCTGCTCACACTTGCCCGCGACGCATCGGTACACCGGGACCCACTTGATCTTCACCCATTTCTCGCCGACGTAGAAAATCGTTGGCACGGCCGCCTTGCCGAGGGTGGGCGACCCCTCAGACTCGACATCTCCGACGAGCTCCCCCGCCCCCGCGTGTCGCGGGCTGCCGTCGCAAACATCATCGACGTGCTCATCGACAATGCCCAGCGACACGGGTCGGGTGAGATAACTCTCGCCGCGCATCCGGTCGGCGGCGGTGTCACAATTGCTGTCTCCGACGAGGGAAACGGCGTCGATGATCGAGATCGGATCTTCGAGCGTGGAGCCACGGACACGACGCTGCGACCAGACCGTCACGGGATCGGTCTGGCCCTTGCGCGCTCGCTCGCCGAAGCGGAGGGCGGTCGCCTCCATCTCGCGAGCAACGCCCCGCACCCACGGTTCGAGCTCGTGCTCTCCACATGAACCGCAGCTTGTGGGCGCACGCACGGTACGGCGACCGTTCAGCGCCCGTACAGGTGGATGTGCGTATGTTCGCGCTATGACCGTTGCCCGAAACGAGATGCGATGAGGATCCTCGTCGTCGAGGACGAGAAGCGGCTGGCAGCGTCGATCAAACGGGGCCTGGAGACCGATGGCTTCACCGTCGACGTCGCACTCGACGGCATCGATGGCCGGTGGCACGCCACCGAGCACCCCTACGACGCCATCGTTCTCGACATCATGCTGCCCGGCCTCAATGGCTACCTCCTGTGCGCGGAGCTGCGAGAGGCACGGAACTGGACCCCGATCTTGATGCTGACCGCCAAAGACGGCGAGCTCGACGAGGCCGAAGCCCTCGACACCGGAGCAGACGACTTTCTCCGCAAGCCGTTCGCTTACGTCGTGCTCCTCGCGAGACTCCGAGCGCTGCTCCGGCGGAGCGGACGTGTTCAACCTGCAGTGTTCGAGGTCGGCGACCTGGCCATCGATCCGTTGGCACGCACCTGCACCCGGGCGGGCACGCCGATCGCCCTCACCGCTCGCGAGTTCGCCGTCGTCGAATATCTGACGCGCCGGGCAGGCGAGGTGGTGTCGAAGAACGATCTCCTGAACAACATCTGGGACTTCGATTTCGACGGCGACCCGAACATCATCGAGGTGTACATCAGGCGCCTCAGAAAGAAGCTCGACGAACCCTTCGGAGTGACATCCATCGACACCGTTCGGGGCGCCGGGTACAGACTCTGTGCAGTCGACGCGTCGAGCACGCCATGATCGGTCGCGCCGGCATCCGAACGCGGTCAACGCTCGGCGCGACCATTGCCGTCATGATCGCGCTGTCGGCCGGTGCTGTGTTGCTCGTCACGGTCCACCGGCGTCAACTCACCTCCGAACTCGACGGTGCAGCGCGAGTACACGCTGCCGACATCGCGACCCTCCTCGCCGATGGCGCGTTGCCGACCTCGCTCTCTGTGCGTGGCGCCGACGAAGCCCTCGTCCAGATACTCGACCCCACCGGCAAGGTAGTGGCAGCAAGCCAGAACATCAGCGGTGAACTCCCCGTCGCAGCGGACCGGCCAGCCGGCGGGCGAACCATTTCACGTCAAGCTGACCGTCTGCCTATTGGAGACGGTCCGTTCCTGCTCGTGGCACGCGGTGTCGACATTTCGGGGGCCACCTACACGGTGCTCGTCGCCTCCAGTCTTGGCTCCGTGGACGCGAGCGTTCGCAGCCTCACGACGGTCCTCGTGCTCGGCCTGCCTCTGCTGCTCGTCATGGTCAGCGTGACCACGTGGATCGTCGTCGGCAGAGCGCTGCGTCCGGTGGAAGCAATCCGCTCCCAAACCGCCTCCATCACCGCCGACCAGCTTCATCGCCGTGTTCCCGAACCGCCAACGACCGACGAGATCGGTCGGCTCGCCCGCACGATGAACGCAATGCTCGACCGCCTCGACCGCTCAGCGCAGCAACAGCAACGGTTCGTCGCCGATGCC
Organism: Actinomycetes bacterium; assembly: GCA_025358125.1. Lineage (GTDB taxonomy): Bacteria > Actinomycetota > Acidimicrobiia > Acidimicrobiales > Ilumatobacteraceae > WLMZ01. The sequence goes on from JANYKS010000103.1 coordinate 23,345, forward strand.
TCGCATGAGTTCAGAAGTCCGCTGTCGTCGATCCGCCAGCAACTCGAAGTCGAACTGCGTGATCCAGACCATACGAAGTGGCCAAGCGTCGCCTCCGACGTTCTCGATGAAACGATGCGTCTCGAGCTGCTCCTCGACAACCTGCTGTTCCTTGCCCGCGACGACGCCACGTCACCGATGCGCGCGACCGCCGTGGTGGATCTCGACGACATCGTTCTCGAAGAAGTCCACCGGGCCACGCCCGCCGACCAGTCAAAGGTGATCGACGCGACCCATGTGTCGGCGGCCCAGGTGCGAGGCAACACTGACGAGCTTCGAAGAGTCATCCGGAATCTGCTCGAGAATGCGGTCCGCCACGCCGACCACGACATCAACGTCTCGCTCGGCGAGACAGCGAGCGAGAGCGTGGTCCTGCGGGTCGCCGACGACGGACTCGGGATCCGGCCCGAGCACCGGGAGGTCATCTTCGAGCGTTTCGTCCGCCTCGATGAATCTCGCGCCCGCGACGAGGGAGGAGCAGGGCTCGGTCTTGCCATCGCTCGCGAAGTCGTCCGGCGACATGGTGGAACCCTCGAGGCGGAGGATTCGTCCGGAGGGGTCGGTGCTCAATTCGTCATCCGATTGCCATCCCTGGAAGGGCGCGTGATCGAGCTTGATGCGGGCACACCGACTGACCGGACGCCTGAATGTTTTACCTTGCGCTGAGGGTTGGTTTACCCGGGCTGGCGCAGAGTCGTGACGAGACCGCGACGACGCGGCTCATTGCCTACGGAGGAACGCGCTATGCGCCTACAACGACGAACCAAGCTCTTGACGGGCGCAGCGATCGCGCTCGGTCTCGTCATCCCGGCCGCAGGGACGCTTGCGAGCCCATCGACGGGTTCGGGGCAGGCTTCTACGGCGACGGTTGCGCCGACGACCACCACGGTGAAAGCTTCGACGACCACCACGGTGAAAGGTTCGACGCCGACGACGACCAAGACGACACCGACGACGACCAAGTCGACAACGGCCCCGAAGTCGAAGACTGCGGTCACGGCGAACCATTTCAGGGTGGTCGCAGGTGCTTTCCCGACCAGGGCGCAGGCCAACAAGCAGGTGGCCCGGATCAAAAAGGCTGGTCAGAGCGGATTCGTTGTCGTGAAGAGCGGAAAGTTCTTTGTGGTCGAAGACAGGGGCCTGGCCAAGGCTGCTGCGGTGAGGATCGTCAAGGCGCTGAAGGCCAAGGGCTTAGCCGCTTCCGTCAAGGGGTGACGGCGCCTTGCTGGTAGCCGACAAGCGCCCCATCATCGACCGTCGCCGGACGTGGGAATGGATCGCAACTGGCGCGCTGGTGTCTGTTGTGCTGCGATTGAGGATGTTGGGAACGCCGGTGACGTCCGACGAGGGCGGTTATCTGGCGATTGCGCGTGGATGGGCTCATGGGCGGGTGTTGTATCGCGATGTGTGGGTCGACCGTCCGCAGGGCCTCGTCGCGCTGTTCCGGGTGTGGGATTGGATTTCGGGTGGGCACACCGGCTCGATCCGAATCATGGCGATGTTGTTCGGAATTCTGCTGGTTGCTTCGACGGCTGTCGTCGTGCGTGAAGTCGTCGGCCACCGGGCAGCTCGTTGGACCGCGATCATTTGTGGTGTCGTCTCCGCCGCGCCGGTGCTGGAGGCTCACACCGCGAACGGGGAGTTGCTCAGTGGAGCAGTCTCTGCCGCCGGCATCGCCATCGCTGTGATCGGCCTGACGAAACCCGAGCCGCTGCGATGGCTGTTCGGATCAGGATTGCTCGCCGGCGCAGCGTTGTCGCTGAAGCAATCGGGCTTCGATGGCCTGCTCGGGCTGCTGCTCTGGTTCGCGCTGATCGGCATCTTTGCGCCCAAGGATCGACGGCTTGCGGTCCGGTCATCGCTGGCGATCATCGCGGGAGTGGCCTCGGTCATCGGCGTGTTGATGATCCACGGTGCTCTGACGGGCTGGTACCGGTGGTGGTGGGCGGTCGCCGGATACCGGTTCCATACCCAGAGCATGCTGGCCAATGCGCAATGGTTCCATCTGATCCAGACCGCGCCGTTCGCGCTCGTCGTCCTGGGATCCAGCCTCATGGTCGCGATCGTCGTCGCCGTGCGCGACTGGGAACACCGTCGTCGCTCCATGCGAGCGGTGCTCGTTTCTCGCACGGGCCTGCTCCCGCTGTGGCTGATGACGTCGGGCCTGTCGTTTCTGATCGGCGGCGGATACTGGCGTCACTATTGGCTGCTTCTCGCGGCGCCGGTCAGCGCTCTTGGCGGAGTCGCTTTGGCACGAGCAGGCAGGTTCACTTCCGTCGCCGCGGCCGTGGCTCTCGTGCCGTGTCTGGCGATCTCGACATGGGTCTACGTGGGCGACTCGTCAACCGTCACAGTCAGGGCGACCGCGGATCGGCGTTCCCAACTGGACGAGAAAGTCGCTGCGTGGTTCGTCGCCAACCGGAAACCCGGCGACAACCTGTACGCGCTGTGCGTTAGCTCAGCGGTCTATGCCGACGCAAATCAGGATCCCGGCTTTCCCTATCTCTGGTTTCCAGAGGTCTACGCCGCCCCGAACGCTCAGAAACTGCTGCTGTCATATCTCAGCGATCCTGTACGTGCCCCGAAGTTCATCGCCCAGTACCAAGCCGTGTCGTCGTGTGACCGCACCGGTCGGCTCGACACCATCCTCAAGACTTCGTACCGCCAGGTGAGCCGCATCGGCTTCGCAATCATCTTGCAACGAAAACCGTGATGACCCACGAATTCGCGAGCGTGCTCTGTTCGACGAAGATGGCTGCCCGATCGCGTACCTCTCGCGGCTACTGGCGCGCACCTACATCCTCAATCTGAGGACCGACAGCTACCTCGGTAACGTCAGACCCGGGTTCGAGACGGTCGTCGCGGCCGCGGCGCGAGACCCACACGTAGACGACTCCGACGGCAACTGCGGTTCCGAACACGATCGTCAGCTTCCAAACACCTTGGCGTTGGAGGAGGTTCACGATCCGCGACTGCCAGTCATCGACCTTGGCGGTGAGCGGGTCGGAGGTGCGGTCGGTGATCGCGCTGTACCAATACCAGGTGAGGTAGGCGCCTGTGGCGATGATGAAGATGGCAGAGACGCGATCGATGAACCGCAATCCCTTTCGGAGAATGCGCACCAGGGTGCCGCTGGCGAAGGCGAGCGTCACGGTCAGCGCGGTGACGAGCAGCGCCATCCCGGCTCCGTAGAGCGCGACGCTGATCACGCCGGTGAGCAAGCCCTTGGACTGGAACGACCCGAACACGGCCGAGATGAGGAAGCCGATGGTGCAACCGATCGAGGCGATCGCGTAGGCGACACCGAATCCGAACATCGACGAGACTGTTCTCGTTCGCCGTTGGCCGGTGCCGATACGCGGCATCGCGAGCGGTGGTTTCCAACCGGCGAGCATGAAGCATCCGAGCACGAGCAGCCCCACGCCGATCACGAGCGAGGCGTACTTTGCGTTCGCTTGGATGCTCGACGTGAACAGCCGTGAAATGACGCCGACGATCAGAAAGACCGTGATGAACCCGGCCGAGGTGGCGCCGCTGACGACGAGGGCCCGTTCGACGCTGGCGCGCTGGGTACCGGGCTGGCGTGTCTCGATGCCGAGGAAGTACATCAAGTATGCGGGAAGCAGCACGAAGCCGCACGGATTGACCGCAGCGAACATGCCCAGCAGGAAGCTGTACGCGAAGTTGCCCTGCAGCGCAATCATCGTTGCGACATCACGCGGCGGTTGCGCGGCCGAGCACGGTGTCGAATGTCGCCTTGTCGACCGCACCGAGCAGGGTCTGCACGGTCCCGTCGGCGCCGATCACCACGAAGGCGGGCTGGCTCGGTACCGAGAAGTGGGCGAACACCTTGCCGGGGTCGTCGCTGATCTGCGGGAAGGTCAATCCGTACTTGTCGATAAAGCGTTGGAATGACGTGTCGTCACCGGTCCAGGCAACGCCGACGAACTCGACCTTGCCTGCCCATTTCTGGCGTGCCGCTTCGACCGAAGGGGCTTCACGATTGCAGATGCTTCAAGTGGGCGCCCAGAACCAGAATGCGACCGGTCGTCCAGCGACCGACGCACCCTCGAACTGGCCGCCACCAACGAGTGGCGCGGTGAACTGCAACACCGCCGGCACGCTGTTGGCAGTCGCAGTCGCAGTCGCAGTCGCAGTCGCAGTCGCCGCCGCTTTCGTAGCCGCCGCCGAGCCCGCGGTCGCAGTTGTGGCCGCAGTCGAGGCTGCGGTCGCAGTTGTAGCTGCGGTCGCAGTTGTGGCCGCGGTCGCAGTTGTGGCCGCGGTCGGGGCTCCGCCGGACGTGGCGGGGCTGGAGCTCTTCGGAGAAGCCCCGCAACTCGTGACACCGAGCGCGAGCACGGCCGCGACCCCAAGCGCCCGGCCGAGCCGCACGCGGCCTGCTCGAGGAGTGCCGACTCGACGGTTCACAGCGAAAGCGTTCATCGCGACACGTTCGCAGGCGCCAGCGGTATCCGCTCGTCGCCGGCCGCATGTTTCGCGAAAGTTTCGGGTCGGGTCCGGTACGTTTCGCAATGTTGGCCGGCGGCCACCGCCAGAGTTTCGCGGATGTTTCGCGGGTCGCCAGCCCGCAGAGCACGACGTCCGATCTACTCTTTGTGGGTGTCGTCGAACCCATGCTCGCACCTTCGAGCCGGGGCGAGCCCGGTGCATGACGGCGGCGTCGTGATCCGACTCGACGACAAGTCGGTCCTGTACTTCGGTGACGGTTCGCCCTCGGGTGTGCACGGTCTGGCTGCAGGCGGTGAACTCGTCGTGGTGGATCCGTCCTGCTCGACCTCCATCCAACTGGCGCGCCAGTTCGATGTTGTCTGGATCGACCGCCGCACGATCCGGATGGCGGCGATCGAGGCGTGTCGTGCCGTTCTGGATTCCGCAGTTGCACACCTGTCGCCCGGCGGGTTGCTCGTCGGTGTCTTCGATCAACGTGCCACGGATCTGCGCCGCCAGTTCGTCCAGATGTGCGATCAGTTCAACCTGGAGCGAGCCGCAGGTATCGCCATCCCGCGGTGACGTCGACGGATCAGTCGTTGGTGGTGGTATGCAATGGGGGGTACAGCTCGTCGCTGGCAGCGGTGAACCTCATGCTGCTCGGGTTCACGCGTGTCTCGGATCTCGTCGGTGGCCACCAGGCGTGGAAAGCGGCCGGATTGCCGGTTGAACACCCCGATCATTCGTCACTCGATTTCTGATCGCGAGTGCGACCGCATCACAGCATGCGTGAACCACTGGGTCGCTCCCCATGGGGTGAGATGCTCACGTTCGAACGATTCGATGAGATCGAATCCCGAGCCGAACACTGATTCCAGTGAGCCGGCGCTGTGTCGAGCCACCGGAAGGCCGCTGCATTGCTCGGGGCCACGTTCGGCGAACGTCGCGATGACGAGGTGTCCTTCGGGGCGAAGCGCTGCGGCAGCGGTGCGAACGTATGCGGCCTGGTCCGCGCCGTCAGTGAGGAAGTGGAACGCGGCCCGGTCGTGCCACACGTCGATCGCGGTCGGAAACAGCACTGAGCGAGCATCTGAGCGGATGAACTGGACGTGGGCTGAGTCGTCCCCCAGATTGGCGCCCAGCCGGTCGAGCGCGGTTTGTGAGATGTCGACGGCCGTGATCGAGCGGTACCCAGCGGCGAGGAGTTCGCTGATCAACGTCGAGGTGCCTGCGCCGATGGTCGCAATGCTCTCCGCTGGCGCCGTCACGCGGCGCACCAGGTCCGTTCACGGTCGAGCGTTGCGTTGATACCAGCTGGCGTTGTTGCCGTCGCTGGCGGTCCACACCGACTCCCAGTGCCGTTCGTGATTCATCACGGGCAACGGTAATCGCGCTGTACCGGCCGACGTTGTGGGGGCGCGAAACGTTTGCGAAACAATCCAGAACGACGAAGCGCGATGGGCCCAGGTCAACCAGAATATGTGGGTATGACACGCGTGCAACTGCTCGATGCCGGTCGAGCGCCGATCACGGCCCAGCAGTACTACGCCGAGGGTGATCCAGGTCCGATCGTTGCTGCGCTGGCCTCGGTGCCCGAGCTGCTCGGCCCGACACTCGGCTTCGTAGCGGCCGCGCTGGGTCGGGGTAGCACGTCCGTGCGGCTCAAGGAGTTCGCGATCCTGCGGACATCGGCGCTGCAGGGATGCCAGTTCTGCATCCACGCCCACACCTCGGTATCCCTCGACATCGGACTCTCGCCAGAGGAGATCCGTGCCCTGCGCGGCGAGGTGCCGCTCGAAGACGGGTTCCCCTCCGAATCCGAGCGCGCTCTCATTGGTTGGATCGACGCGCTCGCAGGAGCGACCGGTCCGATACCCGACGACGTGTGGGTCGAGGCGAGACGGCATTGGCCCGAGCACGTTCTCGTCGAACTGACGGTCACCGTTGGCGCGACGATGTTCCTGAACCGGTTCGCCACCGGTTTCGAGTTGCCAACAGCCGATCACGTCATGGCGCGTCTCGATGCAGCGGGTCTGGCATGACGATGGTCGCGTCGCGCCCGGCAGCGGTGACGGTTCCGAGTGCGGCGTCTGGCCCCATCGCAGAGGCCGTTGCTTCGGGCGAACTGCCGGGTCGGGTGTGGATCTACTCGAACTACCACTGCAACCTCGCGTGTTCATACTGTCTCACCGAATCGTCACCGCGTAGTGAGCGACGCCAACTCACTGCCGAACAGATGCTGGCCGTGGCCGAACAGGCGAGATCGCTCGGCTTCACGGCGCTCGGTGTCACCGGGGGAGAGCCCCTCCTGCTCCCATGGCTGCCGGAAACAGTGCTTGCGATGGCGCATCAGTTGCCGGTGGTATTGCTGACCAACGGCACGCTGTTCGCGGGCGACCGGATCAAGCGGGCCGCGATGCTGGCCGACCCGAACATCGCACTGCAGATCTCGCTCGACTCACATCTGCCCGATCTCAACGACATGGCGCGCGGCCCCGACAACTTTGCCAACGTCGTCTCGGCGGTGCCTCGCTTGGTGGCCAGCGGCGTGCGGGTCCGCATCGCTACGACCACGGCCGGTCCGCTCGACAGCCCGCTCCTCGATCCGTTGCGCGACCTTGTCCGCTCACTCGGGGTCTGCGATGAGGATCACGTGATCCGACCGATCGTGCGCCGCGGCCGGGCCGACGAGCGCGAGCTCGGCGTCTTGGCGGCTGCCAGAGACATCCCGAGCGAACTCACCATCGCTGCCGATGGAGCGTTTTGGGGTAGCTTCGGGCCAACGGTGCGCTCCGGCCGGCTCGACACGGATCTGTTGCTGACGAGAACGATCCTGCCCCTGTCCGTGCCAGCCAATGCACTGCTGGCGACCATGCGTGGCCTGCCGGAAGGCGCCGACGCAAGCCTTGGGATTCGTTGAGCGTGACACCAACCGGGGCCGGTCGGCTCCAATCAAGCCAAAGATGCAATGACTGCGGCGGCAACCGCGCCCAGACGTCCGCGCCGATTCGACCGAGCCGCGGCATGGAGATCTTGGATCGAGTCGAGATCGCGCGACATCGACAACAGCCGAACGGGGCGTGCGAGCCGATGCAGACGACGAAGCTGCGCCAGGCCGGTGTGGGAACGGCTCATCGGCATGCCGTCGAAGAAACTCGCGAGCGAGGGTTCGTCGACCGACGCGAGGCCGATGCACCAGTACCCGCCATCGGTCGCCAAGCCGATCACGTCGACGCCTCGGTGCAACCAATGGACGGCCTCGCCGAGACGAGCAGCGGCATGCGGAGTCTCCATGCCGACGATCACGCCCGGGCCGAGGTCTGCGAACCCGTTGGAGAGCCGCTGCTCGAGACCGTCGCCGCGTTGGGCAACGACCTCGAACTCCGTCGGAGTGACCGCGGGCCGCTCGCCATCCAGCAAGAGGACCCGTCGCAACGACGTATCGGCGACAGCCGTCTCGACTGCATCGAACGTATCGGCAAGCGCTGCCGCTGCGATCTCTGCAGCCTGGTCGTAGGTGCACGGTGGACACATCCGGGTCTTGACCAGACCGGCGACCGGCGATTTGGCGATGATGGTGATGTGCACGGCTCAGCTCCGACGGTCGTCGCGCAGCAGTCGGGTCATGTCGCTGATCGCCCTTGCCGTTCCACCCACGGTGCCGGTCACCTTCGATCGACCGGCTCTAGCGGCGTACTCGATCGGCACATCGCGGATCTGCCATCCGGCGAGGTGGGCGCGCAGCACCATCTCGAGTGGCCATCCGCTTCGACGATCGCGGAGATCGAGCGCAAGCAGGGCATCGCGACGAGCCGCGCGCATCGGACCGAGGTCGCGTACCGACAGTCCCGTGCGGCGGCGAACCTCTGCGGCCAGTACCCGGTTGGCGAAGCGGGCGTGGGCCGGCCAGACGCCGCGGCGCGCGATGCGCGCCCCGATCACGAGGTCGGCTTCGCCTCGTTCCACGTATCCGGCCACGACCGGGAGCATGACCGGGTCGAGCGAGGCGTCGCAGTCCATGAAGCACACCACGTCAGACGTCGCAGCCAGCAGGCCGGCGAAGCAGGCCGATCCGAACCCGCGGGTCGGCTCGGACACCACGAGCGCGCCGTTCGCAACTGCGATCGCAGCCGTTGCGTCGGTGCAGCCGTTGTCGACGACGATCGGGTTGTAGCCATGCGGCATTCGCCGCAGGACCCATTCGATCGCAGCTTGCTCGTTCAGTGCTGGCAAGACGACATCAGGCACGGTTGCTCACTTCGCTGACAGAAAGGAGAATGATGTGAAAATCGTCGTCACCGGTGGCGCCGGGTTCATCGGCTCCCATATCGCCGACGAACTCGTCGCAGGCGGACACGAGGTGGTCGTACTCGACGATCTGGATCCGGCGGCACACGACGGAATACCGGTTGGACTGTCGCCGTCGGCGCAATATGTCTGGCGGGACGTGCGTGATCCCGAGGCGTGGGCCGACGTGCTCGGCGGAGCCGGCGGGGTGTGTCACCAGGCGGCCAAGGTTGGGCTCGGAGTCGACTTCGCCGATGTCGAAGACTATGTGGGTCGCAATGATGCCGGTACGGCCGCGATGCTCCGAGCCCTGCACGACACTCAGTTCAGCGGCCGAATCGTGTTGGCGTCGAGCATGGTGGTGTACGGCGAGGGCCGGTACCGGTGTGGGTCCGATGGACTGGTTCGTCCAGGTCCTCGTCGCCTGAGCGATCTCGATGCTGGCCGCTATGAGCCGACGTGTCCTCAATGTGGCGGAGGGCTCGTCGCCGAATCCGTGCCGGAGGATCACTGGTTGGACCCACGCAACGTCTACGCAACGACGAAGCTTGCCCAAGAGGGCCTGTGCAACGCGTTCGCGCGCGAACACCCGGCGGCGGTGGTGACCTCCTTGCGCTATCACAACGTGTACGGGCCTCGGATGCCGCGCGACACTCCCTACGCAGGCGTCGCCAGCATCTTCCGTAGCGCGTATGCACGGGGAGAGGCGCCGCGCGTGATGGAAGATGGTGGCCAGCGGCGAGACTTCGTCCACGTCACCGACGTCGCTCAAGCAAACGTGCTCGCCTTGATCAACGAGGAACCTGCGCCCGGCCCGTTCAACGTGTGCACCGGCACGCCTCGCACCGTGCTCGAGATGGCGCAAGCGCTGCGCCCTTCCGGCGCGCCCGAGCCGGTGGTCGTCGGCGGCTATCGGCTCGGCGACATCCGCCACGTCTTCGCCAATGCCGAACGGGCAGCGTCGGTGTTGGGCTTCCGAGCAACGGTCACGTTCGATGATGGCATGCACAGCTTCTCTCAGGCGCCGTTGCGCGAGAGTTCCGTCGCGACCAGCAGTCGTTCCGAGGTACGAGAAGGTAGCCGTCATCGACCTGATCGACCGTGATCCTGGCGCGTTGTTCACAGTCGCTCCGTCAGGCGGTCGGGGACCTGCGTGATCGCCGCGGTGATCAACTCGCGGACCGTCGCCACGTTGGAACGCACCATTTCGAAGACCACTTCCATCGAGACGGGTTCGTGGCCGTCGACACCTGCGTCGTAGTCCGTCACCAGCGCCACGGTCGCGTAGCGGATACCGAGCTCGGCGGCGAGCACCGCCTCGGGGTAGCCCGTCATGTTGACCACGTGCCACCCCATCTCGCGGAACCACGCGCTCTCCGCTCGCGTCGAGAATCGCGGACCGTTGATCACGACCATCGTTGCGCCGTCGATGACGTCGACGCCGATGCTGGTTCCGACGCGGACGAGGTGGGCGCGCAGTGCCGCGTCGTATGGTTCGGCGAAGGTCTGATGATGCACCGGTTTCGCCGAGCCGGGCTCATCGCCTGGCCCACCCGTGTCGTGATACGTGTCGGCCCGCCCCCACGTGCGATCGATGAGCTGGTCGACCACGACAAGTTGGCCGGGGTGAATGTCGGGCTGCAACGAGCCGACCGAGCAGGGCGCGACGATCGATGCCACGCCCAGCGAGTGCAACGCCCAGACGTTGGCGCGGAAGGGCACCCGGTGGGCAGCGAAACCGTGCTCGCGGCCGTGCCGTGGCAAGAAGGCGACTCGCCGGCCGGCGAGCGAACCAACGACCACAGGGGCCGCAGGCGCTCCGAACGGTGTCGAAACGTGTACTTCCTTCGCGTCTGCGAGGAACTCGTAGAAACCGGTTCCACCGATGATTCCGATCGTCGCTTCGCGATCCTGTTCCATGATCGAGCGACGGTAGTGCCGTGTGGGCAACAGGTGGCACACCGTTTCCGAAACATTTGGACAACTGGACTTTCTCACATGTCCGGTCTGGCATGATCGGTCCGTTCGACGACAGTGGAGGAGGACGAAGGTGAAGACCGAAATGGCGATCCGCTCCGATGAACCGGGGGCGAAATGGGAAGCCGTCGATACACGGGCTCGGAACTTCGTCATTGCTTCGGCGCGCATTGCGGCCGGCTTGCTGTGGCTGGCAAACCTCCATTGGAAGGTACCCCCGAACTTCGGCCAAGACACGGGCGGGGGGCTGTACAAGTACACCCGGTCGGCCGTCGACAATCCCGTCTGGGGGGTCTGGAGCTCGATCACCGAGCGCGTGATCCTGCCCAACTTCCATCTGTTCGGCTGGATCGTCATCCTCACCGATGGGACGCTCGCCGTTCTGCTGTTGCTCGGCTATCGCACTCGTCTCGCCGCGCTCGTCGGAGCGTTCAACACCATCCCGATCTTTCTGTCCGTGCTCTACTACGACAAGTCCGCCGAGTGGCCGTGGAGCTATGCAATGATCTTCTTCCTCCACCTGATGCTGTTCGCGGTGCCCGCCGGCGAACACTCGCAGGGAATCGACACGGCGCTGCGAGCCGGACGATCAGCGCGTGACCGCGCCTTCCTGGTGCTCGGTGGTATCGCCGTGATCGTCGGACTAGTGGGCCTGTACCTCTCGCGCGACCTCGATTTCGCGACGCGACAAGTGGCCTTCTTCGGCCACGCAAAGTGGGAACTGAAACTGATTTGGTTCAACGGCCTCGCCGCAGTACTCACCATCGCGTTCGGGGTGGCGTTCATCATGGGGGCTCGTTACCGAGTGATTGGCCTCGTTGCGTCTGGCGGGTTCGCCGTCATGGCCCTGGTTGTGCTCGTCCAGCAACACTGGAACAACGTTTCGAAGGGGGCGCCGGCTGTGGTCGGCACGGCTTCGAATGCTGCGTTCTGGGCCATGTTCGCCCTGGCTGGAACCGTGATGATTCGGGCCGACCGCCGCCAGAGGTGACAACGCGCCGAAGTCGGGCAGCGCTCACGACAACGCTGTTTGCGCTTGCCATAGGGTTGGTATGGCTGAGCATCATCTGGGGCCGCCGCCTTCAGAAACGGATGCCCGAGATCAAGCTTGGTGCTGCACCCTTCGTCGGTCGCGATCAGCGCGACGGTTGGGACTGGCGAGCACACTGGCAGCTGGCGATACCCATCGTCATCGCGTGTGTCGTCGTCTTTGCCGCACCGCACGTCATCACCCGTTGGCGCTTGCGGTGGGTCGCTCTCGCGACGGGCCTCACTGCTGGCGCGTTCGCTGTCGCGCTCGCTTTCGGCGACGGCTCAGACGGGTTGTTCCACGGCGCCACCGACAACACCGAGTACTACGCCAACCTCTCCCAGACGCGCGAGTGGCGATCATTCCTGAGTACGTTCGTCGATCGTCTGCCCTACTACAGCGTCCACGTACGCGGACATCCACCCGGCTTTACGCTCGTGCTCAAGGCGATCGCCGCGATCGGACTTCACGGTGCATGGCCGGTCGTGACGCTCTCCATCATCGGCGTCGTGACCACGCCGATCGCCGTTCTGATTGCGGTGCATCGTCTCGCAGGTTCGTCGTGGGCCCGACGCGCGGCCCCGTTCCTGGTGGTCACGCCATACGCAATCTGGCAGATCACGTCGGCCGATGCTTTCTACACGGCCGTGACGTCTGCAAGCGTTGCGATGTTCGCTGTTGCTCTCACCGCACCTCGTTGGCAGGCTGGCGCAGCGTCGCTCGCGGGAGGGCTGCTCATCGGGCTTTCGTTGTTCTTCACCTACGGTGCAGTCACCTTTTTGATCGTGCTGGGAGCGGTGGTCGGTTCGAGTTGGCGACGGAAGAGACGGATCGCGATGGTGATCGCGCTGTCGAGCATCGCCGCACTGGCTGTGTTGTTCGCGTACCGGTCGTTCGGTTTCTGGTGGTTCGACGGCGCCTCAGCGCTCAGGGAGCAGTACTGGGCCGGCACCGCGAAGTTCCGGACATGGACCTACTTCGCCCTCAGCAACGTTGCCGTGCTGCTGGTTGCCGTCGGACCCGCGGTGCTCGCAGGCGTCGGGCGGCTCCGCGTCCGCGGGCTGTGGATCCTGTTCGGCGCGGCACTCGTCGCCATCACCGCATCCGAGGTCTCCCAATACTCCAAAGGCGAGGTCGAACGGATCTGGTTGCTGTTCTACCCATGGGTGATGCTCGGCGCGGCGCCACTTGCGACCGCCGGCGCCGCGCCGCTTGCGACCACCGATGGCCCCGACGGCCCCGGTGTCGCAACACTGCGCGTCTGGTTGGTGATCCAGGCGGCAGTAGCGATCGTGCTGCAGTCATGGCTCGTCAGCAAATGGTAAGAACGCCCGCCCGCCGCAGCGCCCGCTGATCAGCCCACAACAGGGGCGTACACGATGCCGATGGTGCCGGCGCCAGTGTGGGCGCCAACGGACGGTCCGACCTCGTAGCGAGTGAGTTCGACGATCCCGGGCGAGCCGGCGAGCCGGTCGGCGAGCGCTGCCGCCACGGTCGGGCGCAGGGCGTCGCCGATGCCTGCGCGCAGCGGCTGACGGGCGGCAATGGTCCGGACGTGGTGGGCCATCAGGTCGACGGCGGCTTGGATGTCGTCGGCTCGATCGAGCTCGCGCATGCCGGCCGCGTCGAGTTCCAGGATCGAGGTCGGGGCGATCTCTCCGGTGACGGCCACGAAGCGTCCGCCGCGGCGCGCCAGCTCCGGCACGCCCACGACGAACACGCTGCCGGTCTGAGCCGCCGTCGAACGTGCGATGTCGGCGGCGGCAGTGATCGTCTGGCCAGCGGCGAGAGCATCGCCGGCAGCCCACAGGCACAACGCCACCGGGAACGATGCGAGCTGGGTGTCGATCACCGATACCGCCACATCGGCGTTGTCGGCTGCGATGGTCGCAGCTGACACGGTGGCCGAATAGTTCGAGCCGGTGTGGATCGACAGCACGTGGTGGGCGCCTTCCCTGGCTGCCTGTCGGTATGCGGTGAGGAACGCACCGGGGGAGGGCGCCGAGGTCGTGACGATTGCTCCGGCGGCGAGTCGGGCGTAGAAGTCGGCGCTTGACAGGTCGTGGCCTTCGTGATGCTCCTCACCGTCGACGGTCACGTTCATCGCCACGACGATGACATCGAATCGGTGACGCAGTGCGGGCGGGATCATCGAGGCCGAGTCGGTGACGATCCGGATCACGACGCCCTCCGCGCGGCACGGAACTTGGCGATGATCATCGCCGATCCGGCCGCGGCGAACAGCGGCAGCCCGACGGTGGGTTCAGGACCCCAGGCGTTCGGGAGCCGGCGTCGCCACCACACCAGACTCGACGTGACCCAGGCGGCGCACGCCCACCGGATCGTCCGCTCGGCGTTGCGGCCCGCAGCCACGCCGGCCATCGCCACGGCGGCGTCGATCGGGAAGTAGGCGGGGAAGACGGCGAGGCAGGCGCCGGCTGACGTGGCGACACCCTTGCCGCCGCGTCCACCGGACCAGACGGGCACGATGTGGCCGGCGATCGCCGTCGCCGCGGCTGCGTACGAGCCTGCCGACCCGGCAACCAAACGACCGGTCGCGCCGGCAGCCGCGCCCTTGGCCATGTCGGCGGCGAGCACGGCCAGGCCCCAGCGCGGTCCGAGCACCGCCGCGGCGTTGGCGGCGCCCGGGTTGCCGGTTCCGGCGGCCCGGAGATCGCCGACACCGGTGCGCGCGAGTCGGGTCGCGATGTCTGCTGATGGGATCGTCCCGGCCAGATAGCCGAGTACGGCCGCGATCGGGATGCGAAGAGCACTGTGGCGGGTCACGATGTCAGATACTCGCATGGTCGAGCGAACCCGATGACGTCGGTGGAATCTTCCCCAGAAACCCTGCTCCGTGAACCGGCTGCCCGGATCACGAGGTGAGAGAAGCCGCTGTTGGGATCAGTTGATCGCCGCACTCGCCGGGCTGTCGTCGGCCGAGATGTAGCGAGCGGTCTCGTCGGACAGTGTGGCGCCGGCTGCACTGCTCGCCTGGTCGAGGTCGAGGGCGGTAAACATGGCGTGCGCCTGGGCGCATCGCTTGCCGTCGTCGCGGACGACCTCGGCGGCGGTCTCGATCGATCGGCCGTCGGTGGCGGTGATCCACGCCCGTACCCGGTGGCGACGTCCGATCTGCAGCGGGCGGTCGAATCGAGTGGTCGTCTCGGTGGTGACAGCGAATCGTCCGGCGATCGCGATGGTGGCCCATGCCATCGCCTCGTCAATCACTGCCAGGGTGACGCCACCATGCACGAAGCGGGGAGCGCCCGAGAAGCGCTGATCGAGTTCGAACTCGGCGACCA
The DNA here is from genome assembly GCA_025358125.1 of Actinomycetes bacterium. Classification (GTDB taxonomy): domain Bacteria; phylum Actinomycetota; class Acidimicrobiia; order Acidimicrobiales; family Ilumatobacteraceae; genus WLMZ01. Next base: position 38,432 of record JANYKS010000103.1, read on the forward strand.
CGACGTTGTCGACGGTGTCATGGTGGAACGGGATCCTCAGGCCGGCATCGTTGCGTGGCTCGCACACGAAGCAGTTCGACTCGAATCCCCAGCCGTCGTTGGTGAGTGGCCGCAGCCTGTTGGTGGTCATGCGTCGGGAACCCGTTCCCCGCCGTGAAACATTCCCGGACCGAGAATGAGCGCACACGGCACCAGGTCGGCCGGCTCGTCAGCCGAGATCGCGCCGGACCCACCGGCGAATGCGATCCGCAGCACGCTCGGTCAGGCCACGACGGCGTGCGAGGCTGTGCTTCACATGCACGGTCAGCTCCGCCTCCCGCCCGCAAGTCGGACACTCCATCACGTGGTCGGCGACGCGGGTTGCCAGATTCCCGGTCAGCTCACCATCGACATGGGCGTCGATGTATTGGCGGTAGCGGAAGTGCTCGAGGTGCAACACGGTGAGGAAACCCGATGACGACCTGGATGCTTCCCGCGGAATGAACGGGCATCGTCGCCGGGTTCCCCTTCGCGTGTCGGGGTCCGAAGCCAGCCAGACAGCGTTCGAGCGGCACGTCCTGCCCGAGATCGAGGTGCTGTTGCGCGTTGCGCGTTCGCTCACCCACAACGAAGCCGACGCCGAGGATCTGGTCCAAGACACATTGATCCGCGCCTACCGGGCCATCGACCGCTTCGACGGGCGCTACCCCAGGGCGTGGCTGTTGACGATCCTGCGCAACACCCACATCAACCGCAACCGGCGGCAGCGCCCGGTGTTGTTGCGCGACGCGGATGGTACGTCGAGTCGGCTGGCCGAGATCGCCGGCAACGAGCAGGCCGATGGCAGCGTCGAAACCGGGTTCGACGCCGAGATCGAACGCGCTCTGGCCGAGCTCGACGAACCATTCCGTCGTGTCATCGAGCTCGTCGACATCGAGGGGCTCTCCTACGCCGAGGCTGCAGAAGTGCTCGGAGTTCCGACCGGCACGATCATGAGCCGTCTGCACCGTGCCCGTAGCCGTATTCGCGACCGTCTTGCCCGGGCCGGCATCGCCCCGAGGAGCCACTGATGAGATTCTCGTTGACGAGACTGATCCGTCCCGCGAGCAGGCGTCCGATGACCTGCAGTGAGGTCGTCAAGTTGCTGCAGCACTACCTCGACGGTCGTCTCGACGAGCGACGCTCGGTGCGCCTCGCCGCCCACCTGGAAGACTGTCGCCGCTGCGGACTCGAGGCGGATACCTACGAGCGGATCAAGCACTCCCTGGCCGAGCGCCAGGGCACCCTGCCAGCCGATTCGCTGGCACGACTACGCGAGTTCGGCGAACGTATCGCCCGAGGTGACGAGCCGGTCGAACGATGAGCGAGTCACAGCAGATCTCGTGGGCAACGTGGGGCGAGGCGTGTGCGCTGATCGCCAAGGGTGCCACGTTCCGCACGGCCAGCAAGATCGCGCTCGTTGTCGGCACGCTGCTCACAGCGATCAACCAGGGCGCCGTGATCGTCGGGGGTGACGCCACTGCTGCCACCTGGCTTCGCGCGGTGGCGAACTATCTGATCCCGTACGCCGTGGCCAGCCTCGGTTACCTTGCCCCGTTCCGCCGCCGTTGAGGTCGGCCGACATCGTCAATCGAGTGCCGCGATCAGCTCGCTGATGGGAGGGCGGGCGTCGGGAGTCGCCGGTAGCGAGAGGTAGCGGAGCACACCGTCGCGTCCGACGACTGCGTCCGCTCCGAGCTGGTGGATGTCCTCGGTCGGGCGTTGCAGGCGGCGCCCTTGGCGTAAGAGCCGTACGTACATCCGCAGGCTGCCGAGCGACCAGATCTGCCGATTCGTGCCGCGCTCCGCGCCGAGCAGCTGGTACAGCTTGCGGTCGACGTCGGCGAGGATCGCGAACGGCACGCCGAGGTGATCTCGATACGCCGCGAGCCGCTCAGGCGCCGCGAACGTGACCACGGCGACGGTGGCGTCGCCGAACTGGCCGAGGCGATCGCGCACGGCGACCACGTGTTCCTGGCACGGCAGTCAAGCGAGGTGTCGGTGCAGGATCAACACGAGTGGGCGTCCGCGCTGGTCAACGGTACGCCACGGCCGTCCGGAATGGTCGACGAGCTCGATGTCGGGGAGCTCGTCCCCGACGCGCAGGGTCACGTAAGTGTCCGGAGTGCGTCTTCGATGCCCCGGTGAAAGGTGGGGTAGGCGTAGATCATCGACCGGAGCTGCTCGATCGGGGTGGCGGTGTGAACGGCGAGGGTGAGCAGTCCGAGCACCTCGCCACCGTTGGGACCCATGGCCGTCGCTCCGACGAGGACGCCGCGCTGTCGGTCGGCCACGAGCTTGATGAAACCGTCGTTGCCCGCCTTGTGGAGCCAGCCTCGTGCCGTGGAGGGCACGTTGACACAGCCGACGGAGACATCGATCCCGGCGTCGATCGCGGCCTGCTGCGAGAGGCCGACCGAGCCGACCTCGGGGTCGGTGAACGTGACGCGAGGAACCGCCCGGTAGTCGGCCGGCGGGTGGGGCGCGCCGAGGATGTCGGCGATCGCGATGCCGGCCTGGTACATCGAGATGTGGGTGAAGGCCCCCTTGCCGGTGATGTCGCCGACCGCCCAGACTCGCTCGGCGACTCGCAGCCGTTCGTCGACGGGAAGGGCGCGTGCGGTCGGGTCGACACCCAGCAAGTCGGCGCCGATCGCCGCGAGATCCACACGGCGCCCCGTCGCGACGAGGAGACGTTCGGCGTGCACGGTGCGATCGTCGGCGAGCCGGATGTGGAACTGCGTGCCGTCGTGGTCGACGCGAGTGGCGTCGGCGCCGGTGACGACGGTGACGCCCTCGCGCTCGAAGATCTCGGCGAGGAGCCGGCCGGCTTCGGGTTCCTCGAGCGGGAGCAGGCGTTGGGCGGCTTCCACAATGGTCACGTCGACGCCGAAGCGGGCGTACACCTGGCCGAGCTCTGCGCCGATGGCCCCACCGCCGAGCACGATGATCGAGCCGGGCAGCTCCTTGGCCTCGATCGCATCGTGGTTCGTCCACAACGGTGTGTCCGCCAGACCGGTGATCGGGGGTATGGCCGGCGTGGTGCCAGTGGCCACCACGATCGCCCGTGACGCGCAGAACTGCTGATCGCCGACGGCGACTACATCGGCGGCGACGAGTCGACCTCTGCCGCGCACGAACCGGCCGCCCTTTCCTTCGAACCGTTCGACCGCAACGGTGTCGTCCCAATCGTCGGTGGCTTCGGCGCGGATACGTGCTGCGACCGGAGCCCAGTCGGCACGCACTACGGCGTCGCCGGCCATGCCGGGAATGCGGCGGGCTTCGGCGAGCAGATGCGCGGCCCGAACCATCATCTTCGACGGTATGCACCCCCAGTAGGGGCACTCCCCGCCGACGAGGCCGGCGTCGATGCCCACCACCGAGAGCCCGGCCTCGGCCAGCTTCCCGGCCACCTCTTCGCCTCCCGGACCCATGCCGATGACGACGACGTCCACCGGCTCGGGGGTGCTCACGAGCCGCTCCGGTCGATCTCGTTGCCGCGCACATCAAAGAGTACCAGGCTCCACTGGCCGGCGCAGACTGGCCGGCGCAGACAGCGGCGTAGAGTGCGCGGATGGATTACGAGTCAGTCGTCGCCGCCTTCTTCCAGGCCTCCCCGCCCGATGCCGTGTCGACTCCCACCGTCCAGGCTTCGCCCGCCAGGCGCCTGCGCGACGCGATCGAGCCGATCGCGATGCACTCGGTGTGGTCCCGGGCCACCAACGAGCGGTTGGCCGAGATGGATCTCGACTTTCTCACCGGGTACGTGTGGGGGCGGGCGGCCGCCCTCGGCGAGCCGGACGCCGGCGTGGTGGTGGCCGCCTTCGCCGTGTTCGAGCCCGGCCTCGTGCGCGACGCCTACGAGCAGGGTCGCCGGGCCTGCCCGCGTGATCGACTTCTCGCCGCTCGCACCGACGCGACGGTGGCCAGCCTGCTGGAAACGCTGGAGGGGGCGGATGTCGCGCCGGTGGCCGACGTACTCGAACGGGCGGTCTCAGTCGCCGACGGCACCGGACGTCCACTGTTTTCCGGTCTGGCCGGCCAACCGTGGCCGGCCGATCCGGTTGGTCGGCTCTGGCGGGCGTGTGAGCTGCTGCGCGAGCACCGCGGCGACAGTCACGTGGCTGCCTGCATTTCCCGCGGCCTCGGACCGGTTGACATGAACATCCTCACCGAGCTCTGGGTGGGCATGCCGCTCGGAAGCTACTCGGCCACCCGCGGCTGGGCGCATGACACGATCCGGTCGGCGGCCGCCGCGCTGGAACGCTCCGGGCTGCTGGAAGGCGATTGGCTCAGCCCGGCCGGCCACGCGTTTCGGGCCGAGCTGGAGGCTGCGACAGACGCGATGCAGCAGCCGATCCTTGAAGCACTCGGGGCTGACGTCGAGTCCGTGATCGAGCAGCTCGCGGCGTGGTCGCAACGGTGCATCGGCGCCGGGGCGTTCCCCCCTGACGTGTTCAAGCGAGCGGCGGGCTGAGCGGTCCGAACTGCGCCCGCCGTAATCGCAGTCGGCGGGCGTTCGCGCCTTCGATCATGTGCCTGGCCGGGAGCCGCGCCGAACCGAGATGTCGTCGGCGTCGAGCGCAGCGACCAGTTGCTCGAGGTCGGCCTTGAGGCGATGCGCCCGGCGCTCGTCGAAACCGAACTTTGCGCCCATCTCGCATGGCACGCCGGCCGCCCTCTGTCGCAGTGCTCGCCCGGTCGCGGTGAGCGCGATCAGGACCCGGCGCTCGTCGTGCGGGTCGCGATCACGGCGCACCAGCCCGCGCAGTTCGAGCCGCTTCAGCAAGGGCGTCAGGGTGCCGCTGTCGAGGCGCAGCCGCTCGCCGAGCTCTCCGACCGAGACGACGGAGGCGTCGTCCTCCCAGAGAACCAGCATCGCCAGGTATTGCGGATAGGTCAGCTGCAACTCGGCGAGGACCGGCGCGTAGGCGCGCACCACGGCCCGACTGGCAGCGTGCACCGCGAAGCACAGCTGGCGATCCAGCAACAGTTGGGCGAAGTCCTCAGCCACGTCGCCAAGTGTAACAGTTCGATGTTGCGTTATGTGATTGTGTACAATATGATACTGCACAATATAAATCCGGATGATGGAATGCGAACCCCGGTCAGAGAAGGAAGCCACCATGAACGTGCTCTACACCGCCACCGCGACCGCCACAGGCGACGGCCGAAATGGTCACGCCACTTCCGAGGACGGGACCCTCGATCTCGACCTGCGCCTCCCGACCGCGATGGGCGGCCCCGGCGGCGCCACGAACCCCGAGCAGCTGTTCGCCGTCGGGTACGCGGCCTGCTTCCACTCGGCGCTGAAGGTGGTCGCCGGCAGCGACAAGCTCGACGTCATCGGTAGCGAGGTGTCGGCCAGCGTCGGCATCGGCACACTCGACAACGGCGGCTTCGGGCTGCAGGTCGAGCTCGATGTGGTGGTGCCGAACCTCGACCGGGCGTCGGCGGAGGCGCTCGTCGCCAAAGCGCACCAGATCTGCCCGTACAGCAACGCCACCAGAGGCAACATCGACGTCAAGCTCACCGTCATCTGATCGCCCGCCGCGAACCGGCTGGACGGAACAGCACTTCTGCCTCCAGCGGAGCGGCGGCCTGGCATCTGATTGTGGCTACGGCGTGACGACCGGGCAGGCGGGAGTGCCGCCGGTCGTGCACACGATCCGCCCTTGGATCGCAGGACTGATTGGCGAGTTCGTCGTCAAGTAGTCCGCGGCGACCTGGTCCATGATGTCGCGGGTCGTCACTCGGCTCACGAAGTTCGGGTAGCCGTCGCCGCCAGATGCCATGAAGTCGTTCTCGGCGAGCGTGTACGTCGAGCCGGCCGTCAGGTCGACCAGCGCCCCCGTGCACGATCCGTCGACGGCCTGGCGCACCGCCCCGGTCACCCGGCTGCCCGGCGGGGAGGAGATGGCATAGGTGAAGCAGAGCCCGGACACCTGCGCGAACCGGCCGTTGACGGCGGGTATCGCCGAGACGCCGTTCTCGAGCATCGTCTTCAGCTCGGCCCCGGTTACCCGGAGCGTGACGGCGACGTTGCCGAACGGCAGCACCGTCAGCACCTGACCGCGCGAGATCGGGTACGGCGGTGACGTATACGGCGGGCAGAAGTCGGCCGGGTTGTCGGTCGTCGGGCAGGTCATATCGGCCCGCAGGCCACCCGAGTTGGTGATCGCGAAGTCGGTCGCGTACGTCGTGCGCATCGCGTCGGCAACGACGTTGCCGACCAGCGACTCGCACGTGCGACCCGAGCTGTTGCCGCACGCGTCCGCCCGCGGGATGAACCGAGTCGAACTCCCGATCACCGTGCCGAGGATCGGCGCCAGCTGGGTATTCAACTCGTCGATCCGGGATTGGATCGACGCGTCCGGGGTTACGCCGATGTTCCATGGCTTGTGAAAGTCGGCGGTCTTGTAGACGACCTGGCCGGTGCTCGTATCGAGTACCAGGCGCACTCGCGCGAATCGGATGCCCTTGCTGCGGTTCTCGACGACGAGAACGCCATTCGTCCGGGTCGAGACCACCTGGAAGTCGGTATGGTCGCCGATGACCAGATCGACGCCGGTCAGTTGGTCGGCGAGGTCGGTCAGCGGCCCGGTTGGATTCGTCGGCGTTCCGGACGTGGCGCCGTCGTGGCCCATCACCACGATCATCTTTGCGCCCTTCGCACGCAGGCGGTTCACCTCCGCCTGCACCGCCGGGAGCCGCGGCGCGACGTGGAACGGGAGGAACGCGTTCGGGAAGACGAGCGTCGGCGCGTCCTCGTTGGTAAAGCCGACCAGGCCGAGCTTGCCGCCCTCGACTTCGAACGTTGCCGACGGCGACCACTCCGGCGGGGTCTTGCCATTCGCGTCGACGACGTTCGACGAGAGGTACGGGAACTCGGCGAGCGGGATCAGCGTCTCGCGCAAGTACTGCTGGCCCTTGTCGAAGTTATGATTCCCGAGTCCGTCGGCCGAGAAGCCCATCGCGTTCATCAACTCGATCGTCGGCGTGTCACCGAAGAATGATGAGATGGGCGGCGACGCTCCGACCGAGTCGCCGGCAGCCACCGTGAAGTGCTCGCCCTGGGCCTCGTCGCGGTACACGTCGAACCAGGGCTTGAGGAACGCGGCCCCGCCGATCGCGAACGTCGGGCCGACCGTGTCGGCCGCCTCCGACAGCGGGATGAGCTGCCCGTGGTAGTCGCTGACGTCGAGGATGGTGATCTCTTTGTACTGACCCGCGCCTTTCGTCAGCCCGTAGAGGATCTTGCCGCGCGCGTTCTGCGGGCCGGGGATCCCGAGGAGGAACGACAACGTCGGAGCGACATCGATCGCGCGCACCCCTTCCATCGGCCCCTGCTTGCGAATGCCCGGGCCGGCCGCGACGAACGTGCCGTGCATGTTGACGCTCGCGTCGAGGTCGACGAGCTCGGGCAGGTAGCCGTGCTGGCCGAAGAACTGGGAGAACGCGATCCGCTGACCGGGTGTCGCCGCGTCGAACTGATACGGCGGGCGCAGGACGACCACGACGTCGCCCGAGCGGGTCGGGTGGAGCGAGTCGGAGCCGTCGACGTCGCGCAATTCCTCCTTCTTGATGATTCTCGAAACGACCTGCTTGCCGGGGTTCGCCGGGTCGCTGAGGTTCTGGAACGCGGCGATGATCTCGTTGCGAACGGCCTCGTAATTTGCCGCTGGGACCACGCCGCCGGGGTCGCGACCGGCGAGGTTCAGGTAGATCTGCGCCGTGCCGCCAGCCCAGCAGGCCTTCGCTCGAACGGGGGCAGCGGGCGCGCGGCAGTTGCTGACGTTCTCGGCGCCGGTGATGCCGGCGTCGGCAAGGATCTTGGCGGCGTTGACCGCGTACCACTGCGGCGCGAAGCCGTGGTCGGACGTGACGAACGTGGTCGGGTCGCCGCCCATCAGATCGCGGCCGTGCGTCAGTGTCTCATCGGCCTCGGCGTAGGCGGATCGGATGTAGCCCTCGCGCGTGGCGAGCAGGTTGTCCTTCGTCCCGTCGCCGTTGACATCGTCGAAGTACGGGTTCGGGTCGCCGTCCATGTCGGTCGGAACCGTCAGCCCGAGGAACTGATGCGAGAACTCGTCGGTCACGGGGTTTCCGAGGAGCAGCAGGTCGGCATCGACGTGCAGTGTCTTGAAGATGTAATCGAGATAGGCGTAGGCGGAGTTCTTCCACATCAAACCCTGCTCGACGTAGGTGTCCTCGTCGACGATCAGCGCCTCGAGCACGGCGAAGTCGGCCGCGGTCGAACTCGGGAAGTTCTTGTTCAGCGTCTCCTCGAAGCCGAGCGGCGTAGCGCAGCCGGCCGCGTAGGTGCACCCGTTGTAGGTCGCGTTTGCGCGCGCGATCGAGGTGAAGTAGATCCGGAACTGGGAGAGATCGGGGGCGATGTCGATCGCCTTCAGGTAGAAGCCCGCAGTCTGTCCGGCACGGGAGCCCGTGAGGGTGACCTTGACGTCCGCCCAGTCACCGGCGCCCAGATTCGCGACGGACGCCGAGCCGTCCTTGGCGGCGGTCGCCGGGACGGCGAGCACCTTGTCGTAGTTGGTGGTCGCGTCATCCGTCGAGTCGTAGACGTAGAGGTCGTAAAATCGATCGACGTTGTCCGCCGCCGGGAACGCTGTATTCGTCACCTTCAACTGCTTCTGCTTGGCAGGGCTGAAGGAAGCGGGTACATTCGACCAGCCCGAGGCCGAGTCGAGGTCGACCCGCTGATATGAGACGCCGAAGGCGCTCGCGCCACCCGGCTGGCCGGGCACGTCGTAGTTGGCCAGGATGCCGCGGTTCGAAAAGAACGAACGGAAGTCGATGACCGGGCCCTTGATCTGCGGTACGAGGTTACGAACGCCGACCCATTCGACAGAGACGACGGACTTGCCCGCGCGCTCGGCCGACTGGGCAATGTGGTCCGCCTGCAGGATGCCGTTCGTCGCGAACGAGGTCCGGTTGTTGAAGCTGCTCTCGCCGGTGCGGTGGAACGTGTTGTTGGTGGAGCCGTGCTCGCTCGGGTACGTGCCGGTGGCGAGCGTGTGCCAGCCGACACCGGTGTTCGGCGGGAAGGCTTGCACGAGACCGTTCTCGCCCTTGACCCCTCGCTCCATCATCTTCGACAGCGTCGGCATTGCTCCCTCGGCCGCGTAGCGGTCGACCAGATCCGGACGCATCCCGTCGGACGCGAACAGCACGGCCTTGGTGGCGAGCGGCTTGGCGGCTCGATTGGGGGCGGATGATTGTGCGGCCGATGTCGCTGGGGACCGGTCCGTGGATCCGGCTGTGGCGCTGAACATCAAGACGATGGGCAGTGTCACCGCCGCCCAAAGCCTCACGCGGGTACGCCTCATCCTGATTCCCCTCTCATCGGCGGAACGGAGTGCATTCTATGCGGTGGCACCCTGTCGTCAAGGGCCTGCACCTGGGCGTTCGCGGTCGACGCGGCTTCGCGGATCATCGTCGAAACGTGCGGGGTGATCGCACGCCCTATGCTCGGGGGATGATGTCTCACCGCCGGATGGCGGACCTGCGAGCCTCCGAGCTACCCGGACGGGTGTCGGATCGTTCGACGCTCGTACTGCCGCTCGGCGCGATCGAGCAGCACGGCCCGCATCTCCCATATTCCACCGATCTCCTCATCGCGGAGGCCACCGGGGCCGCCATCGTGGACGCCGTTGGCGACGACCTCGACTTGTGGTTGTTGCCCTCGCTCGCCTACACGAAATCCAACGAGCACGCGTGGAACGCCGGAACGGTCTGGCTGTCTGCCACCACGATGCTGGCGGTGCTCGACGACATCGGGCGGTCCCTCGCCATGACGGGCGCCCGCAAGCTGGCCCTGCTGAACGGCCACGGCGGGAACACCGCGCTGCTCAACGTGGCGTGCCGCGAACTGCGGCTGAAGTACGGCTTCCAGACGTTCCTCCTGCACCCGTTCGTCCCGCCGGACCACGGCGGCGCATCCGCGGCCAATGAGCTCGGGATGGGCATCCACGCCGGCATGGACGAGACGTCGATGATCCTGCACTTGCGCCCCGAGCTCGTCGACATGGCGCTGGCCGCCCGCAACGTGCCCGAGCGCCTCGCCGAGAACCGGCACGTCCGCTTCGGCGGCTCGGTGAGCTTCGGATGGCTGTCGAACGACTTCGGCCCGTCCGGGGTGATCGGCGACCCGACGGGGGCGAACGCCGACCACGGCAAGGCGCTGTTCGAGTCGTGTGTCGCCACGTTGAGCGAAGCCTTCGCGGAGATCAGCGAATTCGAGTTCGGGAATTGATGAAGTGAACAGCGCCGGTTGATCGGTCAAGATCGAGGCGGCCGCTGTCGAACGGTAGTCGCTCCTTCATTTCTCCGGTTGGTGGCGGAGTGCGTCGAGGCGTTGGCGGTAGTCGTCGGGCTCGATCTCGCCGCGAGCGAGGCGCTCGGCGAGGATCTCTTGCGCTGCTGGCCGTGCCGCTGCGAGCGGTTGCGTGTCGTGTGTGTGCGGATGCGAGGTGTGGGGTCCGCGTCGGATGAGCGTCACGGCGAGCCAAATCACGCCTCCCCAAAAGGCGATCATCATGATCGCCATCCACCACCAAGAGCCTCCGCCCCAGCCGTCATTCCAGTCTCCGTTGTGCATGACGCACCTCCTTGTCGTTTGCTGCTGTGAACGGTACGCGTGTCGGCTGCCGTTCTCGCGTCGGTGGAGCGAATAGCGAACTGTCTGCACACTGTCTCCACGGGATCTCCATGTCATTCCGCCATCGTCGGGCTGGAGTCTCGTCGTGTCGAGCGACACCGGCACCCTTCGATCAGGACCTGGCGAACGCGCGTGACCGGCTCGTGGGTTCACCTGTCGCCAGTACGGCTCGCTGCGGATCCGGTGGCGATGGCCGAGGTCTGCGATCAGATGATCGTGCCGACAGCTTTGCCGATCAACGCGGTGATTGCCATCGCAACGGCTCCCCATACCGTGACGCGCAGCGCGGGTTTGGTCGCCTGTGCCCCGCCGACGCGGGCGCCGATGGTGAACGACGACGCTGAAGAACCGGCGACCTGCAATGGCCGAGCGGTGACCGTGTGGCAGATGCCGAGCTCGTCGCGGCTGTGCGCCCCGAGCGGGTCGTGGGCGAAGAGGCGGGCAGTCGGGCCTCACGTACGCTCGCGCCGAACGTACGCTCTGGTTGAGGTCTGCCCGCGTGATCGCCGCCCCGGCGCGGGAAGAGGCGGGCAGTCGGGCCGAACGTACGCTCTGGTTGAGGTCTGCCCGCGTGATCACCCGCCCGGCGCGGGAAGATGCGGGCAGTCGGGCCTCACGTACGCTTCACGTGCCTCGCGGGGCTAGATCTGCCTGTTCGGTGTCGGCCCCTGGGAGCTGACCGAGACGTACTCCCCGGTGGCCATCGACATCGCGCGCCGGCCACCGATCCGGCCGTCGCCGCCACGATCACTGCAGATCTCGACGCCCCGGTTGCCGACACGCCGACGATCAGGCTGGCCGTCGAGACGATCCCGTCGTTCGCACCGAGCACCGCTGCTCGGAGCCATCCGATGCGGTCCGATCGGTGCAGTTCGCGCTCAAAGGACTTTCTCCCTCAAGCAACGTGACCTTCGGCGGTAGCGGACGAATGCGGGATCGAGGTCCAATGGACGAAAGCGAACGACAACAGGAGGTTGAGTGATGATGTTCTGGAACGGTGGCTGGGCGTGGGCGTGGCTCATGATCCCGATGGTGCTGGTGATGTGGGCGGTGATCGCTTTGGTCGTCATCCCCTGGATGCGAACGGGTCGCGAACGGCCCCGTTCGCCGATTGACGGGCTCGATGACCGGTTCGCCGCCGGCGAGATCAGTGTCGAGGAGTACCGCTCTCGGCGCGACGAGTTGGAGCGCCGCACGCCGGTGTGACACAGCCCGGCCCGACTTGGTCAGGCAGTGGCGGTGGCGAGGGCCAAGTCGGACGAGGTCGGGCCGGTGTCGATACGGACGTGGAGCAGTTTGGTTGAGTTGACGAAGACGAGTATGTCGGGGCCGAGGTGGATGATCGCGGCTTGGACGGGGCCGATGAGTCCGAGCAAGGCTGCGGTGATGCCGAGGACGTGGACGACGCCGACACCGACGAAGAGGTTCTCCTTGATGGTCCGGTAGGCGCGGCGGGCGATCGCCCGGGCGAACACGATTTTGGAGAGGTCGTTTGTCAGCAGCGCGATATCCGCCGCTTCGAGAGCGGCCTGGGTGCCGCCGACACCCATCGCGATGCCGACATCTGCGGTGGCCAGCGCTGGGGCGTCGTTGATGCCGTCGCCGACCATCGCGACACGATGACCATCTTGTTGCATCGCGCGTACGGCGTCGACTTTGTGTTCCGGGAGGAGGTCTGCGATGACCTCGTCGATGCCGAGTTTGGCGGCGATCTGATTCGCTGCGGCTGCGTTGTCGCCGGTGAGCATCGCGATGCGGCGGATGCCTGTGGAGCGGAGCTGGGCGATCGCGTCGCGGGCGCCGGGGAGGATCTGGTCCGCGAAGTGGATCGCGCCGACGACCGTGCCGTCGATCGCGACCCAGGCGACGGTTGCGGCCGGGTCGTGTTCCGGGATGGCGATGGCGTTGTCGGTGAGGAGTCGCTGGTTGCCGACGAGGATCGATCTCGCGTCGACGACGGCGGCGACACCGCGGCCGTCGACCGTTTCGAATGTGGTCGGTTCCGGGATGGTGATGCCGGCAGCGATGGCGTGTTCGACGACGGCTTCGGCGAGCGGGTGCCCGGAGCGACGGTCCGCTGCGGCGGCGAGGGTGGCGATGTCGGTCTCGGTGTAGGAGGGGTCGAGCACGGTGATCGTTTCGACCTTTGGTCTGCCGATGGTCAGAGTGCCGGTCTTGTCGAACACGACGGTGTCCACTTGGGCGAGGGCCTCGAGATGGATGCCGCCTTTGACGAGGACACCGCTGCGGGCCGCTCTGGCGATCGCCGCGATCATCACCATCGGTGTCGCCAGACCGAGCTCGGCCGGGGATGTGAAGATCATCAGGGTGACGACCTTGCGAACGTCGCGGGTGACGATGAACACGATCACGAGGAACACGACCACGACCGGGATCAACCAGGCGGCGACGCGGTCGGCCAGACGTTGGATCGGGGCCTGGGACGCCTCGGCTTGCTCGACGAGGCTCACGATCCGGGCGAAGGTCGTGTCCTGACCGGCGCGTTCGGTCCGAACGTCCAACGCACCGGCCTGAAGAATCGTGCCGGCGAACACGGTGGAATCAAGCTGTTTGTCCTTCGGCGTCGGTTCGCCTGTGATCGACGCCTCGTCGACGGCACCCGTACCGGTCACGACGACACCGTCGACAGGGATCTGCTCGCCGGCACGAACCAGGATCACGTCACCGGGACGGATCGAGTCGATGTTGACGACGCGTTCGCCCGCAGTGTCGCGGAGCCGGGCTGTTCGCGGTACCGAACCGATCAGTCCCTTGATCGAGGCCCTGGCCCGCTCGGTGTTGAGGTCGGCGATGAACTCGGCCAGCAAGATGATCGTCATCAGCACCGCACCGGCGACCGCTTCACCGCCGATCAACGCGATGATCGTTGCAAACGTCACAAAGATTTCGGTGCCGATCTTGTGCTCGTTGACGAGATCGGACAGACCGGTCTTGGCGAGCGGGTACAGCCCGACCGCGACCGTCGCCCACAACACCCCGACCGGCACCCGGTCTTGGGCATAGGCGAACACGAAGATCGCGACGATCACGATCCGCGCGACCTCGACCCACCGGCTGCGGGTCATCGCGGCTGCGAAACCACCCGTCGCTGTGAGCGCTTCACGATGGCGATCTTTCGGCACCACGAGGTCGTCCTGGGTTGAGTCCGAAAGCCTCATCCTGCTGCCCTGACGAACTCGCCGGACGCGGCCTCGTGGCCGGTACCGGTTGCGTGGTCGGCGTGGAACAGGGCCTCGGTCGTCAGCCGCGCGAGGTGTGCGTTCTCGACGACGTAGAACATCTGGGTGCCGTGACGACGGGTTCGCACCAGCTTCGCCAACCGTAGTTTGGCGAGATGCTGCGACACCGACGACGCAGGCGAGCCGACGTGGGCGGCCAACTCGTTGACGGAATGCTCGCCGTGCAGCAGTGCCCACAGGATCCGCAGACGCGTCGGATCGGCCAACAACTTCAACGTGACAGCGGCAGCGTCAATCTGCTCGTCGGACGGCATTCCCGTTATCTGCGTATTCATGCAGATAACGCTATACCGCGGCCCTCGCCGATGCAACCAGCCGATGCGACCAGCCGATCGGAGACAGATCGATGCGACCGCACGTCGCTGGGCGGGACTACGTCGAACCGGTCGTCAGGCGGCTCATATCTCAGGGCCCACCGTTCGTGTTGCGACGACGTCGATGAGCGCGGACATCCCGACGTGGCCGGTTCCTTCACGAACGACAGCGTCGTACTCGCGGACTGATTCGATCTCGAGTCCGTCGAGTTCGGCGCGAAGCTGATCTTCGGTGTAGAGATGGGACGCGATCGGGGGCCCGCCGGTGCCGTACTCGAGCTGTTCGACACGGTAACCGTGGAGAAGGAGCGTGCCGCCGGGAACGAGCGCGTCGCGCATCCGGCGGAACATGACTCGCCGTTGCTCGGGAGGAGCGAACTGGACGAAGACTGCCACGACCCCATCGACCGATGCCAGCGGCCAGGCATAGTCGTCGACGCCGGCCACGGCGAACCCGATGTCGACGCCGCGCTCGCGAGCGAGGCGCTCCGCCTTGCCGACGGCCACCGGCGACGGGTCGCAGGCGTCCACGACGAGGCCGCGCGAGGCCAACCAGGCGCTGTTGCGGCCCTCGCCGTCGGCGACGCACAGCACCCGTTGCCCGGCTTCGAACCGACCCGCCTCGCGCACGAGGAATGCCGCGGGTTCGGTGCCGAACAGGTAGTCCTCGCCGCAATACCGCTGGTCCCAGCCCTGGTCGGCCGTCACTTCGTGGCCGGTTCGAGGACGACGACGTTGTCCGCTCCGCTCACGGCTGTTGGCGGAGGGTGTCGAGGGCGGCGCGGATGCGTCGGCCGGCTTCGTCGGCCACGGGCACGAGCTCGTCGCGGCCAGGGACTTCGGCGATGACTTTCGGGTCGAGCGCTTCGACGATCGTGCAGCCGTCGCCGGCTCGGACGACGACGTTGCACGGCAGGAGCAGCCCGATCTTGGGTTCGATCTCGAGTGCCTGATGTGCGAGCTGCGGGTTGCAGGCGCCGAGGATCAGATACGGCTCGATGTCGGCCCCAATCTTGGCTTTGAGGGTCGCCTGAACGTCGATCTCGGTGAGGATGCCGAAGCCCTGTGCGGCGAACGCCTCCCTCACCTTGGCCACGGCTTCGTCGTAGGACAGATCCATCTCGATGGTCAGCGCATAGTTCATGATTGCTACTCCTTGTTTGGTGGTTTACGACTTCGGCGGCGGTTCGGCGTGTGAGAGGCGCGGCTGTTTTTGTGCGGTCGTCCAGTCGTCGTCGATGAGGACAATCCGACGGCCCGTCCGGTCGAGCAGCGACGATGCGATCGAGGCCCGGTAGCCCGAGGCGCAATGAACCCACACGTCGCCGTCGGGTATCTCGCTCACTCGGTCTTGGAGTTGATCGAGCGGTACGTGAACTGCCCGCTCGAGGTGGCCTGCGGACCATTCGTCGTCTCGGCGGACATCCAGCACGACGATCGCCCCCGTGCGGCCGACCTCCTCGGCCAGATCGGCGAAGGTCGCGGTCCGGTACGACCGCAACTCTCCGCCCGCACCCCACTTTCGAAGCCCGCCTGTGGCTGCGCCGGCCGGTCGATCGATCCCGATCCGCGCGAGGTCGCGCTGCGCGATCGCGACTTCCTCGGCGGTGTCACCGACCAGTGTGACCGGGGTTCCCCACGGGATCGTCCAGCCGAGATAGGTGACGAACTGGTCGTCCAGCTCGACGTTGACCGTGCCGGCCAGGTGCGAGTGGGCGAATGCTCGGCGGGCTCGCAGGTCCACCACCCAGTCTCCGGCGTGGATGCGGCGGCGTAGCTCGACGGGGTCCACGGGGGCCGGCGGCGACAGGTCGGCCGCTGCCGGGCCTCGGCGATTGCGCTGGCCCATGTGTGCGTAGTAGCGCGGGTAGGCGGTGAGACCGGACATCAGTTGCTCCACGAACTTGTCCTCGTCGTCGACGATCAGCGCGACGTTCGTCGTCCGTTCTGTGGCGATGGTGCTCGCGTCGGTGCCGCTCGCCTGGGTCGAGGAGCAAAAGCTCCCGAATCCGTGCGTCGGCTGGACCGCGACGTCGTCAGCCAGCTCTGCGGCGAGCCGGCGCACCGAACGGAACTGTGCCCTCGTCAGGGGTTCGGTCTGGTCGTCGGCAATCAGGTCGGTGCGGCCAACGGTGCCGTACAACATCGACCCCCCGGTGAACACCGCGAGAGGACGCCCGGCCTCACTGATCACATACGACAGATGATGCAGCGTGTGCCCTGGGGTGTGTACGGCTCGGACGGAGAAATGCCCGACCGGCACCTCATCGCCATCGCGGACACCCCGACGATCGAACTCGACGTCCTCGTCGGCCGACAACACGTAATCAGCGCCAACCACCCGGGCCAGCTCGAGACCCCCGGTCACGTAGTCGTTGTGGACGTGCGTCTCGAACACGTGAGTGATCCGGACACCGAGGCGCTCGGCCACCGCCAACACGCGGTCGATGTCGCGCTGCGGGTCGATCACCGCCGCGACCTCGCCGTCGGTCACGAGGTAGCTGCGGTCACCCAACGACTTCGTCTCGATCGTCACGATCTCGGTTCTCTCGCCGCCGTTCACGCGCACGTCACCGCCCCGACCGTCGGAGCGCACCACTGCGAGACCGCCGGCTCGGGCAGCGATCACTGCCTCCTCCGGCGAGACCTGTCCAACCGGTTCAGAACTATCAGTCATCAACGACCTCCATCAGTCGACCGTGAGTAAAGCATACCCCCGGTGGTATCCGATGAAACCCTCGCTGACCGGAACCGATGAGACGGACCAGGGCTTATGTTCGGGTCAGGACGACTTTGAGTGCGCCGGTGTCAGCGGCACGGGCGAAGACGTCGTAGGCCTCCTCGAACTGCTCGAGCGTGAAGTGGTGGGTGACGAACCGACTGGCGTCGAGCTGGTCGCTGATCACGAGACGGAGCAACGTGGGCGTCGTGTAGGTGTCGACGAGTCCAGTCGTGATGGTGACGTCGCGACTCCACAGGTCTTCGAGGTGCAATGTGGCCGGCTCGCCGTGCACGCCGATGTTGGCGATGTGACCACCGGGCCGGGCCAGGCGGACGGCAAGCTCGAACGTCGCCGGCGTGCCGACGGCCTCGATCGACACGTCGGCTCCCAAGCCCCCGGTCAGCTCGGCGACGATCGCAACGGCGTCCTCTCGGGAGTTGTTGACGACGACATCGGCGCCGAATTGCTTTGCGGCCTCCAACCGGCTGTCGGCCAGATCGATGGCGACGATGTGACTCGGGCTGAACAGCTGAGCGCCCATGATGGCGGCAAGCCCGATCGGGCCGGCGCCAACGACCGCGACGACATCGCCCGGCCGCACGGTGCCGTTGAGGACACCCACCTCGTAGCCGGTCGGCAAGATGTCGGCCAACATCAGGATCTGCTCGTCGGCGACACCTGGCGGCACCTGATAGGTGGACGTGTCGGCGAAGGGAACGCGAACGTACTCGGCTTGAGTGCCGTCGATCTTGTGGCCGAGGATCCATCCGCCGCCACCGAGGCATTGGCCGTAACGGCCTTCGCGACAGAAGCGGCACGCACCGCACGACGTGATGCACGAGACGAGCACACGGTCGCCGACCTTGACCGTCTTGACGCCGGCGCCCACCGTCTCGACCGTTCCGACGGCCTCGTGGCCGAGGATCCGGCCATCCGTCACCGCCGGGACATCACCCTTCAAGATGTGCAGATCGGTGCCGCAAATCGTGGTGGCGTCGACGCGGATGATCGCGTCGGTGTCGCTTAGGATCGCAGGCTTGGGTACGTCTTCCCAAGCCTTCATTCCGGGACCGTGGTAGACAAGTGCTTTCATGGCAGACCTCCTGGTCGTCTCGAGGCCCACTATGAACTGCACGGGAGCGGCCAGGTAGGGGCCAAGGTCACTTCGGCGAGGACGTGATCCAATCTACGTCACCAGATTCTGTCCCCCACGCCGTTGCGGATGTCGGGCCTTTCTGCCCTGGCTTGCGGAGGTGGTGCGGGTGTCCTATGGACAAATGAGGACACGCGTGGTGATTCTGGGCGCCGGGCTGTACGCGTGCAAGGCATCGGTCGACCTGTTCGGCTTGGAGAAGAACGACCTCATCCCCCAGGTCCAAGACATCATCACCGTCGGTGAGTTCTACGAGATCGCCGCCGGCGGCCAGATACTCTTCACGTGACGACCATGGACCACTACAAGAACGTGATCGACGACCTGAAAGAACCCACTCGGTCGCTGAGCCGGATGATACCCGACGTGTGGGCCGGGTTCTCCCATCTCCACGGAGCCGCGGTCGCCGACGGCGCACTGTCCGCCAAGGTCAAAGAGCTGATGGCCTTGTCGATAGCGGTGGTGAAGCAATGCGACGGGTGCATCGCCTATCACACCAAGGCCGCGGTCCGGCGTGGCGCCACCGCCCAGGAGGTGGCCGAGACGCTCGCCGTTGCGCTCTTGATGGACGGCGGCATCGCTTCGGTGTACGGGCCCCGCGCCTGGGACGCCTATCAAGAGTTCGCCGCGCCGCCCCCCGAGGCCACTGTGGTCACGGTGGCTGCCGAGTGACCCGTTCGACAGCTGTCGCGGTGTCGTTCGGCGATCTTGCCCGCCTCGGCCCGATCGTCGCCGTCGTCGCTCACCCCGACGACGAGTCGTTCGGGCTGGGCGCCGTCCTCGCTGCCCTGGCTGCGGCCGGGGCGCAGATTCAGGTGTTGTGCTTCACCCACGGTGAGGCCAGCACGCTCGGGGCCAGCACGCTCGGGGCCTGCGCCGAGCTCGGCCTCGTTCGCCGCGACGAACTCCTCGCCGCGGCAGACGCGCTCGGTGTCTCACGGGTCCGCCTCGCCGACTACCCCGACGGCGGGCTCGGCGACGTGTCTCCCGACCTCCTCGACGCCGAGATCGAGGCCGATCTCGGCGATGCCGCCCTGCTCGTCGTGTTCGAGCCGGGCGGGGTAACCGGACACGCCGACCACCGTGCGGCCACCGCTGCGGGCAAACGGGTCGCCGCACGTCATGGTCTGCCCGTGCTCGAGTGGGGCGTCGCACCAGACATCGCGTCCAAGCTCAATGCCGAACTCGGGACGAGCTTCGCGCCACTCGATGGTGTCGATGTCGTCGTCGACCGGTCCGCACAGCTCGCCGCAATCGGCTGCCACGTCAGCCAGGCGCGCGACAACCCGGTCCTCGCCCGCCGCCTGCAACTGCAGGGAACGTCCGAGCGCATCCGGCTGACCGAACCCGGCGAGCGAGCATGAGCGATGATCTCGGTGTGCGGCTCGTCGGCGACGGTCTCGGCGTGCCGTGCGTCGACGGCATCGAGCGCAGCTATCTGTCGCTCGATGCGGCAGCATCGACGAACGCCCTCCCTGCGGTCGCGTCCCGGGTGCAGGAGTTTCTCCCGTGGTATTCGAGTGTCCACCGGGGGGCGGGCTGGAAGTCACAGCTCGCCACCGCCGCGTACGAGGATGCTCGTACCGCGTTCACCGCATTCGCCGGTCGGACCGACACCGACGACGTCGCCATCATCTGCCGCAATAGCACCGAGGCGATCAACCACCTCGCCTACCGCCTCGGGCTCCGTCCCGACGATGTCGTCGTCACCACCGTCGTCGAACACCACGCCAATCTGTTGCCCTGGGCCCGTTTCGCCCGGCGCCGCTACGTCGAGTGTGACGCCTCAGGCACCTTTGGTGTGGACGCCGTCGCGGCCGTGCTCGACGAGCAGCCCCACCCCCGGCTGCTTGCCGTCACCGGGGCGTCCAACGTCACCGGCTGGGTCCCCCCGATCGACGAGATCATCGCAGCCGCCCACGACCGGGGCGTCCCGGTGATGGTCGACGCAGCGCAGCTCGCCCCCCACCGCCCGCTACCCCGCGCCGCCGACTACCTCGTTTGGAGCGGCCACAAGATGTACGCCCCCTTCGGCGCCGGCGTGCTCATCGGCCCCCGGGCGACGTTCGCCAACGGCGATCCGTATCTGGCCGGTGGCGGCGCCGTCGACCTCGTCGACCTCGACGAGGTGGTGTGGACCGATCCACCCGATCGGGAGGAAGCCGGCTCACCGAACGTCCTCGGCGCCGTCGCCCTCCACGCCGCCACCGACGAGTTGAACAGGCTCGGATGGGACGCCATCCGAGCTCATGACGACGACATTGCCCACCGGCTCAGCGAGGGTCTCTCAGGCATCAACGGCGTGCGGCTGCTCGGCCCTTCGGCCCAGCCCGGCGCCCTACCCGTTGCCTCGTTCGTCGTCGACGGTGTCGCCCACGCTCTCGTCGCCGCCCGGCTCAGCGCAGAGCACGCAATCGGCGTACGTCACGGCTGCTTCTGCGCCCACCCCTACCTCTTGCGCTTGCTGGGGCTGACGTCGCCGGAGGTCGCCGACTATCGCGCCGCCGTCCTTTACGGTGACCGCCGGCGGATGCCCGGCGCAGTCAGGGCCAGCGCCGGAATCGACACCACCCGCCAGGACATCGACCGCTTCCTCGACGCCGTCGCCCGGATCGCCGGTGGCGGGCCGCCCCCCATGCCCTACGACCAGGACGAGCACACCGGCGACTTCTGGCCGCGCACCGACGACCCCGCCTGGTCCAGCCCAGGCCGCCGGCTCGGCGCCGCCTGCGCCAGAGGCTGACCCAAAGGCTGACCCCGAAGCCGTCGCGCCGTTGCCGACGCCGGGGTTGATTCGGAACTTGATTCCGAAACAGTGTTCCGAATAGCATCCTGCGGATGGATCAGCTCGTCACGTATGACCTCAACGGCTCTGTCGCGACCATCACCATGGACGACGGCAAAGTAAATGCTCTGTCGCCGCAGATGTTCGCAGAGCTCGCCGCCTCCTTCGATCGCGCGGCCAATGACAACGCCGTCGTGGTGCTCAGCGGACGGCCCGGCATCTTTTCCGCGGGTTTCGATCTGAGCGTTCTCAGAGGCGGCGGCGCCGAGGCGATCGCCATGTTGCGCGCCGGCTTCGAACTATCGGAGCGGATGCTGTCGTTTCCGACGCCGGTGGTGATCGCCTGCACGGGTCACGCGATGGCGATGGGGGTGTTCGTGCTCCTGTCCGGCGACTACCGCATCGGCGTATCGGGCGCGTTCAAGCTGGTGGCGAACGAAGTGGCGATCGGAATGACGATGCCGCTGGCAGCGGTCGAGATCGTGCGACAACGGCTCGCCCCGGCATTCTTCAACAGAGCGATCATCCTCGCCGAGCTGTTCTCGCCCGCCAACGCCGTCGAGGCCGGGCTGCTCGACCGCGTCGTCGAAGCTCCGGAACTGCGGGCCGTCGCGAACGACACAGCCATCGCTCTCGCGAAACTCGACATGGCCGCACATCTTGCGAGCAAGCTACGCGTCAGGGAGCACACGCTGCAGGTCATCCGGGCCGGCATCGATGCCGAGTTTCCCGCCACCAAGTAGGGCCGAGCGTGCCGAGACCGAAACAGCGAACACCGGCGCTACGCGACCGGGTGCTGCGTGCCGCGCTGGCCATACTGGCCGACGAGGGAGCCGGTGCGCTCACGACCCGCAAGGTAGCCGCCGCAGCCGCGACGTCGATTCCCGCCGTCTACGAATTGTTCGGCGACAAGGCCGGCCTTGTCCGCGAGGTGTACTTCGAGGGTTTCCGCCGGCTCGGTGGCCGCTTCGACGAACTCGACCACACGGACGACCCACGTGCCGACCTGCTCGCCGTCATCGCATCCTATCGGTCGTTCGTCCGCGAGAACTCCGTGCTTGCGGGGGTGATGTTCTCGCGACCCTTCGCAGACTTGGATCCGAGTGCCAAAGAGCTCGGAGCCACCAGCACGGTGAGGAAGTTCATCGTCGGCCACGTGCGACGTTGCATCGAGGCCGGCGTGTTGGCGAGCGATGCAACCGACGTCGCCCACGTGGTTCTCGCCCTCGCCCAGGGTCTCGCGTTGCAGGAGGCCGCCGGCTGGCTCGGCACCTCGAAGGCGTCCGTGAACCGCCGCTGGATGCTTGCGTTCAATGCAACGCTCGACGGCCTTCGTGAAGCCCAACCCGACGCTCGGCAGCGGCTGGTCAGGAGTTCCCCTCTGCATCCTTGCGCGCCCCGCTGAGCGCCCAGCGGACCGCGCGTTCGAGAAGCGCGGGTGTCATGTTCCGGGCCGGCAGGTTTGGGCGCTGACCGAGCAACCATCCACCGACCAGAAAGTGAATCGTCGCCAACAGGTCATCCGCGGTCACCTCGTCGAATCCGCCCTCGACAATGCATTCGCGCACGACTTCGGACAGCCGGTCGACCGCCCGGGACGGGCGACGGAAGGGCAGCACCCGGGCCGCGACGCCCGGGTAGCGGGCGAAGGTGGCGTTCATCGACAGGATGATCGCGACGATCCGGTCGTCCCACTTGTCGGCGTTGTCGCGCGGGAGTTCGACCCCGCGAGCCACCCGTTCGCACACCAGGTTGACGAGATCATCCTTGCCGCCGACGTAGTGGTACACCGCAGGGCTCGATACTCCGAGGACGCGAGCGACCGAGGTGACACTCAATGCTTCGAGGCCGTCTGCGCCGACCACCAACAGCCCAGCGTCGAGGATGTCGTCACGTGACAGTGCGTTCGGCTGAGTGCCGCCGCGCTTCCTCTTGACATCTGTCATTTACATAGATTAAATGAGATGCCTGGCGAGAGCAAGAGGAGCGCAATGACCGTCGATCTCAAAGCTGCCGAGTTCACGTTTCAGGGCTTGCGCCCGATTCCCGTCGCGGTCACCACCGTGCACGGCGGTCGGGCGAATGGTCTGATGTCGTTGTCGGGCGGTCCGGCCGGGATCGTGCCAGAGGCCCCTCGCGTGACCGTGAGCATCACGAAGTACAACTTCAGCCACGATCTCATCCTGCAGGGCGGTGTGTTCGCGATGCACGTGCTGAGCAACGATCCCGATCTCCTGCCGACGTCGCTCGACATCCTGATGGCGCTCGGTGGTAGTTCGGGTCGTGATGGCGACAAGCTGGACGGTCTCGAAATCAAGCACGGTGCGACCGGCGTTCCGATCCTGCTCGGTGCGCTCAGCTACGTGGAAGCCCGAGTGACGGGCAGCCTCGACAACGACGAAAACACCATCTTCGTCGGCGATGTCATCGCCGCCGAACGGCTCAACAAGGGCCGCAAGCTCGACATCGGAGAGGCATGGGCCAAGCTGCCGCCGGAGTGGATCGAGCGTTACGAGCACAACCACCACGCACAGTTGGAGCACTGTCGCGGGGCGCGCGGGCTCGGGTCGACGCAGGAGGTGAGCTGATGGGCCCCGAACTCGAATCGCGTCTACGCCGGGTCGAGGACCTGCTCGAGATCCAGCAGTTGTTCATCGACTACGGCATGCATCTCGATGCCGGTCGTTTCGACGACTATGCGGCGCTGTTCGCGACCGATGGTGAGATTCGCCTGGGGCCGATGGGGCGAGCGAAGGGTCGGATCGAGATTCGCGACACGATGACGAGGGCCCTCGACGGGCTCGTCGGCAAGACCTTCCATGTGATCTCCAGCCCGATGGTGCAGATCGATGGGGACGAGGCCATTTCGGAAGTGATGTGGACCATGATCCAGCGCGGCGATGACGGCCGACCCGAATTGGCGATGCTCGGACGACACCGCGATCAGCTTGTGCGCGAGAACGGCCGCTGGCGGATTCGAGTACGTCGTGGCTTCATCGACGTCCCGACCAGCTACCCCAAGGCCGGCTGAAATGGCCACCTGCCCGTTCGCCAAAGGCTACGACCCGCTGGATCCTGCCACGGTGCTCGACCCGTATCCGGTGTTCGGCCGGCTGCGAGACGAGGGTCCGGTGTTCTTCTTGCCCGAGCTCGATCATTACATCGTCACCCGGTTCGACGACGTGGAGCAGATGTTGCTTGACCGCGACACATGGTCGGCCGCGAACGCGTCGTCGCCGCTGATCAAGGTGTGCGACGAGGCCCAGGCGGTGCTGGCGGAAGGGTTCGGTCGTGTGCCGACGTTGAGCAATGCCGATCCCCCCCGTCACGGCCCGATGCGAAAGTCGGTGTTGACCGTCATGACGCCCCGACGGCTCAACGCGCTCGAGCCCACGTTGCGCGCCTACGCGGAGGACCTCGTGAGAGGTTTCGCGGACGAATCCGTGATCGACCTTGTCGATCGTCTCGCGTTTCCGTTCCCGGGCTACGCCGCGTTCAGCCTGCTCGGGTTCCCCGACGAGGACACCGAGATGTTGAAGGAGTGGAGCGCCAAACGGATCATGTTCACCTACGGCCGACTCGACGACGTCGAGCAGGTCGAGGTCGCGCACGAGATCTCCGCATTCTGGCGATACGTCGAAGCGCACGTCGCGGCTCGCGCGGTGACACCTGCCGAGGATCTCACCTCCGACCTGGTCCAGTTGTCGCGGGCCAAGCCAGAGCAGCTCAACGAGTTCGACATCGTGAACATGGTGTACTCGATGGCGCTGGCCGGCCACGAGACCACATGCAACACCATCGGCAACGGCATGCGCGCGCTGCTCTCGAACCGGTCCCAATGGCGACAGCTGATCGACGAACCAGCCACCATCCCCAACGCAGTCGAAGAAATCCTGCGCTTCGACGGACCAGTGCTCAACCACCGACGAGTCGCCAGGGTCGATACGAACATCGGTGGGTTCAGGATCCCCGCCGGCTCCAAGGTGATGATGTGCTTCGCCTCTGCCGCGCACGATCCTGCCCGCTTCGACGACCCCGACTCATTCGATGTCGACCGCGCCGACGCAGAGCTGCACATGGCGTTCGGCAAAGGTTCGCACTTGTGCCTCGGCGCCCCACTGGGCCGGCTCGAGGTTCGCATCGTTCTGGAGCTACTGACGACGCTGACCCCCACGATGACCCTGATCCCCGACCAGGACTTCGACTACAGCCCAAACGCCTTGTTCCGCGGGTTGCGCCGACTGCTCGTCGCGCCCGGAGGGCTCGGGTGAGTGCGCAGGACGCCAGCATCGACGAGGCCAAGTTCGAAGCCACCCAGCGCCTCATCCGGCTGACGGCGCTCCGCGGCACGCCCGTGGAGGGCGATAGCTGCGCCAACTGCTACTACTACCTCGAACCCGGATCGGACCTGTCGTTTTGTTGGCATGAGAAGCTGCAAACGCTGGTCGGCGCCGGCTGGTGGTGTCATCACTGGGAGATGACCGATGAGACGTGATCAGTATCAGACACACAGGGGAGTACAACGATGACCATCTTCAGCCGAGACGAAGTCGAAGCCGCGTTCAAGCACTACTTCCTGACGGGCCCGGTGTTCGAGGACTGGGTCGCCTGGTCGCAGTTGTTCACCGACGACGCTGTCTACTTCGATCACTTCTACGGTCGGTTCCGCGGCCCGGCCGAGATCCAACTGTTCCTCGAATCCACGATGATGTACGGCAAGCACTGCTATACCGCGCTCGAGTGGTACAACATCGATGGTGACCAGATCGTCTGGAAGGGAATCAATCTGGCCGATCACCCCGACCCGGCCCAACCGCCGTTCCGATTCCCTTCACTGCAGATCATCCGCTATGCAGGCGACGGCAAGTGGAGTTCGGAGGAGGACTGGTGGATCCCTTCGGAGATGACGCAGTACGCCAAGGGCTACTGGAAGGCGTGCCAGCAGATCGATCCAGACTTTCCCGAGCGGCTCTCGCGTCGCCATTGGGGCGACATCCACTGGGCCCGCCCGCCGGATGGCCACGCTGCCCGACCGTCGTGGTACGGGCGCGAGCACGAGATTGCCGTGGTGCGCCGGCTCGAGCAGATGAACTTCGGCGAACGCGTCTGAGAGCTGTCGGCACGGGCGCCAGGGAGAAATGAAAACGCCATTTGCAGTTGGGGTGGTCTGCGCCTAGCCTGTCACCCAATCATCCGGGAGGGGGTGTCGCCATGGGACCGTTTGCAGGACTGCGAGTGATCGACCTGTCACCGAATCGCGTCGGTGCTCAAATCAGTCAGCTGTTCGCCGATTTCGGTGCCGATGTCGTCCAGATCGAGCCGCCCGGCGGCGCCGTCATCCGCCACCACGCCGCCTATCCCTTCTGGGGCCGCGGCAAGCGCAGCATCGTGCTCGACATCCGTGATCAGAGCGACCGGCGCGTGATTCGCGACCTCGCCCGATCGTGCGACGTCTTGATCGAAACCCACCGGCCTGGCGTGCTCGACGATCGTGGTCTCGGCTACGCCGAGCTGAAGGCCGACAACCCGCGGCTCATCTACACGTCGGTCACCGGCTTCGGACGCGAGGGCCCCTACGCAAACGCTCCTGGTTACGAGGGTGTCGTTCAGGCCAAGCTCGGTGTGTTCCATACGTTCCGGCGAATGAGCCCGTACACCGTGCCGCCGTTCGTCAACGTGCCCTTCGCGTCATTCGCCGCAAGCCAGGTCGCGCTGCATGGCATTCTCGCCGCGCTCGTCGAACGCGACTTCAGTGGAGCCGGCCAGTGGGTCGAGACCAACCTGGTGCAGGCGTTCACCACGCTCGATACCTGGGCCTGGTTCGAGTACATGATCGCCGACCGCTGGCCTGACGCCTTCCACAAGTCCGACCCGTACGACGCTTCTGGTCGGCCGGCGAGCCCGTTCACGTTCATGCTGATGGTGTGTCTCACCAAGGACGGCAGCTGGCTCCAGTTCGCGTCCGTGGCGGCGCACCTGTACGCCGCAGTCATGAGGGCGCTCGGCCTCGACTGGATGTTCGCCGACGAGCAATGGCAGGGGCTGCCGGTGTTCGGCGAGGACGCGGACAAACGGCAGGCGCTGTGGACCAAGATGCTCGAGGCGACCCGCAGCAAGACGCTCGACGAATGGCGCCAGATCTTCGACGAGGACGGCAACGTGTTCGCCGAGCAGTTCCGGAGTGGCCCCTCAGCGCTCGAGCACCCACAGTTGTTGCACGACGGGTTCGTGGTCGAGATCGACGATGCCGAGCGCGGGCGGGTCCGCCAGCCTGCTGCGATCGTGAAAGCGAGTGGTACGCCGGCCGATCTCGGGCGCAGTGCCCCGAAGCTCGACGAACACCGCGAGGCGATCCTCGCGATGGCCGCCGAGTCTGACAGAGGAGAGGCTGTACCGGACGAGTCGGTCGAAGTTCCGAGTGGTCTACCGCTCGCCGGGATCACGATCCTCGAACTCGCGACTCTGTTCGCAGCGCCTCACGGCACCACCATGCTGACCGACCTCGGCGCCCGTGTGATCAAGGTCGAGCCGTTGTCCGGCGACGCGATCCGCAACATCATTCCGTTCCCGGAATCGGGAGGCGCCAAGGTGATGCAGGGCAAGGAAAGCATCGCGGTCGATCTCTCCACGATTGAGGGCCTTGCCGTCGTCCAGCAGCTGGCGAGCGGGGCCGACGTCGTCGTGCAGGGCTATCGCGCCGGGGCGATGAAGAAACTCGGTCTCGACTACGAGTCGGTGAAGCTGCGCAACCCCGACGTCATCTACGTGAACGCACCTGGGTACGGTGTCGACGGCCCGTACGGCAACAAGCCCGCCTACGCGCCCAGCATCGGCGCCGCCAGCGGTATCCCGCTCGCCAACGTGGGATCGACGGTCGAGGAGCGCCCCGACCTGACCATGGATCAGATCCAAGACGGTGCCCGGCGGCTGTCGGCGGCCGGCGCGTTGGCGAACGCGCAAGCCGACGGTTTCGCGGCCCTCGGTGTCGCGACGGCGATCTTGTTCGGTCTTGTGGCGCGTCGACGTGGTGCTGGCGGCCAGGAGTTGTTCTCGTCGATGCTCAACACGGGCGCCCACGCGATGTCGGCCCAGGCCGTCACATACCCAGGCGCGCCCAGGGAACCGGCCCCCGACGCCGAATTGCGCGGCCTCGGGGCGCTGTACCGCATCTACGACGCAGCCGATGGCTACGTGTTCCTTGCCTCCCCGAGCGATGTCGAATGGAACCAGCTCGCAACGGCCCTCGCTCCCTACACCGGAGCGGCCGGAGATCCACGCTTCGCCGACGCCGCGTTGCGACGTTCCAACACCACGGCGCTGATCGAAGCGCTTGCAGGCGTATTCGCGGCGAAGTCGGCGCCCGACTGGGAAGACGAACTGCTGCCGCAAGGCATCGCGTGCGTCGCGCTCAACACCGACTCCATCGAATCGTTGATGTACGACGACTCGTTCGGCCGCGCCAGCGGGTACGTGGTCGACGTCACCCACCCCACGTTCGATGAGCACCTTCGGCTTGCTCCGTACCTCCGATTCTCCCGGTCGAAGACGCAGGCCCTGCCAGGCGTGCTCGCGGGCCAGCACACCGACGAGATCCTGACTCGGCTCGGTCGGACCGCCGACGAGATTGCCGACCTGCGCTCGCGCAACGTGGTTGGCTGACCGAGCCGGGACGATGCGGTGACCGGCACGACCTCGCTGACACGGACCGAGCGGCAACGTCTCGAACGCGACGTCATCCTCAGGGCTGCGTTCGGTCTGATCGGTCGTTCACGCGACGAGGCCGTTTCGGTGCAGCAGATCCTCGATTCTGCCGAGCTGTCGACGCGCGCCTTCTACCGGCACTTCCGTTCCAAGGACGAGCTGATCCTGACGATGTTTCGGACCGCCGCCGATCGGGTTGCGGCCGAGATGTCCGAGGTTATCGCCCGGGCAGATGGTCCGGCCGCAGCGGTCGAGGCTTGGATCCACCGCCAGCTCGCCGTGGTGTACGACCCGAAGCGCGCTCGCCAGACATCGGTGCTCACGTCGGCGGAAGCGCGCGCAGCGGTGGGGTTCGATCAGGTGGATCAAGAGGCGGCCACGGTGCGGCGCACAATGCTGGCCGAAGTGATCCGGCGCGGCAAGCGCGAGGGCGCGTTCCCACTTGCGGAGCAACCGGACGAGGATGCGCGGGCCGTCACGAGCGTCGTCGGCGGGCTGATCCAAGCCCGGCTGGTTGGTGACACCGGACCGGGCTGGGCCGAGGCGACGTTGCACACCACCCGTCTGTTCCTGCGCGCGTTCGGGGCTGCCAACACGTGAAACGAGTGAAAATGTCATTTTCATTCCCCTCCACTTTGTGGTAGTGTCAACATCGATAGCCGTCGAGCCGGCGTCAGGAGGGAAGCCACGTGCGAATCGGAATCGTCTCCGACATCCACGCAACGCGGACGGCCTCGCCTGTGCCCTCGGGCGGATGGGCGCCGTCGACCTGCTCCTGTGCGCCGGCGACATCGTCGAGGAGTTCCGGTTCAGCAACGAGACGGTTGCGATCCTGCGTGACCGCGACGCGTGTTGCGTCCTCGGCAACCACGACCTCGGCCTGCTCTCTGCGCACGGCGAACGGGCCCGCAACGCTGCCCACGTCGACGCCGAGTTGGTCGACTGGCTGGCCTCGAACCCACTGGTGGTGGAACTCGATGTCGCCGGCAAGCGATTGCTGATGACCCACGCCAGCCCCTGCCAACCGCGAACGCAGTACGTTCTGCCCGATTCGCCAGAACTGAGGCGCATCGGCGAGGTCGACGCCGATTTCGTGGTGATCGGCCACACCCACAAACAGTTCGTGCAGCGGGTCGGCCGCCCGCTCGTGATCAACCCGGGCTCCGTCGGCCAAGCCCGCGATCACGCCAACGGAAAACGACTCTCGTACGCGGTGCTCGATCCTGCGACCGGTCGCGTCGAGATCGACAACTACCTGATCGACGAACACCAACACCGGGCCGCGGAACCGTGCGGCGCAGGAAGAGCCACAAACTGATGACGATCAAGGACAAAGCGGCGATCGTCGGAGTCGGCGCGACGCCGTATTTCAAGCGGGGCCAGTCGTTTCCGGAAAGCGAGTTCTCGATGGCGTGCACAGCCATCCTCGCCGCCCTCGAAGACGCCGGCCTCACCGTCAACGACCTCGACGGCTTCTCGATCTACTCGAGTTCGTGCGACCCGGCCGCGGTGGGTGCTGAGCTCGG
This sequence comes from Actinomycetes bacterium, assembly GCA_025358125.1. GTDB lineage: Bacteria > Actinomycetota > Acidimicrobiia > Acidimicrobiales > Ilumatobacteraceae > WLMZ01. The sequence goes on from JANYKS010000103.1 coordinate 68,592, forward strand.
CGTGCCCGAAATCCGGTGGGCGACGACCACCACGTCGGGCGGTGGTGGCTGCGCCGGCGCCCTCGGTGTGGCAGCGGCGGCGATCGACGGGGGCATGGCCACGACGGTTGTCACGTTGATGACCCTGCAGCAGCTCAACAAGCGGCTCGGCGGGTCCGCGGTCGGGGGCGTGCTGGCATACGCGATGATGTCCGACAGCGCAAGTCCCTATGGGGGCAGCGGCGTGCCGCCGTCGGCTGCGTTCACGGCCAACAACGGGTTGCTGTCGCCCGGTCACAGCTTCGCCCAGATCGCGTCACGCCACATGCACCTCTACGGCACCAAGCGTGAGCATTTTGCGGAGGTCTGCATCTCGACCCGCGACAACGCCATCAAGCGCCCGACGGCGTTGCGGACCGAGCCGATCACTCTCGACGATTACTTCAACGCACGCATGATCAACGACCCACTCTGTCTGTTCGACTACACGATGGAAAGCGATGGCGCGGTCGCTGTGATCACCACATCGGTCGAGCGCGCCAAGGATCTCAAGCAGCCGCCCGTGACCATCATGGCGTCGGCGCACGGCGGCTCCGGCCGATGGGGGCCGGCATTGTTCCGGTACTTCCAGACCCCCGACGACGAGTTCGCCTCGTCGGGTCACCGCCCTGTCGCGAAGCGCATCTTCGAGATGGCCGGCATCGGGCCCGAAGACGTCGACGTCGCCCTGCTGTATGACCACTTTTCGCCGATGGTCATCATGCAGCTCGAGGATTACGGCTTCTGCCCGATCGGAGAAGGCGGCCCGTTCGTCGCCGACGGCAACATCCGCTACGGCACCGGCTCGATCCCGGTCAACACCCATGGCGGCAACCTGTCGGAGGCCTACATCATCGGCATGACCCACGTACGCGAAGCCGTCGAGCAGCTGCGCGGCACGGCCGTCAACCAGGTCGAGGGAGCGGAGATCGCTCTCGTCACGGGCGGCCCGGCGGGGCTTCCCGTTTCCGGAACACTCTTGAGGAAAGGCTGAGCCGAATGAGCACCGATTTTGGCGAACTCACTCCGGGCGTGTTCCCGAGCATCCTGAAAGAGACCAACGCCGACTACCTCACCCAGCCCTTCTGGGACGCAGCCAGGCAAGACCGCCTCGTCGCACCGAAGTGCTCGAATTGCGGCACCTTCCGGCTGCCGCCGTCGGCGTATTGCTTCAACTGTCAGCAGCGCGGCATCGACTGGGTCGAGCTGCCGGGCACGGCCACTATCTACAGCTTCACCATCGTTCGTCACCCACTGCATCCGGATCTCGCCCCGATCTGCCCGTACGTGTCGGGTGTCGTCGAACTCGACGGCACGCAGGGCGCGGGCGCTCGGATGCTCGTGAACATCATCGACGTCGACGTCGAGAACGTGAAGATCGGTGACCGTGTCGAAATCGTCTTCGAGCACGTCAACGATGAGATGTCGACACCGCGATTCCGCCCGGTCCGCTGACCGACCGACCATCGAATCAACAACTCACCAGGAGGACACCATGACCAAGATCTGGGCCAACTCCGGCGACTCGCACCTCGTCGAGCCGGCCGACCTGTTCACCACCGCCCTGCCGCCCGAGGTGGCGGCACGGATGCCGCGCAGCGTCAAGGACGACGACGGCAAGCACGAGACGTTGTACGTCGATGGCCAGGCGTTCCGACGGCGCATGCCTCGCGCAGCGATGCTCACGGATTCCGAGGGCAAGACCGTCGAACAACGTGCCCCGGGCGCCAACGACATGAGCCTGCGCCTGATCGACCTCGACCAGGAAGGTATCTGGGCCGAGTTGGTCTACCCGTCGATCGGCATCTGGATGTCGTCCATCCAGGACCCCGACCTGCTCGCCGCAGGTTGTCGCGCCGTCAACGACTGGGCGATCGGGTATCAGCGGTTCAACGACCGGTACGTGTGCGCAGCCACGATCCCGCTTCTCAACGCGGAGCACGCCGTCGCCGAGGTCCACCGGGTCGCCGCGATGGACTTCAAGGCCGGCTACCTGTCGGTCACGCCGTGCCTCGGCGCACCCGACTGGAACGACGACGTGTGGAAGCCGCTGTGGGCGGCGCTCGAGGAGACCGGCATCGTCGTCGCGTTCCACGTCGGTACCGAGGCCCATGACGCGGCGTCGTTCCACGGCGGCTACTTCCGTGGGCCCGGCGGCGCCCTCATCAACTACGTCGAGACGACGTACGGCGGCCAGCGAGCCGTGACGAAGATGATCGCAGCTGGCGTGTTCGATCGACATCCGGATCTCAAGGTCATCGTGTCAGAGGGCGGGGCCACCTGGGGGCCGTTCATCGCCGATCGCCTCGACGAGGGGTACCGCCAGCATGCCTCTGCGGTGCGCCCCCCGCTGCGTCGACTGCCGAGCGAATATCTCTACGAGAACGTGTATGCGTCGTTTCAGCACGACTCGTCGGCAGTGAAGGCCATGACCGCAATGGGCTGGAAGAACGTGTGTTGGGGCAGCGACTACCCGCACCTCGAGGGCACGTTCGGGCACACCCAAAAGACGCTCCACGAGCTGTTCGACGACGTCGCTCCGGCTGATCGGCGCCGGATCACCGTCGGGGCGTTCTCCGAGTTGTTCCCGCACGTTCCGCCGGCCCCCGCCGACGAGGACTGAACGTGGGCGACCTGGTCTGCACCCACCGGGACGGCCACGTACTGGTCGTCACGATGCAGCGCGAGGCCCTCGACGCTGCGTTGGTGCTTGCACACCGGATCTGTCGAAACGCCCCGATGGCGGTGCAGGCCTGCCTGGCCGCAATCGACACCCAACTCGCGGCCGACGCCGATCTCGGCTGGGCCGCGACGCAACGGGCGAAGGCCGTGATCACCGGCAGCGAGGATGCCGCCGAAGGCGTACGTTCGTTCCTGGAGAAGCGCCAGCCCGTGTGGAAGGCCCGCTGACTCGGCCGTCATCAATGCGGCTTTGGCTCGCGGGGCAGGCCGAGAGCACGTTCACCGAGCAGGTTGCGCATGATCTCGTTGCTTCCTCCCGAGATGGTGTACGCCTTGGCGTAGAGGAACTCGTCTTGCCAGTGGCCGTGATCGACGGCTTCGGGGTCATCGGTGGCCAACGCGCCGCGGATGCCCTGGATCTCGATGCCGAGGTAGGAGAGGTCTTGGTTCAAGACAGCGAAGCCGAGCTTGATCAGGGGGGCGTCGGCCTCGTTGAACTTTCCCCGCAGTCGTCGGTCGACCGCGGCCTCCGACATCAGGGTCGCGATCTCCACCCGCGCGGTGAAGTCAGCGAGTTGTTGACGGATCACCGGGTCGTCGGCGATCGTCCCCGTTCCCGACGGCGTCGCCTTCGCATACGTGATGAGCGCGTCGAGGTTCTGGCGGAGTCGAATGACGAGCGCGCCAACGCCTGCCCGCTCCGATGCCAAGCTCGTGGTGGCGATCATCCAGCCCTGGCCGAGGTCACCGATGAGGGCGTCGGCAGGTACATGGACGTCGTCGAAGAACACTTCGTTGAAATCCGAGGTGCCGGTCATCTCGCGCAGCGGCCGAACGGTGACTCCCGGCAGGGACATGTCGAACGCAAAGGCACTGATGCCTGCGTGCTTGGCCACCGACGGATCGCTGCGGGCGAGTAGGTATCCCATGTCGGAGAACGCGGCGTTCGTGCTCCAGACCTTCTGGCCGTTGACGACGAAGTAGTCGCCGTCGCGGATCGCTGTGGTACGCATCGACGCGAGGTCGCTGCCGGCGTCGGGCTCACTGAACAGCTGACACCAGACGTGTTCGTATCTGCGGATCTTGGGCAGGTACTCGACCTGTTGGTCGTGGGTACCGAAGTGCAACAACGCATGGGCCGCCAGCCTGCCGGCGCCGATCGGAGTCGGGGCCAGGGCCTTGGCGAACTCCTCGGTGACGATCAGTTCCTCGACCGCGCGGAAGTCCGAGCGTCCGCCGAACTCGACCGGCCACTCGGCGCCTTCGAACCCCGCCTCGTACACCTGTCGACTCCAATCTCGCAGGACCCTCGACTCCGCTTGGTCTTCCGGTGACCGGGTGCCGACCCGATACGGCAGGTCTGGCGCGTTGGCCGCGATGAAATCGCGGATGCGCTGGCGGAACGCCGGCTCGTCGAACTCAGTCATCGGTCCCCTTATGGATTCTCGAACTGCTCCGGATAGTAATCTGACGACTATGTCAAATTCGCAGGGGAGCCTTTCGTGTTCGATCTGACCGGTAAGGCCGTGGTGGTGACCGGCGGGGGCGTGGCATCGGCCGCGGCATTTCGCGGGCGATGGCGAAGTGTGGCGCGTCGGTGGTCGTCGCCGGGCGCAGCGTCGGATTCCTGAACGACACCGTCGAAGAGTTGCGATCACTCGGGCGGACGGCGATCGCGCTGCCCACCGACGTCACGAGTGCCGCCGACATCGATCGGTTGGTACAGACGACACTCGATGAGTTCGGAGCGATCGACTGCTGGGTCAACAACGCCGGCAGCGCGAACGCGGCCGATGTCGGTCCACTCATCGATCTCGACGAACGGCAATGGGACGCTGTCGTCGATCTCAATCTGAAATGGACGTTCTTCAGCGCCCAGGCGGCGGCCAGGGCGATGTTGCACCGCGGGGGATCGATCGTGAACATCTCGTCACGCAGCGGCTCGCAGCCGTGCCCGAGGACCGGCCACTACGGCGCGGCGAAGGCAGGCGTGGAGAGCCTCACGGCGACCATGGCCGCCGAGTGGGGTCACCACGGCATCCGCGTGAACGCGGTCGCCCCCGGGTTGGTGCCGACCGAGGAGAGCCTCGCGCCCGGTGGCTCGATGAGCCGCCCGAGCCGCGTCGCGCGTCAGATCGAGACCGTGCCGCTGCGCCGCCTCGGCACGGTCGACGACATCGGCGCAGTGTGCGCCTTCCTGGCGACGGACGAGGCGAGCTGGCTGACCGGTGAGGTCATCCAGGTGCACGGCGGCAGCCGGATTCCCGTGGGATACCTCGCCTACATGCACCACATCACCGAGCAGCTCGCAGACGAGCAGGCCGCAGACGCCGCCGACAGCGGCTGAAGCGCGGAGCCGGGCGGCTGCGCGGGGAACCCGGTCATTGCCTGCGACGACGTGTCCGCGATCAGCCCAATCGTTGTCGGCTCTGCGCGACGCGTCGAGCATGGGCGCGTCGGCCGCCGAGTTCGGCGTGCAGCGCGAGGAGCCGCATCGTCCATTCCGTCATGCCGTACTCCGAGGTGACGCCGATCCCGCCGACCACCTGGTGGGTGTTGTCGTAGGTTTCGCGCGCGGTCAGGCAAGCGAACGTCGCAGCCGCTGCCGTGTGGTACTCGTCGGAATGGTGCCAGGCGCCTCGGCGCGCCAGCCAGCGAGTGGCCTGGGCCATCGAGTACGACCGGGCGAGGCGATGCTGCACGGCCTGGAACGATCCGATCGGCCGACCAAATTGATGGCGGTCGCGCACGTGACGAGATGCGAACTCCACCGCCGCGAGCGACATCGCGCCGGTTTCGGCGGCGATGCCGACCTGCCACGCCCGCCGCAGCGGATGCCCGCTACCGGGGCCCATCGATTCGGAACGCCGAACGCGCACGCGGCCCATGGGGTAGGCGGAGCGGGACTGCACGGGCTCGACGTCGACATCGTCACGGCTCGCGAGGCGGGCTTCGTCACCGTCGAGCACGAGGTACGCGTCGCAGTGACCGGCGTAGCGAACCAGACCATCCGCAGAGCCGACCAGGCCGACCAGTGGAGGCAGATCGGTGAACCCGGCGAGCGGCCCGACGAGGACCCGGGCGACGATCGGCGCAGCGGCCACTGCCTCGCTTGCCCGTTCGGCCACGAGGATCGCCTCGATCGGTCCGGCCTCGGCGCACACGTCGAGGAAGCCGTTGTCGTCGAGCCGCGTGACGAGGTCGCGGTCGATGCTCCCGGCCATCGCCCGGGCACGGTCGAGCCCGGCATGGTCGCCGAACATCGCGCGTAGCGAATCGTCGAGAAGTTGTTGTTCGACAGAGAGTTGCAGGTCCATGATCGTCTACTACTTGCCGCGGGGCAGATCGAGACAGAGTCGCCCGATCAGGTCGAGCTGCACCTCGTAGGCGCCGGCGGCGATCATGGCCGTGGTCCCGGTGACGACCTGCCGATCGGCCTCGGTGCCGCCGGCCAGGGCCTGGTCGCCGAGCACCTCCTGGCATGCCCAGGCCACCTCGCGCTCCATCGGTCCGGTGATCGATCGCGACACCGCAGCCATCGGTCGCGAGCCGTGCGGGTCGCTGATCCGCTCGGCGACGGCAACGTAGTTCATCGCCCGAGCTGCCTCGCACCAGGCGTATGCCATACCGAGCGTGTCGGCAACGGACGGGTCATCGACGTCGACGCCGTGGTTGGTGGCATCGGAGACGGTTCGGTCGAGCACATGCTCGGAGTGGGCGTGGCGGGCGATGCCGACCCGTTCGTTGGCGAGCGCATTGCGCACGATGTCCCAGCCGCGGTTCTCGTCGCCGAGCCGGCACGACACGGGCACGATCACATCGGTGAACAAGATCTCGTGGATCAGGTGATGGGCGTACGGGTTAGGGATCTCGCGCACCTCGATTCCCGGCGTGGCCATCGGCACGAGCAGGATCGTGTTGCCCTCGCGCTTGGGGCTGTCGGGATCGGTGCGAACGAGCAGGAAGCAATACTCCGCGGCGTGGGCGTACGACGTCCAGACCTTCTGTCCGTTCACGACATAGGTGTCGCCATCGCGCACTGCCCGGCACCGAAGCGCGGCAAGGTCGGAGCCGGCGTCGGGCTCGGAGAACCCCTGGCACCAGTTGACCTCACCCTTGGTGATCGGCGTCAGGTATTGGGCCTGTTGGTCGGACGTGCCGTGGGCCATGAGCGCCGGTCCGATCCAGTTGGTGTTCATGTACTGACCCCCGCGTGGCTCGCCGGCCCGCCAGGTCTCCTCGCTGATGATCAGTTGCTCCCAGGGCGACGCCTCGCGGCCACCGTATGCACGGGGCCAGTGAGGTGTGAGGAAGCCGTCCTCGCCGAGCGCGGCGCAGAATCGCTTCACCGCTTCGACGTCGGCGGGTTCGGGCATGTCGCGGTCGTCGAGCGTCCACCCTGGGCGGGCGTTCGTCTGGATCGACGCGCGTAGCGCTGCTCGGAACTCCGTCTCCTCGTCGGTCCAGTCGAGTTTCATCCGGCCTCCGTTCTCTCCATGTTCATCGTGCGGTCCAGCCGCCGTCGATCGTGACGATCTGGCCGGTGCAATAGCTTGATGCGTCGCTCGCGAGGAACAGCAACACCCCGTCCAGTTCATGCTCCCTGCCGTAGCGGCCCATTGGGCAGTTGGCCTTCATCATCCTGGTCGCACCCTCGTCGTCGATCATCGCTTGCATCGACTCCGACGGGAAGAAACCCGGGGCGATCGCGTTCACGCGCACACCCTGACGAGCCCACTGGCAGCCGAGTTCGCGGGTGAGGTTGACGACGGCGCCCTTCGATGCGGTGTACGAGCCGTTCGGGATCGGCCACGACGACACGAGCCCGAGGATCGACGCGATGTTGATGATCGATCCGCGACCGGCGGCGATCATGTGACCGGCAACGAGCTGGCACAGCTCGAACGTTGCGACCAGGTTGAGCTCGACCACACGACGGAACGCTTCGACGGAACGCTTCGATCGGCTCGCTGATGGCAGGGTCGGCATTGCCGCCACCGGCGTTGTTCACGAGGACATCGATCCGCCCGAACCGGTCGATGGCCGTTCGCACGAGAGCAGCTCGATCCGCTTCGACGAGCAGGTCTGCCCGAACGGCGAGGATGCTCGGGAATTCGCTCGCGAGCGCTTCCAATCGGTCGAGCCGGCGCGCGGCGGCAACCACGGAAGCGCCGGAGCCGGCGAGGACACGTGCGAATCGCTCGCCGAGCCCACTCGACGCGCCCGTCACGATCGCGACGCGGTCCTCCACGCAGAACTGGTCCAGCACGACCCCCATCCCGCGGAGCGTAGTCGTTCTTGACGCTTTTGTCAGATCCGAGGATTTCGAGGAGGGCTCAGGTACGCGAACCCTTGATCTGAAAGCGAATACCAGCGTCGAGGCGGATGACCTCACCGTTGAAGTACGGGTTCTCGATGATCGCCATCGCCATGTGGGCGTATTCGTCGGGATGGCCCATGCGCTTCGGGAACGGAACGACTGGGCCCCATTCGGCTTCGACCGCGTCGAGGGCCTTGCCGTAGGCGGGCGTCGCGAACACGCCCGGTGCGATCGTGCCGACGCGGATGCCGAGCACCGACAAGTCCCGAGCGGCCGGCAGCGTCATGCCGATGATGCCGCCCTTTGCGGCGCCGTAGGCAACCTGGCCGATCGTGCCTTCGTAGCCGGCTATCGAAGCGGTGTTGACGATCACACCGCGTTCTCCGGTCTCTTGCGGTTGGTTCTTCGACATCGCGGCGGCTGCGAGGCGGAGCACGTTGAACGTGCCGTTGAGGAAGATCTGCACGACTTTGACGAACTCGTCGAACGCGAGCGGGTTGCCGTCGCGGTCGAGCGTGCGACCGCCGCCCGGCCCGCCGTGGGTGTCGACCGAGACGTACAGCGGGCCCATTTCGACTGCGGCGGCGATCGCGGCATTGAGGCTGTCTTCTGACAGCACGTCGGTCTCGACGAACCGGGTGGCACCGCCGAGTTCGCTGGCGAGAGCCTCGCCGGTCTCGGCCGCGAGGTCGGCGATCACGACCTTCGCTCCGGCCGCGACGAGACGACGGACGGTGGCTGCACCGAGACCACCGGCACCACCGACGACGAGTGCGCTGGAACCTTGTAGTTGCATCCTGATCAGTCTCCCGTTGATGACAGTTCTGTCAGAAACCTAGCCGTCAGGATGATCGGCGGCGAAGCCGGTCGCGGAGCTCGACCTTGCGGACCTTGCCGCTCAGGCTGCGCGGGAACTCGTCGACGAACTCGAGGTGTTCGGGTGCTTTCTGCCTGGCCGCGCCGAGTTCGGCAAAGTGCCGGCGCACCTCGTCGAGGTCGATGGTCTGGCCCTCCCGCAGCTGCACGAAGACGGCGACCCGTTCGCCGTAGCGATCGTCTGCCTGGCCGACGGCCGCCGCCTCCATCACCGACGGGTGCATCGCGAGCAGATCCTCCACCTCTTTGGAGGCGATGTTCTCGCCGCCGCGGATGATGACATCCTTCTTGCGGTCGGTGATCGTGAGGAAACCGTCGGCGTCGATCCGGCCGATGTCGCCGGTGCGGAACCAGCCGCCGGGCAGGAACGATTCGGCGTCGAGTGCGGTGTCGGTGTACCCGACGAACAACTCGGGTCCGCGACTCACGATCTCACCGTCCATGCCGACACTGACCTCGTGATCGTCGTCGTCGAGGAGGCGGATCTCGTTGCCCGGCGTCAGTCGGCCGTCGGTGCCGGCTCTCTGGTCGAGCGAATCGCGCGGGGTGCCCGTGGTGATCACCGGGTGCTCGCTCGACCCATAGGCGCGGAACGCCGGGGTACCGCTTGCGTCGGCCCGTCTGACGAGTGCTGCCGGCACACTCGCGGCGCCGACCATGTAGTTGGTGAGGCTGCTGAGATCGGAGCCCTGCCGCTCGGCTTCGTCCAGCAGGGAGGCGAGGAAGAACGGGGCGCCCGCCGTCGTGGTGACGCGGTACTGCTGCACGAGCCGTGCCGCGAGTGATGGGTCCCATTGGTCCATCAGCACCGACGACACGCCCAGCACGAACATTCGGAGCAGGCCGAGCACGCCGGCGATGTGGCCCGCCGGGAAGGCGGCGAGGTTGACCCCTCGGCGTTCGCCGACTGCCGCCGCCGTCGAGCGGATCTCGGCGACGAGGGTGTTCGTGGTGTGCTGAACACCCTTCGGGTCGGCCGTGGTGCCCGACGTGTAGATGAGCAGGCACACATCGTCGGGGTGTGTCGCCGGCAGCGTCGACAAAACGTCATGATCCGCAAGACGCTGCCATGGGATCGCGCCAGACGGGCCGTGCCCGCCGATCAACGCGACGTGCTCGAGGGCCGGGATGTCGGTGATCGCATCGAACCGCTCGCGGTAGTCGATGTTGCGCCATCGGTCGGGCATCACGAGCACCCTGGCACCCGACTGGCGGAGGATGAAGCCCACTTCGCGGGGCCCGTAGATGTGCACGATGGGCACCACGGTGGCGCCGAGCATCAGCGCGGCCTGATACGTAAGCGCGCCCTCGAGCCAGTTGGGCACCCAGATCGCAATCCTGTCGCCGGGCCCGACCCCCAGCTCGGCAAGGCCGCCCGCGAGCCTCAGACTGCAGGTGAACATATCGTCGAGCCGGATCGACGATGGGCTGGGGCCGCCGGCGAAGTGCATCGCCGTTTCGGGAAACGACTGGGCACCGCGGCGAAGATGATCGGCGATCGTTTCGGGACCGAAGAATCCCTCGGCGTACCACCGTTCCCGCAGGATGGCGCGATCAGCGCCGAGGTTCATGATTCGTGCCGTCGGGGTTCGCGTTCGCCGCCCCGAATGCGAGCGCGAGGCCGGGGCGGTGCCAGCTGCAGCGCACGAGGCGGCCGGTCTCGGAGCATGTGAGATGGGCGGTCGTGAGGTCATCGCCGCCGAAGCAGATGTTCGTGACGAGCCGGTCGGCCAGGCGATCGGGGAGCACCCAGTGCACGATTCCGTCGAGGCCATCGTCAGATGACCCCTCGGCTGGCACCTCGGCTGGCACCTCGGTCACACCTCCTTGGACGAGCGTGCCCACGCACACAGCCCCGGACGAGTCGACTGCAAGCGAGTCCAGCTCCATTGCGCCGGGGAGGCCGACGAGCAGGGTGAACGGGTCGAGCGAACCGTGGCGGGTGAGCGCTCGGGCGCCGTGACCGACCGATGGCGCGAGTCGTCCGGGTGAGGCGATCCGTCGACGCAGCACTTGGCGAGTCGATGTCTGTGCCCAGTACAAGATGTCGCCGCCGGGTGACAGGCCGATCCCGTTCGGATCGGTGGCCCGTGCCACCGTTGCGACCGACGATCCGCTGGCCGTGGCGTAGTGCAGTGTGCCGCCGCGTAGGTCGGTGAACCAGAAACCCCCTGCTGCGTCGAACACGAGGTCGTTCGGCGCGATGAAGGGAGGCCCGCCGGAATCGGTGTACAACCACGACCAATCGCCCGTGGCGATGTCGACGCGCTGGATGCCGGGCATGCTCCGCGGTCCTGCGCCCATCCCGCCGTTGTTGCACACGTAGACCGCGCCGTCGGGGCCGATTGCCGCACCGTTTGGACCGCCGCCGAGCTCGGCGATCACATCCTTCGAGCCGTCCGAATCGACCCGGGTGAGACGGCCGCCGACGATCTCGACCACGAGCACTGATCCGTCGTCGAGCGCAACCGGGCCTTCGGGGAAGGCCAGACCGTCGGTGACCATTTCCACGTCGGTGAGTTGACGGGTGATCATGAGCGGGTTCGGTCAGCGCCCCGGCGCCGGCGAGCGGTGAGTTCGGTGTGGCGCGCGAACATCTCCGCCGCAAGCCGCTCGAGCTGGACCGGCACCTTCGGGTACAGCGGCAGGCCGTCTTGGCGAGAGGGCAGTGCCACGGTGGCCGTGCCATAGGCCGTCTCGGTCTCGCGCTGGTTGATCATGTGCAGCTCGAGGTCGACGACCTTCTGGCCGTCCTCATCGCGTTTGGCGACGACCTTGCCCGACAGGAACTGGGTGTCGCCCATGTAGTTGAACTTTCGGATCGAGTCCTCCTGGGCGACGATGACGGCGTCGTCGCCGGCCCAGTCCGAGACGTGGTGGTAGAACCAACACTGGCGCTGCACCCCGTAGTCATATGCCATCGGGTTGCCGATCGCCTTGGCCCAGTCGGAGTCCCAGTGAAGGCGCTGAGCGACGTCGTACACGCCCTGGGCGTTCTTGACGTAGAACGGTGCAATCCGCGTGCGGTTCTTGTAGCCGACCCGCGATGACCGCAGGCCGTACGGAACGAAGCCGTAACCACCGGAGTGGAACGCGATCATCTCGGTGATCGTTGTCGGCCCCTTGACCATCGGGTCCAGCTCGTCGCCGACGTTGACGTCGTCCCAGTAACGCTTGTCGGCGCCGCGAGGACCCTCCTGGGCGTAGATCGCATCGATCCGCTCGTAGTCATCGTCGGTGTAGTGGGCGGGCTCGATCGCTGCGTACTTGCCCTTCGCTCGCGACTGCTTGCGCTCGGTGAGCACGCGCAGGATCCGGTAGACGCCGAGCACCTCACCGAACTGGTTGATCGCGATGTCGCGACTCACCTGGATCACGGAGCGGCCTGCGAACTCGGACTGTTTGACGTCGACGCTCTCCTCGCCGCGGAAACTGAAGATACGGTCGCCGGGCCGAAGCGGTCGGTACCACTCCCAGGTACCCCCCGACACGAACACGTGAACGCCACGGAACATGCCCTTGGTCTGCTGTTTGATCTCGTCGGGGATCGGGTCGCCGAGCATCGGCGTCTTGAGGTGCCCGATCTGGGTGCCATGCCCGATCTGGGAGCCCCAGCGGGTGTCGAGGCCGTAGTCCTCGTCGGTGTACAACGGGTTGTCGTCGCCGACGCCGAGCGCCCAGTTGCGGAGCGCGTCCGGGGTGGCAACCGAATTCAACTCACGCTGTTTGCTCGCGACGTCGAACCCGAGCAGGAGCTTGGCCTTTTCGATGTCGTCGTCGGTCAGCTCGTGCTCGAGCGCCTTCTGGAACTCCTTTTCGAGCTCGTCGTCGACCTGAAAAGCCTCGTGGGTCCTGTCACTCATGACTGCTCCTGACTGCTGGCGGCGGCGACGTATTCGTCGCGGATCTTGCGCTTGTACAACTTGCCCGCCTCGGTCCGAGGGAGATCTTCGCGGAATTCCCATCGTCGGGGCCACTTGTAGCTCGCGAGGCGGTCGCGGCAGAACTCGGTCAGTTCGGCGATGAGGGCGTCGCCCGGCTCCGCGCCGGCGGTCGGTTGCACGATCGCAACGATGGTCTCGCCCCAATCGGGGTCCGGTACGCCGATCACCGCCACATCACGCACCTTCGGGTGTTCGAGCAGGATCCCTTCGATCTCGGCGGGGTACACGTTCGTGCCGCCGGTGATGATCATGTCCTTGGCGCGGTCGGAGATGAACAGGTATCCGTCAGGATCGAGATGGCCGATGTCGCCGAGACTGAATCGCTTTCCCTGGTAGGCCGACCGAGTCTGGTCGGGGTCGTCGTGATACGAGAACCCGACGCCGTTGTCGATGTAGATCGTGCCGACCTCGCCCGGCGGCAGTTCGTTGCCGTCGTCGTCGATGACGAAGAGCCGCACGCCTCGCAGGGCGCGGCCAACGGTACCCGGCTTCTCCAACCAACGGTGCGGTTTGGCGATGGTGGCCGCACCTTCCATACCACCGTAGGTCTCCCAGATGACCGGACCCCACCACGCCATCATCTGCTCTTTGACCGGTCGAGGGCACGGCGCGGCAGAGTGGACGATCGAGTGGAGGCTCGACACGTCGTACTTCGCCCGGACCTCGTCGGGAAGCCGCAGCAGCCGATGGAACTGGGTCGGCACCATGTAGCCGGTGCGAATCCTGTGCCGTTCGATGAGCCGTAGCGTCTGCTCGGGGTCGAACTTGGCCATGATCACGAGGCCGTGACCCATGTGCAGCCCGCCCATGTAGTAGCTGTGCGATCCGCCGTGGAACATGCCGGTCGAGACGAGCATCGGCCCGTCGAAAGGACGGAAGTCGAACGCGCGGCCGAAGACGGCGCTGTCATTCGCGATCTGGCCGACGTCGCCAACCGGGATCGGGCGCCGGATGCCCTTCGGCTTGCCGGTGGTACCCGAGGTGTACACGAACAGCCCTCCGGCCCGGCGATCCGTCGGCGGCGTGCGCGCGTGTGCGGAACGTGCAGCGGCCAGGGATGGCACACCCGGAATCGTTCCGATCGCGAGCACGCTCGGGCCGGTTCCGGGTGTAGCGGTCTCGGGACTCACGGGGTCGAGCCCGTCGAGCAGGGGAGCGAAACGCTCGCCGATCACGAGCACCCGGGCGCCCGAGTGCTGCATGATCGCGCCCAGTTCGTGGACGGTGAGATAGGTGTTGAGCGGGATGAAGTGCAGGCCGGTCTCCTGGCATGCGAGCGACGCTTCGATCAAGGTGTTCCCGTTGTCGGCGAGCACTCCAACGGCATCGCCCGCTGTCGCTCCCAACGACCTGAACAGATGGGCCAACTGGTGCGCGTCGCCGGCGAGCTCTGCATATGTGCGCGGACCGTCGGGGCTGTCGATGATCGCCGGTGCGTCCGGGTGGTCCTCTGCGATCCACCAGAACCCGAGGCGTGTGTCCCACGGGTTTTCCATCGCCAAAATACTAACCTATATCCGGGGAGAGTTTCGAACCCGGTTTGCCCGGAGGTAAATCGTCACCTATTTTGTCCGGTGTGATCGACATCGATGAGTTCGAGGCCGAGGTCGACGCGTTCTTGGGCAGTCGCTACCGACCACGCGATCCAGATTCCGACGACGAACGCGCGGACACCATCTCGCGCACCCCGGACGGCCACGATGCCCTGGTGGACCGTGCTCGCGAGCTGCAGCGCGCACTCGCCGCAGCCGGCCTCTCGGGCGTCGAACTTCCGGTCGAGTACGGCGGTCGTGGCCTCGATCGTCGCTACGCAAAGGTGATCGAGCACGCCCTCCGGCGCTACGACGCCCCTTCGTTGCGCCCGCTCGGTATCGGCATGCATCTCGCTGCAGCGACGCTCATCGCGTCGGGGTCCCACGAACACAAGCAGCGCTACCTGCCGCCGCTGATCCGGGCCGACGAGCAGTGGTGTCAGCTGTTCTCCGAGCCCGACGCCGGGTCCGACCTCGTGTCGCTGCGGTGCCGCGCCGTCCGCGACGGCGACGAGTGGGTCATCGACGGCCAGAAGGTGTGGTCGTCGTACGCAGCCAACGCTCACTTCGGCCTGTTGCTGGCGCGCACCGATCCCGAGGCGCCCACGCCCCACGTGGGTATCACGATGTTCATCCTCCCGATGGATACGCCCGGCGTTGTGGTGCGGCCGTTGGTCGACATCGCCGGTGGGCGCCATTTCAACGAAGTGTTCCTTGACGGCGTCCGCGTCAACGACGATGCCGTGATCGGCGAGGTCAACAAGGGCTGGGGGGTGTCGCAGGGCACCCTCGGCGGCGAGCGCTCCGGCTACATGGGCGGCTCCGGCGGCGGGCGTCGCCGGCGCCAGGTCGTCAAGGCGGCCTGCATCGCCGGCGCGATGGACTCCCCTGTGGTTCGCCAGCGGATGATGGAGGTGGTCACTGCCGAACGCATCCTCGAATTGGTCCGAGACCGTTTCGTCGGCGGCGTGCTGGCCGGAGCCAACCCGGCGGCCGGCTCGATGATGAAGCTGGCCGCCGGCACGCTCGAGCAACGGTGCTCGGAACTGATCGCCGGCATCACGGGAGCGGCCGGTCAGGCATGGGATCCGAACGACCGTGACGGCGACATCGTGAGCCATGATCTCAACGCCACCCGCCAGGCGCGCATCGCCGGCGGAACCCACGAGATCCAACGCAACCTCCTGGCGGAGCGCGTCCTGGGTCTGCCTCGCGACCCGAAGTAGGTGTCGGCCGCTTCGAGCGTGCTGCGTCAGCCGTCGGCCGCGATGGTGACGGGTTCGTCCGGGTTGCGACCGCTGATCGTGTAACTCATCAGTGCCAGCCAGTGGCTCGTGGCCGCTTCTTCGTCGCCCGTGCGGATGAAGTCGAGGAACTTGCGGTACGACCGCACCGCACGGCGCATCATTGCCTGGTCGACCCGGACCATCGAGCGGGTGTAGTACGCGAGCACCATGCCCTGGAGAAGTTTGGAGAGGGTTGCGAGCGTGCTGTTGCCGGAACGCTCGACGAGCGTCTCGTGGACATGGGCCGCAGCGAGGCCGAAGGCTGCATGATCGTTGTGGTCGGCTGCTACGGCGGCTCGATTGATTGCTCGCTCGAGTGCCTCGAGGTCGGCGTCGTCGTGGGATCGTGCGAGCTGGCCAGCAATCTGCGGCTCGATCACGCGGCGGGCGGCGTCGAGGTCGCCGATCGTGGTGTGCTGGAGCTGCAGCGTCACGGCGAGGGCCATCGAGATCGGCTCCAGGTTGGGGTGGGTCACGACCGGCCCGCCCCCGCGGCCGCGTCGAATTGCGAGCAGGCCCTGCGATTCGAGGACGCGCAGCCCTTCGCGCAGCGTGGTGCGGGCGACGCCGAACTGAGCCGTGAGCTCGTCCTCCGGTGGCAGCCGGTCACCGGCCTGCAGTTCTCCGTTCACGATGCGCCGGCGGAGGGAATCGGCGAGGATTTCGTGGGTCTTCTTCGTCGCCTTCCCATTCGCCTTGACGTTCGCCTTGACGTTCGCCTTCCCAGTCGCCTTCCCAGTCGCCTTCCCAGTCGCCTTGACGTTCGCCTTGACGTTCGCCTTGACGTTCGCCTTCCCAGTCGCCTTGACGTTCGCCCTTACGTTGGTCATCGAAAAGAGTCTACGGTTTTGGGATGCAACGAATGATCCCCACCCGCACCGACGCCGTCCGGATCGAGGTGGTCGATCGAGTCGGCGTCATCTCCTTCACCCGCCCCGGCCGCCGCAACGCCCTCCACGATGACATGTTTGCTCCGATGATCTCGGCGATCGAAGACTTCGCCGCTGATCCTGATATCGGATGCGTCGTGGTGACGGGAGACGGCTCGGCGTTCTGCGCCGGCGGCGACATTCGCGAGGGCAGCGGTCGCCGGCCCGACGGCACTCGGGCGTCAAGGGAGGAACGGATCTCCAACTTGGCCGCCAACTCCAGGCTGTCAGTGCTGCTCCACGAAGCGCCGATCGTCACGATCGCGGCGGTGAACGGCGCCGCCGTCGGCGCCGGCATGGCGATTGCGCTTGCATGTGACCTGCGAATTGCGTCGTCGTCGGCCAGGTTCATCGGCGGCTGGGCCCGCCTCGGCTTCTCGGGTGACTTCGGTGGTCCGTGGTTGCTGGCCAACCGCGTCGGGCCGTCGAAAGCCTTGGAGCTGCTCGCCACCAACGTCACCGTCGGGGCCGACGAGGCCTTGCGCCTCGGCATGGTCGACCGGGTGGTGCCCGTCGAGCAGTTCGATGCCGAATGGCGCGCATGGGCGACGACGTTCGCAGCCGGGCCGAAGACGGCGATCGGGTTCATGAAGGACAACGTGCGCAACGCCTCGGTGTTGTCGCTCGCCGACGCGATCGTGATCGAGGCCGAGCACCAGGTCGACAGTGCACAGACGGCCGACCATCGCGAGGCGGTGCGGGCCTGGATCGACAAGCGCGAGCCGCAGTTCGGTCAGACGGACTGAGCGCCGCGCCTGGCCCGTGCCATCACGTGCCGTCGCCGGTGCCGGGTTGTTGCGGGTTGTCGCTCAGCCGGCGGCGTTGATGGCGTCGATGATCTGGCTCGGCCCGAACGGGAACTCGGTGAGAGCCGCCACGCCGCGCTGGGCGAGCGCGTCGTTGATCGCGTTGGCGAGCGCTGGCGGCGACGCGATGGCGCCACCCTCACCCATGCCCTTGTATCCACCGAGTGTGTTCGACATCGATTCGACGTGGCCGTACTCGAAGTCGGGCATCTCGGGTGCTGACGGCAGGAGGTAGTCGAGGAACGTCGTCGCGAGCGGGTTGCCGTTGGCGTCGTAGACCATGTTCTCGAACAGCACACCCCCGATGCCCTGGGCGACACCGCCCGCAATCTGGCCCTCGACGACCATCGGGTTGATCATCTGTCCGCAGTCCTCCGACACGACATAGCGTTTGATGTCGACGATCCCGGTCTCGGGGTCGACCTCGACGATGCAGCCGTGGGTGGCGTTTGACCAGGTGAACGCAGTCGGCGGTCGGTACCGCGCCGCCACTTCGAGGCCCGGTCCCATGCCAGCGGGAAGCTTGTCCGGAGCCATATGGGCCGTCATCGCCAGTTGCGCGAACGAGATTGCCGCCTGCGGCGTGCCCTTCACCGACACGACACCGCCCTCGACCTCGAGGTCGTCGGGATTGGCCTCGAGCAGTTGGGCTGCGATCCTGACCAGCTTGTCGCGCAGTTCGATCGAGGCGGTCTGAGCGGCACCGCCGGCGACGACCGCCGTGCGGCTTCCGCCGGTGCCCGGCCCGACCGGGGAGGTGGCGGTGTCGCCCTGGATCACCACGACGTCGTCGATGTCGCAGCCGAGATGGGTGGCGATCACCTGGGCGATGGTGGTCTCGATGCTGTGCCCGTGGCTGCCGGTGCCGAGGCGTACCTGTACCTTGCCACTGACATCCATGCTCAGCACGGCCGGGTCCGAGCTGAGGACACCGAATGCGATCGCGGACGGTTCGACATACCCGGCGATGCCGAGGCCGAGCAGGCGGCCGTCTTGGCGGGCGCGGGCCTGCTCATCCCGAAACGCTGCGACATCGATCATCTCGACGACCTGGTCGAGGGTCTCGGTCGGTGTGATGTTCTCGTACACCATCTGGGTCGCGGTCGTGTAGGGCAGGTCGTCGGGTCCGATCAGGTTGACGCGGCGGAACTCGATCGGATCCATGCCGATCTCGGTGGCGACATGATCCATCATCTGCTCTCGGAAGATGGTCTCCAACGCCCACGGACCCCGGTAGGCCGACTTTCCGACCGTGTTCGTGTACACGGCAGTGCAGCCCGGGATGAGCACCGGGATCTTGTACGGCCCGGGAAAGACGCCGATCGCGAGCGCTGCGGTGGCCCCCGCCGACGGTGGGTAGGCGCCGACCTCCTCGATGAAATCGGCCTTCACCGCGAGGATGTGGCCATCGTCGTCGACGGCGAAGGAGAGCTCGCCGGCTTCGGAGCGGGCCTGGTTCGACGCCATCAGGTTCTCGCGACGGTCTTCGATCCACTTGACGGGCGCCGTGCCGAGCTTGAAGCCGGCGGCGATCACCGCCGCCTCCTCGCGCAGCACCATCATCTTCTGACCGAAACCACCGCCAACGTCATCGGCCACGGCTCGGATGTGCGACTCGGGCAACCCGGTCAGGCGGGCCGCGAACGACTTGATCTCGTGCACCGACTGGGTCGCCGCTCTGATGTTCATCTCGCTGCGGTAGCGGTCGTAGTGCACGATCAGGCCGCGTGGTTCCATCGGCACGTTGGTGGCCCGCGCCCCGCGGAAGGTGCGCGTGATCACGTGGGGCGCGTTCGCGAAGAGCGCCTCGACCTGGGGCACCGTCGGCATCGGCATCGCGGCGCTGACGTTGCTCTTCAGTTCGCGGTGAACGAGTTCGGTGCTGGCGACTGCCTCGTGCAGGCCGAGCACCGGTGTCCGTGGCTCGATGTCGACGACGACGAGGTCGGCTGCGTCCTCGGCGATGTAGCGCGACGAGGCGATCACAACTGCGATCGGGTCGCCCACGTAGCGCACGTCGTCCTGGGCGAGCACGCTGCCGGGCGGGTAGGGCGTCTCGCCACCGAGTTCGATCGGAGGGCCGGTCATGGTTGCCCAGAACTGCTGGCACAGCGGGTTCAGATCGGCGCCGGTGTAGATGGCTTCGACGCCGGGCACCCGGAGTGCCTCGGTGATGTCGAGGTCGGTGATCTCGCCGCGGGCGTAGTTGGACCTGACGAAGGCGACGTGCAGTGTGCCGGGCGTCTGGACGTCGTCGACATAGCGGCCGTGGCCGGTGAGCAATCGAGGATCTTCGCGGCGCTTCACGGACTGACCGATGTAGCGCCCGACGGTGGTGTGGGTCGTCGAGGTGGTCATGACTGTGACTCCAACTTCTGTGACTCCGACGACTGTGACTCCGACGACTGGGCCTCTACTGAGGATGCAGGCTCGCCGCGGGCGGCTTGGCGGGCTGCGTTGACGATGCCGTGGTAGCCGGTGCAGCGACACAGATTGCCTGAGATCGCTACCCGGATCTCGTGGTCCGTGGGGTCGGGGTGGTCGCGCAGGAACGCTGTCAGAGTGACCACGATGCCCGGCGTGCAGAACCCGCACTGGAGCCCGTGGCAGTCCTGCATGGCTTGCTGGACGGTGTTCAACGACCCGTCGGGGTTGGCCATCCCCTCGACCGTGGTGATGTCGGCGCCATTCATCTGCGCCGCGAACAGCAGGCACGACCGCACGGCAGCGCCGTCGACCAGCACCGTGCAGGCGCCACATGCGCCGTGTTCGCATCCAACGTGGGTGCCGGTGAGGTGGAGATCTTCGCGCAACGCGTCGGACAACAGTTTGCGCGGCTGGCAGCTGACGGTGTGGCCGCGGCCATTGACCGTCATCGAGACGGTCACGTTGTGGATCGTGTCGCTACTCATGAGCGGGCCTCCTCGATGGCTCGCACGAGTGCTCGGCGGACCAGCACCGCTGCGACCTGCTTACGGTACGCGCCAGAGGCGTGGATGTCGTCGTTCGGCTCGAGCGGTCTCGCGGCTTGCCGGCCAATGGCCGTGAGGTCGCCATTCGCGCCGGCGGCGACGAGCGCTTGTTCGGCCGCCGTTGCCCGCACCGGTGTCGGTCCAACACCGAACAGACCGATCGCTGCCCGTGTGACCGTGTCGCCGTCGAGGGTGACACCGCAGACAGCGCCGCAGAGCGCGAAGTCCCCATGGCGGCGGGCGACCTCCTCCACCGCGAAGCCGCTCGCACCGTCCCACACCGGGAACCTGATGGCAGTGAGGATCTCGCTCTCGTCGAGGCTGGTCTGCCACGTCGACTCGAAGAAGTCGTCGGCCGCGATCTCGCGGCGACCCCCCGGGCCGGCGGCCTCGATGGTTGCGTCGAGCGCAAGCGCGACTGCGGGCAGCTCGGACGCCGGGTCGGCATGGGCGATCGAGCCGCCAACGGTGCCGCGGTTGCGGATCTGGAAGTGCCCGACGTGGGGCAGAGCCTTGGCCAACAGTGGCGCGCCGGCAGCGACGGTGGCATCGTGTTCGGCCGCCGATTGGCGAACGAGAGCGCCGATCCGCACCTGGCCGTGGG
>JANYKS010000026.1 GCA_025358125.1 Actinomycetes bacterium
CCTTCTTGTCGTTCGCGGCATTCATCACATCGACCTTCTTGAGCAGATGGTCGTCGACGAACGGACCCTTCTTCAGGCTGCGGGACATGATTACCTCCGACCCTTGCTGGTACGGCGGCGGCGAACGATGAGCTGCTGCGACGCCTTCTTCTTGTTGCGGGTACGACCCTCTGGCTTGCCCCACGGGGAGACCGGCGGCCGGCCACCCGAGGTGCGACCTTCGCCGCCACCGAGGGGGTGGTCGACGGGGTTCATGGCAACGCCACGGGTCTGCGGGCGAACGCCCTTCCACCGGTTGCGACCGGCCTTGCCGATGGTGACGAGCTCGTGCTCGCTGTTGCCGACTTCACCGACGGTTGCCCGGCAGTCGATGAGCACGCGGCGCATCTCGGTGCTCGGCAGACGAACGGTTGCGAACTGACCATCCTTGGCAACGAGCTGCACGGCCATGCCGGCCGAGCGAGCCATCTTGCCGCCACCATCAGGGCGCAGCTCGACGTTGTGGACGACCGTGCCGACCGGCATGAACCGCATCGGCATCGCGTTACCCGGCTTGACATCGCTGCCGTGGCCGCTGCGGACGTGATCGCCGACGTTGAGGCCCTTTGGCGCAAGGATGTATGCCTTCTCGCCGTCCGCGTAGTGCAGCAGGGCGATCCGGCAGGTGCGGTTCGGATCGTATTCGATGGCCGCAACCTTGGCGTCGACGCCATCCTTGGTGCGCTTGAAGTCGATGATGCGGTACTGACGCTTGTGCCCGCCGCCAATGTGGCGGGCGGTCTTGCGGCCGTAGACGTTGCGACCACCGCTGCGTGAGCGGGGAGCGAGCAACGACTTCTCCGGTGTCGTCTTGGTGATCTCGGAGAAGTCCGGCGACGTCTGGAAGCGACGGCCGGCGCTGGTTGGTTTGCGTGAACGAATAGCCATTGCAGTCTCAGTTCTCGAACAGCGGGATGTCGTTTCCGGCTGCAAGGGTCACTATGGCCCGCTTGGAGTCGGGCTTTTTGCCGGTGCGATTGCTCTTGCGGGCGCGGGTTGCCTTGCCGATCCGATTCAAGGTGTTGACCTTGGTGACCTTCACGCCCCAGATCGCCTCGACCGCGTCGTGGATCTCAGGCTTGCTGGCGCTCGGGTGGACCTTGAAGGTGTAGACACCCTGCTCGATGAGGGCGTAGCTCTTCTCGGAAACCACCGGCGCCAAGATGATGTCGCGGGGATCTTTCATCACTTGCCGTCCTTGTCGGTCTCATCGGATGTGTCGTCGGCTGTGTCGTCGGTCTGGGAACCGGGCTTGGAGAAGCCGGCGGCCTCAGCTGCTTGCTCGGTCGTGAACCATGCCTCGGCCTTGGTGGCCTTGTAGTAGCGGCTGCCCTGCACGTGATAGAGCATCGATTGGGCGTTGCCCTTGATGTCGAAGCCCTCCGGCTGGCTGTCGTCGGCGAGCGGGGCGTGGCTCCCGGGACCGAACGGACCCTCAGTCGTCGCCGTCGTCGCCTCGCCGTCGGCGGACACGATCGGGGTGCCGGTCGGCAGGTTTTCCTTGGTGAACACGATGCTGTCGTTGCAGAGCACGTCGTACGCGTTCAGCTCGCCGACCTCGATCAGTTGCACATGCTGTAGGTTGCGGAAGCTCTTGACGGTCGCGATGTCATTGCGACCGTGGACGACGAGCACCGAGCCGGTGAGGCCGAGTGCGTTCAGCGCGGTTACTGCCGCTTTCGTGCTCGGGGCGTCCAAGCCCCAACTGTCGATGACAATGACCTTGCCCTCGTTCGCGCGGTCCGACAGTGCCGAGCGCAGCGCGAGCTTGATCATCTTCTTAGGTGTCTTTTGACTGTACTTGCGCGGCTTCGGGCCGAGGGCCACACCGCCACCGCTGAAGTGCGGAGCGCGAGTCGAGCCCTGGCGGGCGTTGCCGGTGCCCTTCTGCTTGAACGGCTTCTTGCCGCCGCCGCTGACTTCGGCGCGGGTCTTGGTGCTCTGCGTGCCGGCACGACGGTGGGCGAGTTGAGCGACGACGACTTGGTGCATGACGGGCACGTTCGGCTGCACGCCGAACATGTTTGGATCGAGTTCGATCGAGACGGCGTCGCCGGCCTTGGCGTTCTTGGTGTTGACGGACTTGATGGCTACGGAAGGCATGACGTCACTGACCCTTCACAGCGTTGCGCACGATGACGACGCCACCGTTGGGGCCTGGCACCGAGCCTCTGACGAGCAGCAATCCGCGCTCGAGGTCGGCTTCGACGATTTCGAGGTTGAGCGTCGTGACCTGCTCGTTGCCCATGTGGCCGGCCATCTTGAGGCCTTTGAGCACACGTCCGGGGTAGCTGCAGGAGCCGATCGAGCCAGGGGCACGGTGGTGCTTGTGGTTACCGTGGCTCGCACCCTGGCCTTTGAAGTTGTGACGCTTCATGACACCGGCGGTGCCCTTACCACGGCTGATCGCGGTGACATCGACCTTCTGGCCCTTGACCAGGGTTTCGACTGTGATCTCCTGCCCGACGACGAAGCCGTCGACGCTCTCGAGCCGCAACTCGACGAGACGACGCCCGGGAGCGACGCCGGCTTTGGCGAAGTGGCCAGCTTCGGGCTTGGACAGCTTCTTGGCATCTTTCACGCCATAGGTGACCTGAAGCGCGGTGTAGCCGTCGCGTTCGGTGGTCTTCACCTGGACCACCCGGGCCGGCTCGACGCGCAGCACCGTGACCGGGACAATCTTGTTGTCCTCAGCCCAGACCTGGGTCATGCCGACTTTTTCGCCGACGATCGCTTGTTGTGCCATGGCGGCAGCCTTTTCGTCCGGAACCGGGCGAACCCGGATACTTGGTGGGTACCAGTGATCTCGTTTCCGAGACCCATTCACGCAAATGCTCCGGGGGCAGGGCCCACGGAGCATCGAGATCAGTTGTCGCCGTGCGGTTCCCGCCGACCTGGTGTTGACGCAGGCAGGCGGGCATTCACGGACTTCGATTCGTCAAGACGTTGCCCAGGCCACGCTGACCCGGACACGACAAGGTGTGAAACTCTATCCAGGTCGCAGCGTTGATTCCACCCCGTTCAGGTGATTTCGGTGATCTTCACGACCCGGCCCTCGGCGACCGACTTCTTGGCTGCCAGCCCGATCACGAGCGGGGCCCGGCCGGCCTCGGCGTCGACGGGTGATTCCCCGCCACCACGCGCATACGACACGAACGCCGCCCACTGGATCAGATAGGACGGGATGTAGCGGTCGAGGAAGAAGTATGGGATGGTGGCCGTCGTGGTGCCCGCTGCACTCCGCCGCGAGCCCGTGTGTTGGAGCGGGTTGTCGCTGGCCGCCATGCCGGCCGAGCCGAACGCCTCCACCCGCTGGTCGTAGCCGTATACGGCCTGGCGGCTGTTGTCGATGGTGGTGATCGCTCCGCTTTCGTGGGTGAGCACGATGACCGCCGTGTCGACGTCGCCCGCCGCGCCGATCGCGGGGTCCACCCGCACGGCGGCCTTGGCGTACACCTCGACGACTTCGGAGCCGGTGATGAAGCGGGCCATGTCGAAGTCGTGGATGCTCATGTCACAAAACAGCCCGCCAGACATCTTCACGTACTCGATCGGCGGCGGGGCAGGGTCGCGACTGGTGATCCGAACGAGGTGCACGTCGCCGACCGCGCCGCTGATCACTGCGTCGCGGACCGATGCATGGGCCGGGTCGAAGCGCCGGTTGAATCCGATCTGGAGCGGCACAGCGCTCGCCTTCACCACCGCCAGCGCTTCGTCGCAGTTGGCGAGGTCGAGCGAGATCGGCTTCTCGCAAAAGATGGCCTTGCCGGCACGTGCGGCTGCCATCAGCAGCGCGACGTGGGCGTCGGTGCTGGCGCAAATCGCCACCGCGTCGACATCGGGTGACGAAAGAACGGCGCCGACGTCGGTGGTGTGGGGCGCATCGAGCGCGTTGCCGGCGGCCTGCGCCGCCGCGGCGTTGATGTCCTGAACGAACGCAAGGGTCGCACCGGGCACCTGGCGGGCGACGAGCTCGGCGTGCATCTTGCCGATGCGGCCGGCACCGAGAACCGCGATGCGGAGTGGGTGTGACGTCATTGGGGGGTCTCCTCGGGGGTTGGTTTGGGTGCCTCGCCGGCGCCCTGCACCGATTGGTCGAAGTCGACGACGGCACCCGTCATGAGCCCGCTCTCGTCGCTCAGCATGAACGCGATCGCCCGCGCGACCTCGGGCGGTTTGATCAGCCGCCCGGTCGGCTGGGCGGCCTCCGCCGTCTCCAGCCAACCGTCGGCTGCACCGTGGAACCGGCGCTGCACCGTGTCTTCTGCCGCGGTGTCCATCCAACCAGGGTTGATCTGGTTGACGCGGATGCCGTGGCGCATCAACGAATAGGCAGCGTTCTTCGTCAGGATGCTCAGGGCGCCCTTCGAAACGCTGTAGGCAAGGATGAACGGCTGCCCGCCGTGTCCGCTGACCGAACCGACGTTCACGATCGCGCCTTGGGTGCCTTCGCGGCGCATCAGACCCGCAGCCGCCTGGATCATCAAGAACGGCGCCCGGACGTTCACGGCCTGGATCTCGTCCCAGATCGCGATGTCGGTGCTCCAGATGTCGCCGCGGGTGGTCGAAGCCGCCACATTGACCAGCCCGTGGACCGTGGCGAACTCGCGATCGACGCCGGCCATCACCTCGAACGGCGCGTCCGGCGCGCTCAAGTCGGCCGCGATGTAGTGACAGCGGGTCGGGCCGGTGGAGAGTTCCGACGCGAGCGCCGCACCCTTGGCGCGGTCGCGCCCGACGATCACGACGCCCGCCGCGCCTCTGAACGCAACAAGGCGCGCGACGGCCTCGCCGAGGCCGTGGGTCCCGCCGCTGACGACGATCACCCGGCCACTGAGTTGCCCGGTCATCTCACACCCCGATCCTCTGGTTGGCCTTGCCCGCCTGCATCGCACCCTTGGCGGCCATCACCTCCGGCCGATCCGACACCTCAGGGACACCCACTTCCCAGAACGCCCCACCCTCCGTCCAGACGTCTGGGTCGGTCTGCAAGACGATGACGGTGGTGCGCTCCGCGACCCGGGCGCGCTCGAAGGCCGCCGATAGTTCGACAATCGTGGACACCGTTTCGCTGATGCAGCCCATCGAGGCCGCGTGCGCTGCGAAGTCGACCCTGACCAGTTCGGCGTGGCGGGAGTCTTGGAGTTGGTTGTTGAACGGTACGCCGCCCTGGTTGACCTGCAGCCGGTTGATGACGGCGAAGCCACCGTTGTCGCACACGATCACGATCAGCTTGTGACCCGACAGCACCGAACTGTAGACGTCACTGTTCATCATCATGTACGAGCCGTCGCCAACGAACGCGATGACCTCCCGATCAGGCATCGCCATCTTCGCTCCCCACGCGCCGCTGATCTCGTAACCCATGCACGAGAACCCGTACTCGCAGTCGTAGCTGTCGAGGCCCTTGGCGCGCCACCCGTTGTTGAGCTCGCCAGGAAATCCGCCAGCCGCGGTGAGCGCGTAGTCCGTCGGCAGCGCGACTCGGTCGATCGCACCGATGACCTGGGCGTAGGTGGGAACGGCGCCCTCGATCGGCGCAGCGATGCGGTCGATGTACGCATGATACGAAGCGGCCTCACGTGCCGACCGGGCCGTCCAGTCTGCACGCGCGCCGTATCGGCCGA
Source organism: Actinomycetes bacterium (assembly GCA_025358125.1). Classification (GTDB taxonomy): domain Bacteria; phylum Actinomycetota; class Acidimicrobiia; order Acidimicrobiales; family Ilumatobacteraceae; genus WLMZ01. The sequence goes on from JANYKS010000026.1 coordinate 5,667, forward strand.
GCCGGGGGGCCAACTCGGCCAGCACCTCCAAGGCATCGCCGACCACAGCCACGCTGCGGTGTTTGATGGCATCGAACGACGCGGTGTTGACGCCGATGAACGCCGAGTCCTCGGCGAAGACGGTCCATGATCCGGTGGTGAAGTCCTGCAGCCGAGTGCCGGCGGCAACGACCACGTCTGCCGCCGCGGCAAGCGCGTTCGCGGCAGCGCATCCGGTGACGCCGACCGGACCGGCGTTGAGGGGGTGCGCCGCGAGCAGGCATGCCTTGCCCGCCATCGTCTCGACGACGGGGATGCCGTGCCGTTCCGCGAACCGCGCGAGTTCGGCTTGCGCAGCGCTGTAGTGCACTCCCCCTCCGGCAATCAGCAGGGGCCGCTCGGCGGTGCGCAGCAGCGCAGCGGCCCGGTCGAGTTGTGCCCGATCGGCGCGCGGCCGGGCAATCGTGTGGATCACCGGATCGAACAAGCGCGCCGGAAAGTCGAACGCCTCCGCTTGCACGTCCTGTGGCAGCGCGATGAATGCGGGCCCGCAGTCGGCAGGATCGAGCAGCACATCGACCGCGTGCGGCAACGACTGCAGCAGCTGCTCCGGCGCCACGATGCGGTCCCAGTAGCGCACGACCGGCTTGAACGCATCGTTGACGGTGATGGTGGGGTCGCCGAAGTGCTCGACTTGCTGCAGCACCGGGTCGGGAATGCGGCTCACGAACGTGTCGCCCGCGAGCAACAACACCGGCAAGCGGTTGGCGTGGGCGACGCCCGCCGCCGTCACCATGTTCAGCGCGCCGGGTCCGATCGAGGTCGAAGCGACCATGATCTGGCGTCGCCGCTTGGCCTTCGCGTAGCCGACCGCCGCGAGCGCCATTCCCTGCTCGTTCTGGCCACGCCAAGTCGGCAACGCGTCGCCCGCCTGCTGCAGCGCATGGCCGAGCGATGTCACGTTCCCGTGTCCGAAGATCGCGAACACACCGGGGAACAGTGCTACGTCCCCGTCGTCGCCGGGCAGCACGGTTCGCTGCGCGATCAAGAAACGTACGAGGGCCTGAGCCGTTGTCATGCGGACGGTTTCCAAGATCAATCCTCCCTCAGCGATCGGACGTCTTCCCAGCGCCCGCTCTCCCACGAGCGCAGGACGGCGTCTTGCACACTCACGTAGCGAACGGCATCGCTGAACCCGGGTGTGTGCTCACGCCCTGCCGCCACCGATTCGAGGAACTCGTGGTCCTCGATGCACACGAGGTCTTCGAACCCGATGCCGTTGGCCGAACCCGGCACGAAGTTGCCGTGGTGGGGGAAGCGGTCGCCGCCGAACACAGTGGTGAACCCGGTGTGTTTGTGCTCGGCGGCGATGTACACACGGAGCTCGTTCATCTTCTCGAAGTTCCACGCGATCGAGCCCTTCGTCCCGTAGACCTCGAAGCTGTTCTGGCTCTCAGGGCCCATCATGGATCGGCACGCCTCGAACGTGCCCCGTGCACCGTTCGCGAACGTGCACAACATCGCGATGTAGTCCTCATTGGTCACCTCGCCGGTAGGGTCGCCGGGCTTGCCGCGATCGTAATGGGTGCCCGATTCGGTGGGCAGTGGCCGGCGCCGGATGAACGTCTCGCCGGTGCCGACGACGCGCGAGATGTCGCCGATCAAAAAATGGGCGAGGTCGACGGAGTGGCTGAGGATGTCCGTGCTGACGCCGTGTCCGGCGCCGTCGATGAGGAACCGCCACGACAGCAGACCCATCGGGTCGCTGCCGTACATGCTGAAGAACCGACCGTAGTAGTTGGTGACGGTTCCGATCAGCCCCTCGTCGATCATCTGCTTCGCGTACTGCACGAGCGGGACCCAGCGGTAGTTGTATCCGACGGCACTGATCACCCCGGCTCGACGCGCGGCCCGTTCGGCGATCACGGTCTGGGCCGGTGTGCCGCCGACGGGCTTTTCACAGAACACGTGCTTGCCATTCGCGGCGGCAGCTTCGACCATTTCGACGTGGAGCATGTTCGGGCTGGTGATGAAGACGACGTCGATCTCGGGGCTCGCCACAAGCTCGTGCCAGTCGGCGGTAGCACCCAAGAAACCGAACGACTCGACGGCATCGCGGCGACGTTCCTCCACGGTGTCGGCGGCCATGACCAGATCGGGCTCGTACCCGCGCCCGAGGAAGTAGCTCGGCGCACGGCGGCAACCACGGCTGTGGGCCTGGCCCATCCATCCGAAGCCGATCACGCCGATTCCGAGCCTGACGCGGGTCATCAGGAAAGCTTGCGGGGTGCTGCGGCGCTGGTGAGCGGAACGCGTGGGTCGGTAGCCATCGCGGACCAGCTATCGCGAACCCAGTGGTGGGCGGGGTCGTCACAAAAGGCCATGCTGCGTTCGCTGCCCGGGCCGGCCAGGACGTTGAGGTAGTACATCGTGTAGCCGGGCGCGGCGACGCACGGACCGTGATAGCCACGGGGCACGCAGAACACGTCGCCGTCGCGCACCACCACGTTCTGGTCGAACTCCACCGACCCGTCGGCAGCGGGCGGAGTGTAGGTGCGGTGGATGCCGAAACCCTGGGCATCGACGTCGCTCGTGCCTGCCCGGCCGATGCTGAAGAAGTAGATCTCCTCGTTGTTCACCGGGCAGTCCGGCGAGTCGTCGTGGCGATGGGGCGGGTACGAACTCCAGTTGCCGTCGGGCGTCAGCAACTCCACGCACATCAACTTCGACGCGTACGGCCACGTCTCGGGACTCATGAAGTTGGTCACCTGACGCGTGGCCGGGCCCGCGCCGCGGGTCTCGACGGGCACGAACTCCGCGGGGCCGTAACGCGCCGTCAGCCGGTCGGGGCATCGTGCCATCGCGATCGCGACGCGCCCTCCTGTCGAGCTTCGGATCGTAAACGTCGAGTCGCGCGGCACGTACAGGAAGTCGCTGACGCGCCCGAAAACCGAGGCTCGACCATCGAGGTGGAAGGTCTCGCCGTCGCACTGCACCGTGAGATCCTCTGCGGAAAGGGGCAGGACAACGGCTTCCGAATCGTCGAGCGAGTTGGAGCGCTCTACATCGGGCGCCAACGAAAACACCTGCAACCCGGTGAACGCCCACCCAGCACGCTCCGGGGTGAGATCGACGAGGTCATCGGTGCTGGCCAGTGATCCGGCCGGGTGATGCAAGCAGGGCGCGGTCATCGCGGCCTCACAATACGCGCGGCGCGGTCGATCGCAGTCGCAACATCGCCGTTTGTCGGGAACAGCAACGCCCGGCCGACGACGAGGCCGCGAACGTTCGGCACGTCCATCGCTCTTTCCCAGGCGAGGAAGTCGGCCTCCGGGTCCGGGCCTGGCGAACCTCCGAGGATGAGCGCCGGCAGTGTCGTCGTTGCCAGCATCCGCGCAGGATCCTTGCTGGCGGGCACCTTGAGCCAGATGTGGGCCGAGGTGTTGCCGAGCCCGGCGCCGATGGCAACCGCGCGCAGCAACGCATCGTCATCGTCGAGGAGCTTCGCCTTGCCGGGCGCGACAAGGTGGTACGGCAACGGTTCGACCATGATCGGCAGACCGTGCCGGGCAAGGCCGCTGACCGCCTTCGCGCAGGCCTCGATCGTCGGCGCGGTGCCGGCATCGTCGTCGGCGATGCGCAGCAGGACCTTGCCGCCGTCGAGACCGAACTCGGCGATCGAATCCGGGTCGTATGCCGTCATTCGGTCGTCGAGTTCCCAGGCTGCACCCATGATGCCGCCCCGGTTCATCGTGCCGAACACGAGTTTGTTCTCGAGCGCGCCGAGCAATGCGAGGTCTTCGAGCACATCGGCGCTGCCGAGCACGCCGTCGCAGCCGGGGTGCTCGAGGGTGACCAGGAGAGCCTCCAGCAGCCTGCGGCGGTCGGCCATGATGAACGGGTCGGAACCGACCCCCAGGGCGCCGCGCGATGTGTGATCCGCTGCGATGATGAAGAGCCGCCCATCGATGAGCAAGGGCCGGCGGGCGCGGTTTTTGAGCCGGGCGCGAGCGAGTGTCGGTTGGGTCGCGCGCTGCTCGAGCAGCGTCGCCCAGCGTTCGTCAGTGAGCAGCATGAGTCGTCTCCATCAGTGCCTGGATGTCGTCGACGGTCGGCATGTCGTCGGCGCACATCAGCCTCGAAGCGACGATCGCACCGGCGGCGTTGCCCGCCCGCGCGCTGTCGGCGAGGGACCAGCCGCTGAGCAGGCCATGGCACACCGCTCCCCCGAACGCGTCGCCGGCGCCGAGGCCGCACATCACCTCGACATGGAACGGTGCGAGCCGCTCGCGCACCCCATCGGCCGTGGCGACGAGGACGCCGTCGCCGCCCATCTTGACGATGGCAGCGCTGAGGCCCCGCGCGAGCAGCCGCTCGGCGGCCTCTTCCGGATCGGTGCTGCCGACCGCGATCTCGCACTCGGTTCGGTTACCGATCGCGAGCGTGACCTTGTCGAGGACGGCATCGATCTCTTTCGTTGCCGCCGCCGGGCTACTCCAAAAATGCGGTCGCCAGTCCAGATCGAAGATCGTGTGCGTCAACCGCCCGCGCACGCCGAGCAACTCGTGCACCGTTGACCGGCTCGGCTCTTGCGACAGGCACGCAGCTGGGAACCACAGGATAGGAACGCTACGAACGACCCCGACGTCGACATCGTCGATCACGATGTTCATGTCGGGAGCCTTGGGCTCGCGGTAGAAGATGATCGTCGGATCTTCGGGCGTCTCGAGCTCGGCGAACGCAAGCGGCGTACGAAGCGACGGGTCGGTGCCGACGAAGCGGGTGTCGACACCGAACGTATCGGCGAGGGCGTTGCGGATGTAGCGCCCGAACGCGTCGTCCCCGACGCGAGTGAACACGGCAGTGCGGTGCCCGAGCCGAGCGCACGCGACGGCAACGTTGGTCGCAGTGCCCCCGAGCGACTTGCGGAACGTGCGGACCTCCGCCAGTGGAACGCCGAGCTGCTCTGCGTACAAGTCGACGCCGACCCGGCCGACGGTGAGCAGTTCGAGATCGGACATGAGCAAATCAACGGCCTTTCGACAGCTCGTGCTGGAGCGCCTCGAGCTCGGCCCCGCCCGACATGAGGCGGGTCAGTTCGGTGATCTCGATCTCGCTCTTGGCGAAGTCGCCGAGCGACTTGCCGCGGTTCAACAGTAGGAACCGATCACCGACCGGGTAGGCATGCGAGGGGTTGTGGGTGATGAAGATCACACCGAGGCCGCGTTCGGCCGCAGCACGGATGTACTTCAGCACGACGCCGGATTGACGAACGCCGAGCGCAGACGTGGGTTCGTCGAGGATCAGGACACGGGCGCCGAAGTAGACCGCGCGGGCGATGGCCACCGACTGGCGCTCGCCACCGGAGAGCGTGCCAACCGGCTGATCGATGTCACGAACGTCGATGCCCATCTTGAACATCTCTTCCTTCGCGGTCTTCCTCGCGAACGCCGAGTCCATCCACCTGATCGGACCGAGACCCTTCTTCGGCTCGGATCCCATGAAGAAGTTCCGCCACACCGACAACAGCGGCGCCAGCGCGAGGTCCTGGAACACCGTCGCGATGCCCACCGCACGAGCGTCGCGGGGCGAACTGAACTCGACCGGCGAGTCATCGATCAGGCACTGCCCGGTGCTCGGGCGGTGCACGCCTGACAGGATCTTGATGAGGGTGGACTTGCCGGCTCCGTTGTCGCCGAGCACACAGGTGACCTTGCCCGCTTCAACCGACGTGGAAATGTCTTCGAGCGCTGTGACGTTGCCGAAGAACTTGGAGATGTGTTGCAGTTCGAGGATCTTGTCGGGCATCAGCGAGCCTCCTGAGCCTTCTTGCGGGTGTAGTTGTTGACGAGCACGGCGATCAGCAAGACGGCGCCCTTGAACGCAAATCGGCCGTCGGAGTTCCAGTTGGCCGAGCCGATGCCGTTGTCGGACATCGCGATGATCAGCGCGCCGACCGACGCGCCGACGACGGATCCGTAGCCGCCGGTGAGCAGATTGCCGCCGACCACCGCCGCGATGATGTACAGGAACTCCGAGCCGTCGCCCTGGCTCGCCTGGACCGAGGTGAAGCGGAGCAGCACCATCACGCCGACGAAGCACCCGACCAGCGAGACGGTCACAAACAGCGCCGTCTTGACCTTGGCGGCCGGCACGCCGATGGCCCGTGCGGCCTCCTTGTTGCCGCCGACGGCGAAGATCCAGTTGCCCCACTTCGTCTTCGTCAGGACGAACGCGCCGACGAGGGTCACGATGATCCACCACAGGATCGACATGCGGGTGACGCTGAAGGCCTGATTGGCGCCCGGCTTGACGTTCGACACGTTCGTGAAGACCACCCGGATCATGAGACCGATCACGACAAGGGCGGCGCCACCGGCCACGAGCCGGCGACCGAGGCGATCGGCCCTCTCGTGCATTTCGCGCCGCTTCTGCAACCGGGTTTCCAGCAGGGTGTTTGCGGTCAGCGCAGTCGCGCCGATCAGCATCGCCGCGAACAGGCCGCTGCGGAACCGCACCGCGCCGGAGTCGTTGCGGACCACGAATGCGAGGGCGACGATCGCGACGACCGCGACCGCACCGACCGCCAACTGCAACGTGACGCTGACCCTGCCGGCGGCGGCCCGCGCCCTCAGCAGCATCGACAACCCGAGTGCCGAGAGGGCCATCATCGCGATGGCCCGCAGGGCCTGGACGGTAGTGAGCTGGAACAACGCGAGCGACCCCGCCAACAGCAGCAGTCCAACGCAGGCGGCGTACAGCAACGTCTGGACCGGACGGTACCACTGGAAGCGTTCCCGCGTGCGGGGCCACATGTGGCGCATCGCGATCGCGACGCCGGTCAGGGCGGCGACGACACCCACGACCACGCGCACCGAGCTGGGGAACCACCTGAGGATCTCGCGGCGCTCGTTGCGTTTCAGCACGAGCGGTGCGAGGGACGCCAGCGCGACGGAAACGACGCCGCCGATCACCAACATTCGTACGGTCGTCGGCACGGACCGGGCTGCCGATGCGCCGGCCTGGTCCGTGCGGGGTTGATAGCGGCTCGTCGCCAGCGCGACCACCGCGACGACGACACCGACCGCGGCGACGATGCCCCACAGTGCGTTGTTGGCGACTCCGTCGGTGCGGTGCAACATTGCGAAGCCGAGCCCTGCCGCCACGACGCCGACCGTGCCGACCGGAACGAACTTCGTGTTGAGCGCGCTGCGCCGGATGAACGACTGCTCGAGCAACCCGGTGATGAGCAGCGCGCCGCCGAGCAACACGAGGGAGAGGAAGACGACATCGCGGCCGGTGAAGTTGTTCGGCTTGTAGTCGTACGCGAAGAAACGGTAGAAGCCCTTGTAACCCTTGGCCGTGTCCACGCCGCTGACGGACACCTTGTGCTCGAGCCGCTTGGCGAGCACGAGCGTGACACCCTTGAGCACGAAAAACGTCGCAAGCGTCACGATGAAGCTCGGCAGGCCGGTGCGATTCACCAGCGAACCGTTGAAGAACCCGATCGCGCCCGCAACGATGAAGGCTGCGCCGACCGCCATCCACATCGGCGCGCCGGTGCGCATGAAGTACTTCACCATCAGCCCGACCATGATGCCGGTGGCGCCGGTCATCACGCCCGACGAGAGGTCGAACTCGCCGCCGATCATCAACAGCGCGACGACGACGGCCATGATGCCGAGTGGAGCGGCGGCGTCGAGCACGATCAGGGTCGTTGCGGCGGTACCGAACGTGCGGCCGTTGCCCCAAAAGAAGGCCCAGACCAGCACCGCTCCGATGATCGCGCCGATCTCGGGGGACACGAGCAAGCGCTGGATCGGGCCGCGATGCGCGATGCGTTCATCTGCCGTCACCACCTTGGCGGGCTCGGCAGGCTTCTCTGCGACAGCGACTCCGCTCATCAATCCCCCACAACGTATTTCACCGAAAGTCAATTCTCCGAACCCCTCGGAGAGGAAATCACCGGGTCGGGGCCCCGCAGGACCCCGACCCGGACGTGGCGACCCGTGGGCCGCTCACACTCGTGGAGTCAGCGGGTGCCCTTCGCGACGAGCGCCGCGACCGTTTCGACGTTGTCCTTGGTGATGAAGCCGGGACCCGTGTACACTGGTAGCCCGCCACCGACGGTGTTGGCGTTGGTGATGTTGAGGTACAAGAACACGACCGCCAGGTAACCCTGCAGGTACTGCTGCTGGTCGATGGTGAACGCAGCCTTGCCGGCCTTGATGTCGGCGAGGATATCGGTCGACAGGTCGACCGAGCCGATGGTCACCTTGCGGCCCAGTTCGGCGGCAGCCAGGACAGTAAGGCTAGGTCAATGGGATGCGCTCCCAGCCACTCAAGAATCGGCTCGCTCAGCGTGTGGGCGATCCAGTAGTCGGCCTCGTCGGCCTGCGCTGACGAGACCGACAACGGATCGCCATGGGCTGCATCGTTTCGGGCCTCGCACCAGTCGCGAACGCGCAACCACTCGGCGCAACGCCACGAAACGTGATGATCACCCAGATCCTGAAGGACGTTCAAGCGGTCTCGGTCCTTCTTCGAGTCTGGAGAGACGAAGATAAGGGCACACGGGTCTCGCCCCTACGCAGAGATCGTTGTTGTTCTGACCGCGACAGCGTCCCGTGAAGTGGTGGGAATCAGCGGTGTGATTCCTGGTGGTCTCAGGTGATGGCGAGGATGCCGTCGTCTGGGACGTGGTCAGTATCGCGCGTCGGGTAGAGCTTGGCCATTGAGGCTTCGGAGAGGTAGTGGCGGTGGGTTGCCCAGTCGTCGTGTTGCCCGGCGGGCACGGCGCCGACGAGACGAACGATGGCACCGTTGTTGGGGAAGTTCTGCAGGACGTTGGTTCGTCGTTTGATCTCTTTGTTCAACCGCGCGAGGTAGGGATCGGGCCGGGGCGCGGTGTCGTCGTTTCTGACGGTCCGTTTCCCCGACCCGTACCTCCGAACCGGACGTGCGTGTTCCCACGCATCCGGCTCTCCGCAGGTTCGTGTCGTTGGTCAGGCGGCGGTGTTGGTTGCTCGTGGCCATGGTGTCGGGATCCTGTTGCCTCGGTAGAGGTAGCGGTGACCGCCACCTTGCCGATGTCGAACAGGACAACGTCGCCATCTGTTGGCCACCACCCTGGGAGGTAGCGGCAATGGCGAATGTTCCGTTCTTTGGCGGTAGCAGTCGTTGATTTCGACGTCGTGCAAGGTCGCTGACGTCGTTGACCAGCCAGCGCCGCGCCCCCGGCGGCGAACAGGACGGCCATGGACGAGCCGCCGATTACGCTCACACCGCTGATCCCCAATCTCAATGAGGCGCCCGCCAGGATGGCGATCCGGGCGGGCGCCTTGATTCAAGCACCAAGAGGGAGGTGCTTGAATCACAACGTCGAACGTAACAGCAGCCGGATCACGGCACGCGGTGAACATGACTGGGAGGCGCGGATCTTGGCGGCAGCCGGGAGACTCTCCGGTCTCGGCGGGGGCGACAGCGCCAGCCCGCTTCGCCAAGCGTTGATAAACAGTCCCTCGTTCTGTTCTGCAGGAAAGCTGTGACGAAATCTGGTGATCGTCAGGGCGCTCAACCGATTAGGCGCGAGAGGGACAGGATGAACTACGACTGTGCAGTGAGCGCAATCGTTCCAGACGTCGCCGACACGAGCTGGATCGGCCGCGGTGCGACGACATCGAGCAGCTGCGGGCCGACGGTCCAGTGACCACCGTGTTGGTGGACCACGCGGGGGCACAACGGCACGCCGCTACTTGAGAGAATTTCAGGTCGGAGGAGCGATCGGGCGGCTGTCGACATTCCACAGGCGACCGTTTCTCGATCGGGAACGTCGCGCACCGCCCGGCTCGCACTGACTCGAACACACGAGGACACCTGCGCGATCCTGTCGTGCCGGGCCCTCGAAGGTTGGGAGGTTGGCACGGATGCCCTGTTTGGGTCAACGTTCCACTACGGCGCCGGCCAGGACCGGGATTCCGACCAGCGCCTTGACCAAAGTACCAAGAGGGCGGTACTTGAATCACGGCGGTGGACATTACAGCAGCTGGATCGCGGCACGAAGTGAACGGCGCTGTCGCGTTCTTCGTTCGGATGTCGGGTCGAGACAAGATCTGACGTTGACTCGATCGATTCATCGAAGCGAGTTCGTGGAATCCGGCAGCGCCACACACCGGCTACTTGACATAGGTCTCGTCGACGAACGAGCGTCGCCCCAGGGCATGGCGACAACACTCTCGGGCGGCGTCGATCAGCAACGGTGTGAACCGCTGCAGCCAACTCTGAGGCGTCACTTGCTCCACGTCGACGCCGCCTTCGGCAAGGAGTTTTTCCAGATCTCGACGAGAGGGGGTCGCAGACATCAACGCATCGCCAACACGTCACGTCCGGCGGGAACCGGAACCCAGCGAACCCTGACGACAACTGGCCGGACAGGGCAACACGACGTGACGCTTTTCAGGCATCCCCGCCCGACCGCACGCCATCCTCCGACGGACAGTGCCTCCGACGATTCTGAGGCCGTGGCCGAGAGCGGTTTTAGCTTTAGTTGCATCGACCATTGGTGGAGGGGGTTCCGGGTATCGTTTGCAGCAGTGTTTGGAGTTCGGAGGAGTCCGTTGCGAAGCCGACTCCGTTGCGAGTGCGCGACCGTGCGTAGATGATGCCGATGACGTCGCCGGTCGACGACAGCACTGCTCCACCGGAGTCGCCGGCGGCGATGTCGGCGAGCATCTCTAGGCCGTGTCGTTTGACGGTCTGCTGGACGTAGATGTCCTCCATCGTGACGAGCAGTCGCTTGCTGACGGTGACCTTCCGGTCGGTCACTCCGTTGGCGCGGCTCCAGGTCAAGGTGGCGCCGGGGCCAGGTGCGCTGTGCCCGAGCTTCAGGGCGGGCGCGTTGAGGTCGGGCACGGCGAGTACAGCGAGATCACGGTCCTTGTCGAACGCGAGCACTGCGGCGGGGTGGAGGCCGCCGGCATGGTCGACGACCGAAATCGAGGTCGCACCTGCGATGGCGTGTGCCACGGTCACCACTTGGCCCCGACGGCCCACGACGACGCCACTCGCCAAATGGGCGGTGAGCCCGCACCCCTCGGCGACGATCCCGACGGCGGAGTTGGCGGGTTCGGCATCGTCGGGAGCGGGCCCCGCCGAACACGCTGCGGCGAGCACGGTCAAGGTTGCGCACACAGCAACGGCGAACGCTGGGTGCCTGGCGCTCACTCACGCCCGAGCGTTCAGGAGGCGTCCGTCTGATGCCGCGCTCTGCAGGGCGAGATCGAGGAGAAACTGCACTCGAGCGCCTTCGGCGAGATCGGGTGTACACGCGACCCCATCGCGGATTGCGTCGACCCACTCACCGATCATCGCCCCGCCGCCACGAAACACGTCGCGATAGGTGTCGTGCACCCGGTCTCGGCGCGCGGATCCCCAGATCTCGTCTGGAATCGGCATGACGGCAGCGGGCCCCGGATCGTTTGCGCGCAGTCCGCGTACTTCCTGCACCGTTGACCAGTCGTTGTACGCATATACCGTGCCGTCCGAGCCATGCAGGTCGAGGTGGTGTGTCTGGTTGAAGTCGGTGCCCTCCCAACACACCGCGCTCACCTGCAGGGTGCCGTATGCACCGTTCTCGAAGCGGACGGTGATGAGCGCGGAGTCTTCGCTGCGGTCGTAGCTGCTTCCATCGGGGCGTGGCTCGCGATCGATGAAGCGGGATGTGATGCATCCGATCTCGGCGACTTCACCCAGCAGCCAGCGGGCGACATGGAGCCAATGGCTCCCGAGGTCGCCCAGCACGCCGGACCCGGCGATCTCGGTGTCGAATCGCCAGCTGTACTCGCCCTCTCGCGCAAAGCCCGTGAAATAGCGCATGTTGAGATGGAAAGGCCGACCGACGAACTCCTCGTCGATCAGCCGCTTGACGTATTGGTTCGTCGGCATGTACCGATAGGTGAACGGGACGAGCGTGATGGCTCCGTTCTGCACTGCTGCCGCGGCCATGCGCTTCGCCGCGTCAGCCGTCGTGGCGATCGGCTTCTCGCAAAGGACATGCAGCCCGCGTTCGAGCGCGGTCAGGGTGAGCGCCTCGTGGCTGTCGTTGGACGTGGCGATGACGACTGCATCAAGCCGCTGCGGGTCGAGAAACTCGTCGCTGTTGGCCGACACCCATGGGATCGTCCACTGCGTCGCGAGTGCCTGAGCCTTTGCAGCCGTGCGCCCGCACACGCCAACCACTTCAGCGTCGGGATGAGCGGTCAGGGCCGGGAGGTACATCGAGTCAGCCCACCAACTCGTTCCGAGCACACCCACCCGTACTGTCAAGAGGCAACCTCGCCTTCACGAGAAGCCTCCACGTGCGGGCCGCTGGTCCGCCGCACGACCAGAGTTGGAGCGACCACATGGTGAACTGCGGTCGAGCGGCCGTCATCGAGTCGCTGCAAGATCAGCTCGGTTGCGATCCGACCGAACTCGCCGCGTGGTTGATTGATCGTGGTCAGTGACAGGTGGTGCATCGCCGCGAGTCCGGTGTTGTCGTAGCCCACGATGGCCAGGTCGGACGGGACGTCGAGACCGGCGTCTTCCACACGGTCCAGCGCGCCAGCGGCGCTGAGGTCGTTGGCCGCGAAGATCGCTGTGGGTCGCGGGTGAAGTGTGAGAAGTTCGTCGGCAGCGTTGTAGCCGCCGGACTCGCTGAAGTCTCCCCCTGCGGTGTTGATGCAGTCGCCGAGCCCGTACTCGCGCATCCAGGCCTCGTAGCCTTGCCGGCGTGTGGCGGCGCCGGCTCCGGATCCGCCGTCGATGTGGCTGATGCGGCGATGGCCGAGGCTCACGAGATGGTCGATGACGAGTCGGGCACCCACTGATTCGTCGCAGTTGACGGTGTCGATTTCGAGTGATGAAGCAGTGCGCCCGATCGCTACCACGGCGGCCGACTTCGCGGCCCTCTCCATCTCTCCCTCTGTCACGACCGCGCCGGCGAGGACGAGCCCATCGACGCGTAACTGCAGAAGCGTTTCGATCGCATCGGCTTCGCCACGGCGGGAGTGCTGTCCGTTGCCGATCAGAATGCGATAGCCGTTCGCTGCTGCGGTGGTCTGGATCCCATCGACCATCTCGGCGAAGAACGAATTGTGCAAATCATTGACGACGACCCCGAGAGTGTGGGTGCGGCGGCTCGCAAGATTGCGCGCCAGCACGTTGGGTCGATACCCGAGTTCGTCGACTGCCTTCAGGACGAGGGCACGCCGTTTGTCGCTGACGTTTGGCGCACCGCGCATGACGAGCGAGACGAGCGCCGTGGACACGCCTGCGGCCTCCGCGACTTGCTGCATCGTTGGTTGAGTCATCGTCGCGGGACTCCTGTGGTCGGGCTTTCAAAGACGGGCCTTGACATGGGGGCGTGACAAACACCATAGTACGTGGAGATGAGAGCGCTCTAATCCGGAGGATCGGGCGCTCCAAAGACAGTCTTGAGGGGGCACGTCGATGAGTGTGTTGGAACGGCTCGCTGGTGCCCCCATTTCCTGGGGCGTCTGCGAGGTTCCCGGGTGGGGCATCGAGTTGGCACCGCGGCGGGTCCTCGGCGAAATGCGGGACCTGGGCCTCACGGCCACCGAGCTCGGCTCCGACGGTTATCTGCCGACTGATGCTGCGGAGCTGAAGGACCTGTGCTCGGAGTTCGGGATCACCATGATTGGTGGGTTCGTCCCGCTCGTGGTGCATCAGCCCCAGGAGCTCGATGCCACCGTTCGGGCCGCTCGACGCGCTGCTGCTCTGATGTCGAGTGCCGGTGGCACGGTGTTCGTCACCTCGGCCGTGAGCGACTGGAACTGGGGTCCGCGTACGCCGCTTTCTCTCGCTGATTGGGAATTTGCGTCAACGACACTTGCCCGCATCGACGAGATCGTCGGTGAGTACGGGATGACGCAGGCCATCCATCCGCATCTGCGCACGGTCCTTGAGACCCGGACTGACTTCGAGGCGCTGCTCGACGTGTCCGATGTCGGCTGGACCCTCGACACGGGACACATGCAGATCGGGGGGATGAGCCCGATGGAGTTCATCGACCTGGCCTTCGACCGGATCCGTCACGTTCATCTCAAAGACGTCGTGATGGATCGCGCGGCACCGGTGTTCGCTGGCGATCAGTCGATCATGGAAGGGGTGCAGGCCGGCATGTTCTGCAACCTCGGTTGCGGTGATGTCCCGATCGGCGAGGTTGTGACATCACTGGAAGCTCGCGGGTACGACCACTGGTACGTGCTCGAACAAGACGCTGCCATCACTTCGGGGGAACCTGACGTCGGTGCTGGCCCAATTCTCGATGTTCAAGCGAGCATCGAGTTCCTCCGGGGGGTTGAGGCATCCGCCTCGACGAACGAGGAGAAACAAAACGAAAAGGGGAGTACATGATCACATCCAAGAAATGGCTGGCATTCGTACCGGCCATGGCACTCGTCGTCGCGTCCTGCAGCAGTTCTAGCGGGAGTGGGGCGGGCACCACCAGCGCCGGCGGGGGCGGCTCCGTCGCAGCAAGCGCCAGTTCCGTCGCGTCAAGCGCCGCCTCGTCCGGATCGAGCGCCAGCTCGGCGGCGACAACGGGGGCCTCCACCGGCGGTACCGAGGCCGTCAGCCAGACCCAGGCGGGTGACCTCACGTTCTACATGATCACCCACTCCGACGACGGTCCGTTTTGGTCGGTCGTGAAGCGTGGTGCAGAGCAGGCCGCCAAGGACCTCGGCGTCAAGCTCGTCTGGAAGCCAGGGAACAACGACCCGCAGGTGATGGTCAAGGACATCGAAGCGGCAGTGGCCGCCGGTGCGTCCGGCATTGCCGCGTCGCTGCCGAATGCTGACGCACTGGTTGGACCCCTGAAGGCCGCCGTTGCGGCCCACGTTCCGGTGATCACACTCAACTCGGGCTCCAAGGACTACCAGGCCATCGGGGCGCTGACCCACGTCGGGCAGAGCGAGGATGTCGCCGGAAGTGGTGCTGGTGACCGCCTGAACGCAGCCGGTGCCAAGAAGGTCCTGTGTGCCCAGCAAGAGCAGGGCAACAGCGGCCTCACCGAGCGTTGTCAGGGTCTCGAGAAGAGCTTCAAGGGCAAGGTCGTCACACAGTTCGTCGGCCTCGATGCTGATACGACTGCGCAGCAGAACACGATCAACGCCGCGCTCGCTGCCGATCCGGCCATCGACGCCATTCTCGGCGTCGGCCCGGTGGTCACCATGTCGGCGCTTCGCGCAGCGAAGGACCTCGGCCGGAAAGTCACCATCGGTGGGTTCGACCTCACGCCCGAACTGCTCGGAGCGATCCAGGCCGGCGACATCGCCTTCACCGTGGATCAGCAGCAGTACCTGCAGGGTTACATGCCGATTCTGTTGTTGTACCTCAACGTGACCAACCAGAACACCCTCGGTGGAGGTCTCCCGATCCTCACCGGGCCGGGCTTCGTCACCAAGGACAACGCCGCTGAAGTGATCAAGCTCAGCAAGCAGGGAACTCGCTGAGACCCGTGTGAGCCGTCGCATTCGGCGACGGCCTACATGACACTCCAGGGGGGTGGAACCGAGCCGCTCGGTTCCACCCCGCCTGATGTTGACCGGCGCGAAGTTTGGTTGGAGGAACCCTTGACGACAATCGACAAACCATCGGTGCAGCCGGCGGAGCCCGAGCTCATGGTCGCCAATCGTGGTGCGACGGCATCAGCTGTTGCGCCCGACGGCGACGAGCGCCTTGCCTACCGTTCGGTGTTCCAGCGCCTCTTCATGCGCCCGGAGGTCGGCGCCATCATTGGCGCTGTTGGCATCTGGACGTTCTTCTGGGCCGTGTCCGGAACGTTCGGGACCGTGGGCCAGACATTCGGTTGGTTGGACACTGCGGCGACGCTTGGCATCATGGCTGTCGCTGTCTCGATGTTGATGATCGGCGGCGAGTTCGACTTGTCATCGGGCGCCATGACGGGCGCGATGGGAATGCTGATCATCTACCTGGTCAAGGCGACGGGCGCCCTCGGAGGCCGTGGGTTTCCGCTCGAACTGGCAATCCCGCTGTCCCTTGCCCTTGCGCTGGGGATTGGCTACCTCAACGGATGGATGGTCGAGCGAACGGGGCAGCCGAGCTTCATCATCACGCTCGGCACATTCTTCGCATTGATCGGGCTCAAGCTCGGCCTGGCGAAGCGTTTCGTCGGCCAGATTCAAATCGGCCGCACCGACGAGGCATCGGACTTCAAGTACTTTCGCCCGTTCTTCGCAGCTGAATGGGAGCGCAACAAGCATGAGTTCGCCCAGCGCGACTTCTGGTACATCGCTCTCGTGGCAGCAGGGGTTCTGATCTCGATTCTTGCGGTCTGTGAGCTGTGGTTCAAGCGGCGTGCCGAGCCGAAGGCAACCGGACTCGTTCAGTTCCTTGTCAGCGCTGCGGTTGGAATCGCTGCAGGCATCGGGCTCAACGTCACCGATGGGGTTGGCGCAAACCTCGCGATCGGCGTGTTGATAGCGCTGTGCATCGTCGTCGGGCTGCACGGATGGGTGTCGTGGCGATACGAGCCAATCGGCGAACGCGGTTCCGTGGCGTTGGATTCGACAATGATACGACGGACTGTGCTGGGCTTGGCTCTCGTGGTGCTCGGCGGAGTCGTAGCCGTGGTCATGGACTCGAAATCGACCAACAACTTCGTGTTCCCGTTCACCACCCAGGGCGTGCGCGTGATGCTTGCATCCGCACTCGGCGTCGCAGGCCTCACGTTGCTGGCGATGGTCTCCCAGGCTGCGTTGCGCGTGAATGCGGCGTCAAAGTTCATTGCCACGTCAGCGCTTGCGCTCGGCATCGCTGTGATCGCGGCGACGATCTACATCGCTTCGAAAGCGCCCAAGTTTCGAGCCGCGTTGTTCCCGTTCCTGCTCTTCTTGGCCGTGTTGATCTTCACGTGGGGAATGCTTGCATCCAGGTTCGCAGAGCGGCGCGCGGTGGCTGCACGTGCGGATCGATTGGGCAACCGAATGTTGGCCCTTGGAATCCTGAGTGTGCTCATCGGGCTGGCGATACGAATGCTCTTCATCACCAAGGCCGAATTGCTTGCCGGAGTGCCGCCGGCAAAGACGTCGGTACGACTGTTGTGGTTCGCATTGTTCACCGCAGCAATGATGTGGGTGCTGGCTCGGACACGGTTCGGGAGCTGGACCTTCGCAGTCGGCGGCAACAAAGAGGCGGCTCGCCAGGTGGGTGTGCCCGCTGCGCGCACCAAGACGAAGCTGTTCATGCTCGTCGCGTTCGCAGCCTGGTTCGTGGGCATTCTCGTCGCGTTCCGGATCAACTCGATCCAGGCCAATGCGGGTGATGGGCAAGAGTTCCTGTACATCATCGCAGCCGTGGTCGGCGGGACGCTGCTGACTGGCGGTTACGGCTCAGCATTCGGAGGCGCGATCGGCGCCTGCATCATGTCGATTCCGTTGATCGGCATCTCGAGTGCCCGGTGGAACACCGACTGGCGCTTCCTCATCATTGGGACGATCCTGCTGCTCGCAGTGGTGTCGAATCGGTATCTCCGCACCAAGGCCGGGGCGGTTCGGCGTTGAGTTGGTCATCCGAGCAGCGATCCACGGAGGATTTTCATGTCTGAGCACGCCCTCCTCGAACTCGACAACATCTCGAAGTACTACGGCAACATCATCGCCCTCTCCGGGGTGAGTACATCGGTCGCCGCCGGCGAGGTGACGTGCGTGCTCGGCGACAACGGTGCCGGCAAGTCGAGCCTCATCAAGATCCTGGCCGGTGTCCATCAGCCGACCGAAGGCTCGATTCGCATGAACGGCGAAGAGGTGTCGTTCGCATCGCCTCGTGAGGCACTCGATCACGGGATCGCCACCGTGTATCAGGATCTTGCGATGGTTCCGCTCATGTCGGTCTGGCGGAATTTCTTCCTCGGATCGGAACCAACAAAGGGGCTTGGACCGTTCAAATTCATCGACACCGCGAAGGCGAAGCAGATCACCAAGGACGAGTTGACCAAGATGGGCATCGACATCCGCGATACGGAGCAACCCGTCGGAACGCTGTCCGGTGGCGAACGCCAATCCGTCGCCATCGCTCGCGCCGGCTACTTCGGTGCAAAGGTCCTCATCCTCGACGAGCCAACTTCCGCGCTCGGCGTGAAGCAATCGGGCGTCGTGTTGAAGCGCATCGTCGAAGCTCGCAACAACGGACTGGCGGTGATCTTCATCACCCACAACCCTCGGCACGCCTACCCGGTGGGCGACCGCTTCCTCATCCTCAACCGCGGTCACTCGATGGGCTCTTTCGCAAAGGATGAGATAGCGATCGACGACCTCACGCGTCTCATGGCTGGTGGCGCCGAACTCGAAGCGCTCGAGCACGAACTCCAAGCCAGCGGAGCATCGTCTGACCGCCCTCTCGCGCAGCGATGATGGCGCCCTTCGACCTGAGCACCCTGCAGGTTCTGACGTTTGGCCGGTCATCGGTCGACCTGTATCCCGAGCAGCACAACGTTCCGCTCGCCGACGTCCAGACGTTTCGCAAGTCGATCGGAGGGAGCCCGACCAACGTCGCGGTCGCGGCAGCGCTGTTGGGTCGCAGAGCAGCACTCATCACCCGGGTGGGCAACGACCCTTTCGGGGCCTACATCCGCAGTGGACTGCGCCGGTTCGGCGTGCATGACGCGTTCGTCTCCACCGACCCTGAGCTGCTCACGCCCGTCGTGTTCTGCGAGCTGATGCCTCCCGAGGAACCCTCGCTCTACTTCTACCGAGAGCCCAGAGGGCCCGAGTTGAACATCTCCGTCGACGACCTGCCACTCGATGCCATCTCGTCCGTCCCGGTGTACTGGACGTCGGCTTCCGTCTTTGCCGAAGAACCGAGTCGCTCGGCCGCAATGGCGGCGCTGCGCCTCCGCGCTCGTGCGACACACACCGTGATCGATCTCGACTATCGGCCGATGTTCTGGGAGTCGCTCGAGCAGGCGCGTGAGTTCGTCTCGCCATCGATCGATCTGTGCACGGTGGCGGTCGGCAATCGCGACGAGTGCGAGATGGCGGTCGGCACTCGGGAGCCTCACGAAGCAGCCGACCGAATGCTTGAGCGCGGTGTGTCACTGGCAATTGTAAAAATGGGCGCTGAAGGCGTGTTGGTGGCAACCGCCGAATCTCGCACCATCGTTCACCCGATCCGCGTCCAGGTGGTCTGCGGCCTCGGGGCGGGTGACGCGTTCGGCGGCTCACTCTGCGACGGTTTGCTGGCCGGCTGGGAACCGACCGAGATCGTGTCGCGCGCGAATGCTGCGGGGGCAATCGTGGCCGGCCGGTTGATGTGCTCCGACGACATGCCGACCGCTGCGGAGATCGACCAACTGTTGGCGAGCGGCATCATGCCCGAACGGGTGGCCTCATGAGTTCCCACATGACGATCATTTCCGACGTACGTTGGGCCGAGTTGCTGGACACCCGTGCGACCCAGCCCGAGGCGATCGATCGTGCGCTTGCGGCCCGTACATCGCGGCCGATGCTCGCCGAAGATGGAGCAACCTTCATCGTCGCCATCGATCATCCGGCGCGTGGCATGGTCGGCATCTCAGGTCAACCCTTCGTGATGGCGAACCGCCGCGACGTCCTCGAACGCACAATGGTTGCCCTCGCCGACCCCGGTGTGGACGGGGTGATGGCGACGCCCGACATTCTCGACGATCTTGCTCTCCTCGGGGCCCTCGACCGCAAGGTCGTGTTCGGGTCGGTGAACCGGGGTGGCCTCATGGGGTCGGTGTGGGAGCTCGATGATCAGCTCACGGGACACACCGTCGAGTCGATCGTCGAGCAGAACCTCGACGGGGCCAAGATGCTGCTGCGCATCGATCTCGCGGACAGGCGCACTCGGCGCACGATCGAGTCGTGCGCCGAGTGGGTCACAGGGCTGGCGGCAGCCCACAAGATGGCGATGCTCGAACCGCTGCCTTACACGACGAACTCCGACGGACGGGCCCTGCTCGACACGGACGCCGACGCGCTGGTGAAGGTTGTCGGGGTGGCCAGTGGTCTGGGTGCATCTTCGGCGTACACCTGGCTGAAACTGCCCGCCACCGACCAGATCGAACGCGTCATGGCAGCCACCTCGCTCCCCGGCCTGATCCTGGGCGGGGCTCCCGGCCCCCACCCCGAGTCAGCCTTCGACGACTGGCGCCGCGCGATGGCTGTGCCGAACGTTCGTGGACTCGTCGTCGGCCGCGCACTCCTCTATCCCCCCGACGGCGACGTCGCGGCAGCCGTCGCTACTGCTGCCCGCATCGTCCACCCCTCGCCCTCGACAAAGGCTATATCCCCATGAAACGCACCAGGATCGGCGTCGCCGTCATCGGCTTCGGCTGGATGGGCCAGGCCCACTCGCGTTCGTACATGCGTATCCCCACGCTGTTCCCGGAGCGCACGTACGACCCCGAGTTGATCATCGTCAGCGACAACATGCAGTCGCGGGTGGACGAGGCCGTGGAGTCGTTCGGCTTCCGGGAGGGCACGACAGATTGGCGGGCTGCCGTCGCACACCCCGATGTCGACGTCGTGTGCATCTGTGCACCGAACATGCTCCACGAACCGATCGCCATCGCCGCGGCCGAGGCGGGCCGACATGTGTTCTGCGAGAAGCCGGTCGGCGGCACGCCCGAACAGACCGTCCGCATCGAGGCAGCCAGCCGCAAAGCAGGCGTCATCACCGGTGTGGGCTACAACTACCGCTGGGCCCCACTCGTGCAGTACGGTAAAGGGCTGATCGCGGACGGAACGCTCGGTGAGATCACCAACTACAACGGCCGGTTCTTCACGATGTACGGCTCGGACCCAATGGGGTTGCTGTCGTGGCGGTTCCAGCTCGACGGCGCCGGACACGGTGTGTCGTCAGACATCCTCAGCCACTCGATCGACCTCGCGCACATGCTCGTGGGTCCGATCAAGAAGGTGATCGGCACGGGCCACACCTACATCGCCGAGCGACCGCTGCCCACTGAGGGGGCGACGCACTACAGCCTCGGCCAACCGGGCGACCCGACCGGACCCGTCGAGAACGAGGACTACTTCGGCGCCCTGGTGCAGTTCGAAAGTGGTGCGCGTGGCTGCTTCGAGGCAAGCCGCACGATCGTTGGACCGGAGAGCCAGTGTGCGTTCGAGGTGTACGGCACCAAGGGTTCGCTGAAGTGGAACCTGGAGACGATGAACGAACTGCAGCTGAACATCGTCGGCAACCCAGCACGCGGGTACACCACGGTCTACGCCGGTGATCGGTATCCGTATCACGGCCACTTCGTCCCCGGGGATGCGAACTCTCTGGGCTACGAAGATCTCAAGGTGATCGAGGACTTCGAGTTCCTCTCCTCGGTCGCCGCCGGCCGCCAGCACAATCCTGGCTTCGCCCAGGCGATCGACTACGTCAGCGTGCAAGCGGCACTGCTGAAGAGTTGGAAGTCCGAACAATGGGAAGCCGTGACTCGGCTGTGAGCTCCCGAAGAATGACGGTTGCTCAGGCGATCGTCGGGCACATGATTGCCCAGACGACCGAACTCGGAAACACCACCATCGCGCCCTTGTTCCCCGGCGTGTTCGCCATCTTCGGTCATGGCAACGTGACCTGCCTTGGTCACGCGCTCGAAGAGCGACGGGACGAACTGCCGACATGGCGGGGCCAGAACGAACAAGGAATGGCCTTGGCCGCAACGGCTTACAACAAGGCTGTCCGTCGCCGTCAGATCATGACAGCGACATCCTCCATCGGGCCCGGCGCAACGAACATGGTCACCGCAGCCGGCGTCGCACACTCGAACCGGATCCCACTGCTGCTCCTCGCCGGCGACTCATTCTCGACGCGGACACCGGACCCGGTGCTGCAACAGGTCGAGCACTTCGGCGTGCCGTCTACGACCGTCAACGATTCGTTCCGGGCCGTCACGCGCTACTGGGACCGGATCACGGTGTCCGACCAGATCCTCACGTCACTCCCCCAGGCGATCCAGACGATGTTGGATCCAGCCGATTGCGGCCCAGCCTTCTTCGGCCTCCCGCAAGACGTACAGGCGATGGCGTTCGACGTGCCCGAGGAGTTCCTTGCGCCTCGTCACCACGCAATCGTTCGCGCACGACCCGACCGTGGCCAACTCGCGGCAGCGGTTGAGGTGCTGCGCAACGCATCGAAGCCGCTCATCCTCGCCGGTGGTGGTGTGCACTACTCGTTCGCGGAGGCCGCGGTACTCGCATTCGCCGAGCGGCACAACATCCCCGTCGTCGAGACCGTCGCCGGCAAGGCCACGCTGGTCGCGGCCCATCCCCTCAACTGCGGACCGATCGGCGTGACCGGCTGCGAGTCGGCGAACAACTTGGCAGCTGCGGCCGACGTGGTCCTCGCAATCGGGAGCCGCCTGGAAGATTTCACGACAGGCTCGTGGACCCTGTTCAAGAATCCCGACCTGACGATCATCGGCCTCAACGCAGCTCGCTTCGATGCCCACAAGCGCCGTTCGCTACCGCTCGTCGCCGACGCTCGCGAGGGCATCACCGAGCTTGGGGATGCGCTCGGGGCCTGGCGCTCCGGCGACGACTGGATCGGGCGCGCAACCAACGAACGCGCGTCGTATCACGCCTACATCGACAAGATCGCCGCACCCACCGAGAACAATGCCGAGCCCGTCACCTACGCCCAGGTGGTCGGCGCGATCGACCGGAACAAGTTGCCCGGCGACTACGCGTTGGCCGCCGCCGGCGGCTTTCCGGGCGAAGTCAACAACGGCTGGCGAGCCGACGAACTCAACAGCTTCGACTGTGAATACGGGTTCTCGTGCATGGGCTACGAGATCGCAGGTGGCTGGGGCGCAAAGATGGCGATGCCCGACCGCGAGGTCATCGTGTTCGTCGGCGACGGCTCGACGATGATGATGAACTCCGACCTCTACAGCTCGGTGATCTCCGGGCACAAGATGATCGTGATCGTCTGCGACAACGGCGGGTTCGCCGTGATCAACCGGTTGCAGGTCAATCAGGGCGGTATTCCGTTCAACAACCTGCTCGACGACTGCAAAGGCCCCAACGTCGGCGTGCGTGTCGACTTCGAGATGCTGGCACACGCTCAGGGTTGCCGTGCGGAGACGGTCTCGACGGTCGCCGAGCTGGAGGCTGCGATGGTTCGCGCTCGTGCGTCGGAACGTACGTACGTGATCGCCTTGCAAACGCATCCCTACCGTTGGACCGAAGGCGGCACCTACTGGGAGGTTGGCGTCCCCCAGGTCTCCGATCGGCCCGATGTCGTGGCCGCCCACGCTGACATGTTCAGCGGCAAGTCCAAACAGCGCCGAGCATGATAGTCGTCCACGTGGCGACTCGCTCATGGCATCCGAACTACTCAGGAGCACACTCGTGACCATCAGATTTGCACTTCTCGGTTGCGGCCGCATCGGCAAGATGCACGCCGGAATGCTGGCGAGGAACGTCAGCGGAACATCCGTCAGCGTCGTCTACGACGTGGTCGATGCAGCGGCGCAAGCCGTGGCCGCCGACGTCGGTGCGCGTGTTGCTGCCTCGCTCGACGAGGCGGTGAATGACGATGACGTGGACGCAGTGGTGATCTGTACCAGCACCTCCACACACGTCGAGGCGATGATCGCCGCTGCGCAGGCAGGCAAGCCGATCTTCTGCGAGAAGCCGATCTCGCTTGATCTCGCCGAGGTCGACCGTGCGCTGGTCGCCGTGGCGACCGCTGGCGTGAAGCTGCAGATCGGGTTCAATCGCCGCTACGACCCGAGCCACAGGTCTGTCGCAGACGCCGTGCAGCGCGGTGCGGTCGGCGACGTCCACCTCTGCAACATCACCAGCAGGGATCCGGGCCCACCGCCGATCGAGTACATCGGCACGTCAGGCGGCCTGTTCAATGACATGACCGTGCACGACTTCGACATGGCCCGTTACGTCACCGGCAGCGAGGTCATCGAAGTGTTCGCCAAAGGTGCGGTGCGTGTCGACCCGTTGATCGGTGAGGCCGGCGATGTCGACACCGCCGTGATCGTGCTCACGCATGAAGGCGGTGCGCTGACAACCATCGACAACAGTCGCAAGGCCACCTACGGGTACGACCAGCGCGTCGAGGCTTTCGGTTCGCTCGGCATGGCGTCGTCCGACAACACGCACGAGTTCAACGGCGCCCTTGCGACGGCCGCCGGGTACCAGCGACCGCCGCTGCAGAACTTCTTCCTCGAGCGCTATGCGCGCAGCTACCTCGATCAATGGGCGGCCTTTGTTGACATGGTCGACAACGATGGTCCGAGCCCGGTGACCGGTGCCGATGGGCGCGCCTCGCTGTTGATTGCGAAGGCAGCGTTGCAATCGATGATCGAGAATCGTCCGGTCACCCTCGCCGAAGTCGACAGGGCCAACGCGGCCACGACCAGATCATGACCGGATCATGACCCAGCCTCAGTCCCACTCGGGCCAGCCGATTCGTCAGGCTCGACCTATCGGTCCGATGCGTCACGTCGACATGGGTCATCACCGCGCCCGCGTCTTGGAAGGTTCGGTCAGGATCGACGTAACTCCGGCGAACGCGGGTTGGGACTTCTTGAGCTTCGCAGTCCTCGAACTGCAGCCGGGCCAATCACACCGCGCTCAGCTCGACGGCGAGGAAACGGCCATCGTCCCGCTATCGGGCGCCGGCATTGTGACCGCTGATCACGAGACATTCGCATTGAGCCGTACGAGCGTGTTCGAGCAGATGCCATGCATCGTGTATGCACCTCCGAAGACGGCGATCACGGTGACCGTTGCCGACGATGCCGGTGGTCCGTTCGAGTTTGCGATCGGCTCGGCGCCGGCGGAGGGCAAATACCCCATCCGCCTGATCGAACCAACGCAGATGAGGCAGGAGTTGCGTGGCGGAGGACAGGCGTACCGGCACGTGAACCATGTGCTGGCTCCGCCAATCGATGCCGAGCGGCTCATCCTGTACGAGGTGTACGTACCGCGGGGGACGTGGTCGGGTTGGGCGCCGCACTGTCACGACGGCCGCGACGGGTCCCCCTACCTGGAGGAGGTGTACTACTTCCGCCTCGATCCCGGCAACGGGTTCGTGATGCAGCGCAACTGGCGTGACGACGAGAACTTCGATGAAATGTTCGCGGCACGCGACGGCGAGGCCGTGCTCGTCACGAAGGGGTATCACTCGTCGGTCGCCTGCCCCACGTCGCACATGATGTTCCTGAACTACCTCGCTGGTGAGCTCTACGACACCGAGCGTAGGACCCCGCCCTGCTTCGATGCAGAGTTCACGTGGATCCACGACAACTGGGATCTCAACGCCTGGGAACTTCCCGTCGTGCAGGTGCCCACGTGATCTCGGAGCTCGCCGATCAGGACGGACGATTCTCCATCCTGGCGGTGGACCATCGCGATTCTTTACGTCATTTCCTGCGACCCGACGACCCAGACTCCATCACACCTGAGGAACTCACTGCGCTGAAGATCGAACTCGTGGCGGGCGTTGCTGATCTCGCGACCGGCGTGATGCTCGAGCCCGAGTACTCCATCCCGCAAGTGATCGACGCGGGAGCGTTGCCTCACGGCGTCGGCTTCCTTGCGGCCCTGGAATCGCAGGGTTACCTCGACGAACCTGAGAAGTCGCCGACCAAGATTCTCGATGGCTGGTCGATCGAGCAGGCGAAAGCATCCGGTGCTGCCGCTGCGAAGCTGCTGCTGGCATACCGGCCCGACGGTCGGCTTGCCGCGGAGCAAGAACGGATCGGCCGCGAGGTCGTTGAGGCCTGCCACGCGATCGATTTCGCCGTTGCGGTCGAGCCGCTCTTCTATGGCCTGGGACCGGACGACGACCGCGCTGCGATCGTCGTCGAGACCGCTCGTCGGTTTGCCGCGATGGGACCCGACCTGTTGAAGCTCCCGTATCCGGGAACGCGCGCAGCGTGCGAGGAGATCAACGAAATTGCGACCATGCCGTGGGCGATGCTCTCAGGCGGCGGGTCGTTCGACGATTTTGCCGATCAGCTCGCGATCGGTGCCGGTGCGGGTTGCTCAGGCTTCATGGTGGGACGCGCGCTGTGGGGCGAGGCCGTCAAGGCATCGCCTGCAGATCGGCCTGCCATCATCACCGATCTCGTGCGTCCCCGCTTTGCACGCCTCTGCGCCATCAACGCTCGCTGATGCTCACCAACTTTCACGGTCGCTCCGCACAGGAAAAGCGACTACTGAGCGGCCAGGCGTGCTGCCAATTCGTTGACGGCCCAACGCTCGCGCAGTGCGCGGAGCGTGATGTCGACGGACGACTGATCCGAGCTTTCGCCTTCCGGGCGATTCCGGTCGAGGTCGCCCGGAAATGGATACCCCTCGGCACTTGCCGCGAGTACACGACGCACGGCGTCTGCGCTCATGTCCGCGTCCAGCAGCACCGGATAGAGCGCGAGCACCACCGCAGTTCGATCGACGTATTCCATCGCACGTCCGAGCGCAGAGGAAATCTGCAAGAGGTTGGCGATCCGCCGCACGTTGCTCGTTCGGTTCGTTCCAGCGCCGTGGAACAGCGCCGGATTGAAGAAGACTGCGTCACCGGCCGACAACTCGAGTTGCACGTGGTGGTCGGCGAAGTACTGCTTGAACTCCGGTCGCCGCCAGGCGACGTATCCGGGCGCGTATTTCTGCGAGTGCGGAAGGTACATCGTCGGTCCGGTCTCCACGGGCATGTCGCAGTGCGCGACCGCGCCTTGCAAAGTGAGCATCGGCGACAGAAGATGCACGTGTGCCGGGTACGCCGCGGCTCGATCGTCAGGCATGAAGCCGAGGTGATAGTCACGGTGTGGTTGCTGCTGGAGACCGCCGGGATTGACGATGTTGACCTGCGACGTAACCTGGTAGCCGGGGCCGAGCCAGGCGTGGCACATGACAGCGAGGATGTCGTTGGCGTAGTACCGAACAAACAGTTCGGGTTCCCTCATCGCGACCTTCTCCAGCGCTTTCCACACCCGATCGTTGTCACCGGGCCGGGCGAAGTGGTCGCCACCGCCGACGCCACGCTCACGTTCCTCAACGATGATCCTACGGAAGACCTCCGAGACCGCTTCGACCACGTCACGTTCGAACGCGTTGCGGAACACGACGATGCCCGGGCCAACGAGCAGGGCGTCAGCGAGTTCGGCCATCGCCGACATGCGCCCTGCACGCGTAGCAATCTGTTCGCGCAGCGACCCGCTGTCGTAGACGATCGTGTTCTGTTCGATCGCGCTCGCACACGGATAATCGTCGAGCAGCGTCGGCTGTGCGCACAAGGCGATCAGGTCGCCGAGGTCGCACTCCGTAGCATCGAACCAGTGGTCGGGCACCCCCAAAATCTAGCGCTTTGAGAACGAGGTTTCTGCCGTGAGCATCACCATCATCAATGGAGGAACACAGGGGCTCGGCGAAGCAGTCGCCCGCAGGCTCGTTCAGCAAGGAGCGACCGGACTCGTCGTGGGCGGCCGATCAGACGACCGAGGACAAGCCCTCGCAGCGGAGCTCACCGAGCTCGGCACCCCCACAATCTTTGCGCTCTCCGACATGACCGACCCCAATGCTCCCCGGTACCTCGTCGACGTGTGCCTCCAGCGATTCGGCGCGCCGAACGGCGTCGTCA
>JANYKS010000039.1 GCA_025358125.1 Actinomycetes bacterium
GGTGGGAGTACCGGAATCGCGCCCGATCAGTTGACCTGATCGATCAGAAGGCGGAGCGGTGGTGGCCGCCGTCGACCTCGATCCAGTTACCGGTGATGTAGCCGGCGAGGTCGGAGCAGAGGTAGACGATCGCCGAGGCGATCTCCGCAGGGTCGCCCATCCTGGCAGCGGGCACACGAGCCGTGCCGATCATGAAGTCGCGGCGGGCTTCGTCGGTGGTGATGCCGACGTTCTGCTCGAGGTACTGGAACGCGTTGTCGGTGGCGATCCATCCGGGCGCGATCGTGTTGACGGTGATGCCATAGCGTGCGTATTCGTCGGCGACGGTCTTCAGCAGGCCGGTGGTCGACGGTCGAGTCGCGTTGGCGATCACGTGGTGGATGGCGCCTTCGGGCTCCTTGGCAGCCGCCGAGCCGATGTGCACGAACCGCCCCCACCCGGCTTGTTTCATCGCCGGCAGCACGGCGTGGAGTAGGTAGATCTGGCTCATCGTGTAGCTGCGGAACGACTCGACGTAGTGCTCCGGCTCGGTGATGTCGGAGAAGTCGCCAGGAATGTTGAACTTCGTCTGACCGATCACGATCGACGGCGGCCCGAATGCCGCGGTCACTTCAGAGACCGCCCGCGTCACGTCGTCGGGCTTCATGATGTCGGCTGCAACGCCGATCACCGCGCCGCCGCTCGAAGCGATCTCGGCGACGGCTTCTTCGATGTCGCCCTCCGTGCGGGCGACGATTGCCACCTTGCACCCCTCGGCGGCGAGCATTTTGGCGGCGATGCGGCCCATGCCACGGCTCCCGCCGGTAACGAAAGCAACCTTTCCGGAAATTCCGAGGTCCATGCGATGCTCCTTTTCCTGACGTTGTCAGCTTGGTGAGATGGGTCTGCCGCTGGCCATGATCGTCCCGCCATTGATGAAGCGAGAGGCCGGTGAGGCCAGGAACAGCACTGTCCAGGCGATGTCGTCGGGTGTGCCGGCGATGTCGCGGAGGCGCTCGAGGATGCCCGCTCGTTCCCACGAGCGCAGCGCCCCTACTGATGCCACGGGACCGACCGCGATCGCGTTGGCGCGGATCCCCCGGCTGCCCCACTCGAGCGCGGTTTGTCGCGTGAACACCTCGAGTGCCGCCTTGGCCGACGCGTACGCCGACCCGCCGACCACGCCGTAGTGCGCTGACGACGAGGAGATGTTGACGAACACGCCGGAGCCGCGGTCGAGCATGTGCCGCCCGGCCAGGCGGGTGAGCAGGTATGGCGCGCGCACATTGAGCGCATAGGAGTTGTCCCAGCGGTCGGGCGGGATGTCGGCGAGGGGGAACAGGTACGACCCGCCGGCGTTGTTGACGACGATGTCGATCCGGCCGAACTGGTCGATGGTGGTGTCGACCAGTGCTGCGACCTGGTCGTCGACGCGGACGTCGGTTGCGACTGCGATGCAGCGATGGCCGCGGCGGGTGAGGTCTGCGGCGACTCCGTCGAGCATCTCGGTACGGCGGCCGGCGATCACGGTGGTCGCGCCGTGTTGGGCAAGCAGGCCTGCGGTTGCGGCTCCGATCCCCGAGCCGCCACCTGTCACGATCGCAACCTGCCCGGTGAGGTCGAGCGGATCGGACGGCATCGGTGTGTCGATCAGGTTCATCCGTCGTCGAGCATTTCACCGGCGGTGCCGTGGTAATCGGGGTACCGGAAGATGAACTTCATCGACCGGGATCCTATTCGACACATGTGTCAAGTTCGTTGTTCCGGTCGGCGGTGTCCGCCCAGCAGGCGACGATGCATCGCCTTGCCTTCCTCGAACGCGGCGCGGTATTCGGTGCCGTGATCTCCGCCGTCGATCAATTCCGGCTCGTGATCGCGGACGTCTTCGATGGTCAGCGGATCGACGTCGAACCCGTCGGTCACGCGCAACGAGAACCGGGCGACGCGTCCACCGACGGCGCTGAGCACCTGGCCGGTCACGCGGCAATCCTCGTGAGCCAGCCAGGCGACCACGGGCGAGACCTGGGAGACGTCGAGCCGGCGTGACCAGGCGTCACCCTCACCCGTCTTCCACGCCTCCGGCGCGATCTTCGACGCAGCCGACATCGCCGTGTAGGCCATCGGCGCGACGGCGTTGACGTGGATGCCCAGATCGGCGCCCCTCCAGCGCCAGGCTGCGGGTGAGTCCCCAGCTCGACGAAATGCTGCCAGGCGGCGTGGGTGACGAGAAACGTACCTCGCAGGTTGACGGCGATGACTCGATCCCACAGATCTGCGGTCACCTCGGTGAACGGCGCCGAACGCAGCAGACCGGCGTTGTTGACGACGATGTCCACACGCCCGTAGGCCTCGACCGCCGCATCGACCGTGGCGGTGGCACCGGACTCGGCGGCGATGTCGGAGGCGACTGCGGTCGCCCGACCACCCGCCGCGACGATCTCGGCAGCGATGTCGCTGGCTGCGGCGGCGTCGAGGTCATTGACCACCACGGCCGCGCCTCGGTGGGCCAGCAACCGGGCGTGTGATGCACCGATCCCGGTTCCGCCACCAGTGACGACCGCGACCCTGCCGTCGAACCGAAGTTCACTCACGCGCCGGGGCCTGCTCACTGAACGGTGCCCGGAAGGTGCCGCCGCCGACGGTCCCGTCGAGCCCGGCGCGCCCGCGCCACCAGCTGTCACTGTTGGTCATGTCGAGCACATTCTGACAGGACTGTCAGTCACTGGGCGCTTTGGAGGTGGTTGCGTGGACCTGCTCATCGGCAACAACGCTTTCCTCGTCGTCGGCGGTGATCCAAACAGCAGACGCCGACGTCGGTCACGCCGGGTCGACGAGGATCTTCACATGGCGGTCGGCGTGGTTGAGCAACTCCTCGAGACCATCCTCGATCACGCGATCGAGGGGGATGTGGTCGCTGATCAGCACATCGGTGTCAAACGCGCCTCGCGCCAGCATTGCGAGCGTGGCCGGGAAGTCGACGTCGGGTTCATAGGTCATCGTGAAGCGGATGTCGATCTCCTTCGCCATCGACAGACCCATGTCGACCCGGGCGAGTTCGCCCCAGCCGGCCACGCTCACGAGCGTGCCGCGGGGCCGCAGCGACCGGATGCCCTGGGCAAGGGCGGTGTCGTTGGCCGTCGTCTCGAAGACGATGTCGACGCCGTGACGAGTCAGGTCTCGCACCGCCGAGTACGGGTCGACCGCCGTCGGATCGATCACCGCGCTGGCGCCGAGCCGTCCCGCCGCGGCGCGGCGGAACGGCGAGATCTCCGTGACGATCGTCGTGCGCGCGCCGGCGGCGATCACCGACTGCAGGACCCCGAGTCCGATCGGCCCTGCTCCGAGGATCATCACCACGGCGGCGAGCGTCGTGGGGGCGCGGCGCAGGGCGTGCACGGCCACGGCCATTGGTTCGGCGAGTGCCGCCTCGACCACGCCCAATCCGTCGGGCACCGAGAACGCCGATCGGCGCGACACGCACACAAGGGGAGCGAGACCCCCGTGGAGGGGCAACCGGTACCCGCCGTACAGGCCCAGCTTCCGGCACATCTGCGGCCATGAATGAGCGCAGGCGTAACAGCTGCCGCACCACTCGATCGGGGCGATCGCCACGTGTGCACCGACGCCAATGTCATCGACGCCTGCGCCGATCTCTCGCACCGTCCCGGCGAATTCGTGACCGAGCACGATCCCTGGCAGGTGCATGGTTGCGCCGCCCTTCGATGCGCCGACGTAGGTGTGAACATCACTGCCACAGATGCCATTGCGGGACACCTCGATCAGCAGCTGGCCGGGACCAGGCTCGGGATCGGGCATCTCCTGGATGCGGATGTCACGGGGGCCGAAGTAGACGGCGGCTCTCATGTCGGTCTCGTTTCCGACCGTTCAACATCCGGGCGCGCCGGTTGCGTCGATGGATTCCGTCGGAACGCCGTCGAGATGCTTGATGCTCGCTGCACCCACCATGGCGGTGACTCCATTCGAGATCCCCCCTCGGCTCGCCCGCGCCCCGTCATCCGAGGCTCGTCGATCTGACGATGGTGTCAACTGTACAGTCGTAGCTCGTGCAGATCGAACGGGCAGTGTGCGTCGTGACGGGCGGTGCCAACGGGATCGGCCGAGCACTCGCCCAGGAGTTCGCCCACTGTGGTGCTCCTCATCGCTGCGCTTTGTGTTCGGCGCCCGAATGTGTCGGCTACCAGCCGGTCGATGCCCATTGGGTCACAGCGCGGCGATGCCGACCTTGAGGGCGGCGAGACCGGCCGTGCTGATGCAGTAGCGAGTGCGGGGGCCTTCGATCTCGCCTTGAATCAGTCCTGCCTCGCGCAGAATGCGGAGATGTTCGGAGACGGTCGACTGCGCGAGGGCGAGTTCGGCGACGACATCGCCGGTAACGCATGCCTGCCGTTCATCGAGGACCCGCAGGATCTTTACCCGGGCGGGATGTCCGAGAGCCTTCGCCATCGCTGCGAGTGTCTCGTCATCTGGCGGAGATACGCCGGCCACGGCTGCCGCCACGTCGCAGCACTCGTCTGCAAGCGGTAGGGATGTCCGGCCGGCGGCCACCGGATCTCGACGAGAACGAGTCTTGGTTGTGCTCATGGTCATCAGCTTTCCTGGTTGGTGTGGCGTTCGGGGAGTGGATAGAAGCGGCGTTGGGCCCAGACGGCGACAT
The DNA here is from genome assembly GCA_025358125.1 of Actinomycetes bacterium. Classification (GTDB taxonomy): domain Bacteria; phylum Actinomycetota; class Acidimicrobiia; order Acidimicrobiales; family Ilumatobacteraceae; genus WLMZ01. Next base: position 4,655 of record JANYKS010000039.1, read on the forward strand.
AGACGAGACCGACGAGGACCGGGACCTCGATGAGGGGTCCGACAACGCCGGCGAGGGCCTGCCCGGAAGAGACGCCGAACACGCCGATCGCGACTGCTATCGCGAGTTCGAAATTGTTGCCAGCTGCCGTGAACGCAATTGAAGCATTCCGGTCGTAGGGGATCCGCATCTTCATCCCGGCGTAGAAGCTTCCGAACCACATGATCGCGAAATAGGCGAGCAGTGGTAGAGCGATACGAGCGACGTCGATCGGCTGGTTGGTGATCCGGTCGCCCTGGAGGGCGAACAGGATCACGATCGTGAACAGCAGCCCGTAGAGAGCGACCGGACCAATCTTTGGCAAGAACCGCTGCTCGTACCACTCGGTGCCCTTGGCCCGTTCGCCGAAGGAGCGGGTGAGAAAACCGGCGAGCAGTGGAACACCGAGGAAGATCAGGACCGACTTGGCGATGACCCAGACGGTGACGTCGATGCCGTTGCTGTCCAGACCCAGCCAACCGGGGAGCAGTTCGAGGTAAAAGTATCCGAGCAGCGAGTACGCGACGATCTGGAACAGCGAGTTGATCGCGACCAACACCGCAGCGAGCTCGCGATTGCCGCAGGCCAAGTCGTTCCAGATCAGCACCATCGCAATGCACCGAGCGAGACCAACGATGATCAGCCCGGTCCGATACTGCGGCAGGTCGGGCAGCATCAGCCAGGCGAGCGCGAACATCACGGCCGGACCGATCAGCCAGTTGAGGACCAACGACATCACCAACGACCGACGATCTGCGACGACGGCCCCCATCGACCGATAGCGGACCTTGGCGAGCACCGGGTACATCATCGCGAACAACCCGATCGCGATCGGCAATGACACCGTGTCGATCTTCACCTTCTCGAGTTCGTCGTTGAGGCCTGGAAACGCGCGGCCGAGAGCGATCCCGAGCACCATCGCCGCACCGATCCACACCGGAAGCAGGCGATCCAACATCGACAGAGTCGGCTTGTCCTGCTGCTGCCCCTCGAGCTCGGTCGTGTCAGCGACTGGTGTTCTGCTCATTCGAGACTCGCTCTCCGATTCATCGACGATCGACGAACAACGATCAACATACCTCGGAGAGGGGAAGGTTGGGAAGTCGACCCTGGTGACCGATCTGCTCCAACTGCCCGGCCGGGTCGAGGTGCTGACGCTCGACCACGAACCCACCCTTCGTGCGGCATCGATCGATCCGCGGACCTTTGTCGAGCGTTCGGTGGACACCCTCGTGATCGATGAGGCGCAGCTCGAACCGCGACTGTTCCGGGCGGTGAAGGCAGCGGTCGACGCCGACCGCCGACCGGGGCGTTTCGTGGTCACCGGGTCGGCGCGACTGCTGTCGGTTCCGGAGATGGCCGACGCGTTGGTCGGTCGGGTCGAGGTCATCGAGCTGTGGCCGTTCAGCGAGATCGAACTCGCCGGTTCCCGGTCAAGTGTGCTCGACGTGATCGAGCGTTCCCCGGAAGCGATCGTTGAGAGCCGGGCTGTCAGGCGGGCCGAGCTTGCGGACCTCGTCGTGCGGGGCAGCCTTCCCGAGGCGGTCAGCCGCGCCCCGGGCGACGGCGTGCATGGTTCGACGCGTACGCCTCCACGAGCGTGACCCGCGTGGTCAACCAGATCGCGGATCTGGAACGAGTGGCCGAGATCCCCCGATTGCTCAGGCTGCTCGCGGCGCGCTCGGCGGAGGAACTCAACGTCGCCAAGCTGGCGTCGGAGTTCGGCTGGTCCGCGCGTACGATCGATGCGTACCTCGCTCAGTTGAGCAGCGCGTTCGTGCTGCAACTCCTCCCAGCATGGTCGGTGAACCTGAGCAGCAAGGTCGTCCACCGCCCCAAGATCCATCTCCTCGACACCGGTCTCGCGGCAGCGCTGTGCGGGCTCACGGCCGAACGCCTGCTGGACACGCCAGAGCGGTTCGGCGCCCTGCTCGAGACGTTCGTGGCCATGGAGCTCCGCAAGCAGTTGAGCTGGTCGGAGACTCAGCCATCGTTGTGGCATTTCCGCGACCGCGGCGGCGCCGAGGTCAACGTGGTGATCGAGTACCCCGACGGCCGCGTCGTCGCGGTCGAGGTGAAGAGCGGGGCGACACCGTCTCACGCGGACGCTCGCGGGTTGCGGCTCCTGCGTGACCGCCTCGGTACCCGCTTCCATCACGGGTACCTCGCGACCACCGCACCGGAAGCCCACCCGCTCGAGGACCGGCTCTCGGCGATCCCGGTTACAGCGCTCTGGAACCCCGGGCTCTGATCGCTTGCGGTTGTCCGCATGTCGTGCAGCGCCACCTCGGGCGCTCGTCAGGTGAAGCGAATCGGTCGAGTCGCGGCCGATCAGCGGCCTAGTCAGTCGCGCGTTCGGCGACGATGGCGATCTCTGAACTCAGACGCGCTCGATCGCGAGTCTGGCTCTGACAGCGACGGCGATCTGACGAATATGCGTATGGTTCGATGTGACGATTGCGTCCTGCCGGCGGATCGCTCCCTCGACGACGGCGACATCGACGATGTCGTCATGTCCCGACTTGCCGGCCGGCACGCCGACCGCCCGAGCCTGTTCGACGGAGAGAACCTCGGTCTCGCACAGGGCAAGGAACCGGGCGAGGCTCGCTTGACGTGCACCGCCTCGCCACGCTTCGGCGAGCACCGGCGTTGGAACCGTTGGTGCCACTTCCTCAGCGAGGAACCCGGCATGAAGCGCCCACATCCGGCGGTCGTTGCGGTCGGCTGCGACGAGTGCTCCGGTGTCGTAGGTGACGCCGTTCATCACGCGCTCTTGGAGACCGTCGAAGAGCGACGCAGCACCGCCCGCGCCCGGGCGAGGCCATCGGCGAGTTCGTCCGCTGTGAGGTTTCCGTTCTTGCGTTCCCACTCGGCGATGCCGCGCCGTCCCGCATCGAGGCGGAGGCGATGGGCTGCAGTGTCAGCGAGCCATCCGCTGACGGTCGTACCTTCAGCCTCAGCGGCACGGTCGATCGCGTCGGCAAGCTCGGGTGGAAGTGAGATCGAACGCTTCTGACGGACAGCCATGAGACGAGAGTAGTACAGACAGTAGGACAATCAAGTCTAGTCGCCTGTACGAAAGTCGGACAGGATCTGCGATCACTCGGCACTACTTGAGAACACTCAACCCACTGCGCGGACTGGCATCGCAGATCAGAGCGCACGCAGTCATGTCGCCGAGGCGAGCAAACTCACCCACGGCGATGTCGAGGTACGACGTAGACGTATGTCCGTCCTACGCAGCCTTGGCAGCGAAGAGTTCCAGGGCGATGTTGTCAGGGTCCCGAAACTCCAGGATGTAGCCGACTCCGAGATCCTTGATCCCGGAATGGGGGTGACCACGCTCATCGAGCAGCGCAATCATGGCTTCGATGTCGGCAAGGCCTGCGACGGCGAAGCAAACATGGTCGAGTCCGACGCGATCCTCGTCGAAACGATCGGTCGCCACCGGCCGAAGACCGAACAGGGAGTCACCCATGGCGTAGATCACGCCCCCGAAGAGGAATCCGAGCTGCTCCTTCGTTGCGTCGTCGGCGTCCACCGGAACTTCGAACGCCACCGGCAGGCCGAAGACATCGTCGTAGAAGGCACGAGATCGAGCGATGTCTGTGACCGTGAGTCGGACGTGGGCATACGACAGGGGAGTGATAGGCATCACGCAGTCTTTCACCACGCGTGCTCCACTCCCAAAGCACGGTGTCAATCGCTTCCTCGCCCTCGGCGAGCGCCTGTCCGGTCGCCAATGGATGGGCGGCGCGGCCGTCATCGCAGCCGTGGCGGCAGCCACCGTTGCGAGTGGGCGGCTACCCGAGAACCGAGCGCAACGAGTCGAGTCGTGACGGGACCAGCCGGTACCAAACCCATAATCCCCGCTTCTCGCGCTCGACCAAGCCGGCATCGACGAGGATCTTCATGTGATGACTGACCGTCGGCTGCGAACGGCCGGACGGCTCGACGAGATCACACGCGCATACCTCGTCAGCACCTGACGCAGCAATTTGGCTCAGGAGACGGAGCCGGATCGGATCGGCGAGCGCGGCGAACGAGTTGGCGAGCAGGGCCGCCTGCGCTTCGTCGAGGACGTCGGTGCGAACCGGCGCGCAACAGGCGATGGGGTCGAGGGTGAGCATCTTGCGGGAAGCCATGTCAGAACTGTATCGACGAACATCGAAGAAGTTGATTGACTTCTGTCGATCTAGGGAATGTAGCTGCAGCGCCGCAATCTCGCGTGACTCGGATTGTGAGCGCGGCGAGGGCGGCTCGGTCAGCCCGGTCCGTCGGCGAGTTGGCTGAGGAGGTTGACGGTCTCCAGCGCGGCGAGGGCAGCGTCTGCTCCTTTGTTGCCGGCTTTGGTACCGGCGCGCTCGATGGCTTGTTCGTTGGTGTCCGTGGTGAGGACCCCAAAGGTGATGGGGATGCCCGTTTCGAGCGCGACTCGTTGGATGCCTGCGGCGCATTGTCCGGCGACGTGTTCGAAATGGGCGGTGGAGCCGCGGATGACTGCGCCGAGGCAGACAACGGCGGCGTAAGTGCCTGATCTGGCGAGTCGTTGGGCGACGACCGGGAGCTCCCAGGCCCCGGGCGCCCAGACGACGTCGATGTCGTCAGCGGCGATCCCGTGGCGGGTGAGCCCGTCGAGGGCTCCGTGGAGGAGCCGATCGACGATCAGGTCGTTGAAGCGGGCGCACGCAATGGCGTACCGCCCCGTCGTCGCGGTCAGGTTGCCTTCGAATGTGGCCATTGTTGCTCTCCAATCGTGTGAGGGGCGCCGGGATCGGTGGGGATCAGGTGGCCCATCCGGTCTCGTTTGGTGTTCAGGTAGTGCCGGTTGTCGTCGTGGGCGTCGATCAGGATCGGGACCTGTTCGGTGATGTCGAGGCCCCAACCTTGGAGACCGGCGTGCTTGGTCGGGTTGTTGGTCATCAGTCGCATCCTGGTGATCCCGAGGTCGACCAAGATCTGGGCACCGATCCCGTACTCACGGCTGTCGACAGGCAGCCCGAGTTCGATGTTCGCGTCGACGGTGTCGAGGCCGCGTTCTTGGAGCTCGTAGGCGCGCAGCTTGTGCCCGATACCGATCCCGCGCCCTTCGTGGCCGCGTAGGTAGACGATGGCACCGCATCCTTGGGCGGCGATGCGGCGCATCGCCTCGTGCAGCTGCGGCCCGCAATCGCATTTGCGGCTGGCGAACACGTCACCCGTGAGACACTCGCTGTGCACGCGCACGAGAACGTCCGATTCGTCGGAGACGTCTCCGTAGGTCAACGCCAGATGGGTGACTCCGTCGATGACCGACTCGAACGCGAGACACCGGAAGGTGCCCCACTCCGTCGGCAAGCGGGTCTCAGCGACGCGGGTAACGAGCTTTTCGTTGGTCCGCCGGTAGCGGATCAGATCCGCGATCGAAATGAAGGGCAGGCCGTAGCGTTGAGCGAACGCAACCAGGTCTGGGGTCCGGGCCATCGTGCCGTCGTCGAGGACGACTTCACACAAGACACCTGCCGGCGCTCGACCGGCCAGGCGGGCAAGATCGACGGCTGCCTCGGTGTGTCCGGCACGGTTGAGCACACCTCCTGGGCGTGCCCTCAGCGGGAACACGTGACCCGGGCGATTGAAGTCGCCCGTCCGTTTTGTCGGATCGGCGAGCGCTTTGATCGTTGCGGCTCGATCGGCTGCGGAGATCCCGGTGGTCGTCCCTTCTCCGAGATCGACCGAACAGGTGAAGGCGGTGCCCTGATTTTCGTTGTTCTGACTCGCCGCCACCATCGGCGGGAGTTGAAGTTCGTCGCATCGTTGCGCGGTGAGCGCGATGCAGATCAGGCCGGAAGTGTGGCGGACGAAGAAGGCGATTGCCTCGGCGTCGGTGGAGTCGGCGGCCATGATCAGGTCGCCTTCGTTCTCGCGATCTTCGTCATCAGCGACCACGACGATCTCACCGGCCGCGATGGCGGCGATCGCAGTCTCGACGGAGTCGAACAACGCGCCCGTCATGGCCGCAGGGCCAGGAGTCGTTCGACATACTTGGCGATCACGTCGACTTCGATGTTGACCCGGGCGCCCACGCCTTTGTGACCGAGCGATGTGACCGCCACCGTGTGGGGGATGATCGCAGCGGTGAATCCGTCGTCGACCGGCTCGACGACCGTCAGGCTGATCCCGTCGACGGTGATCGAACCCTTCTCGACCACGTAACGTCTCAGTTCTTCGGGGATTCGGACCCGAAGATCGGGAGCGGGTTCGACGATCGTGCCGACACCGTCGACATGACCCTGGACGAGATGACCGCCGAGACGGTCTTCGAGGCGGACCGGTCGTTCGAGGTTGACGAGCTCGCCCGCTTCGAGGCTGGCGAGGCAGGTCCGGGCGAGGGTTTCCGTGCTCACCTCGGCTTCCCACCAGCCCGGCCCGGATCGTACGAGCGTGAGGCAACAGCCGTTGACCGCGATCGAGGCGCCGAGAGTTGCATCGACCAGGACCATTTCTGCTTCGATGCGGAGTACGTCCTGGTCGAAACGTGCGACTCGTCCTTGCTCTTCAATGATGCCAGTGAACATGTGTTGTCCTTCTTGTCGAGATGATCGGAGAGGAGGTGGGTCTGTCGGTTTGATCGCTGATCACTTGGCGTCCAATTCGATCCGAAGATCCGTACCGAGCGGGGTGATCGAGCGGAACCGGCCCCGCCAGATCGAATCGATCGTTGTCGCGGCCGGACCGCTGAACATCGGCGCAGTGTTGCTGCCTCCCGCGAGGGCAGGCGCGAGGTAGATCACGTAGCGGTTCACGAGACCCGCATGATGAAACCGATGGGCGACCGTTGCTCCGCCCTCGACGAGGAGTTGCAGAATGCCTCGGCGGCCGAGTTCATCGAGCATGTCACCGACGTCGCCCGACAACTCGAGACAGGGCCGGACCCGGGCGTCGGCCGGGGCGCGACCGAGCACGACGCGCAGCGGATCCCGACCATCCACGTCGCGCACCGTCAAGGCGGGGTCGTCGGCGCGAACGGTGCCCGCCCCGACCAGCACAGCATCACTTTCGGCGCGAAGCCGGTGGACATCGGCGCGAGCCTCCGGCCCCGTGATCCAACGACTCGTACCGTCCGCCGCCGCGGTCCGGCCGTCCATGGTCGCTGCCAA
>JANYKS010000050.1 GCA_025358125.1 Actinomycetes bacterium
CGGACTCGAAACCCCCATTTGTTTCTCGCTGCCGGTGAGGCACCAGGGGGAGGAAGGTACCCCACCGAAGCAGCGTGAACATCTGTCATGATGGTCTGCGTTTGTGACGAGTCGAGCCCCGATGTGTGCGATTCCTGTAACAGAATGAGTGGTCTGTGCAATCTCTGTTGTTCGTAGAAGATGACGATTCGATCCGCCTCGCGTTGCGTTTGGCGCTGGAGGACGAGGGGTACGAAGTGCGTGAAGCCCCCGATGGACAGGCCGGTCTCGACGCCTTCGCCGAGCGTGAGCCGGACCTCGTGCTGCTCGACCTGCGCCTTCCCGACATGTCCGGCTTCGACGTGTGCAGGTTGATGAGGGCCAAGAGCATCGTGCCGATCATCATCGTGACGGCCCAGACCGACACCCACGACCTCGTCGTCGGGCTGGAGGCCGGCGCCGACGACTACGTCACCAAGCCCGTCGTTCCCAAAGAACTGGCAGCGCGGATCAGGGCTCAGCTCCGTCGTGTCCAGCTCCACGAGATACCCGCTCCCGGCGCTCGACCCGCGAAGTTCGGCGACGTCGAGGTTCGTCACGAGCAGGGTGTCGTGCTGAAGAACGATGTCGAGTTGAGCCTGACCAAGACCGAGTTCCGGCTGATGTGCGAGTTCGCCGAGCACGCTGGGGCCGTGCTGTCGCGCGATCAGTTGCTGGAGCGGGTGTGGGGCTACGAGTACCTCGGCGACAGCCGCCTCGTCGATGCCCACGTCCGACGGCTGCGGCTCAAGATCGAGGACCATCCCGACGACCCCAAGTTGCTCGTCACCGTGCGCGGCCTCGGCTATCGCCTGCTCTCCTAGCTACCTGCCCCTGCCCCTGCAACAGGTGGGCGCGCTTTGCGCGGGCGCGGGCGCGCAGATCGCGCCCGACGTGGCAGCCACGGGGGATTGGCTCTGGAGGATGGGCGCGCTTTGCGCGGGCGCGGGCGCGCAGATCGCGCCCGACGTGGCAGCCACGGGTCACCGCTGCCGAGTCCACGAAGGTGCCCGCTTGTCGATGAAGGCACGCATGCCCTCCGATGCTTCCTCGCCCTCGAACAGCGATTCCGAGAGGCGCTGCATCCGGGCGAAGGCCGAGTCGACCGGTTCGCCCGGCACCGTGTGCAGAATCGCCTTGGTCGCCGCAAGCGCGTTCGGGGCACCGCTGAGCAGCGCGGCCGTGAGTTCAGCGACCGCGGCGTCGACATCCTCGGCGACGTGGCTGACGAGACCGATCTCGCGGGCGCGCGAAGCGCCGAAAATTTCGCCGGTCAAGAACGCAGCTGCAACCTGCGCCGCGGCACACCTGCGCAGGATCGGTACCGAGATGATTGCGGGTGCCGCGCCGATGCGTACCTCGGTGAACGCAAAGTCGGCGCTCGGCTGAACGACGACGAGATCGCACGAGGCCATCAGCCCGACACCGCCTGCACGCGCGACCCCGTGGAGGGCCGCGATCGACGGCTGCGATGCATCCATCAGCCGCCGGAACGCGCGGACCATCGGCGATGAGTCGACCGGGCCGGCAAGGCGTTCCTTGAGATCCGCGCCGGCGCAAAACGTCGTGCCCGTGTGGGTCAATACGATGACCCGCACGTCGGATTGCTCGGCGCGGTCGAGCGCGGCGTGGAGATCTGCGACGAGACCCCGCGACAGTGCGTTGCGATTGGCCGGCGAGTCGAGAGTGATCGTCGCCACACCTTTGGCGGCGACGCAGTGCACAACGGTTTCGGGCATGGGCCAACCGTAGCAAGCGTCCATGGCCGGCTCAGATGGCAATGGCTGTCACGCGGTGATGTCGCGGAGGAAGGCTTCGACCTCCGCGCGGTGGCGGGTGCGGCGCATCGGTGGCAGCGCCTTCACGATGTCCCAGCGGTAACTGGCGGTGCCGAGCCGCGGGTCCATCACGGCGACGACGCCACGATCCGTTGCGTTGCGGATCAGGCGTCCGGTGGCTTGGGCGAGCAGCGTGGCGGCCCTCGGGATGTCGATCTGCCCGAACGCCTTGGCGCCGAGAAGTTCGCGTCTGGCCGAGAGCAGCGGATCATCGGGGCGGGGGAAGGGCAGACGGTCGATCGTCACCAGCGAGAGGGTCCGGCCGGGGATGTCGACACCCTGGAAGAATCCGGCCGTCGCGAACAGGCACGCTGATTCGTCGTCGCTGAACTGCCTGACCAGGGCGGTCTTGGGCAGATCGCGTTGGGTGAAGACTCGATTGGGGATGCGGGCGCGCAGCGCAGTAGCTGCAGCGTCCATCGCCTTCCAGCTCGTGAACAACGCCAGCGTGCGCCCGCCGGCGGCTGCGATCAGTGCAGCGAGTTCGTCGTGGACGGCAGCCGGAAACTGCGCCGAACGGGGATCCGGCAGATGGATCGCGCAGTACAGCATCGCGTTGTGCTCGTAGTCGAAGGGGCTGCCGACATCGATGACATCGACCCCGTCCTGCGGCAACCCCACACGTTCGGTCAGTGAGGCGGGGATCGTCGCGCTCGTGAGAACAGCGACATGTTGATCCCAGATTCCCTTGCGCAGCGTTGGTCCGACATCGAGGGGAGCGATCTCGAGTCGCGGTATCTCGGGTCCGCCGGAGACGAATGCCACGTACCCTTCGTGGCTGCCGATCGCTCTGTCGATCTCTTCCATCAAACGGTTCGACTGTGTCTGTGCCCGGAGCTTGCGCTGCTTGGCGTCCTCGACCGCAGTGTCGATCGCGCGGAGCGCGGCCTGGGCGTTGTCGATCCGCTGTCGGGCGACGATGAGCGCTTGTGAGATCGAGTCGGGCAACGGGTCGGCGAGGCGCTGGCCGACGAACGGCACGAGCGCTTCGCGGAGCGCAGTTCCCGAATCGACGACGGAGGCGACCGTTGCGCGATCGTCGAGGATCCGCCGCAGCGTGATCCCGAGGCTGACGAATCGGCCGCTGCCGATCGTGATGCCGACGGTGTCGCTCATGATGTCTTCCAGCGAATGTGCTTCGTCGACGATGACCACATCGTGATCCGGCAGGAGAACGCCGCCGCTCGCCACATGCAGCCCGTAGAGGTGGGTGTTGACCACAACGACGTCGGCGGTTGCAGCCCGCTGCCTGGCAGCCTCGGCGAAGCACGGTTGGCCCATCGGGCACCGAGCAGCACCAGGGCATTCGTCGCTCGACACCGACACGGACTGCCAGGCCCGGTCGCTCGGCTGCCAGTCCAACTCGGCGACGTCGCCCGTGCCGGTGGTTCCTGCCCATTCGCTCAGCCGCTTGACCTCGACCCTCACCGTCGGCGCCAACTCTTCCATCTCCAGCTGGCCCGTATCGCTTTGTTGCACCTCGCGGACTCGTTGGAGGCAGATGTAGTTGCTGCGACCCTTGAGGATCGCCCATTCGAACGGCGTGGGGAGATGTTCGGCCAGGAACGGCAGGTCTTTCGTGGCGAGTTGATCCTGCAATGCCTTCGTCGCCGTGGCCACCATCACCTTTTTCCCCATGAGCACGGCGGGTACGAGGTAGCCGAGGGTCTTGCCAGTACCGGTGCCGGCCGCGACCACGAGGTGTCGCCCCGTTTGCAGCGCGGCCGCGACGGCTTGTGCCATTTGCTGCTGGCCTGGCCGCTCCTCGGCGGCCGGAAGCGCAGCCGTCACTGCGGCGAGCGCGGCTCGAATGGTCTCTGCGGGCACAGCGAACGACGCTACTCGTGGGCGCCGGGCGAGCAGGTCTATGCCAGCAGTGCCAGCGCGTTGTCGAGTTCGTGTTCGTCGAAGTCGGGCCACGCTTTGTCGGTGAAATAGACCTTGCTGCCGGCGATCTGCCACAGCAAGAAATTGGAGATTCGTACCTCGCCGGATGTGCGCACGAGGACGTCGACGGGTGGCAGTTCGGGGAGATACAGGAGCTGCTCGAGAGCTTCGGCGGTCGCCGGCAGGTCATTGGTGATAATCCGCTGCGCGGCCTGGGCGAGTTCGGTTCGGCTGCCGTAGTCGAATGCGATCGTCAGCGTCATGCCGGTGTTGGCGGAGGTATCGTCGATCGCCTTACGGATCGCACGCTGCACGAAACGCGGTGTGCGTGCATCAGGGGAACGGAACGGTCTGCCGATCCACTGGATTCGCACATTCAGATCGTCGAGTTCGGCTACCCGTCCGAACAACTTCTCGTGGAGGCCGAGGATGTGGCGGACCTCGGTCCGCGGCCGGCGCCAGTTTTCGGTGCTGAAACCGAAGACCGTCAGCCAACCGACGTCGCGTTTCACGGCCGAGCGGACGACGGCTGCGAGGTTTTCCTCGCCTTCGGTGTGCCCGGCGGTTCTGGGGAGATGGCGGGCCTTGGCCCACCGACCGTTGCCGTCCATGATGCACGCGACGTGAGGCCCGGCGCGCCGATCCGAATCGGCCGATTTGGAGAACGATGTGGTGGCGGACACGGCCCTTCAACGCTAGCCGTCGATGTAGCCGGGACGGGGCCCCGACGTGGGAGAATCACACCGTGGGCCACAGGCGTGCTGCGAGGGATATGAAGGAGAAGCCGGACGAGCACGAATCCGCCGCGCTCCGCCACGTCCTCGTCGTCGGCGGCACGCTGGAGGAGTGGGATCGACTAGGTCGAGAACGTTGGGAAGCACGTCGGTCGGATCTGGCCAAGGTCGTTGCCCACGCCGGTTCGATGTGGTTGACGTTGCGCCCGTACGAGCGTGGTGTTCGCAGCAGCGAAGAGGTGGGCACTCCCACGCAGCGGATCATCGACGTGCGCGAGGGGTGCACCGTCATCGTCGACCCGTCTCCGGACGGTCGCGAGCGATTCCTCGCGGCAGTCGAGCAGTTGCGGCTGATGCGCGTCCCGTCCGTCGATGAGGCAGCGCTCGCCGGGGTGCTGATGGGCCCTGCGCCGGCCGAGCCCGATCTCACCGTGATCCTCGGTCCGCCGCATCAGTTGCCTCCCTCGCTCGTCTGGGAGCTCGCCTACAGCGAGATCGTCTTCATCGACAGTCATTGGAACGACCTCACCGCTGCCCATGTCGAGCACGCGATCGATCAGTTTTCGCGGCGGCACCGCCGGTTCGGTGGCATCGAGTGACGCGTCTCTACCGCGACACGGGCGTCGTGCTGCGCACGTACAAACTTGCTGAGTCGGACCGGATCATCGTGCTGCTCACCGAGGGCCACGGCAAGGTGCGAGCTGTCGCCAAGGGTGTGCGGAAGACACATTCGAAGTTCGGCGGACGTCTGGAGCCGATGAGCCACGTTCGTCTGCTCCTCCATGAAGGCCGCGAACTGGACATCGTCAATCAGGTCGAATCGGTCGATTCCTTGGCGCCCCTGGTGGCTGACCTCGACCACATGACCAAGGGCCTCGCCGTGCTCGAAGCCGTCGATCAGATGGCCCTCGAACGCGAACCGAACCCGCAGCTGTACCGGATGCTGGTCGGCGTGTTGCGGACGATCTCGATCAATCCGTCACCGTTGGTCGTGCCGGCGTTCTTCTGGAAGTTGTTGACGTTGGAAGGCGTCCGGCCCGAGTTGGATCACTGCGCGCGTTGCAGCGAGCCCGAACCATTCGTTGCGTTCGACATGGATCAAGGTGGCGTCCTGTGCCGTAGCTGCCGATCGGGCCTACCGATCTCGGCC
>JANYKS010000083.1 GCA_025358125.1 Actinomycetes bacterium
CCGAACGGCCGAGCGGCAGGGGGATCGTCTTGGTCCAGATCGGGCCCGACGATTTCGAGGTAGCTCGTTTGGCCCAATGAGCAGAGCATGTTGCGCGTGCCCTTGCCGACATGAGCTCCGCCCGCCGACGGCACGACCCCGGTCGCCTGTGTCAGCCACGCGGTCGTCGCAGCAAGATCCGGCGTTGCGAGGACGAGATGATCGAGAGCGACAACGGCCGAACGCATCACGCCGTTGTATCAGATTGACTCGACGACACCACTCGCACCGGCGCCGAGGTGGCTGATCAGAGGTCGCCGGGCGCGCTGGTTCGCGATCCTCAACCAATGCTCGCGGACACCTACGCCGGCGTCAACAGCGGGCGCAGGAGAGCGGCGAGCTCGCGATAGTGATCGACCCGTGGCGAACGTTTGCGCCACACGAGGGTGATTTGGCGCGACGGGGCGGGCGCCGCCAACGACCGCACGACGATGCCGCTCTCCTGACGGGCCTCGACACGTGCTGCGATGGCCGGTAGCAACGTGCAGCCCTGCCCGGCGGCGACCATCTGCACGACCGTGGTCAGGCTCGTGCCGTGCACGTCGGCGATCGGCAGCAACGCGTCGTAGCACACGGCCTCGGCCTGATCTCGCAGGCAGTTGCCCTCGCTGAGCAGCAGCATCCGGGTGTTCGACAAGTCTGCCAGGCGCAGTACACCGCTACGGCGGGCGAGAGGATGGTTGCTCGGTAAAGCCACGAGGAACTCGTCCTTGCCAAGCACCTCGGCGGTCAGGCTCGGCTCGTCGTCCACGTCGGTGGCCAACAGCGCGAGATCGATCGCGCCCTTGCGTAAACGGCCGACGAGCTCGTCGGTCATCAGCTCCAGCAGCTGCAGCTCCGCCTCGCTGAACCGACTGTGTGTGATCGCCACGACCCGGGGCAACAGGTACGGCGACAGCGTCGGGATGACCCGACAACTACTTCGCCGAGGTGGAGCAGGCGGCGTTCGACCCCGGCCACTTCGTCAACGGCATCGGCCCGTCGCCCGACAAGATGCTTCAGGCCCGCCTGTTCGCCTACGGCGACGCGCACCGCTACCGCCTCGGCATCAACCACACCCAGCTGCCGGTGAACAGCCCGAAGGGCTGCCCGTTCGACCACGGCCAGAACTACGGACGTGACGGGGCGATGCGCTTCAACGACAACTTCAAACGGGAGAAGAACTACGAGCCGAACAGCTTCGACGGCCCCCGCGAGACCAGCCAGGAGCTGTACAACGCGCTCGCCACTAGCGGGATCACCGGCCATTACCCGGTCGTTCGCCGGGAAGTCGACGACTTCATGCAGGCCGGCGACCTCTACCGGTTGTTCCCCGAAGAGGAGAAGCAGCTCGTCGTCGAGATGATCGCCGGCAGCCTGTCGACGGTGGACGACGAGGGCATTCGTGGCCGCTCGATCAGCCACTTCCGCAACGCCGACAACGATTTCGGTGATCGGCTCGAATCGCTCATCAAGGAACTGCGGGCCAGCGGCCAGTCCGAGCTGGCCGGTGACGAGTCGGTCGACTGGCGCGAGGCGCAGCTGATCGCCGAAACCTGAATCCCAACACGGTCCCGAGCATCGTCGAGTCGAGTCCTCGCGCTCGTCCAGGCCGGCCACAGCGGTCGCTGCTTGACCTGGTCATCTACCAGGTCAAGGGCTGGAGGCGACGCCGGGAATCTCGCCGCGCTACCCGTCGAGCAGGTCGTCGACGACCGCCTACATCCAGTCGTGCACGGCTTTCCACGGAGTCTTCGGCGACCAACTCCCATCTGAACCCGAGCAAACACCCATCAAGATCCAATCGACCTCTGGCAGTCGTCGCGTTGACGTACGGCCGAGGGTGCGCGGTCCGCGCGGAATGGCTACGAGCACGGCTGCGGCGTTGGCGGACACCGTGCGTACTGCCGGAAGCCAATCCCTCTGCCGTGGGTTCGGGGCACGTCGCTCGGGCCATGGTCTCCACCCGGCGTGGTCGGTTTCCTGGGCAGTACAGAACGCTGGGATTCTGTCGCGACTCTCGCGAGTTAGTTCAGTGAGCGGTGAGAGTCCGCAACCGATCGACTCGTGGGTCGTCGCCGAGCAACATGGCGAGCCGCGCGGCGGCAACGTTGAGATCGATGGCGTTGCTGTCGACCATCGCTTCGATGTCGGCCCAGTCCTTGGTGCGGTCGAACAGCGCCTTGAAGACGGCGAGGTCCTCGGCCGAGAGCACCTTGATGCGCTGACCCTCGAATGGCACCTCGCGACAGCGGTTGGCGACGGCGAGGTGGAACTGGTCGGCTGCGAAGAAGACGTCGATGGGTGTGGTGTCCCACCACAGCCGGACCTGATCGCGCGCATCGGCCTCGGCTACGTCGGCGTCGGTGAATGTGACGCCCGCGGGAAATGCGTTGAACACTTGTCGAGCCTGGGCTGAGCTGACGAACACGTTGACATCGATGTCACGGGTGCCTCGCGGTTCGTTCGTGGCGAAGGCGAGGGCGAGGGCGCCGCCAAACGCCCAGGGAACGCGCGCTCGCTCGAGTGACTCGCGGATCGCGACGATGCGATCGACGAGCGTGGTCATCGCCGCGCCGAGGCGAGGGGTCGTGGTTGATACGGGAGTGCCTCGGCAAGTTCGAGCACATCGCGCAGTCGGCGGGCTTGCTCGGAGGGGTCGAGCACGAAGTCGAACTTCACCGAGTATCCGAGTTCTTCGACGATACGTGACGCGACCGCCAAGCTGGGCTGACGTCGTCCGCGCTCATATGCACTGAGCACTGGAGCAGGGATGCCCACCGCCGCGGCCACTTCGGCCTGGGTGCGGCCAGTCCGTCGCCGCAAGAGGGCGAGGATGTCGCCGGTGATCACGGCGACATCTTAGCGGATCCGCTCACTCTGATCGTCGAGTTACGAGGGCCGGCCTCGGCCATCGCGGCCATCGCGCCCGCTGGTGGAGTGAAAATCCCCTGTCCGGTAGTTCATTCGGGACCGGCTTCCTCGGTCGCCTCGCTGACGCGATCGGCGATCCGGCCGCAGCAGCCGTCGCCGTGTCGATCGGCTCCGGCTCGCACCCGTCGATGATCTTCGCCAAGGCAAGCACGCCGTGCCTCTCCGATCCCGAAGCGTTCGGATACCTGGTCGGCGCCGACACGAACGATCAGGTTCGCCTCGCCTTCCAGCGAGCCTTCGCCAGCTACGCGACCGGTGACACGAAGAATCCGTTCGACGCCCGGCTGCGCGCCGCCAAGGCTCAGTCCGTCGCCTTCGCCAACGCGCTCGACGTCATCGCCCGTAACGACCTTGTCAACGGCGACAAGGGCAACACGAGCCCCGACACCGGTGACGGCGGGTATCCGTCGAGCTCGCTGGGCCATGCTCTATCCGACAGGGTGCTGATCATGACGACAAGCGAGTTCGGGCGCACCCTTCGCGACAACGGCTCAGGAGGTCTCGACCATGGAGCGGCATCAGTCGGCATGCTCTTCGGACCCGCCAGAGCCGGTCTGTACGGCGAGTTTCCCTCACTCACCAAGCTGAGCGAAAACGACGAACCGATCGCCACCGTATCGTTCGATCAATACTACGCGACGGTTGCCCAGTCCTGGTTCGGTGTACCAGCCGGCGACATGCTGCACGGCAATGTCTCCCCGATCGCCGACGTCTTTGTCTGACCCGGCGAACATCCCGTACGAATGCCTGCGTGACTGCCGACTTCGACTGCGTACGCGTACGACGGCGAAGACATCGACGCGCAGGCCGGTGCGTGCGGGGGTATCAGACCTTTCGCGGCCGGCGAGCCAAGACCACGCAGGTAGCGCCGACGACCAGGGCCAGCAAGCTCCACAGAGCGAACGCCTGTGTCATTCCAGAGCTGCCGGTCTTGGGCAGTTCGCCGGATGGGGGGGCTGGCGGAAGTTGCACGACGATCGGCGTCGTGGTGGTTTCAGGTGTGGTCGTCGTCGTTGTGGTTTCAGGTGTGGTCGTCGTTGTTGTGGTTGCAGGTGTCGTCGTTGTGGTTGTGGTTGCAGGTGCGGTCGTCGTCGGTGCAGGTGTCACCCACGTCTTTTCGACCCGATTCGAGCGCTGGGTTCGCTCGCGGGCATCCACGAATGTCGCCTCGATGATGTCGGTGCCGACTGCGGTCCCGCTGTAGGAGAACGTGGCCACGCCCGCCGCACTTGTGACGGCGGTACCCGTCGTCCCGGTGTGCGGGCCACCGACAATGGTGAAGGTGACGGTGGTGCCGACGACGGGGGTTCCCGGGGCCGGAGTGTTGGTCGTCACCGTGGCAGTGACGGTGTGACTGGTTCCGAGGTCGTTCGTTGCTGTCGCCGGCGTCAGGAGGATGTCGGAGATGACCGCAACACCTCGAGCGAGGATGTACGGTGTTCCAACGCTGCCGTCGGGGGCGGTGAAGACCGTTCCGATCCCTTGGGCGATGGCGAGAACCTCGAACGACAAAGGCCAGCTGTCGAACCCTTCGTGAACCGAGCACGACCAGTTCGACAGCGTTGAATCGGTGAGTCCGGTCAGGGCGGGGTGAGTGGCGACGATGTGGGCATTGTTGAAACAGCCGACACCTGTCGCGGTGAAGGTGCCGAAGCCGCCGAGCAGCGGCACCGGTGTCGCTGCGGCCGTGCCGTGGTAATAGCAGCTGAGTGAGATGTATGCCCCCGTCTTGCCGGCCGCTGCCACCGTGAAGGCGGCGGCCTTCTCCATCAGGTCGGCGCCGCCGCTGCTCTGGTGATACGTCTCGTCGGTACCGATCACCACGACGTTGCCGTCTACAACTGATGACCAGACCGCGGCATTGGCTGTGGCCGCGGCTTCCGGCCCAAGCGTTCCGCAGGTGGGATCGCCGAGAACGATCGCGTCATAGCTGTCGAAATCGGCGGCGGTCATCGTCGACCAAGTCGCCGGGCTGACGAGCACCGGGGTCTTGCCGGCCAGGACAAACTTTTGAGCAAGCGTGCTGGCGGCGCCGCCGCTGACGGTGGAGTCAAGGATGAGCACTTCACCGGACGCCGCGCTGGTCGGCGTGGAACCGGACAGCGGCAGCGCTACGAGAAGCGATACGGATCCCACCAACAGCGCAAAAATAGGTCTCGTTCTCATGTCCAGATCCCCTTGCCGAGAGCGCAAAGAGGTGGTTTGCCTGCCGCGCTCGCCGATGTTCGCGCTGAACGCGCGCGTGCGCAAGGCATTCGTCACCTTCCTTGCCGATTTCTTGACGATGGCTCGGGGCTGCATCCTTCCTCTACAGCGGCAGATTTTCATTGACGAAGCCCCGACGCCCCGCCGACATTCAACTCAGACGTTCGACGTCAGAAGCTGGTGACGCAGTACTGATCGCCGCGTGGCAGCGACGTTTCGATCGCCGGATCGGTGTGTCCGTTCAACGTCTTCAGCATGCCCTTGACCATGTCCCGGTCGACGGCGCAGATGACCGGATTGTCGATCGCGACATCGCCGAACGGGCAGTGGTTGTTGATGATCCGAACTGGTTGTTGCGTTGGTCGGCGTGGGCCGCGAAGCCGTGATCGGTCAGCGCGTCGGCAACGGTGTGCAGCGCGGAGCGGATGACCGCTCGGCGCTGTCGCCGTTGGGGCTCGCTCCGCGCAGCGCCTCGGCCATCCTGCGCCCGTACTCAATGCCGACCTCGGTCGATCTGCTGCGTCCGTTCGCGTTCGATCGTCGGGCCGTGGAAGCCTTCGTCGTCGTTCGGGCCGTCGAGGCCGTCGACGTCGACAATGAGAGTTGACCAACACGGCAGCAGGCTGGCAGGATCGCCGAGCACGGTCGACGGGCCGCTCAATGAGATTGGGACGAGGCGGCCGCTGAGCATGGCCTGGACGTCGCTGAGGATGTCAGTACGCCACGACTCGGGCGGAGCGCTGTGCGGGGTCATCGACCGCGTCGACCATCTTTTGGATGTAATCGATCTTCGCGGCCTGCGCGGCGTTGAACTTGCGGATCTCGTCGACCGCATCGAGCGCGGCAAGGACCTTCTACGGGCCCGCCAGCTTTCGCGGATCCGCGCCCCGGGGCGCCAATGTTTCGAACCGGAGCGGTTCGACCATTTCGGCCCGCGAGATGCACCTTCGAACTGTGCGCTCGTGAACCCCGAGCCTTGTGGCGGCTTGTGCCGTAGAGATCAGTTTGCGCTCGACTCCCGGTTGCGGACGTCCGACCTGTCCGTGCGGATCCGTGCGGACAGGCGACCTGCTCAAACGTTTGGAAAACTGTGACCATTCTGTGACCGCAGGGCTGTCTCCAGCCCTGTGACCAGCACTTATGTGGAGGCGACGCCGGGAATCGAACCCGGATAGAGGGCTTTGCAGGCCCTTGCCTGAGCCATTCGGCCACGTCGCCACGATGTCATTGTCGTGACAGCAGCTTGGAAACGATAGCGGGTCGAATGCGCGATTCGTGAGACCGAATCGGGGCGACCGGATGAAACTGATCGTCGATGCATGAGAGCTACTTCGGGTACGGGCAGCAATTGTACGAGGGGTTGCGTGAATGGCAGCCGCCGAGCGATAGTGTCCCCAGGTGATAGTCACACCGGCACAACCGGGCTGTTGAAAGAAGAAATACAGTGGCCACAGGCACCGTCAAGTTTTTTAACACCGAGAAGGGCTACGGCTTCATCTCCCGCGAGGGCGGCGCAGATGTGTTCGTGCACCACACCGGCATCGCCGGCAATGGCTTCAAGAATTTGCAGGAAGGTCAGGCCGTCGAGTTCGACGTCGTGCCAGGTCGCAAAGGCGATCAGGCCGAGAACGTTCGCGGCCTGTAAGGACTCACCTGCGATCGGGCCCTCAGCAGGATCCGACGCATCGCCCGTGAGGTTCGCTCGAATTCAACGAACGACGGCGGTCCAAACCGCAGCTCCGAGCTTGGGGCATTCGGTGGCGAGCCGAGTCTTGCCGACACCGGGCGATCGCGGCGTCAGGTCGGGTGTTGAACGCGATCAGGCGCGCCTGGATCTCGGGCGCGATATGCGCAGGCGCGGGCGCGCAGATCGCTCCCGTCAGCCGCGGACATCGACGACGACGCGGCCCGTGACCCGGCTTTGCAGGATCGCGTCGAGCATCGCAACGATGCCGTCCAGCGTGACGTCGGTGCCGACTTTGTCGAGGTGGGCCGGCTTGAGATCTGCGCCGAGGCGCTTCCAGACCGCGCGTCGGCGGGAGATGGGCGTCTGCACGGAGTCGATGCCGAGCAGGGCGACGTTGCGGAGGATGAATGGCATGACCGTCGTCGCCACCGCTGTTCCGCCGGTGAGCCCGCTTGCGGCAACTGCTCCCCCGTACTTGATCTTGGCCAGCACATTGGCGAGCGTCGTGCCTCCGACGCAATCGACCGCTGCGGCCCAGACCATCGAGTCGAGCGCCTTGCCTCCTTGTGCCGACAACTCGGCGCGGTCGATCACCGTGGTCGCGCCGAGCGAGCGCAGGTAGGGCTCCGCTTCGGTCTTGCCACTGCTCGCGTGCACTTCGTAACCACGCGACGCGAGGATGTCGACGGCGATGCTGCCGACGCCGCCGGTCGCGCCGGTGACGAGCACCGGACCGTCGGCCGCGGTGAGCCCGCGGTCTTCGAGGGCCACCACGGACAGTGCTGCGGTGAAGCCGGCCGTGCCGATGATCATCGCCTGGCGCAGGTCGAGCCCCTCCGGCAGCGGCATGATCCAGGCGGCCGGGACCCGTGCGAACTCGGCATAGCCGCCGTGACGAGAGACGCCGATGTCGTAGCCGTGGGCGATGACCCTGGCGCCCACGTCGAAGCCGTTGGCGGCACCGTCATCGCCCGCGTCGACGACGGTTCCGGCCAGATCGATGCCGGGGATAAGCGGCGAGATCCGGGCAACGCGTCCGCTCGCAGTCGTCGCGAGCGCGTCCTTGTAATTGATGCTGGACCGTTCGACGGCGATGAGCACGCCGTCGCTCGGGAGGTCATCGAGCGACATCGTGACGACCCCGCGCTCCACCGTCGCGTCGTGCGACGTCGCGGTGAACGCTTTGAACTCTTTCGTTGACATGTCCGAGACGCTAACGGCTCGAGCGTCACCAGCCGCCGTCGATGTCGATCATGCGGCGAAGCACGGTGATCAACCTACCGGCAGACCGAGGGCACGGGCAAGGACGAGCCGTTGGATCTCGCTCGTTCCCTCCCCGATCTCGAGGATCTTGGCGTCGCGGTAGAACCGCGCAACCGGGCTCTCCTCGATGAAACCTGCGCCACCGAAGACCTGCGTGGCGACGCGGGTTGCGCTGACGGCCGCTTCGCTCGAGTACAGCTTGGCCATCGCCGCAGCGCTGGCGATCGGACGCCCCTCGCTCTTGAGCCACGCCGCCTTGTAGGTCAGGTTTCGGGCGTTCTCGATCGAAATGGAGAGGTCGGCGAGCGCAAACGCGATGGCCTGATTGCGCCCGATCGGGCCGCCGAACGCCATCCGTGTCTTGGCGTACTCGACGGACAGATCGAGGCAGGCGCGGGCGCAACCGATCGCCAGCGCGCTGATCGCGATCCGGCCGTCGTCGAGGATCCTCAAGAAATTGTGGAAGCCCTCGCCGGGGTCGCCGAGCAGATGGTCGACCGGCACCCGGCACTCGGCGAGCGTCAGCGCGTGGGTGTCGCTGGCGTGCCAGCCGAGCTTGCGGTACGGCGGCTCGACGACGAGTCCGGGCGTTCCGGCCGGAATCACGAAGGCCGAGATCCCTGCATCGGTTCGGGCAGTCACCGTCACGATCGACGTGATCGGCGTGCCCGAGTTGGTGATGAACGCCTTGGACCCATCGATCACCCACTCGTCGCCATCGAGCCGGGCGCGGGTCCGTATCGCACCCGCATCGCTGCCGCAGTCCGGTTCGGTGAGGCCGAACGCGCCGAGTGCGCGGCCGGCAACGAGGTCGGGCAGCCATCGATTCCGTTGGTCGTCGGTACCGAACTGGAACAACGGGTTCGCCCCGAGACCGACCCCGGCCGACAGCGTGATGCCCATCGATTGATCGACTCTGCCGATCTCCTCGATCGCAACGCACAGCGACGCAAAATCGCCGCCGGAACCGCCCCACTCCAGCGGGAACACGAGGCCGAACAACCCGAGGTCACCCATCGCCTGCTCCGCCTCGACGGGAAAGTGGTGCTTCTCGTCCCACTCGGCTACGTGTGGGCCGAGTTCGCTCTCGGCGAAATCGCGCACCACCATCCGGAAGGATTCGTGTTCCGCGGAAAGTTCCCAGGCGCTCATGGCTCCATTGAACCCGAGCGGGGCGTGAAGTAGGTCTCGCCAAGGCCGGTGGGAATTCGGCAGCGGCAGTCGCGAATTGCGTGGCGCATGGACGGCGACCCCGGTTGGCCGAGGCGTCAGTCATCGCAGCGAGGTCCTCGGGGTCACGGTCGGCACCGACGAACGGCGCCGCCACGACTCCGTGGGCTCCGTGGGCGCGTGGCGCCGTGGGCGCGTGGCGCCGTGGGCGCGTGGCGCCGTGGGTTCCGTCGCGCGCGTGGCGGCGCGTCTGCCCGCCCAGGACCGCGCATCACCTGATATTGCGCGGGCAGACACACCAGGGAACCAGCTGACACGACTCCGTGGGCTCCGTGGGCGCGTGGCGCCGCGTCGCGCGCGTGGCGCCGCGTCTGCCCGCCCAAGACCGCGCATCACCTGATATTGCGCGGGCACAACGCAGCGGGCACAACGCAGCGGACACAACGCAGCGGGCACAACGCAGCCGGCAGAGCCGGCGCGGCGACACTCGGCGCTGCATCCGATCAGCGCAGCAACGGCGGGGTCGTGCCCCGACGGTCTATGGTGGCTGGATGCAGCTCGGATTTGCCGTCCCCGTGTCTGGATCGTGGGCAACACCATCGAACTGTGCCGAAATCGCGCGTCGTGCGGAAGCCCTCGGCTACAGCTCGCTGTGGACGTTCCAGCGGCTGTTGTCGCCGCTCGACGGCGACCGACCTGTGCTCGCGCCTCAATACCGCCGTGTGCATGACCCGCTCGCGACGATGGCGTATCTCGCCGGGCTGACAACGACGGTGCGCCTCGGTGTGGCCGTCGTGAACATGCCGTACTACGCGCCGATAGTGCTCGCCAAGCTGCTCACCACGATCGATCATCAGTCCGCCGGACGGCTCGACGTCGGTCTCGGCATCGGCTGGTCGCCCGATGAGTTCGCTGCCGTCGGCACGCCCTACGACCGGCGGGGCGCCCGCGCCGAGGACTACCTCCGTTGCCTCAACGCGATCTGGACCGACGACGTTGTCGACTACGAGGGCGATTTCTACCGGGTGCCGCGCTCGAGGGTGGATCCGAAGCCCTTGCAGCGTCCCCATCCGCCGGTGCTGATGGGTGGTGCGGCCGCGCCGGCCCTTCGCCGCGCCGGCCGGCTGGCCGATGGATGGATCAGCAGCAGCCAGGCCGACCTCGCCCACATCGACGACTCGATCCGCACCGTGTGCGATGCCGCCCGTGACGCCGGCCGCGATCCGCATCGACTGCGCTTCGTGTGCCGAGGTGTCGTCAAGGTGCGAACGGGAGAGCGCGGTCCTCTGACCGGCTCGTTCGACGACATCCGCGCCGATCTCACCGACCTCGCGGCCAAGAATGTCACGGAAACATTCGTCGATCTCAACTTCGACCCTGAGATCGGCTCGCCCGACGCCGACCCGGCCGCGTCGATGCGCCACGCCCACGAAGTGCTCGAAGCGCTCGCGCCCGGCTGAGGCGCAGCGGTGGGTCGATCAGGTCTGCGTCACCGTGGCGTTGTGCCGTCCTGGCGCCGCTTCGATTCGAAGTAGCGGTCGGTGAAATGGCCCATGACGAGTAGCACCAGCACCATCGCTGCGGCCACCAGCGTCAGTCTGATGAGACCCGCGCCGATCGAAACGCCGATCGCAGCCGCCACCCACAATGATGCTGCAGTGGTGAGTCCGTGCACACTGCTGCCGTGCCTGATGATCGTGCCCGCGCCCAGAAATCCGATTCCGACGACAACTTGGGCGGCCACGCGCGATGGCGAGTCCGTTTGGCCGGCCGCGTGGAATCCGTAGGCGCCGGCGATCGTGAACAGAGCCGAGCCGAGGCCGACGAGCGCGTGCGTCCGGATACCGGCCGGGTGACCGCGGGCTTCGCGTTCGAGCCCGATCACAGCTGTGATGAGCGTGGCTATTCCGAGGCGGAGGATGAGCTGGGAGGTGGGCATGTGAACGGTCTCCCGAAGGCGCGGGTGCCAAGCGGAGAAGACGAAACCCTACACTCCTGAGAATGTCACTCGGCCAACGTTTGCGGTCATTCGCCGCCGTGGCAAAGGCCAACTTCGTCCCGTTCGAACGCCCCGACCGCATCCCGAGGGCGCTGCTGGCGGCCGCGCAGTGGGGCCTCGGCACGTGCGCGTTGCTGGCCGCCGCGGCCGCTCGGTATCCGACGGCCGACGCGGTCATCGACGACGAAGGCTCGATCACGTTCGAGGAACTGTGGAACCGGGGACGCGCACTCGCGCTCGCCCTCCGTGCTCGTGGTGCCGTCGAGGGCGCGGCCGTCGGCGTGATGTGCCGCAATCATCGCGGCTTCGTCGTGGCGTGCGCCGCCATCGCCGCGAGCGGGGCTGATCTCGTGTTACTCAACACCGGATTCGCCGCGCCGCAACTGGCCGATGTCGTCGCCGACGAGCATGTCGCGATAGTGATCCACGACGACGAGTTCAGCGACCTGGTTGCCCGGTGCGGGGCTGCGCACACCTTCGACGAGGCGACCACAGCCGCGATGTCGTGCGGGCCGGATTACGCCGGACGGCCGACCAGGGAGGGCCGGGTGATCATCCTCACCTCCGGCACGACAGGGCGGCCGCGGGGTGCTGCCCGCCGCGCCGACGCCGGCGCGGCCGAGGCAGCCGGCGCCCTGCTCGCGCGGATTCCCCTCCGCGCGCGAGACACTCAGGTCGTGTCCGCTCCGCTGTTTCATGCATGGGGTTTCGCGCACCTCATGTTCGGGCTCGGGCGCAGCGCGACCACCGTCGTGTCGCGCCGGTTCGACCCGTCGGCGACGCTGACCGACATCGAGCGACTTCGGGCGAGGGTGCTCGTCGTCGTGCCGGTGATGCTGCAGCGCATCCTCGGCCTCGCACCGACCGAACTCGCCCGCCGCGACACGTCATCGCTCGAGATCATCGCACTCAGCGGGTCGGCCCTCGGCGGCCGGATGGCCACCGAGGCGATCAACCGGTTCGGCCCCGTGATCTACAACACCTATGGCTCGACCGAGGTGGCCGTGGCATCGATAGCGACGCCTGACGATCTGCGCCGTCACCCGACGACCGTCGGTCGGCCGGCGCCAGGTGTTGTGGTGCGGATACTCGGCAACGACGGAAACGACGTGGCGACCGGTGCCAACGGGCGGATCTTCGTCGGCAACGGCGGCCGCTTCGACGGATACACCTCGGGCGTCGCCAAGGAGACGCAGCACGATCTCCTCGCCAGCGGCGACGTCGGCCACTTCGATCACGAGGGTCTGCTCTTCGTCGACGGGCGTGAGGACGACATGGTGATCTCCGGCGGTGAGAATCTCTTCCCCGGCGAGGTCGAGGAACTGCTCCTGCATCACCAACGCATTGCCGACGCCGCCGTGATCGGTGTGCCCGACGACGAGTTCGGTCAGGTTCTCGCCGCGTTCGTCGTCGTGGCGCCGGGCCACACGCTCACGGCCGACGACGTGAGGGACTACGTGCGCACCCGTCTGGCGCGCTACAAGGTGCCCAAGACGGTGGCCTTCCTCGACGAGTTGCCGCGCACCACGACCGGCAAGGTCCTGCGCAACCAACTGCCAAACCCATGACACTGCCCGGCGCCACAGGTTCATCGGTCCCGGCCCGATCAACTGCTCAGACCACCGACAACGGCTCGGCCAACACCGGACACAAGCACAGCTGCAGCGGATGGTGACGGCGCGCAGGATCGCAACTTCTCGTCGCCGAGCGGGTTCTGCACGATGGCTGCCCGCGTGTTCACCTCCTCCACGCGACATTGCACGGGCACAGCTCGTCGGGTCCGGCCAGCTGCGGGTCCACCGTCGACGAGTTCATCTGCCACGTAGCGAGCACTACCGTCGCCTTCGAGGCGACGATGCATTTCCTCGGGAACATCCTGATCGAGATCGACGGGGATCAGGCGCGCAGCGAGGCCTACGCGATGGCCATGCACCGAAGGCCTAACGAACGAGCAGGCCGACGGCTGCGAAGTGGCAGCATCCGGCGATCACCGTGCACATATGCCACACCTCGTGATAACCGAAGGTGCTCGGCCAGGGGTCGGGGCGTTTGGCCTTCAGCATCAATGCACCAAGCGCGTAGGCAACGACACCCGCCACAACGAGGAACAATTGCAGCGCGGTAATGCGCTCGGCCAGGACCGGCAGGATCACGATCATCGCCAGGCTGAGAATCGGGTACAGCGCATAGCCGAGCCATTGGAACCGGTGGAACGCGACGACCTTGAGCAGGACTCCGCCGAGCGCACCCGCCCAGACCACGACGAGCACCGGTATCGCCCACGAGCGGGGCAGGCCGAGCAGACAGATCGGGGTGTATGTGGCAGCGATCAGGATGAATATCATCGAGTGGTCGAGCAGGCGCATCACCTGGCGAGCCCGGTCGCTGTGGTCGATCCGGTGGTAGGCGGCCGACGTGCCGTACACCAGCAGCACCCCGCTGACGTACACCGCAGCAGAGACCCGGGCGATGGTGCGATTCGCGCTGACGATCAGCAGCACACTGATCGGCGCGGCGACGAAGAACGCCCACATGTGCAGCCGGCCGCGCCAGCTTGGCCGAACGACTGCTTCCACCGGATCAAACCTACGGGTTGAAAACGGCATTCGCTGATCAAACCCGTGCTCCATGACGTATCAGGCGTCGACCACGACGAGCCGGATCCGCTTGTTGCCCTTGCCCTTGTTCTCGGTCTTGACCACGCGGATCCGGCCGACTTCGCCGGTGCTGCGCACATGCGTTCCACCGTCGGCCTGCTTGTCGAGACCCACGATGTCGACCACGCGGATCTCTGCCACCGACTCGGGGATCATGCTGACCTTGGTCCGGATCAGGTCCTCGTCGTGGACGGCGGTGTCGCGCGGTAGGAAACCGACCTCGATCGCCCGGTCCTGCGCGAGTTCGGAATTCACCAGGGCCTCGACCGTGACCGCGAAACCATCCGGCAGCGGATCGAACTCGAAGTCCATCCGCGCGCTCAGCGGCTCCATGTTGCCGCCGGTAACAGGAACCCGCCACTCGTTCCAGATCACGCCACACAGCACGTGCAGCGCGGTGTGGGTCCGCATCAGCGCATGGCGTCGAGTCCATTCGACGCGGCCCTCTACGGCATCGCCTACCGCTGGCAACTCGCCACCAGCCACCGTGTGCCAGACGAGGTCGCCCACCTTGGCGACCTCGATCACGTCGAGGCCGGCGAGGGTGCCCAGATCGTGGGGCTGTCCGCCACCGGTCGGGTAGAACGCGGTCTGGTCGAGCGCAATCGCGTCAGGGCGCACACCCACGACGTGTGCTGCGAAGTGCTGGAGATACGCATCGCGGAGGTACAGCAGATCTGTGTTCATCGCCGCAGTCTGGCCCGCGGATGGCCGGTTCGACAATCACGACGGCGACAGCAACGAAGGGCCCCCGGACGAAGGCGACAGCCACGAAGGGCCCACGGCGAAGGCGACAGCCATGAAGGCGACAACGACGAGGGGGCCAACGATAAGGACAGCAACGACTCAGGCCTTGATCGGAAGGTTCCGATCAAGGCCTGAGTCGAGCGGGCGACGATTTCGAATATGGCACCCGCCGTCGGGCGCTCCGTTCTAGAGAACGCGAACCTTTTGGGCTTCCTCACCCTTGCGGCCTGGCGCAACTTCGAACTCGACCGCGTCGCCTTCGTTGAGCGACTTGTAGCCGTTACCTTCGATGTTGGAGAAGTGGACGAACACATCATCGCCACCCTCACGCGAGATGAATCCGAAACCTTTTTCGGCGTTGAAGAACTTCACAGTACCTGTAGTCATTGCATTTCCTCTGAAAACTGGAGCGCCAAAATCGACACTCGTTGGTGATCATACCGAAGCGAGACACGATCCGGGCCGAGATCCGGCGAGCGGCGATATTTCTTCAGCGCTGAGTAACAATGCCGCGAAGGTCGTCAGTCATGCGGGAGCCAACGTCGCGATGACGGGCACACCCGCTGGAAGGCCGGCGACGGCGCCGGACGGCGTGTGGAACATCCACAGTGACATCGACCTGAAGGCTTCCCAATCGCCGTTGACCACACGCAACGAGGCAAGGTCATGCCGAACAGTTTGTTCGCGCATTCTCACCATCTCCATCTTGATCGGGGATGCACCGGGCAATTCGAACTCGACCAGTCCGGTGGCGGGCAACGAGCCGGGCGGGAATCGCACAGCAGCGCCGCCGACCGAGATGTCGACAAGATCTCCCTCGACATGGTCGATCTTGATCGTCGTTCGAAGGGTCACCCGGTACGCGTTCCGACGTGATGTCGCAAAGTCGGCTGACCGGATACGTCGGGCACCGCACAAAAGAATGAACCCGGCCAGCGCCAGCCACACACCTGACGCCACCGTGGAGCCTGCTCCGGTGCGCCACGGGAGCCATCCGAGTATTCCTCCCGACGCGTATGCCAGCACTGCGGTCACGAGACCGGTCAGGACCCACAGAATTCGTGGAGCCCTCCCGCGGAGGCGCTCGTCGGCACCCCCCTTGGGCGTCACCTCGAACTCCAGGGTCTTGCGCGATACGAGCCACCACAAGCACGCCATCCCGACAGGGACCCGGAAGATGCGCAATGCAAAGGCGGTCGGCCAATGGATTTGTTTACGCATCAGGCGCTTGGCGCCCCACAGGCGTGTCGCGAACATGGCGACGAACGCGCCGCCAAAGGCGAGCGGACCAGCCGTCGACGTCTCGGCGCCGCTCAGCATCACTGCGATCGGCACGAGGAATGCGATCAAGGTCGCGATGCCTTCGAGCCACCACAGCGTGCCGCTGAGATATTCGTGAAAGTTGCGCCACGACATCCACCGCTTGGCCGCCCACAGACGTTCGTGTACGAGTATCTGCATCGCGCCCATCCCCCAGCGTCGACGTTGGAGGAGGTACTGGTCGGGCGTGGAAGGGGCAAGCCCGACAGCGAGCGACTGATGGTGGTACACCGTTTTCCACCCCGCCCGAATCAACTTCAGGGTCGTGTGCATATCCTCGGTGATCGTCTCCGTGGCCACTCCCCCGATCTCGCGAAGTGCCTTGACCCGGAGCAACGATGTCGATCCGCACCAGAACGGCCCCTCGCCGGCGTGATGTCGGGCCGGCATCAGCACGTTGAAGAAAAGGCCCTGCTCACCCGTATACCCGTCGTCGTCGAATGCCCCAGCGTTGTAGAACGCTTGCGGCCCTTGAACGAGCGCGACCCCTTCGTCCGCGAACCAACCAAGCGTCGCCGAGAGAAACGTCGGAAGCGGAACATGGTCACAGTCGAGCACGGCAATGACGTCCGCTCCCCCGATGCCCAGCCGATCCTCGGCGTCGATCAGATCGAGGGCGTGGTTCATGTTGCCGGCTTTGGCGTGATCATGCACCGGACGGCACACATACCTCGCACCGTACGCGGCGCACATCTCGGCGACCCAGGGCCGGTCGCCATCGTCCAGCACCCAGGTCTCGTGGAACGGTTCGAGCGCACAGCCGGCCGCAATCGTGGGTGCAATCACTTCGAGCGGTTCGTTGTACGTCGGGATCAACAGCGTCACCCGCATCCCGTCAGGCAGTATCTCAACCGGTTCGGGAGCTTCGCTGTCGATGTTCCACAACGTGACAGCTTTGAGCACCAGACCGGTCAGCGGCAACGCCTCGAAGCTGATCAGGAGCCATGCGATCGAGCGATTCCAGCCACCGACGGGCAGCGTGTAGGTGACCCGCCAGAAGAGGTACGCGAGAAGCGCGCCAATCGCGGCGATCCCGCCGATGTGGGCCAGCCGACGCGAGCGCGAGGGTTCAGCGGACGGACTTCCGAGCTGAGACGCCCACGCCGAAATCGCCAGTTCGGGATGACGGACGCGTCCGGCGAGTGACGACTCCGGCTCATCGTTGGTGGACGCCGGATCGAGCGCGACAGTTTGCATACCCTGTTGTCGGCAAGAAAGGCTCGCAGCTTGAAGCGAGCTTGACGATTTGGCGACGATGATGCCCTCGCCGGCTGTTCTCGTGTCGCTCGCCACGCATTCGAGGTCGCGGTGTCTTCGACGAAGTATCGTCGTCTCGAAATACGACGAGTCGGGAGAAAAATGTTGGAGCGATTGTTGGCTCGGCTGGCGGACCGCACCGCCAAGGTCGTGGTGGTCGGCCAGGGTTATGTCGGCCTTCCCGTTGCGATGCGCGCGGTCGAGGTCGGGTTCCACGTTGTTGGTTTCGAGGTCTCGCCCGAGCGCGTCAAGGCGTTGCAGAACGCGCAGAGCTACGTCGGCGATGTGAGCGACGACGAGATCGCTACGGCGCTCGACAAGGGCTACCGCCCCACCAGCGACGCCGCCGACCTGGCCGGCTTCGACATCGCGGTCATCAGCGTGCCGACCCCGTTGCGCGAGGGAATGCCCGATCTCTCCTTCATCGAGCAGGCCGGCCAGACGCTTGCGACCCACCTGCGGGCTGGGGCGTGCGTGATCTTGGAGAGCACCACCTACCCGGGCACGACCTCGGAGCTGCTCGCGCCGGTACTCGAGGCAGGTTCGGGCCTGACCGCCGGCGAATACGGACTCGGCTACTCCCCCGAACGGATCGACCCGGGCAACGCCAAGTACACATTCGTCAACACGCCCAAGGTGACGAGCGGCGTCGACGAGGCGTCACTGCAAGCGGTCGACGCGTTCTTCTCGGCGCTGGTCGAGCGCACGGTGCCGGTCGGCTCGCCGGCCGAAGCCGAACTCGTCAAGCTGCTCGAGAACACGTTCCGTCACGTCAACATCGCGCTCGTCAACGAGTTGGCGATGTTCGCCCGCGCGCTCGGCGTCGATGTCTGGCGGGCGATCGACGCAGCATCCACGAAGCCGTTCGGGTTCATGAAGTTCACCCCCGGGCCGGGCGTCGGCGGGCACTGCCTGCCGATTGATCCGAGCTATCTCGCGTGGCGGGTGAAACGGCACCTCGGATACACGTTCCGTTTCGTGGAGTTGGCCAACGACGTCAACGAGCACATGCCCGACTACGTCCACAGCCGGGTGACCGCACTGCTCAACCGCTCACGCAAGAGCGTCAACGGCAGCCGAATCCTGCTGCTCGGACTCGCCTACAAACGCGGCACGAGCGACTGGCGCGAGAGCCCGAGCGTCGCGGTCGCCGAACGGCTCGCCGCCAGCGGCGCCGAGATCGAGTTCTGCGATCCCTACATCGCGGAGGTCAACACCCAGCGCCTGCGCTTCCCACTCGTCACGTTCGATCCCGAACGGTTGGCCGCCGCCGACCTCGTCGTGGTGCTCGTCGACCACATCGAATTCGACCCGGCCACGATCGCCGAGCACGCCCTCATGGTGTTCGACACCAAGAACCTGATGCGCGGCCACGCCTTCACCGGCGAGGTCCTCTAACCAATCCGGCGCTGCGGAAACACCATCACAAGTGCTTTTTCCTGGCACCACTGGTCGCGACCGGGCACTCGAGGCGCGTCGACAACCGTTCGCAAACCTGCCACGATGGCACTCGTCTCTTACGGGTCGTGGACATGCAGAAAGGGGGCAAGGTGGGGCTGCGAGAGCGCTTGCACGAATACTTCGACGATTACTACTTCGGGGTTGGGCGACGGCGCAGGCTGAAGCTCGCGATCATCACGACTTCAGTCGGTCTCGTTTCGGCGGTCGCGATCCTCGTTTTCGTGTCGAACAACAGAGACACCTCGCGGTCCACCGTGGGAGCCACGTCTCCCACCAGCTTCCCTGCGGGCGGAGCCACACCGACCACGGGGACCTCCTCGTCGTCTGCCACGAACTCGTCGGCGGCGACGAGCCCTGCGGCCCCCAGTGACACCGTTGGCGTGAGTGCGACTGATGAGGTGAGCGGCACCACCGATGTGGTCGCAACCTCCGCATCGTCGGCCGTTGGCAAAATCGGAGCGTCGACCACGTCTGTCGGGAGCAGCTCGTCGACCGCTGATCCTGCGTCCGGCCCGACTGCGCCGGTGCAGGCCGGCCCGTACGCGACACTTCCCGACGGACAGCCCGTCCCGGTGGTGGCCGTGTTCGACACCGACACCATCACCCTGACCGGCACAGTGCCGAACCAAGCGGCAGTCGATCGGTTGTCTGTGCTCGCCGCCGCCAACAGCCAGACGCCGGCCTATGTGATCACCAACCTCGTCGTCAATCCCGCCGTGCCGATCAACGTCGGCGTCAGAGTGATCGAGCTGAACTCGGTGCGCTTCCCCAACGCCAGCGCAGTCGTGTTGCCCGAACATGCCAAGGAACTCGATCGCGTGGCGACGGTGATGAAAGCGCTGCCGAACGTTTCCGTGCTCGTGATCGGCCACGCCGACCAGCGTGGTACCGAAGCCGGCAACTTCGCGATCTCCGATGAGCGAGCCCGCGCTGTCGTGAACTACCTCGTGTTCGTCGGTGTCCGCGCCGACCGATTGTCGTCACGAGCCGTTGGAGCGAGCGACCTGTTGGCCGTCGGCAACGATGCAGCCTCATTGGAGCTCAACCGCCGCACCGAATTCATCTTCTACGGCTTACTGATCGCCGGATGAAAGCCGGGTGTTCGGCGGGCACTGCCTGCCGATCGACCCGAGCTATCTCGCGTGGCGGGTGAAACGACACCTCGGATACACGTTCCGTTTCGTGGAGCTGGCCAACGACGTCAACGAGCACATGCCCGACTACGTCCACAGCCGGGTGACCGCACTGCTCAACCGCTCGCACAAGAGCGTCAACGGCAAACGGATCCTGCTGCTCGAACTCGCCTACAAACGCGGCACGAGCGATTGGCGCGAGAGCCCGAGCGTCGCGATCCCGAACGGTTGGCCGACACCGACCTCGTCGTGGTGCTCGTCGATCACATCGAATTCGACCCGGCCACAATCGCGCAGCACGCCCGCCTGCTGTTCGACACCAAGAACCTGATGCGCGGCTACGCCTTCACCGGCGAGGTCCTGTAGGGGTTCTGAGGTCGAATCGTTCCCCGGCCCACCAACGCCGAGCTTCCGATGTCGCGTCGTTCCCGACTGACACCTGGCCAGGTGGTATCCTCGCCGCAATGATCTGGCGGGATATGGTGCCACCGGGATTGGTCAAGTGGACGCGCCCGGCAAGAGCCTGCCTCGCTCGGTGGCGTGGCACACTACGAGACTCACAGAGTCGCCGGCGCGTGAACGCGACGATTCCCGAGGGGTACGTCGCTGTCGATTTCTGCAACGAAGTTGGCATCGGTGCTTGGCTGGTCTGGTGTCTGAACGTCCTGGCTTACTGTGAGGATCATCACCTCGACGCTGACTTCCGGTTCTCGTTTCCGGCGTCGCCCGGCACCGACTTCTTCTCGCCCTTCTTCTCGGTCAGCCCGATCCGTCGATCGAACGCCGGCCGGCGCTTCGTGCGCGCCGTCCGACTCGACGCCGTGCCGCACGAGGTCGTCTCGCTCGAGCGTGGAAGCGAGCTCGCCCGCAAATACCTCGTTCCGCAACCCGAAATCGTGGCCGAGTTGGATCAATTCTGGAGCGAGCAGCGGTTAGACGGCCGCGTCCTCGGCGTCCACTATCGAGGTACTGACAAGACCGATGAAGCGCCGCGGGTCGAATACGAGGCCGTCGCTGCAAAAGTCACCGCGTACGTGGCGGCGCATCGGGATACGTCGGCGATCTTCGTGTCGTCCGACGAGCGTGCTTTCGTCGATTTCGCTGCAGCCAATTTCGGCGACCTTCCGATCGTTTTCCGCGACGACTTTCGTCGAGCGGACAGCCAGCGGGCGATCTACCGGGACCTCGACGACGTTCTGTCGATCCAGCGCGATGCCGTAGTCAACTCTCTGCTGCTCGCGCGCTGCCGCGGACTCATCAAGACAGCATCGTTTCTCAGCGCCTTCTCAGCCCTGCTCAACCCTGAGATGGACACGTTCATCATGAACACGCCACACGCCAAGACACTCTGGTTCCCGGAGCGCGAGATGCTGCGTCGCCAGACTTGGGCCTGACCCAGTGACACGCGTTATCTCCCCGGACGAGCGCTGGCAAACCTTGGAAGGGTTGTTGGTGAGGCGACTCAATTTCGGATTCTCGCCACTCAAGCGAAACCCGTCAGGACCACGGACCTGGTCGATGCGCTCTGCCAAACCCAACAAGATGGTGAGGAGAGTCCAGCGGTCACATTTTGTAAACCGATAGCCTCGCCTGGAGATGAGTTCAGATCGATTCCAGGTAGGCCCCTTCGGTTTGGCAGACACTGTCGCCTACGTGGACACGAATGATGCCGACTTCGCGGCCATTACAGAGTGGAGCTTCCGTGATCTCGCCCTCGACGAGCCCGCCGATATTTCAGGTAAGACGACGCTGACGTTCCTGGTCATCCGCCCGAACGAGGGCCAGGATCGTTGGGGAATGTGGCTGAATGGTGAGCCTCGCCAGACGATGCTCGCCGAGGATTATGTGCTCTTCCATCTGCAATGGGAGTTCAACAACGTGATCCTGGAACGTCGGCATGCGACCATTCACGCCGCCGCGATTGAGGTGGGCGGACGCGCCTTCATCCTTTGCGGGTCGAGTATGTCGGGCAAAACAACTTTGGCTGGCTGGATGGCGGCTCATGGCGCGGGATACATCGCAGATGAGATTGTGGCGCTGACCGACGATTCGCGTGCGATGCACTACCGCCGGCCGCTTGGTCTTCGCCACGGCGGACCGCTCGAGCGGCTGTGCGCCTATCCGCCAGGAATCGATCGTCGGTTCGATCGCTACGAGATGCTCGCACCCGTGAGCGCTCTTGGTGATCCGGCGATGCCGGAGGAGCCTCTAGCCGTCGGCGGAATCGTCTTTCCTCGATTTGATTCGGACAGCGTGACTCGCCTCGAGGTCGTACAGAAGTCCGTCGCTTTTGAACGGGTGTGCGAGAATGCTCCTGGAATCGCCAACAACGGACGACCTGTCTTCCATCAAATAGCTGCGCTCGTGAGAGAAGTTCCCACGTTCGAGTTAGTGACCACAGATCTGGCCCGAGCACGACAGCTGCTTCTGTCCGCGGCTGACGAGACGACGGTGTCAGCATGAACTTCGGCCTGGACTTCGTTCCCTTGCCTCACGCTGCCACCGCCACGGAGATTTTCGATGACGGCGAATTCGTGTCGGCTGTGTTCGACGAGCGCACCACGAAGGTCCACCGGCTCAACCCTACGGCCTCCGCCGTTTGGGTCGCCTGCGACGGACGCTCCTCGGTGCACAACATCGTCGCCGTATTGGCCGAGGTCTTCGACCTTGGCCCAAGCGTCGCCGCTCACAGCGTTGGCGAAGCGCTTGAGGTGTTTTGGGCGGCTGGCCTGCTCGCGACCAGCCAGCTCCCTCCTGAAGCGCTTTCGCCGGAGGACGCCCCAACGAATGTTCTTGAACGCCTCCACGACCCTTGAGGGGCGAATCTTCACCGCCTCGTGTGGGCGGAGACGATCAATCTTGCGATCGGTGACTGGAACCTCGGGGCACGTCCCGACTCAGACCGCATGGGTTCCATGTTGCGAAAGCTTCTTCGTGCATATGTTTCGGACGCCGGGGTTCGGATGCCATCGAATTTCAGTCTTCGCAGGCCCGCGGGCCTGTTTCCTCCGCATCGAGGAACCCTCTACATCGGGGGAGTCGTTGCAGGCCGCTCACGAAGCTCGAAAACTCTAATCCGTTGGCTTGCTGGGCATCTGTCCGGCATTCAAACAAACGGTCACTGCTTCGCCCATGTCCGGCATCGCGTGTTCGCGCGTGGGGACAAAGCGGTACTGGTTTCCCTTCGCCGACCGGAACTCGTTGACGACCGAGTGCTTCTCCGGCGGGGGATCGAGGAGCTCCACATCTGGCTACCGGTGATCGATACTGCCCGCCGCGCGATCGTACCTCCGCAGCCGCTGTCGCTGGCCGACTGGCGCGCGGCGGGCCTGAAGAAGCCGGCCTTTCCCGCCGAACTCGAGATCGTCGGCTTCGTGATGACGGGCGAGGAGCATCAGCGGCTCAGGCGGTCAGCTTTCGATCCGGATGACACGACCAGGTCCTCGGTGAACTTGGTCTACCGGTTGGAGGATGAAGCCCGAGTCTCAATCGCCAGTGACGCAGTGGCTGTTCGCGTTGCGATCATTGCAGCCTTCGGGTAGCACTCATGGCGACGCTCAGCAGGGGTTGCAGCCTACAGCGCAACTGTTTGCAACGACGCCGAACAATGCCTGGATAGTTGCATAGGTGCCGCAACTGCCGGATGGGCTGTATGAGTAGCAGAACGTGAAGCTGCACTTGTGATACACGATGCGATTGCGGGCGTCCTTACATCCAACAGATACGCAGATGGGAGTCGGGCCTCTGAACACGCCAGTCGGGATGGCTCCGCTCTTCCCAACGAGGAAGCTGTTCTTGTCCGTCACAAGAACGTTCGATGGATCGGTGTAACCCGTGCCCGTGAGGGAATAGGTGTCAACGAACGGGCTACCTGGGCTCTGGGAACAATCGGCGG
>JANYKS010000093.1 GCA_025358125.1 Actinomycetes bacterium
CGCGACCTCACGAGCGGCTCGACGTTCATCGCGACGCTTGCCGCAACGGCTCCGATTCTGCTCGTCGCGCTGGGTGGCTTGTATTCGGAACGCGCCGGCGTCGTCAACATCGGCCTGGAAGGCATGATGGTGCTCGGGACGTGGTTCGCGGCGTGGGCCGGTTGGCACTGGGGTCCTTGGGCTGCCCTGATCGGTGGAGCCGTCGGAGGCATGCTCGGCGGTCTGCTGCATGCGCTGGCAACGGTGACATTCGGCGTCGATCACATCGTTTCCGGTGTGGCCATCAACTTCATCGCGCCGGGGATCGCGCGGTTCCTCTCGTCGGAGATCTTCGTCGGTCAGGGCTCCAACGGCGAGGGCACGATCACTACGTCGCCGGCGATCAAGAAGCCGATGGGCAAGTTCACGTTTCCGGGGCTCGCCGACGGGTTGAAGACCATCGACAAGAAACGTTGGTTCTTCGTCTCCGACGTGGCCGGGGCAGCCCGATCGTTCGTCGATTCCGTGGCGTGGTCGACCGTGCTCGCCCTGACGCTGGTCCCGGTCACGATCTACGTACTGTGGCACACCCCGTTCGGGCTCCGGTTGCGTTCCGTCGGCGAGAAACCTGAAGCTGCCGAGTCGCTCGGCGTCGGTGTGTACAGGCTCAAGTACATCGCGCTGGCGATTTCCGGCGCCCTCGCCGGGCTCGGTGGAGCCTGGCTGGTGGTCGACATCCGCCAGTACAGCGAGGGACAAACGGCCGGCCGCGGCTTTCTCGGCCTGGCCGCGCTGATTTTCGGCAACTGGCAGCCGATCGGTCTTGCGCTCGGAGCCGCGCTGTTCTCCTATGGCATCAGCCTGCAGCAGGCGGTCGGAACGAAGCCGATCAAAGCGCTGTATCTGTTCATCGCAGCCGCGTTCTTGACAATGTGCATATTCATCGCGGTGCGCGGCGGGTCGCGTAAAGCGGTGGTTGGCCTCGCGGTCGCGGCCTGCGGGCTGTTCAGCTACTACCTGACGACGGACAAGGTCAACAACCAGATCGTGTACATCACTCCGTACGTCATCGTGTTGGTCGTCGTCACGTTCGCTGCGAGCAGATCGCGCCCGCCGGCAGCGGCTGGCCTGCCGTGGCGCCCGGGGCAGTCGACGTGAGATGACACGGTGCGGATCAGCACCGTCGAATACGATGCGAGTGAACGCTCATGTCCCCGCAACGCCCTCCACGATCCACGCCAGGTCGCCAACCACGCCAGCGCGGTCGGCGTCGTCGCAGTCGCCGCACGTACGCGATCCGTCGTGTACTCGTGCTCGTCGTCTTCGCCGGGTTGATCTACGCAGTGGCTGGGCTGGTGGGCTCGTTGTTCGCTGGCAGCGACAAGAACGTGATCGCTGGGCAGGGAGGCAATGGGCCGACTTCTCCCTTAGGCGTAGCGGTCGACTTAGCGGGCGGTTCGTCGACGACGTCGCCGGGTGAGGTCGCGGCCACCGCCACGACCGGCGTCACCTCGACCACGATTGCCGATGCCGGCCGCACACCGACGCCAGCAGATCCGGCCCGTATCTACATTGCCGGCGACAGCGATGCTGGTGCGTTCGCCCCGTACCTGCAGCGCTTGCTCAAGGACACGGGCGTCACGAAACTGACGGTCGACTACAAGGTGTCGACGGGCCTCGCCCGCCCCGATTTCTTCGACTGGCCGGCCAGACTCAGCGCCCAGATCCCGGCCGTCAACCCCGACATCGTCATCGTCACCTTCGGCGGCAACGACGGTCAGCCGATCCACGGGCTGAGCGCGAAGGTCGACACCCCCGAATGGCGAGCCGAGTACGCCAAGCGTGTCGGCGCAGCGATGGATTTTCTGAGCGCCGATGGCCGCGCACTGATCTGGGTCGGCATCCCGAATGCCGGCAGCCCGGATTTCACCGGCCGGCTCAAGATTCAGAACGAGGTCGTAGTCGATCAGGCGTCCAAGCATCCGAACGTGGTCTTCGTCGACTCGTGGAGCCGATTCTCGGGGATCGACGGCGGCTACGCCGAGTACGTGCTCGATCCGCGTGACGGCGTGTCCAAGCCGGTGCGCGCCAAGGATGGGTTCCACCTCAACGAAACTGGTGCGAAGATCCTCGCGCTCGACATCGCCAATGCGGTGAACGCCGAACTCCGCAATCGCGGCGCCGCGATCTGATCCATCCGCGTTGCAGACACTTCTTGATGATCTACTAGTCCGTTCGGCCCATTCTGCGACACGCCCGATACCACTCGGCGTGGTCGTAGTAGCATTCATCATCGATAGGGAAGTGTTGATCCGCTGAGCGACGGGTGGTCGCGAATGCTCGGCGGGGAGCGAGCGCGAAACCGGCCCTGTACGAACACTCAGAACGGGGTCGGCATGTGGCAGACGGTTTCCAAACTGACAACGAGCACCTTGCTTGCCGCCGGCCTGTTTACATTTGCCGGTCTGTTCACACTTGCCGGGCCGGCTCTGGCCGGGTCCGCTGCGGGGTCTGGCACCGTGTGCGCAACCGAGCAATATCAATGGGTCGGCCAGGCCCCGCTCGCATCGGGGGAGTCGTTCGCAACGGGCGTCACCGTTCCGGAGCAGGCCGGAACCGAGCTCGAGGTGAAATCGGTCGATTACTCCACCGGTGAGGTCGTCACCGGCGCGGTTGCGATCCGTATCGGCGCAACGGAGGCAGCAGGTGGCGCGACGGTCGCCGGCGGAGAGATCGGCGCGACGAACGCCGGTACGGATCCCCTGATGATCACTGCCGTCGCGCTCAGCGTCGCGCGCTGCCACCAGGTCGAGCAGGCAGCCGTCGCGCCGGTGGCCCCCGCGGCGGTTGCTGCTCCGCATGGTCCAGCACACAGTACGGTCTTGCCAGCGACAGGCAAGAGCACCTCCGGCGTCGCCGACGCCGCGCTGCTGTGCACC
Organism: Actinomycetes bacterium; assembly: GCA_025358125.1. Classification (GTDB taxonomy): domain Bacteria; phylum Actinomycetota; class Acidimicrobiia; order Acidimicrobiales; family Ilumatobacteraceae; genus WLMZ01. The sequence goes on from JANYKS010000093.1 coordinate 2,919, forward strand.
GGTCTCGGCGCCGCACTGCTGATTCTCGGCCGGCGTCGCGTCGCAGCGTGAGCCGCATCGGTCACGAACTCGTGATGTGATCGCGTCGCGGCGCTAGGAATCGGCGTCGTCGGCCGGGAGGAAGTTGAGCCGCAAGTCACCGAGCTTGACGAGCGTCGTCGCGATCCATGCGCCGAGCGTGCCGAAGTGCTCGTCGAGCAGTTTGCTCGCGCCATCGGCCAGGGTCTCCTCGGCGAGTTCGTAGATGCCCTCGTAGGTGATCTCGATCGCGAAGTCGGGCTTGAGCGCACTCTCGGCGAGATAACCGATCTCGACGGTCGCGCCGGCACGCTCGAGCCGTTCGTTACCGATGAGCGGGCTCGTTTCGGGCAGCACCGACTGCACGTGGATGGGATCTGGCTGTTCGGTGAGGCGCTGCACCCTGAACACGATCTCCATCTCGATTGATGGCTGCTCGTCGAGGACCTCCTCGACGTACCAGCGCCGGTAGGCGGTCTGGCTCCAGGTCGGCCAATCGAAGGTGATGTGGGCGACGACCCGTGGCGGTTGACCCTCGCCGGGCAAGCCGTAGCTGGTCTCCCATGTGATGTCTCCGAGCAACACATCGATCTGGAAGTGCTCCTCGAACGCCTGACGTTCGAGGAACGCACCCTCGAAGGCATCACGGAGCGCACCGATCGCATCGGTAAAGACGTGGTCGAGCATGTCGTGACGAGGCTAGCCCTCGGAGCGCTCGAAGTTGAGCGGCAAGCCCTCGCGCAGCGTCATCCGGTGGCGTCGGCCGGGCAGGGTCGGATCGGCGGTGTCGTAACCGGCATCGAGCTCCCACAACAGCACGACGTCGCCGTCGTGCTCGGCCGCAACGGTGACGAACCGCTCGATGCCGCGGCGAGCGATCAGACCGCGGAGGCGCTCGAAGGACCCGGCGTTGGCCAAGTCGACGAGGGTGACGTGGGTGGGAGGGGCCATAGCCAGACCTGCGGAGATTGCATCCCCCGGAGATATCCAACGCGAATCGACGATCTCGTGCTCGTCGATGCGTACCTCGCCCCCCGACCACGGCACGACGAAGAACCATGTCGTGTAGCGCTTCGCAGCGATGGCAGGTGGGGTCCAGTGCGACAACGCGATGAGCTGGGTTGCGTCGATGTCGAGCGACACCTCTTCGTGGGCCTCACGCACGGCCGCCGATGCGGCGCGGGCGAGTTCGTCGTCGCCGGCATCGGTGTCGTCGACCCGCCCGCCAGGGAACACCCACAGCCCCGCGAAGGCGCCGACCTCGCTCCGCTTCAGCAGGAGGACCTCGAACGAGTCATCGCGGTCTCGCGCAACGATCACCGTCGCGGCCGGGCGCGCCGCCGGCATCTTTGGAGGAGCATTCACGCCGCAACCTTGACACATGAGACAATCAGAGCATGAGTCTTGTCGAAGTCACTATCGCCGACCGTGTTGCCACCTTGACGTTGAACAACCCGGCCGAACGGAACACACTGACGGCGCCGATGGTCGCCGAGATCATCGCTGCGATGGATGAGGTCGAAGCGGACGACGGGATCGGCGCGCTCGTCGTCACGGGCGCTGCACCGGCGTTCTGCGCAGGAGCGAACCTCGGCAATCTCGCCGAGTCGAGCGAGCATAGCCTCGGCAGTATCTACGAGGGTTTCCTGCGCATCGCGCGCAGCCCGCTGCCGACGCTCGCAGCCGTCAACGGCGCTGCCGTCGGCGCCGGGATGAACCTCGCGCTCGGGTGCGATGTCCGGATCGCGGCCAGACGCGCGAAGTTCGACACCCGCTTCCTCCAGATCGGTATTCATCCCGGCGGCGGTCATACATGGATGCTACGTCGCATCGTCGGTCCGCAGACGGCGATGGCCGCCGTCGTGTTCGGGGAGGTCATGGACGGCGCCGAGGCCGAGCGCGTCGGCCTCGTGCACCGCTGCGTCGACGACGATCAGCTGCTGGGCGCGGCGCAGGCGATGGCTGCTCGCGCGGCGACGGTGCCGCGCGAACTCGCAGTCATCGTCAAGCAGACGATCCAGGACATGGCCGACATCGGCAATCACCCGGCGGCCGTCAAACGCGAGTTGGATCCGCAGATCTGGAGCACCCGCCAGCCGTGGTTCGCTGAGCGCATCGCCGCGCTACGCCAGCGGATCTCCTCAAAAAACGGATAGGTATGCCTTCCTTCGCCGAGGTCGGGGGTGTACGTTGATTTGACAAGGGGAGCCCATCAACCGAACGTTTTCAGCAGGAGGTAACGATGAGTCAGCGTCATCACATGCAGGAGGCGGCTCCGCCGCCCAAGATGGACTTGCGAGCACACGCCCACAACGAGCGGCATCGAATTCACAGCGAACTCTGTGCCGTTGCGACCCAGGTCAGTTCCGGGCTGGAGCCCGAGGACGTGCACGAGCCCGGACGAGCATGGGTGCCCGCTCATCATCACGATGCCGAACGGGGGAAGGCCATTGGCGGTAAGCACACGCCGCGCCACTGGAAGCTGAAGATGTGGAAGCGGCGGACATCGGTGCGCAAAGCCAAGGCGGCCACATCGAAGATGGTGGCGGAACAGGCGTAGCGGCGAGGCGCGAGGGCAGGGTGTCGTGAACCCTGCCCGAGCGTCGCACTACAGCCAGGAGGCTGTAAATTCTTCCTTGCGGGCGTTCCACTCCTCGGCGGTGATGCCGTAGCGAACGTGGTCCTCCCAGATCCCGTTGATCTCGAGGAACCGGAGTGCGACCCCCTCGTCGCGCAGACCCAACTTGTCCATGACGCGGCGGCTGTTGTCGTTGCGGGGGATGATGCACACCTCGAGCCGGTGAAGACGGAGTTCCTCGAACGCGAAGCGGATCAGGACGCAGACCCCTTCCGCGACGTAGCTGTGACCGGCGCGGGCCTGATCGATCCAGTATCCGATGGTTCCGGTCTGTTGTGCGCCGCGGATGAGATTGTTGAGATTGACCTCGCCAGCGAGAGCGTTGTCGACGAACAGCCCGAATGCGTACGCGACGCCCATCTGACGATCGCGATCGCGCCCGGCGCATCGCGTTGCGAAGACGTCACGCTCGCGCGTCGGGTCGCCCTGATTGGCGAGCCGCGACGGCTCCCACGGCAGCAACCATTTCTCGTTGCGCACGCGCACGTCGCTCCAGCGGGCAAAGTCGGGGGCTACGAGCGGTCGCATCATGACCCGCCTGCCGTAGAGGCGCAGGCCGTTCGTCGGTGGCAGCGACGGATGGTTGAGAGGGCGCCGATCAATGCTCATTGGTTCACTCCGTACTGATCGCAGCCGCGTCTTGTGGCGCCAGATCGACGATCAGCGTGGCGAGATGCAGGCCGCGCATCAGGGCCACCAGCGCACAGCATCCGGCGACGATCGAATCGACGAACCCGGCCGGCAATCCCGGGTTGAGGCGCCGCTCGCTCGCGTTCTCCGTGGCTAGAATCCGGAACACCTCCTCTGTGGCTTCGCGCGTGAGTACGTGCGTAGGGGCGTCGACGACCCCTCCGAACTCGACGAACGCGATGGCTCGTGGTCCGGGTCCGGAAACGACCACAGTGGTCGCTTCGACGAGAGCAGGCGTTTCTCTCCTCGCATCGGCGAGGTGGTCGAGCATCTCGCCGATCGCGTTGGTGAGATCCTCGGGAGCCGGCGGGTCATTGGTGAAATGGCTCCGTCGCAACGAATCGATTCCGGCTGGGATGACGTATCGGCCGCCCGGTGTGTCGCCGGCAGCGTCGACGACGACGACCGTCGAGGTGTCATCGATGTTCACCCGTGCCGTTGTCATTGTCGCACCGTCGTCATCGTCACACCGTTTCGATTCGCGCCGCGACCCATCGCCCGACCGGATCGTCGCCGCCGGCCAGGAACCAGGCGTAGTGGGCGTGCAGGCACTTGACGCCCTGGCGGGTGCCGCCGACGCCGCCCGATGGTCGTGGTCCGACATGCGCGGCAGGTATCACCGCGTCGCGCTCGCGGGCGTAGCGGGCGTGGGCGTCGGCAATGGCGGAGGGATCGATCGTCGCTTGCGCCTCGCTGACGCCCCCGGTCGCCTCGAGTCGCCCGACCGCTGCTATTGCAGCCCTACCGATGAGCCAGTAGCGGGTCGGCATCGGCGTGCCGTCGTCGAGCAGGGGTTCGTTGAGCAGCACGACCGGATCGCCGACTGCGTCGCGCACGACGACTTGGAACTTGCCTTGCGGCTCGCGGCCGAGCAGTTCCCGAACTCGCTCTCGATCATCCATTCCGAAGCCGACATTAGACATCCTGGCTTCGTCGCGCCGGTTGAAACCGGTAATTTCGACTACTTCTTGAACCGCTTGATTGCGAGGAGCAGGATCACGAGGCCCGCGAGCAGCGGCAGCACGCGCTTGAGGATCGCTCCGCCACCGAGACTGAACGCATCGATCGGTTCGGCGGCCGGTCCGTTGATGGTTCGCATCGTCGGCTGCTTGGACGGACTGTCTTGCGCCGCGCCGGTGCCGACCGGACCATTGCTCTCGGGCTTGTTGTCGGCGCTGGTCCCGGGTGCTGCTGGCGCTGTGACGCCGACGGTCGCCGCTGCCGCCGCCGCTGCCAAGGTTGGCGAGGTTGGCGACGTGTCGGCAGCTGGCGCCGCCGCCTGGCCGTCCTTGGCAAGCATCTCATCGAGATTCTTGGCGAACTGTTGCATCAGCTTGGCGCTGATGTCCGCGAGGGCGCCGCGGCCGAACTGGGCGACTTTGCCCGTCATGTTGAGATCGGTGTGGACGACGACCTTGGTGCTCGTCGGAGACAGCGCTTGCGCCGACGCCGTAATCAAGGCCGACGCGTTGCCGTTGCCCTTGGTGTCGCGGCCTTCGCCTTTCAGCACGGCTCGGTGATTCTCATCGTCTTGCTCGACGAACGACGCTTCGCCCTTGAGCGCCGCACTGATCGGACCGACCTTGACCTTTACGACGCCGCGGTACTTGTCTCCCTCGATTTCCTGGAGCTGCGCACCGGGTAGACACGGAGCGATGCGCTCGATATCGGTGAGCACCTTCCACGCTTGGGCGATGGGACGATTCACTGTGAATTCATTGACGAGTTGCATTGCTGGAGATCCTCCATCGTGTCGATATCAGCGGGCGAGCCACCGCAGGCTACTTCCCCGACGAGTTCTGGCCGCAGGGCGATCAGGCTACGGGCTCCCTGGTCGCCTTCGCAGGGCAACAGCGCCCAGATCGAGCGGTGGAGACGGACCGGGTTGGCGCGTCGGCCGCCATACGTTGCGACAGCGATCGGAGTGGTCGCGCCGGCGAGCGCTCTCCACGCGTCCGCGCTGACGAAAGGTTGGTCGCCGAGGCCGACCACGATTGCATCGGCGCCGAGTTCGGTCGCGGCTTGGACACCGAGCTGCAGCGAGCCGGCTTGACCGTTCGCCCAGTGCACGTTGTGAACCTCGATCACGGATCCGGGAAGATCGAGGGCGACCGCACCGGTCACGACGACGACGTGGGCGAGCCCGCTCTGCACGGCTGCCTCGAGCGCCCATTGATACACGGGTCGACCGTTGAGCAGCGCCTGCAACTTGTGCGCCGGCCGCGCCGAGGATTGGGTCGACGACCTGTCCGCGAAACGGCTGCCGCCACCGGCTGCGAGCAGCACGGCGCACGTCATGTCGGCTGAAATGTCGGGTCTGTCCACGGTTGATGAGCCTGCTTGATCCAGTACCACATACCCGCCAGATCGACGAGAAATACATGACGAATGTGTTACGAAAAGTTGATTGTTTCAATCTCGTGTCGATACGATGTCGAACTTGCGGCCAGAGCGGGCAAAACGCGCTGCGCTGCAACAGAACGTGGCGCTCTCGTTTGGCGCAACGTGACCTGAGCGGGCAAACGCTCAAGCCACGACATTCGCCCGGTGGGATCGAATGCGTCAAACGAAGGGACAGCAATCCATGACAATTTCCGTGCATCAGGTTCGCAAACGGGCGCGAATCGGCGTCGCCGTGCTCGTTGCAGCAACGTCGTTCGGCGCGCTCGCCGCTTCGGCCTCGACGGCCAGCGCCGCGCCAGTCGGTGTCCACACTGTCACCCGCGCCGCCGATCCGCTCGCAGCGCTCGCAGGCGTCGCGCTCGACGAGCTGCAGACCTACATCAGGACCAGCCAGCAGAGCGGCTTCAGCAACTACGCCGCCAACCGTGGCGCCATCGCAACCGAGGTGGCCAACCGGCTCGGGATCGATCCGGAGCGGATGCGCACAGCGTGGACCGCCGCGGATCAGACTCATCAGGTGGCCCTGATGGCCGCGCTGACCCAGCTCGGCGTACCGTACCGGCGCAATCAGAGCAGTGCGGGAGTCGGATTCGACTGCTCAGGGCTGACCACGTACGCGTGGGGCGTGGCCGGCACCACGCTGCCCCGTCAATCCGGTTCGCAGATCAGGGTCGCAGCGCCACTCAACCAGCAGACAGCGCAGGCGGGCGATCTCGCCTACTACCCCGGCCACGTGATGATCTATCTCGGCGTCGACAACGCGGTCGTGGATTCGCCCAATTCCGGCAGTTTCGTCCGGGTCGCTGTCACGGCCAAGCGCGGCAACGTCCGCTTCGGCGACCCGACCGGCTGAACGTCAACTGCTGAAGGTCAACTGCTGAAGGTCAACTGCTGAGCGTCAACTATGGATCGCGCCTGAGCCGTCGCGCAGCGAGGGCGTCGTGCGGCCTGTGCGGCGGGCGATGATCTCGGCGCAGATCGAGATCGCCGTCTCCTCGGGTGTTCGCGCGCCGATGTCGAGCCCGATCGGCGACATCAGCCGGGCGATCCGCTCCGGTGCTGTCAGGCCGGCCTCGGCGAGACGTTGCATCCGCCGCTCGTGTGTCTTGCGGCTGCCCATGACTCCGATGTAGCCGACGCGCGTGGCGAGCGCCCCGAGCACGGCCGGGACGTCGAACTTGGAGTCGTGGGTCAGGATGCATACCGCGTCGCGGGGGCCGAGGGTGTTGCCGCGATCGGTGAACAGCTGGCCGGGCCACGACACCATCACCTCGTCGGCCATCGGGAAGCGGCGGCGTGTTGCGAAGACTTCGCGGGCATCGCAAACTGTGACCCGGTAGCCGAGCACCTTGGCCACCTTGGCCAACGCGGCGGTGAAGTCGACCGCGCCGAAGATCCACATCTGCGGAGGCGCTGAGAAGCTCTCCACGAACACGCTGACGGTGACGGTGTCGGCGAGGTCCTCCGGCGTCGTCTGGCCCTGCGGACCGTAGTGGCGCACGCCGGTGGTCGCTGCCTCCAGTTCGGCGAGTGCGTCGCGGGCGACGATCCGGTCCAACTCGGCGTTGCCAAACGAACCCTGCGCGACTCGATCGGGGAGGATCAACATCTTTGCGCCGACGTTCGGACCGTCGATCACCGTGCACAGCCCGACCGGCTGCTCATTGCGGATGTGATCGCGAAGCTGCTCGTAGAGCGATGTCACCATGTCAGCGGCTCGATGAACAAATGGAGGATGCCGCCGCAAGTCAGACCGACAGCGAACGCTTCGTCGTCGCTGTACCCGAACGTGACCAGCTTCGGCTGCTGATCGCCGTGGAGGATTGCGAGCGCCTCGCCGACGACCGCGCCCTCGACGCAGCCGCCACTGACCGAACCGGCGACCTCGCCATCTTCGTTGACCGCCATCGCTGCGCCGGGATCACGCGGGCCCGAGCCTTCGATGTTGACCACCCGCGCGACCGCGACCCGGCGGCCGTTGTTTCGCCATCGGTCGATGTCGTCGAGGATCTCACGCATGATGCAACCCCTCAGGTTGTGCCGGAAATGACCCGGGCCAGTTCTTCCATGGCGGCCAGCGAGTGGCCCTCCACGAAGTGATCAACATACGGCAACGCGGCCGCCATGCCACGCGCCAGCGGGGCGTAGCCGGGCGTGACCTTGAGCGGGTTGACCCATATCAGATCGTGGGTGATCCGGTGCAGGCGTTGCATCTGCTCGCCGAGGTCGCGGGGGTCACCGCGGTCCCAGCCGTCGCTCAGGATCACGACGATCGCGCCACGAGCCATGCCGCGCACACCCCATTCATCGTTGAACCGTCGCAGGCACTCACCGAGACGGGTTCCGCCGCTCCAGTCGCTGACCCGCGAACTCGTCAGCCGTAGCGCCTTGTCAGGATCGCGGCTGTCGAGCTCTTTGGAGATCCGTGTCAGCCGGGTGCCCATCGCGAACGCCTCGACCCGTTGCCTGGCGGCGACGGCCGCCTGCACGAACCGCAGCAGCGCACGCGCATACGGCTCCATCGAACCGCTGACGTCGAGCAGCAGCACGAGGCGGCGCATCCGGTCACCCGGCTCGCGCCAGTAGCGCCGCATCGGCTCACCGCCGGAGCGCAGCGAGGCGCGCACCGTGCGGCGCAGGTCCGGACGGTACATCTGGCGCTTGGCGGGGGTGAGCCGATGGGAACGGCGCGGCGGGCCGACGAAACGCAATCGGCTCATCAACTGGTGTGCCATCACCATTTCTTCGTCGGTGTACGCACCGAAGTCCTTCTGACGCAGCACCTCTGCCGCGCTGAACCGGAGCTGGATCGTGGGGTCGTCGCCCGATTCGCCCGGCTCACCATCGTTGTCGTCGCCGTCGTCGCCGTCGTCGATCTCGATCGTGACCCGCTCCGGCTCGACCTCGTCAGCTACGCCATCGTTTGACCGTGCCTCCCAAAAGACGGCGAAGGCCCGGTCGAACAGTGGCTGATCCTCCGGCCGGCGCACGAGCGTCGAGCGCGCAGCCCAGTACACCGCATCGCGCCTGTCCACTCCTACTGCGCCGAGCGCCTCGGTGAACGTCAGCACGCAACCGATCGGAACACTGAGGCCGAGGTCACGCAGCACACGTGCGAACGCGGTCGCGATGGCCTCTGGCCGTTCGGCGGCGCGAGGTTCGTCGAGTGGCGTCATCGGCCGTGCGACATGCCTCGTTCGAACGCTTGCTTGACGAGGTCGCCAACACCGTGCTGGTGCACCCGCTCGACATCTTCGCGGTACTTCAACACTGCACCGAGCGTTGTCCGCACCGACTCCTCCGACAGCTCCGTCAGACCGAGCCGACCGAGAGCAGTGGCCCAATCGATGGTCTCGGCAACACCCGGCGGCTTGTACAGGTTCAACCCGCGCAACGTTTCAACCGCAGCCGCAACCTGACGGGTGAGCGTCTCGGTCACATGTGGGACGCGGAGGCGGACGATCTCGACCTCGCGCTCGAAACTGGGATGCTCGACCCAGTGATACAGGCAGCGCCGCTTCAACGCGTCGTGCACGTCGCGGGTGCGATTGCTGGTCAGGATCACGATCGGTGGCCGCTCGGCGCGGAACACACCGAGTTCGGGCACCGTGATCTGGAAATCGGACAACACCTCGAGCAGATACGCCTCGAACTCGTCGTCTGATCGGTCGACCTCGTCGATCAACAGGATCGGTGGCGGACCGACCGTCGGGGTGATCGCCCGCAGCAACGCCCGCTTGAGCAGAAAACGCTCCTGATACAACTGGCCCTCGAGCGCTTCGGTCCCGACACCTTGCGCTTCGCCGGTCGCCTCGGCCGCACGCAGGTGCAGCAGCTGACGGCTGTAATCCCAGTCGTACACGGCCTGGCTCGCATCGATGCCCTCATAACACTGCAACCGGATCAGCTCGCCCCCCGTCCAGCGGCTCAAAACCTTTGCCACCTCCGTCTTGCCGACACCCGCTTCGCCCTCCAACAACAACGGACGACGCAACGTCAACGCGAGAAAGATCGCAGTCGTCAAACCGACGTCCGCGAGATAACCGTTGCCGGCCAACGCGACCGAGACATCATTGACGGTAAGAACATGATCGAGCTGCGACATCGCTGCAAGGCTACGGGTACGGGGCTGTACGAACCCCACTCTGATCGGCGAAGATCAACGGGTGAGCGCCGAGTGGGACCAAGCAGGGCAGTCGTGGACGTTCTCGCTGTGGAGCTCGCAGGCATCGACGGCGACCGTTCTGGTCGTCGATCGCGATGATCCGTTCGTAACGGTTGCAGCAGTCGCGATGATGCGCGAGGGCGACGTGTGGACGGCCGAGATCGCGGCCGACGTCGTCGGCACCGCGGACCTGTACGGATTCCGGGTCGATGGCCCCCGCGGTGCAGCGTCCCGCTTCGATCCGTCGAAGCTCCTGCTCGACCCCGAGGCGAGGCAGGTGTGGTTCCCTCCGCAACACGACCGTGACAGGGCGCGGGTTCGGGGTGTTGAAACGCTCGGCCGCTCGCCGTTCGGTGTTCTCTGGCGTCACGGCCCCCGCCCGACGATGCCGCGCGGGCCGCGCCACAGCGCCGGCGATCTCGTCATTTACGAGCTCCACGTGCGCGGTGCCACGATGCGTGCGCCACATGTGCCAGAGCGACTGCGCGGCACGTTCGCCGGGATCCGCCACCACGTCGACCACATCGCGTCACTCGGCGTCACAGCCGTCGAGTTGATGCCGATCCACCAATTCGATCCGGACGAGGCCAACTATTGGGGCTACATGCCGCTCGCGTGGGACGCGCTCCACCACGGCTACGTGGCCGGCGACGATCCGATCGGCGAGTTCACCGGGATGGTCCAGGCCTTCCACGACGCGGGCATCGAGGTGCTGCTCGATGTCGTCTACAACCACACGACGGAGGAGGACGAACTCGGTCCGACGTATCACCTCCGCGCGATCGACGACGCGGCCTACTACGTGCTCCGCCCAGACGGCTCGTACCGCGACGACGCCGGCTGTGGGAACGTGATCCGCGCCGCCCATCCGGCCGCCTCGAAGCTGATCATCGATTCGCTCGCACAGTTCGCGGATCTCGGCGTCGATGGCTTCCGATTCGACCTCGGCTCCCTACTCGGGCGAGATCCGGGTGGCGAGGTCCAGCGCGACAGTGTCCTCATCGAAGAGATCACGGCCTTCGCTGCGAAGCGGGATGTGCGCCTGATCGCCGAGCCGTGGGACCTCGCTGCCTATCAGCTCGGCGACGCCTTTCCCGGGCGGTCGTGGGCGCAGTGGAACGGCCGCTTCCGTGACGACACGCGCTCGTTTCTGCGCGCCGAGGACGGCGCCGCCTCGATCTTCGCCGGGCGCATCGACGGTAGTGCTGACCTGTTCGGGACGGATGCGCGTCGCAGCATCAACTTCATCACGGCCCACGACGGATTCACCCTGTACGACCTCGTCAGCTACGAGACGAAACACAACGTCGCGAATGGGCACGCCGGCACGGACGGCACCGACGACAATCGGGGGTGGAACTGCGGGTGGGAGGGTGATGACATCCCCGCCGACCGAGACCACGACGTGCGCATGCTGCGGCTGCAGCAGATGAAGAATGCGATGGTCATGCTGATGCTGTCCAATGGCGTGCCGATGATGCTCGCCGGCGACGAGTTCGCCCAGACCCAACACGGCAACAACAATCCGTACAACCAGGACAACGAGATCACATGGCTCGATTGGACGCGCGCCGAACAATACGCTGAGCTGACCGAATTCGTCCGCGAACTCGTCGCGTTGCGCAAGGCCGGCGGCGCCGGTGCCGTCGTTGTGCACGGTGTCGATGCCGCCCCCGACCTTTCGTACACGTCGCATTCGATCGCGTGGCAGCGTGGCGAGCTGTACGTGATGGTCAATGTCTGGTGGGAGCCGCTGACGTTCACCGTGCACGCAGACGGTGTATGGGCGCTGGCCCTGTCGAGCTGCCCTTCCAACGCAACGTTGGCCGATCGCAAGGTCACGCTGCCGCCGCGCTCGTCCGTGGTGCTGCGCCGGCTCTCCTGAACACCTCCGCCGGCTCGCCTGATGTAACGCCGCCCCGCCCTGAACACCTCCGCCGGCTCGCCTGATGTAACGCCGTGGCAGCCAGGCTGCCGCCGCGTTACATCAAGCGTTCGATGGTCTCCCTGGATCAGCGCCCCTGGACGAGCGCCCCACCTAACTGTCGAAGCCGAGGCCGAGGTGGTCGAGGCTGCGCAGCCAGAGGTTGCGTTTGCCGGTGCGGTCCTCGCGCTTGAGTGACCACCGGGTCGTCTGGATGCCGATGAAGCGGAACGGCTCCGGGGGGAACGGCAAGGGCTTTCCCTTGACGAACTCGGTCTGGGTGGCCAGGCTGTGCTTGCCGTCGAGGAGATCGAGCATGACCTCGGCGCCAAACCGGGTGGAAGCCACGCCGAGTCCGGTATAGCCCATCGCGTAGGCGACGCGGCCCCCCATCGCCCGGCCCCAGAACACGCAGAACCGGCTGCAGGTATCGATCGCGCCGCCCCACGTGTGGGTGAACTTGACGCCCTCCAGCTGGGGGAACGTGTTGAAGAAGTGCTTGGACAGCTTCGCCCATGTTTCGGGCCGGCTCTCCAACTCGGTGTTGACCTTGCCCCACCAGAAGTAGATCGCGTCGTAGCCGCCCCACAGGATGCGGTTGTCCTCGGTCAGCCGGTAGTAGTGGAACTGATTGGAGATGTCGCTCAGGCCCTGGCGGTTCTCCCAACCGATCTCGGCGAGTTGGACCGGCGTCAACGGCTCGGTCACCATGCAGTAGTCGTAGACCGGCGCGATGTAGTGGCCGAGCCTCTTCAGCAGCGGCTTGGACGCGTTCGTGCCAAGCGCGACCTTGCCGGCGCGGACGGCGCCGAGCGGGGTGTGCACGATGACGCCGACACCGTCCCTTTCGACCGACGTGGCCTTGGTGTCTTCGTAGATGGTCACGCCGAGCGATTCGGCGGCTGCCTTCAGCCCCCAGACCAAACGCGCCGGGTCGACGAGCGCGGCCCGGTCCTTTCGCCACAGCCCACCGGTATATGTCGGCGAGTCGACCTGATTGCGCATGTCCTGCGCATCGAGCAACTCCACCGTCTGACCGAGGAGGCGCAGCTGTTGGCAATCCTCGCGGAGCTCGTCGTAGTACGACTCGCTGTGGGCGGTAGTTGCCACGTCGATGACGCCGGTGCGTTCGTAGTCGCAGTCGATGTCGTAGCGTTTGATCGCGGCCTCGATGTCGTTGAGGTTCTTCAGCCCGAGCTCTTCCAGTACCGCGATCTCGTCGGGGAAGCGGGCCTGGCCGTTGGCGACACCGTGGGTCAAGCTGCTCTCCATGAAGCCGCCGTTGCGGCCGCTGGCCGCCGAGCCGACCTCGTGAGCATCGATCAGGATGACATCGCGCGACGGGTCGCGCTCCTTGGCGATGATCGCCGTCCACAGTCCGGTGTAGCCGCCGCCGACGATGCACAAGTCGCAGCTGACCGTGCGGACCAGGGTCTGATTCGAGTCGGGTTCGTCGACGTCTTCGTACCAGTAGGGATATGGGTCCGCATCTGCGATCGCGTCGAGATGGAATGCATCGATCGCGTCTTCATTCATGGTTTCACCAGCCTTGGGCCTGCACCCTAGCGTGGACGCGAGTACGGTCGTCGGGATGGATCTCGGTATAGCAGGACGACGCGCAGCAGTCGCTGGAGCATCATCAGGACTCGGATTTGCGTCGGCCAAAGCGCTCGCAGCAGCGGGCGCGCACGTCGCCATCTGCGGTCGCGACGAAGCCAGGATCACAGCGGCGGCTGCCGCCGTCGGCCACGATTGCGTGCCCCTGGTGTGCAATGTGTCCTCAGCCGTCGGTGGCGCCGAGTTCGTCGAGATGGCCATCGCCGCGCTCGGAGGGGTGGACATCCTGGTCCCCAACACTGGCGGACCACCACCCGGCACGTTCGCCTCGACCCCGATCGATCTGTACCAAACCGGAATCGACCTCAACCTGCTGAGCGTCGTCGGGATGTGCAAGGCCGCGATCCCGGCGATGCAGCAGCGCCGATGGGGTCGGGTCGTGGCGATCACCTCGATAGTGGTGCGTCAGCCGAGCCCGACACTGATCCTGTCCAACACCTCCCGTGCCGGCGTCACCGGATTCTTGAAAACCGTTTCCCGCGAGGTGGCCGGCGACGGGGTCACCGTCAACAGTGCCCAACCCGGAATCCACGCCACCGACCGGATCACCTCGCTCTACGGCGGCATGCCGGACGCCAGCACACTCGGGATCCCAGCTGGTGTCGCCGGCGATCCTGACGACTTCGGACAGATCGTCGCCTTCCTCTGCAGCGAGCAGGCCAAGTTCGTCACCGGACTCCAGATGCACATCGACGGCGGCGCGTACGGCGGTCTGCTGTGATCACCCACGTCGTCACATTTCGCTGGAAGCCCGCAGCCACGCCGGACGCCATCGCCGCCATCGCCGAGGCGCTCTCGACGATGCCGGAGCTGGTGAAAGAGATCGCAACATACCGGTTCGGCTCTGACCTGGCCGCCCACGGCCCGGCGAACATGGATTTCGCGATCATTGCGACATTCGACTCGATCGAGGATTGGCGTGCCTACGACAAGAATCCGGACCACGACCGGATTCGGGCGGAGGTCATCGGCCCGTGGGTCGCTGAGCGGGCAGCGGTCCAATTTCGTAGCTGACATACCCGTCCGACTGCGGCGGGGCGCCATCATCGAGTTCATCGGGCTGGGCCCGCAGCACAACGAGGTCGAAGCCGTCGAAGTCGCACGACGTGGTCGCAACGGTTCTGATCCGGTTGCGTCGCAACATCACGAGCGCGAGCGCAACGTCGGGCGATGACGCAGCGGGAACGCGCCGGGCGGCGTTGTGGTGCTGGCGGGCCACGTGAAGGGTGAGCACCGGTGCCAGTGCATTGCGGCGGAACTCTCTCGGCAACTTGGCGAGCACGGTTGACAGCGCGAACAACCGGTCTGCGCCGGCCCGGTAGCGCTCGACGAGCGCCGAGTAGATGTCTTTGGTGGCGGTGTGGGTCGGTGACTGCTCGTCGAGCAGCGCCGTGATGAAGCTCTGTTCGAGTAAGACCGAGCGCACCCTCACCCTGGCACCTCTTGGCACCCTGGCACCTCTTGGCATCCTGGCACCTCTTGGCCGAGGAGCGGTTGGCCGAGGAGCGGTTGGCCGAGGAAAGCTCGGGTCCTGTCGGCGCGAACCCGGCGCTGGCGCCTCTCGAACCAACCCCAGAACAGAAACGACGAACCGACGATCGTCCAGCCGACCAAACCGTCGATGACGTAGTGCTCGGCGAAATAGACGAGCGAGGTCAGCATGATGATCGGGAAGGTCAGCACCAGCACCTTGAGTGAGACTGGTTTGATCCGGGGCAGGAAGAAGGCGGGAACGAAGAGTGAGAAACCGGCGTGCAGCGACGGCATCGCGGCCACTGCGTTGCCCCAGGTCAGTGCCGATCGCCAGGTGTTGACGAAACCTTTGAGGCCGAGGGCGCTGAACCCGCGACCGGTGTGGCGGGCGAGCGAGGGGAGGATGTGGAAATCCCGGTCGGCCATCCACGGCGGAACCGTCGGCAAGAGGATGAACATCGTGCAGGCGACGAACAGCAACGTCGCGAAACGCTTCATGAACCGCGCCCATTCGCGGTGGCTGGTGACCCACAGTACGGCGAGCGCGATGACCGGGAGGATGAAGTGGGTGAAGTAGGTCGCGGACGCGACCTTGTCGTACCAGTAGATCTGATCAGGGTTGTAGAAGTGTCGCTGCAGCCACACACTGGGATCAGTGCCAAGAAACAGGAACCGATCGATGTTGCGGGGCGCCTCGACCTGTAGCGGGAACCCGGCCTGGTCGGCCCATCCGCGGCTCTCCTCGTAAGCCAGCCACATCACCAGGTAACCGAGCGAATCGAACGCCAGCAGGGCCCACCGGCGTGCCGGACGCCCGAGGTGGCCGATGACGATGAAGATTCCCACCGATATCGCGACCGAGATCCGGTCGATGATGAGGCCTCTGACCACGAACCACCAGATGTAGGCGACGACGAACACGGTGAAGCCGACGAGGCGCGCGGCGAACCACGGGTCCCTCGCCACGACGGCGCTGATCGACTTCTTGATCGGCCGCTGCGGCCATGACGGTTCCGTGGAAGGAGCGCTGATCTGTGGATCAGCGAGCTCTATCGTCGATTCGGACACAGATCCCAACGCTACACAGCGATGTACGGCGAGGGTGGGCGCGATGAACGTTGGGGTGAGTTCAGGATGCTGCGGTGAGGGCTCGGCGGACGAGGACTTGGGCGAGGTGGGTGCGGTATTCGATGCTGGCGTTGAGGTCGGCTTGGGGTTCGGCGTCGGTGGCGGCGAGTTTGGCGGCGTCGTCGATGGCGGCTCCTGATGCGATTGCGGCGGAAACGCTGACGGCCAGGATCGGGGTCGAGCCCATGTTGACCAGCCCGATCCCGGATTCGTTGCCGCGGCGCCATGCGGCGACACCGACGATGGCCCAGTCCTGGGCCCGCCGGTTGAACTTTTGGAAGTTCCAGCCGGCGCCGTTCATTTTCGGGACCCGGATCTCGGTGACGATCTCGTCGGCGGCCAACGCCGATTCCAAGAATCCGAGATAAAACTCTGCGGCCGGGATTTCGCGGGTGCCGGTGGGGCCTTGCACGATGTAGGTGGCACCCAACGCGAGGGTGGTTGCTGGCAGGTCAGAGGCCGGGTCGGCATGCGCGATCGAGCCGCCGATGGTGCCACGGTGGCGGACCTGGGGGTCGCCGACATGTGATGCGGCGTGGGCGAGAAGGGGCACGTGTTGGCCCAGCAACGGCGACTGTTCGATGTCCATGTGGCGGGTCAGGGCGCCGATCGCGATGTGGTCGCCGGCGTCGCGGATGTAGGACAGATCCGAGAGCCGTCCGATATCGATCAGTACTGCTGGTTGGGCGAGGCGCAGTTTCATCAACGGCAGGAGTGAGTGTCCACCGGCGAGGAACTTGGCGTCCTCGCCGTACTCGCCGACGAGACTGATTGCTTCCTCAGCCGAACCGGCACGCTTGTAATCGAACGCAGCAGGAATCATCACTTGCCCCCGGTCGTCGAACCGGCTTGCGCCGCCTTGATCGTGTTCCACACCGTCATCGGTGATGCGGGCATCATCATGTCGGTGACACCGAGCCCGGACAGCGCGTCGACGACGGCGTTGATCACGGCGGGCGCGGCGCCGATCGTGCCGGCCTCGCCAATGCCTTTCACGCCGAGCAAATTTGTCGGCGACGGGGTGACGGTATGACCGGTGGTGACGGATGGAACGTCGCTGGCAGCCGGCACGAGATATTCGGCCAACGAGCCGTTGCGAAGGTTGCCGTTCTCGTCGTAGGAAGCGACTTCGTAGAGCGCCTGGGCAAGCCCCTGGACCACACCGCCGTGAACCTGACCGTCGACGATCATCGGGTTGATCTGAACCCCGCAATCATCGACGGCGACGTATTTGAGGATGTCGACGTGGCCGGTCTCGGTGTCGACCTCGACGACGCAGATGTGGGTGCCGAACGGCCACGAGAAGTTTGGTGGATCGTAGGTGACGTGTGCCTCGAGGTTCGGTTCGACGCCTTCTGGCAGGTCGTGCGCGGTGAACGCCGCAAACGCGATCGCGGCAAGCGGTGTTGCCCGGTCAGGGCTGCCCTTCACGCTGAACGTTCCATCGATGAAGTCGAGGTCCTCCGGCGCAGCCTCGAGCTGGTGGGCGGCGATCTTGCGTGCTTTGTCGATCACCCGGTCGCAGGCCATCGCGATCGCGACACCGCCGACCACGAGCGAACGCGATCCGTAGGTGTCGAGTCCGAGCGGGCTGATCGCCGTGTCGCTGTGAAGCACGTCGACATCCTCAGGGGCGACGCCGAGCTTGTCGGCCACGATCATCGACCACGACGTCACGTGACCCTGGCCGTGGGGCGTGGCGCCGGTGACGACTTGGATCTTGTTGGTCGCCAGGATCCGGACCGTCGCCGCCTCCCAGCCGCCGGCGCTGTAGTTCAAGGAGGCGAGCACGCGTGACGGAGCGAGCCCGCACATCTCGAAATACGACGACACGCCGATCCCGAGCCGCTTGGTTCCGGCGTCTACGTTCTGGGTGGCCTGCTGCGCCCTGAGCGCCTCGTAGCCGACGAGTTCGGCCGCTTTCTCGGCGGCAGCGAGGTGATCGCCGCTGTCGTAGGTGAGCCCGCTGAAGGCCGTGTAGGGGTATTGGTCCTTGCGGATGAAGTTGCGCTTGCGAAGTTCGAGCGGATCGATGCCCAACTTCGCGGCGAGGGAATCCATGGCCCGCTCGATCGCGTAGGTGGCCTCGGGGCGGCCGGCGCCGCGATAGGCGTCGGTGGGGGTCATCGTCGTGAACACCGATGTGCAACTGAAGTCGTAGGCGACCGGCAGGTCGTAGACCCCGGCATACAGGAACGCGCCGAGCAGCGGAACGCCCGGTGTCACGAGTTGGAGGTACGCGCCCATGTCGGCGATGAGCCGGACCCGAACCGCGGTCAACTTGCCGTCGGCGTCGGCGGCGAGTTCGATGTCTTGGATCTGACCGCGGCCGTGAATCGTCGACATCGCATTCTCCGCGCGCTCCTCGTTCCAGCGAACGGGAACGCCGAGCTTGCGTGACAACGCAACGCACAACAACTCTTCTGCATAGACGTTGAGCTTGCCGCCGAAGCCGCCGCCAACGGCGGGCGCAACCACCCGCATCTGTTGCTCGGGGATGCCGAGCGTCAGCGCGGTCATCACTTTGAGGATGTGGGGGATCTGAGTGGACGAGTACAGCGTCATGTCGCCACCGAACGGCTGAGGCACCGCTGCGCACGCGCGTGGCTCCATGAACATCGGCAGGAGCCTCTGTTGGATGTAGCGCTCCTTGACATGATGCGTCGCTGCGGCAAACGCCTCATCGACCGCGCCCTCGTGGCTTTCGCACTTGAGGTCCCACGTGTAGGCCTTGTTCGTGCCGGCGCCGGCGTGGATGACGACCCGGTCCGAGAGCGCCTCTTCGAGATCGATCACGGCCGGCAGGGCTTCGTAGCGCACGTCGATCAGCTCGAGCGCATCATGAGCGACGCGGTCGTCGTTGGCCAACACGACCGCGACCGCATCGCCGGCATAGCAGGCCTTGTCGACGGCCACCGGGTAGTGCGGAGGGTTCTTCATGTCGGCCGTCACCGGCCACGCGCACGGCATCGGCGCGGCCCACAGGGCTGTGAGGTCGGCGCCGCCGTATGCCGCGACGACACCAGGGAACGCCATCGCGGCGGAGACGTCGACGGACAGGATCTTGGCGTGGGCGTACGGGCTGCGCAGCACTCCGAGGTAGAGCGCGCCGGGAATCGGGATGTCGTTGGTGAATTTGGCCTCGCCGGTGAGTAGCGCCGGATCCTCTCTGCGCAGCATCGGTGTGCCGATGACGGCGGCTCGGCGTTCTTCGGTGATGCTCATGAATGGGCTCCTTTGGCGCAGGCGAGTACGGATTTGACGATGTTGTGATAGCCGGTGCAGCGGCAGAGGTTGCCTTCGAGGCCGAGCCGTACTTGTTGTTCGGTCGGGTTGGGGTTTTCGTTGAGGAGTCCGATCGAGGCCATCACCATTCCTGGTGTGCAGTAGCCGCACTGGAGGCCGTGGTTTTCCATGAACGCTTGTTGCATCGGGTGGAGCACGCCGTCGATGGCGAGGCTTTCGATCGTGTCGACGCGTTGGCCGTCGGCTTGGACGGCGAGCACGGTGCAGCTCTTGACGGCTTCGCCGTCGAGGTGCAGTGTGCAGGCGCCGCACGACGAGGTGTCGCAGCCGATGTTGGTGCCGGTGAGGCCGAGGTTTTCGCGCACGTAGTGCACGAGCAACGTGCGCGGCTCGACGTCGCTTTCGTGGGTGGTGCCGTTCACGGTGACACTGATCTGCATGGTGCAATCCCCTTGCTGCTTGGCGAGCTGATCGAGGGCGTGAGGTGCCCCCGACAACGCCTTACATCATGCCTCATCGCGAGGGCCGTCGGCGATACGACCGAAGATCTCTGCGACGCGACGATGCCCGCCGGTCGCTCGGACCGGCGGGCATCGCGACGGAACTCGTCGTTCTACTTGAGCCAGGCGGCGACGATGGCGGGGTTTGCCGCAATCCACTTCGTGGCTGCTGCCTCGGGTGTCATCTTGTCGCCATCGACCATCGAAGCGATCTCGTTCTGCTGGTCGGTGGTCAACTGAATCTTGGACAGCAGTGCGAACGCCTTGGCGTTCTTGGCCTCCAATTTCGCCGATGCAGCCTTGAACAGGTGATCGACGGGGTAGTCGCAGGCGAACTTGCCGTCCTTGGCTGCCGCGCTGGCGAGGCATGCGTCGGTGACGTCGGGCAGCTTGATCTGGGTCAGTTTGACCTTGGACTGAAGCCAGTGCGGCTGCCAGAACTGCATCAACAGCGGTGTGCCATCGGTGGTCGCCTTCTGGATCGCGGTGATCAACGCCGCCTCGCTACCGGCAACCACGAACTTCAGCGGCAGGTTGAGGTTCTTGATGATCTGCTCGTCGTAACTGACATAGCTCGGGTCGCCCATCAGGAACTGGCCCTTATCGCCGGACTCGGCCGTCGCGAACAACTTGGCCGTCGCCGGGTCCTTGAAGCCCTCCCAGGTGGCGAGCGTTGGGTGATCCTTGAGCAGCGCCGTCGGGACATACCATCCGATTTTGGCGTCCGGGCCGAGCAAGCCGATTTTGACGACCGATTTCTTCTGGTCGATATAGGTGGTCACGTCGGCTGCGTGGCCTGATGGCCACACTTCGAGCACGGCATCGATGCTGCCCTTGTCGAGGCCCGGCCAGGTCGCGTTCTCGTCGATGTCGAGCAGCGTCGTCTTGGTGTTGAGCTTCGTTTCGAGGATCACTTTGGCAACGTTGGCGTTCACCGCGGAACCGGTCCACGGGTTGACGGCGAGGGTGATCGGGGCGCCGGCAGCACCCGAATCGGTGGCAGGCGAGGCGCCCTTCTTGGCGTCGCTACCACAACCGGCGGCAACTGCCACGAGCGCGCCGGCGAGTAGCCAGCGTGCTGTTCGTGTCGTCCGTTTCTTCATTGTCTCCCCTTATTTGGTTCTGAGCTGTTTGGTTTCGGAATCTTATCGCATCACGGTAACCGAGATCAGAGCGTCAGCCCTGGGCCTCTCGAGAATCGCCGCTGGGCCCATGTCTGCGCGCCGGCCCGCCGGTTGGAGCGGCTGCCCCAGGCCTGGGTGATGCGGTCGAGCACGATTGCGAGCAGCACGATCGCCAGCCCGCCGGCAGTGCCCTGACCGATCTGCTTCTTGGTCAGCCCGTAGACCGTCTCCAGACCGAGGCCACCCGCGCCGATCAGCGCGGCGACGACCACGATCGACAGGCACATGATGATCGTCTGGTTGACGGCCAGCATCATCGCCCGAGTCGCCAGCGGGAGCTGGACCTTGAGCAGTTCCTGGCGCGGCGTCGCCCCGAACGAGATCGCGGCTTCGCGCGGCGCCTCGGGAACCTGCCGCAGGCCAAGGGTCGTCAGGCGGATCCCCGGCGGAATCGCGTAGATGACCGATGCAACAACGCCGGGCACGCGGCCGACGTTGAACAGAAAGATCACCGGCACGAGGTACACGAACGCGGGCATGACCTGGGCGACGTCGAGCAGCGGTCGCAGGATCCGTTCGACGGTGATGGAACGTGCGGCCCAGATGCCGAGCGGGATTGCGACGAGCAGGCTGATGACGACGGCGACGAGTACCTGACTGAGGGTGTCCATCGCGAGGTCCCACACTCGTAACGCGCCGATGCCGACGAAACTCGCCCCGCACACCAGGCCGAGCCGCCAGCCACCGCTCGCCCAACCGATTGCCGCGACGGCGGCGACGATGATGTACCAGGCAGCGTGCTGGAGGAGGTCCCTCGCGGGCGTGAGGAAATTGATCACGACGAAGTCGCTGAACGACTCGGTGCCGCCGACGATCGGGACGCCCTTTCGAAAATGACGCCCGACCCAGTCTGCGGCGTCGTTCACCGGCTTGGAGACGTCGACGGTCAACGACGACGGGAAGTGGTCGGCTTTCAAGAGTTTCGCGACGACAGCGACAGCGATCAATGAACCGACCGCCAGGAGCGGCATCATGAACCGCCGCCCGAGCAGCGCACCCGGACGTGAGGCGACGGTGTCGGAGACGATTCGCTGTGGCCGTTGGCCGGTCGTGATCCGGTCGATTGCGATCGCCGCGAACACGATTGCGAGGCCGGGCGCGAACGCTCTGCCGACATCCACTTTCTGGAGACCGGTCAGCACGTCGTTGCCGAGTCCGGCTGCGCCGATCAGCGAGGCATAGACCACGATCCCGAACGCCATCATGATGACCTGATTGACGCCGAGCAGCACGGCCCGACGGGCGAGGGGGAGGCGTATCTTGAGCAGCAGTTGCGGCCCGGTGCAGCCGAACGACGAGCCGACCTCGGTGCTCGTGCCGGCGACACCGCGGATTCCCAGACTCGTGATCCGAACGGCCGGCGGTACGGCGTAGATGATGGTCGCGATGACGGCGGCCGGGGCTCCGATCCCGAAGACGACCACGAGGGGAAGGATGTACACGTAGAGCGGCATCACCTGAGCGGTGTCCAGTATGCCCCGCATCACCTTCTCGGCCCGGTCCGACAGGCCGGCCCAGATCCCCAACGGGATACCGACGGCGAGAGCGATCACGACGGACACGAGCATCAGCGACAGGGTGATCATGGTGTGATCCCAGAATCCGAGCAAGCCGCAGCCGGACAACACGATCACGCCGGTCAGCGCGGCCCGCTGCCCGCCGGTGCGGTAGCCGATGAGAGCGGTGAGCACGAGCACGCCGGGCCAACGAAGGGTCCGGAGTAGCGACAGCAGGTGGTCGGTCGACCAACTGATCGCGTGACCGATCGGGTCGAACACGTCGGTGAAGAGCCAATTCGTATCGCCGTGCAGCACCGTCCACTGATAGGCCTGATCGACCTTGGCCTTGACGTGTGCGTCGAGCCAGGTGGGTACTTCGTGACCGATCGCGTATCCGACCGCGATGATTGCGATGATGACGACACCGGGGACGACGAGGCGGTGCCAGCGTTTGTCGGTGATCGGCGAAGTCGCGGTTTCGGCGATGCCGGTGATCGGTGCCGCAATCACCATGGTCAGCCTCCGGCCACGGGGGCGAGATCCTCGCCCGCGATTACCGATAGCACCGCGACCCGATCGATCGAGCCGACCACCGTGCCGGACGCATCGACGACGCGAACGGGGAGCTCACTGGCTGCCACATAGGGAACCACGTCGCGGATCTTCGTGCCGAGCGGCACCGTTCCAGACGAACCCCCACTGGCCGGTGGCGCCATCACGGAGTCGACAGCGACGACATGGCTCCGCGGCACGTCGCGGACGAAGTTGGCCACGTAGTCGTCGGCCGGCGCGCCGACCACTTCCTCCGGTGTGCCGACTTGGACGAAGCGGCCGTCGCGCATGATCGCGATCCGGTCACCGAGTCGGAGCGCTTCGGAGAGGTCGTGGGTGATGAAGACCATCGTCTTTTTGACCTCTCGCCGGAGGCGGACGATCTCGTCTTGCATGTCGCGCCGGATCAGCGGATCGAGTGCGGAGAACGGCTCGTCGAACAGCATGATCTCGGGGTCGGTGGCGAGCGCTCTGGCGAGGCCGACGCGCTGCTGCATACCACCGCTCAACTGGTCCGGTTTGCGCTGACCGAGGCCCGCCAGACCGACGAGTTCGAGGATCTGCTCGGCCTTGGCCCGCCGTTTGTCCTTCGCCATCTTCTGCACTTCGAGGCCGAACGCGATGTTGTCGATGAGCGTGCGATGGGGCAGCAGGCCGAAGTGTTGGAAGACCATGCTCACCCGGTGGCGGCGTACATCGAGCAGTTCGTCACGATTTGCAGCGGTGACGTCGGTGTCGCCGATCATCACGGTGCCGGCGGTCGGCTCGATCAGGCGGGTGAGACATCGTACGAGCGTCGACTTGCCGCTCCCGGAGAGCCCCATCACGACGAAGACTTCGCCGGGCGCTACGTCGAGGTTGATGTCTCGCATCGCGACGACACAACCGGTCTTGGCCTCCAACATCGCCCGTGGCAGGTCGGCGTCGGGCGAACCTACGATGCGTCCAGCCCGGGGGCCGTAAACCTTCCACAACCCACGGACAGAGATTGACGCCTCAGCCACCCTTTTGTTCCCCCATCGTCACTGCTCGCTTTCGCTGAACCATAACAGTGCCTGACCCGAGGTGCGGTGGGGTATCCCGCTGTGCGATGGCTGAACTATGGTCGCTCTGCAAGCGAGCGTGGCTGCAGGGCCGGAGGGAATGGGTGTGAGCGTCGGAGAGCCGGTACCCGAACAGGCGCGGATCGTGATCATCGGCGGAGGGATTCTCGGCTGCAGCCTCGCATATCACCTGACGGCCATGGGCGAGAAAGATGTCGTGCTCGTCGAGCAGCACCGGCTCACGGAGGGCGCGACGTGGCACGCAGCCGGGCTCGTCGGTCAGTTGCGGTCGTCGCGCAACACGACGCGGATGTTGGAACACTCGGTCGAGTTGTACTCCAGGCTGGAGGCCGAGACCGGTCAGGCCGTCGACTGGCATCAGGTCGGCAGCCTCCGCCTCGCGTGTTCGCCGGATCGCGTTCTGGAGCTCAAGCGGCTGGCGACGATGGCGAAGAGCTTCGGGCTGGCGATGGAGATCATCTCGCCCGCCAAGGCCCAGGAGCTGTTCCCGCTGATGTCGACGCAAGACGTCCTCGCCGCCGCGTTCTTGCCGACCGACGGCTACATCGATCCGGCGAGCGTGACCCAGGCGTTGGCGAAAGGCGCGCGATCGCGGAACGCGAAGATCCTCGAGCAGACGAGGGTCGACAAGATCACCGTCGACGGGCGGCGGGTCACGACCGTGCACACCGATCGCGGCGACATCGCGTGTGAGATCGTCGTCAACGCGGCAGGCATGTGGGGATTGGAAGTCGCCCGGTTGGCCGGTGCCCGTGTGCCGGCGTTCGCGGTCGAGCATCAGTACGTGCTGACCGGGCCGATCGATGACATGCCTCGTGGCATGCCGACGATGCGCGATCCCGATCATCTCGTCTACTACAAGCCCGATGGTCAGGGGCTGCTGATCGGTGGGTACGAACCCGACACGTTGCCGTTCGCGGAGGGCGGCATCCCGTGGCCGTTCAAGCGGCAGCTGCTCGAACCGAATCTGGATCGCTTCGAGCAACTCGCAGTGCTGGCAGCCAAACGCACTCCCGTGATCGACAAAGCCGGCATCCGCACGTTGGTCAACGGCGCCATCCCGTACTCGGCCGACGCCGATTTCGTGATGGGCAAGGTGCCCGAACTCGACAACTTCTATGTGGCCACCGGCTTCCTCTACGGCATCGCGGCCGGCGGCGGCGCAGGCAAGATGATGGCCGAGTGGATTCTCGATGGCCGACCGTCGCTCGATCTGTGGCCCCTCGATGTACGCCGGTTCGCGTTCCATCACACGACCCGCCAGTTCATGTATCCCCGCGCGGTCGAACTGTACGGTCATCACTACAAGCTGTCGGCGCCGGGCACCGAGCACGTCAGCTCGCGAGGTGTGCGCCGCAGCCCACTGCACGAAACACTCAAGACCCGCAACGCGGTGTTCGGTTCTCGTGGCGGCTGGGAGCGACCGAATTGGTTCGCGCCCGACGGAGTCGAGCCGATCGACCGGCCATCGTTCACGAAGCCGAACTGGTTCGAGCATGTCGGCCGCGAGCACCTCGCGGTGCGCGAGCGCGTCGGTCTGATCGACCAGACATCGTTCGCCAAGTTCGAGATCTCCGGCAGTGGTGCGCCGGCGGCTGTGCAGCGGTTGTCCGTTGCCGACATGGACAAGTCCATCGGTACCGTCACCTATACCCAGCTGTGCAACGAGCACGGCGGCATCGAATGCGACCTCACGTTCACCCGTACCGGCCCGGACTCGTGGTATGTGGTCACCGGCTCCGCGTTCGGCGCCCACGACATGGGTTGGATCCGCTCCAACTCACCCGCCGACGGTTCCGTCGTCATACGCGACATGACGTCGGCGCGCGCCGTCATCAACCTCTGCGGACCGCTCGCCAGGGAGGTGTTGCAGGCCGTCTGCGAGGACGACGTGAGCAACGCCGCATTCCGCTACGGACGTGCCCGCGACATCACGATCGGTTCGGCGCCGGTGCTCGCGCTCCGAATCGGCTACGTCGGAGAGCTCGGTTGGGAGTTGCACATTCCGACCGAATACGCGGCCCACGTGTACGAACTCCTGCGCCGGACAGGCGAACCGTACGGCATCGCCGACATCGGCTACCGCGCGATCGACACGTTGCGGATGGAGAAGGGCTACCTCTACTGGTCGACCGATATCACTCCGGATGTCACCCCATGGGAAGCCGGCCTGGCGTGGAGGGTCGATCTCGACAAGGGCGATTTCATCGGCCGCGACGCGCTCGTCGCGCACAAGCACGCGGGTGTCAACCGCCAGCTGTGTACGTTCACGTTGGAATCGATGGCGTACCCGGTGAGCGGCGAGGCGATCATCTCCGACGGCGCCGTCGCCGGCTTCACCACGAGCGCGAACTTCGGCCACACCATTGCCAAACCGATCGTCTACGGATATCTGCCGATCGAATTGGCCGGTGATGCACGACGCACCGATTACGTCGTCGAGGTCTATGGCGAGCCGATCCCGGCTGTGCGCCACGCGGGTGCGCTCTACGATCCGCGCAACGCGAGACTGAAGACGTGAACGACGTCGCCGGCCTCGCTCCGTTTCTGGGGCGCATTCCCGAGCTCGCCGGCGTGAATGGGCTCGTCGCCAGCCGCTTGGGCGGGCTGACGAACCGCAACTACCTGATCGAGGCCGGCCAGACTCGATACGTGCTGCGGATCCCCGGTGAGGGCACCGCCGAATACATCGACCGTTTGGCTGAATCCGTCGCGGCGCGGTCGGCCGCGAAGGCAGGTGTGAACGCGCCGGTGGTCTTCTTCGACGCCGAGGACGGTCTGATGATGACCCGTTTCGTCGACGGCGCGGCAACGATGAACGCGCACCGTTTCGCCGATCTCGCAGCAGTCGAGCGGGCGGCCGTCGCGTTCCGCCAGTTGCACGAACGGGCGGAGCCGTTCGCCACCGACTTCCGGCTGTTCACGATGATCGACGACTACAAGAAACTGCTTGCGTCGAAAGGGACGACGCTTCCCGACGGTTACGACGACGTGCAGGCTCAGGCCGACTCCGCCCGACTGGCTCTGGAGGCTGCCCCGGTTCAGCTCGCGCCGTGCCATTGCGACCCGCTCTGCGAAAACTTCCTCGACACGGGCGAGCGGATGTTCATCATCGACTACGAATATGCAGCGAACAACGATCCGATGTGGGATCTCGGCGATCTGTCGGTCGAGGCAGGTTTCGGACCGGCGCAGGATCAGGCACTCCTGCGCGCCTACTTCGGCGGTGACCCGCCCCTGGATCAAGTCGGCCGGATGGTCGCGCACAAAGCATTGTGCGATCTGCTGTGGACGCTGTGGGGAGTCATCCAGCACGTCAACGCCAACCTGGCCGAGGACTTCTGGGCCTACGCCGTCGGTCGGTTCGAGCGGTGCCGACAACTCATGGGTTCGGCCGAGTTCGCCGACCACGTTGCCGCTATCGGGTAGGTGCGTGCGCCGCAGATGTTGGGTCAACGTTGCTCTCGACATCGTCGGTCACCCGGCTGAGCTGCTTCCAACGCATCCACGGCGCCGAATTGAAGAAGCTCGCGACCACGCTGCCGGGAGGGACCAGCTCGTCGCAGGCGAGCTGAATCTCTTCCGGCAGAATCATGTCCAGCACCGGCAGCAGCCCGACGAGTTGGGCGACGTTCTTGGGCCCGATGATCGGGGCCGTGATGCCCGGTTGGTCCTTGACGAAGCAGATCGCCAGCTGGGCCGGGTCCAAGCCCCTCTCGCGGGCCATCGCCGCGAACCGATTGCCGACCGCGACGCCTGCCGGGGTGACTCGTTCGGCGTAGATGCCGCCTCGGTCCGCGACCCGTGAACCCGCTGGCGCCGGCGCGCCGTCCGAGTAGCGGCCGGCCAGCATGCCCATTGCCAGCGGCGACCAGGCGAGCACGCCGAGACCATGGCGCTGGCAGGCCGGCAACATCTCGTTCTCGAGTCGGCGGTCGAGCAGGTTGAACGGCGATTGTTCGGTGACGAATCTGGCCAGACCTCGCCGCTCGCTCGTCATCACGCCCTCGACCACATGCCATGCCGGCGCCGTCGAGCTGCCGATGTAGCGGACCTTGCCGGAATGGACGAGATCGTCGAGCGCGCCGAGTGTCTCCTCCAGCGGCGTATCGAAATCGGGTCGATGGAGTTGATAGAGATCGACGTGCTCGACGCCGAGCCGCTTCAAAGAGTCCTCGCAGGCACGAATGATGTGCAGCCGCGAATTGCCCCGGTCGTTCGGGCCGGTACCGGTCGGGTAGTGCACCTTGGTCGCGATCAGGACGTCGTCGCGGCGTCCGTTCTGCTCCAGCGCCTCGCCGATGATCCGCTCGGACTCACCGGCTGCATAGCTGTTGGAGGTGTCGATCAGATTGATGCCGCCGTCGATCGCGGCATGGATCATCCGGATCCCCTCGTCGCGCGGCGTCGGGTTGGCGAGGTTGTCGGTGCCGAGAACGAGCGGCGAGACGAGCACGCCGGTGCGGCCGAGGCGGCGGTATTCCATCGCTGCCCCTAACCGGCCGTGACGCCGGCATCGACGGCGACGAGCGCGCCGGTCATGTAGCTCGCCGCATCCGAAGCGAGGAACAGCACGACCCGACCGATCTCTTCGGGCTGGGCGAGACGCCCCATCGGGATCGCCCTGTCGGCCATGCTCGCAAGGTAGTCATCGGTGACGGCCGCGGCCCGTCCGCCGGCGCGCAGCATCGGCGTATCGACCTCGCCGGGGCACACACCGTTGACGCGGATGCCGTCCCGGGCGTGATCGAGAGCGAGTGCGCGGGTGAGGTTATGGATCGCGCCTTTGCTGGCGCAGTACGCAGCATGCCCGGTTCCGCCGGAGTCGCCCCACATCGAACCGAAGTTGACGATCGCGCCGCCGCCGCCGCGTTTCATCGCCCGGATCGCAGCGCGGCACATGAAGAACGTGCCGTTGACGTTGACGTTCATGACCCGCTGCCAATCGGCGTCGCTGGTGGCCTCTGCGTTCGCGCGCACGATGGTGCCGGCTGCGTTGACAACCACGTCCAGACCGCCGTGATTCCTCACCGCTCTCTCGACCGCTGCGTCGCAGAACGCCGAGTCGGTCACGTCGCCGACCACCGCAGTTCCGCCGATCAGGGTCGCGGTTCGCTCTGCGCCGTCGGGATCGCGGTCGACGACGAAGACGTGGTCGCCCTCGGCCGCGAACAGCCGCGCCGTCGCAGCTCCCATACCCGACGCCGCGCCGGTGACGATCACGGTTCTGCCCATGGGCCGAAGCTAGCAGTCCGGTCCCGGCTCGCTGGTCCTGGCAGTCTGGTCCTGGGTCTAGGATGACGTACTCGCCGTCAGGCGAGAAATTTCCACTAGCCGGGAGGAATGGGTGGCCTACCAACAGCTCAAGCAGCGGCTCGACGACGGCGAGATCATCGTGCTCGACGGTGCCACCGGCACCGAACTGCAACGCCGTGGCGTGTCGATGGACCCGGCCGCGTGGTCCGGCGCGGCCACGCTCGACAACGATCAGCTGCTGACCGAGATCCACGCGGACTACATCCGTGCCGGCTCCGATGTCGTGACCGCCAACACCTATGCGTCGTCGAGGTTGATGCTGACCCCGGCCGGCTTGGGTGATCAGGTCGTCGAGATCAACGAGCGCGCGGTCGAGGCCGCGCTGCGGGCACGCGAGCAGACAGCCACCGCCGCCGTCGTTGCCGTGGCCGGATCGCTCTCGCACATGGTGCCCGTCTCGTCGGGAACGGCGGTCGTCGATGCGAGCAGCGTGCCGTCCGATCAGCAGATGTCAGATGCATTCCACGAACTCGCCGGCATCCTCAAGGACTCTGGCGTCGATCACATCATGCTCGAGATGATGTACAACCCGGTCAGGACCAAGCTCGCTCTGGACGCGGCGCTCGCCACGGGCCTGCCGGTATGGTTCGGGATGAGTGCCCGCCGAGCCGGCGATGGCCGCGTGATCAGCTACGATCTGCTCGACGACCATCCGCTGACCGCGATCGCCGGTCTCATCCCCGCTTCCGGCGTCGACGCCGCCGGTTTGATGCACACCGGCTCGGAGATGATTGCCGACGCGCTCGCGCTCGTTCGCCCGTACTTCGACGGGCCACTGCTCGCGTATCCGGACTCCGGCTATTTCGAGATGCCCGATTGGCGCTTCGTCGACACGATCGATCCGGCGAGGCTGCAGCAGTTCTTCGGCGAATGGATCCGTGAGGGGGTGCGGCTCATCGGCGGCTGCTGCGGGCTCACGATCGAGCACGTCGAGGCAGCCGTGAGGGCCCGCGCAGAACGTTCAGGAAACTGACCGACGTGGCTTCGTCGACAACCCCTCCAAAGACCACGTCTCCAACGACCACGTCTCGAACCAACACGTCTCGAACCACTTACGACTACGTCATCGTCGGCGGCGGCTCCGCCGGGTGTGCGCTCGCCAATCGCTTGAGCGCGGATCCGACCAAGACCGTCCTGGTGCTCGAAGCGGGGCGACGCGACTACAAGTGGGACGTCTTCATCCACATGCCGGCCGCGTTGGCGTTCCCGATCGGCAGCAGGTTCTACGACTGGAAGTACGAGTCCGAGCCGGAGCCGTTCATGAACGGGCGCCGGGTGTACCACGCCCGCGGCAAGGTGCTCGGCGGCTCGAGCAGTATCAACGGGATGATCTTCCAGCGCGGCAACCCGCTCGACTACGAGCGTTGGGGAGCCGACGCCGGCATGGACACGTGGGACTATGCCCACTGCCTCCCGTACTTCAAGAAGATGGAGAAGTGCATGGCGGGAGGTGACGAATTCCGCGGCGTGAAGGGTCCACTCGTGCTGGAGCGCGGCCCAGCGTGCTCACCACTGTTCGACGCCTTCTTCGAGGCCGTCCAGCAAGCCGGTTATCCCATCACCAAGGACGTCAACGGCTATCAGCAGGAAGGCTTCGCCAAATTCGACCGCAACATCAGCCGTGGTCGCCGGCTCAGCGCGGCGCGCGCCTATCTTCATCCGGTGCTGAAGCGGCCGAACCTCTCGCTCACCTGCCGGGCGTTGGTGAGCAAGGTGCTGTTCGACGACAAGCGTGCCACTGGCGTCGAGTTCAGCGTCGGTCGCGCCAAGCCCCAGACCGTCAATGGGCGCGAGGTCATCTTGTGCGGCGGCTCGATCAACACACCGCAGCTACTGCAACTCAGCGGCATCGGCAATCAGGACGAACTGACCTCGCTCGGAATCCCGATCGTGCATCATCTGCCGGGTGTCGGTGAGAACATGCAGGACCATCTCGAGGTGTACATCCAGCACTCCTGCAAGCAGCCGGTGTCGATGCAGCCGGCGCTGAAGATGTGGAGACGACCGTGGATCGGATTCCGCTGGCTGTTCTTGCGCAACGGACCTGGCGCCACCAACCACTTCGAGGCCGGCGGCTTCGTGCGCAGCAACGAGAACGTGAAGTATCCGAACCTGATGTTCCACTTCCTACCTCTCGCGATCCGCTACGACGGGTCGCCGCCCCCCGGTGGCGAAAAGCTGGAGCACGGCTACCAGGTTCACATCGGGCCGATGTACAGCGACTCGCGCGGCTCGGTCAAGATCAAGTCGCGTGATCCGCTGGCCAAGCCGGCGTTGCGGTTCAACTACCTCTCGACCGATCAGGACCGGCGCGAGTGGGTCGAGGCGATCCACGTGACGCGCAGCATTCTCGGCGCACCGGCGTTCGCCGACTTCAGCAACGGTGAGATCTCGCCGGGGCCGCTGGTACGGACCGACGAACAGATCCTCGACTGGGTCGCGAACGACGCCGAGACGGCCTTGCATCCGTCGTGCACGTGCCGGATGGGTATCGACGAGATGTCCGTGGTCGATCCGCTGACGATGAAGGTCCACGGCGTCGAGGGGTTGCGTATCTGTGACGCCTCGGCGATGCCCTACGTCACGAACGGCAACATCTATGCGCCGGTGATGATGATGGCGGAGAAGGCCGCCGACCTGATCGCCGGCAACACCCCGCTCCCCCCAGGGCACGTCGACTTCTACCGCCACGGCGTCTGATGCGTGTCGGGCGCCATTTCCGCCGTCGCCACAGCCGGCCGTTGCCGGCAATGGCCGCCGCCGACTGACAACGCAGTCTGCCCGTGCGCAATCAGGCGGGCGGCGACATCGCGCGGGCAGTGAGTGCGAACAGCCGGGCCGGAGTCTGCTGGCCGCCGCCGACTCACAACGCAGTCTGCCCGGCCGCCGCCGACTCATAACGCAGTCTGCCCGCGTGCAATCAGGCGGGCAGCGACATCGCGCGGGCAGTCGGTGGAGGCGGGGGGCGACATCGCGCGGGCAGTGAGTGCGAACAGGCGGGCTGCTACGGCAAACCCGCGGCGCGGATCAACCGTTGGAGCGGCGGGTGAGCCAGGCGCGAGCGTCGGCGGCGAGGTAGATCGAGCCGGTGACGACGATCAGGTCGTCGGCCGAGGCGGTGGCGAGCGCGGCGTGCAGCGCGTCGCCGATGTCGTCGATGGCGCTGGCCGAACAACCGAGAGCGATGGCAACGGCTGCGAGTTCTGAGGCTGCTCGCGCTCGCAGCGTCGGGGGAGTGCACGCGATGATCTCGTCGAACGTCGTCGCCTCGAGCGCGTCGAGCATTCGTTGGGGATTGCGCCCCGACAGCAGCCCGATGATCAGCGTTTTGCGCCCGCTACACGCGATGTCGTCGT
Source organism: Actinomycetes bacterium (assembly GCA_025358125.1). Taxonomy (GTDB): domain Bacteria; phylum Actinomycetota; class Acidimicrobiia; order Acidimicrobiales; family Ilumatobacteraceae; genus WLMZ01. Next base: position 35,692 of record JANYKS010000093.1, read on the forward strand.
GCAGCGCTTTCGCGAGGGCTGTGGCAGCGTCTGGATTGTGGGCACTGTCGACGATCACCAACGGCCGCTCGATCACCGTCTCGAGGCGGGCCGGCATCTGCACCTGTGCCAGGGCCGAAGCGACATTCTCGGGCGGCAGAGCCCGGCGGCGGAACGCGCTGGCGGCCGCGACCGCGAGCGCGCAATTGCTCGACTGGTGTGCACCGTGCAGCGGAAGGGCGAGGTCGTTCAGCCGCTGCATCGGGGTGGTGACCGAGAGCACCCGGCCGGAGTCGGAAGCCGCGTCGGACTCGATCACGATGTCTTCGCCGAGCCGCCAGACCTGACTTGGCAACTGATCACGGAAAACATGCTCGAGTCGCGGCTCGATCGCGCCGAGGATGACGTGCGCGCCGGGCTTGACGATGCCGGCCTTCTCGGCCGCGACCCGCATCCGCCAGTCTCCTTCGCCGTTGGTGTGATCGAACCCGATGTTGGTAACGACAGCAACCCGGCCGTCGGCGACGTTGGTCGCGTCGAAACGGCCGAGCACGCCGACCTCGACCACCGCGACGTCGACCTGCTGCTCGGCGAACCAGGTGTAGGCCGCACCGGTCAGGACCTCGAACGGCATCAGCCGGTCACCGAGCACATGCTCGGCAGCCTCCATCGCGGTGAACAGCACCGCCAGCGAGCCGTCGTCGATGTCCACGTCGTCGATCCGGAACCGCTCGTTGTACTTGGCGAGATGCGGGCTGGAGTAGGTGCCGACGCGCATGCCCTCGGCCATCAACAAGCGGGTGATGATCCGCGACGTGGAACCCTTGCCGTTGGTGCCGGTGACGTGGATGACCGGCAGCGTCGCCTGCGGATTGCCGAGCAGCTCGACGAAGCGGCGCATCCGGTCGAGGGAGAGGTCGACATTGCCGGTGCGGCCGGATCGCGCGGCCCAGGTGCTGTAGTCGATGTGGCCCTCGACGTACTCGATTGCCGCGTCGATCTCCATCACGAAAAGCTAGTGGGCAGAGTCAGTCGCGTTTGTGGTTCTGCACGTGCTGGAAACCGAACCGGCCCTTGATGCAGAGGTTGCCCGACGTCACCGAATGATCGAGCGGAGACGTGACCTTCACGATCTCGTTGTCCTGGGTGTGCAACGTGAGCGTGCAGCCGACGCCGCAGTACGGACAGATCGTGTCCGTCTGGCGCTGAGCCGATTCGTCCCACGTGCCGAGTTCGCGCATGTCGTGCTCGGTCTTGAACATCAGCGCACCGGTGGGGCAGACGGCAATGCAGTTTCCGCAGTAGACGCACGCCGACTCTGGCAGCTCGACGCCGAATTCGGTGCTGATGTGGGCGTCGAAGCCACGGCCGGCGACGGTGATCGCGAACGAGTTCTGCCACTGCTCGCCGCACGCGTCGACGCACTTGTAGCAGAGGATGCAGCGCGAGTAGTCGCGCACGTACAGTTCGTTGTCGATCTTCACCGGCTGCTTGACGGTCTTGGCGATCTCGCCGTAGCGCGTGGGATCCGCCCCGTACTGCTTCATCCAGCCGGCGACGCTGGGTGCTGCGGAGAGATCGACCGATGAACCGAGAAGTTCCAGAACCATCTTGCGCGAGTGGCGGACGCGCTCGGTGTCCGTGTGCACCACCATGCCCGGCTCGACCTTGCGCGAGCACGACGGCACGAGCACGCGGCTGTTCTCGACCTCGACCACGCACAACCGGCAGGCATTGACGGGATCGAGCGTGTCGCCGTAGCAAAGCGTTGGCACAGCCGTGCCGCGCGACTCGCACGCGTCGAGGATGGTGGCGCCCTCCGGCACCTTGATCTCGTGGCCATCGAGCTGGATCGTGACCGCCCGGCGAGGAAGGCCGACCGGTGTTTCCTGGGGTCGTGTGTCGATCCGTGTCGTGTCGATCCGCGCCGTGTCGGTCTGTGTCATGTCAGCACACCCAATCGGTCGATTGCGGACTCGATCGCGCTCCATGCCGTCTGGCCGAGGCCGCAGATCGAGGCGTCGCGCATGACCTGACCGACCTCTCGGAGCAGGACCATGTCGTGCTCCTGGCGGGGGCCGATGGTCAGTCGTACCAAGGCCTCTTCTTGGCGAACGGTGCCGACCCGGCACGGCACGCACTGGCCGCACGATTCGTCGCGGAAGAACGCGGCGATACGGCGCAGGAACACGGCCATGTCGACGGAGTCGTCGAGCACCATCACGACACCCGAACCGAGCGTCGTGTTGGCAGCACGGGCACCTTCGAGGGTGAGCGGGAAATCGATCTCGTCGGCGCGCACGAACGAACCGGCAGCGCCACCCATCAGGACGGCCTTCAGGCTGCGGCCCTTCGGCACGCCACCAGCGAGATCGATCAGTTCGCGCAGCGTGACGCCGAACGGCACCTCGTACACGCCGGCGCGCTCGACCGAGCCGGAGACGCAGAAGACCTTCGTTCCCGTGGATCCGGTGGTGCCGATGGAAGCGAATGCCGGCCCGCCGATGAGCATGATCGGCAACACGTTGACCAACGTCTCGACGTTGTTGACGACCGTCGGCTTACCGAACAGACCGACCTCGACCGGGAACGGGGGCTTGCTGCGCGGCTCGCCGCGGTAGCCCTCGATCGAGTTGAAGATGGCCGTCTCCTCACCGCAGATGTAAGCGCCGGCGCCGCGAACGATCTCGATGTCGAACGCGAAGCCGAACCCCATCACGTCGGGGCCGAGCAGGCCTCGCTCGCGGGCGGCTTGGATCGCGTGCTGCAGGTGCTCGCGTGCACGCGGGTACTCGCCGCGCAGGTAGACGTAGCCGATTTCGCAGCCCGTCGCGTACGCGCAGATCGTCATCGCCTCGATCACCGAGAACGGATCGCCCTCGATGATGACGCGGTCCTTGAACGTGCCAGGCTCGCTCTCATCTGCGTTACAGACGAGATAATGCGTACGTACGGGCTGACCGGCCACCGCTGCCCACTTGCGCCCTGCGGGGAACGCTGCGCCGCCGCGGCCAACGAGGTTGGACTCGGTGACCTCGCGGATGACATTTGCCGGGCCCATCGCAACCGCCGCGCGTAAAGCCTGATAGCCACCGTGGGCGCGGTAGTCGTCGACCGACAACGGGTCGACGACGCCGACGCGTTTGAGCAGCACCAGGTTCGCTGCGGAGTCCGCCGACGCGGCTTGGGGCACGGCTGCGACAACTGCGGCTTGTTCAGCGAGTGCATTCGGGCCGGTGCGCAGCGCTACGGCAACGTCGTCGGGCGTTGCCGGAGCGATCACGGCTTCGCGCGGCGGATCGCCGGCAACGGTGACGAGCACGGCCGGGCCGCGCTCGCACAGGCCCAGACACGGACTCGGGTGCCACGACGCCGTGCCGCCGCTCTCGTTGGGGATGCCGCACGTCGCCTCGACGGAATCGAGCAGTGCACCGGCGCCGAGGGTCTGGCAGGCGAGGTCGGCGCAGACGTGGACAACGGTCGTAGGCCGTTGCTCGAGCGCGAACATCGCGTAGAAGCTGGCAACGCCGTAGGCATCGGCGGGCGGTACGTCGAGCCGCCGGCTCAGCTCGCCAAGACCACCAGGGCTGATCCATCCGACGCGGTCCTGCAGTGCATGCAGCGCGCCGAGGAGTCGCGGCCTCAGGGCGCTCGCGCGATGGGCGCCACCGTGCTCGCGCTCCCACCCCTGCGCAACGACGGAGACACCGAGCACGGCATCGAGCGCCTGCACCTCGGCAACGGTCGGCTCGGCTTCGGGGAAACGAAGATCCATGGTCAGTCGCCCGCTACCGGCACGGCCACATCGACGGCCACATCGACGGCGCCGACCGCGCCGACCGCGCCGACCGCGCCGTTCAATTTCTCGATCCGGATCGCGGAGGCTTTGAATTCGGCGGTGCCCGATTTGGGGTCGTTCGCTTCGATGGTGAGTACGTTGACATCGACCTCGTCGGGAAAGTGGAAGGTCATGAAGGCAAGGCCGGGACGGAGATCGAGATCGAATCGGGCCGGGGCCTCGATCGAACCACGGCGAGACGTGATCCGCACCCTCTCGCCCTCCTCGATGCCGAGCCGCATCGCGTCGTCGGGATTGATGTCGAGCGTTTCGCCGTCTCGCATCGGCGATGCGATAGCCGACGACTGAACACCGGTGTTGTACGAATCGAGCCGGCGCCCAGTGGTGAGCCGGATCGGGAAGTCGTTGCTGAGCAGGTCCACCGGGCCTTCCCACGCAACGGCGCTGAGCGGTGCGAGCCGGCCTCGGTCTCGCGGATCTTGGGCCCACAGGCGGCCATGCAGGAACGGTGGTTCGAGCGTGTCGTTCGATGGGCACGGCCACTGAATGCCGCCGAGGTCGACGAGCCTCGCGTACGACATCCCGGCATGCATCGGCGAGAGCGACCGCAGTTCGTTCCAGATCGACTCGACGTCGGGGTAGTGCCACTCGTGGCCCAAGCGGCGGGCGAGTTCGATGAGAATGTCGGTGTCGTCGCGTGTGCCGGCCGGTGCATCGATGGCCTTGCGGCAGCGCTGCACGCGCCGTTCGCTGTTGGTGACGGTTCCCTCCGACTCGCACCAGGCGGCCGTTGCCGGCAGGACGACGTCGGCGAGTTTGGCGGTCTTGGTGAGGAATATGTCCTGCACGACCATGTGCTCGAGGCCTTCGAGGATCTGGATTGCGTGGGTGGAGTCGGCCTCTGACTGAGCCGGATTCTCGCCGATGACGTACAGCGCGCGCATCTCCTTGCGGTCCATCGCTTCGAACATCTCGGTCAGATGCCAGCCATGGCGGGGCGCAATGGTGCATCCCCACGAGATCTCGAACTTCTGGCGGGCGTCGTCGTCGAGGAGGTCCTGGAAGCCCGGCAGCTTGTTGGGGATCGCGCCCATGTCGCCACCACCCTGCACGTTGTTCTGTCCGCGCAACGGGTTGATGCCGGCGCCGTACCGACCGACATGGCCGCACAGCAGGTTGAGGTTGATCAACGACAGCACGTTGTCGACGCCGTTGTGATGTTCGGTGATGCCGAGCGTCCAACACATCTGGGCCCGGTCTGCGGTTGCGAAGGCATGGGCGAGTTCGCGGATGGCGTCGGCCGGTACGCCCGTAACTGCCTCGGCCCGTTCCAGCGTCCACTGCTCGACGGCTGCACGGTACTCGTCGAAACCGGTTGTCGAGCCCTCGACGAAGGCGCGGTTGTGGAGACCGGCGGCGATGATCTCGCGACCGATCGCGTGGGCGAGTGCGATGTCGGTGCCGACCTGCAGCCCGAGCCAGCGATCGGCCCAGCGAGCCGATGAGGTGCGCCTCGGGTCGACCACGAACAGCTTGGCGCCATTGCGGATGCCGGTGAGGATGTGATGGAAGAAGATCGGGTGAGCAACGCGAGCGTTGGAACCCCACAAGACGATGACGTCGGTGTCTTCGATCTCACGATACGAAGACGTGCCGCCGCCGGCACCGAAGACTGTGGCCAGACCGACCACGCTGGGAGCGTGTCAAGTCCGGTTGCAGGAGTCGATGTTGTTCGTGCCGAGGACCTGGCGGGCGAATTTCTGGGCGAGGAAGTTCATCTCGTTGGTGGCTTTCGAGCACGAGAAGATGCCGATCCCGTTCTCGCCGTGCTCGGCGGTTGCCTTGTGAAAGCCGGCCGCGGCGCGGTCGAGTGCCTCATCCCAGGTTGCCGGGCGGAGCACGCCGTTGTCACGGACCAGCGGCTCGGTAATTCGGGTCAGGCGGGGAGGAGGTGTTCGGGTCGTTTTCATATGTCACCTCCGTTCGACGGAATCAGCGAGCAACTGCGCCCAACATGCGGGCAGCCTCGAGTGTGTTTTCCAAGAGACAGGCTATGGTCATCGGGCCGGTGCCGCCAGGCATCGGGGTGATTGCTCCTGCGATCGCCTGCACGGTTTCGAAGTCGACGTCGCCGACGATGCCGGACTCGGTGCGCGACACGCCGACATCGATCACGGTGGCGCCCGGTTTGACGTGCTCGGCCGTGATCAGGCGGGCGATGCCAACGGCGCCGACGATGATGTCGGCGTCACGGCAGGCCTCGCCGAGGTCCTTGGTGCGTGAGTGGGCGAGGGTGACGGTGGCGTCGATCCCCTTGCGGGCCAGCAGGACTGCGAGCGGCAGGCCGACGAGCGACGAGCGGCCGATGACGACGGCCGACTTGCCGGACGTTTCGATTCCGTAGCGCTCGAGCAGACGGAGCACGCCCTTTGGCGTGCACGGGACGTGACCATCGCGACCACGCATCAGGCGGCCCATGCTCGCTTCGGTCAGACCATCGACGTCCTTGGCGGCCGGCATGAGATCGAGCACTGCTTCGGCGTCGAGACCGTCGGGGAGTGGCAACTGGACCAGAATGCCGTGCACGTCCGGGTCGGCGGCAAGGGTGCGAACCGCGTCCTCGACATCGGCCTGCGTTGCCGCGCCAGCGAGACCGATGTGCTTGGATCTCATCCCGGCCTCTTCGGCCTTTTTGTGCTTGTTGCGGACGTAGATCTGGCTCGGCTTGTCGTCGCCGACGAGCACGGTTGCCAGGCAGACATGGGGATTGCCGAGCGCTTCGATCTCAGCCCGGAGCCGGGCGACGGTCTCGTCGCGCAAGATATTGCCATCCATGATGATGGCCCCACCAGGTGTGCGCCGAGGATCAGATGTCATTACGACAGATTGCTGATGACACCGTTGGCGTCGATGTCGATGTGGTGCGCGGCGGGATCGGCGCCGAGGCCGGGCATCGTGCGCATGTCGCCGCAGATCGGATAGATGAAGCCGGCGCCGACCGAAGCGCGGACCTCGCGCACCGGCAGGGTCCAACCCGTCGGCGCGCCCTTCAGCGACGCGTCGGACGAGATCGACAGGTGGGTCTTGGCGATGCACACCGGGAGATGGCCGAAGCCGTTCCTTTCGTAGATCGCGAGTTGCTTGTTGGCCGTTGCCGAGTACTCGACGCTCGCCGCTCCGTAGATCTTCGTGGCGACCGTTTCGATCTTGGTCTTGAGGCTCGCTTCCGACGGATACAGGAGCTGAAAGTTCGATGGCTCGTCGGCAGCTTCGGCTACGGCTTCGGCCAACTCGATCGCGCCCTTGCCGCCCTGGGAGAAGTTCTGGCACACGGCCACGCGGGCGCCCATTTCCTCGGCGATCTCGATGATCGCACGGTGCTCGCTGTCGAAGTCGCCGGGGAACCCGTTGATCGCGATGACCGGGGAGACGCCGTGGATGCGGATGTTCTCGATCTGCTTGCGGAGGTTTGCGCCTCCGATGTGGACTTCTTCTGGATTTTCGGCAAGGAGGTCGGGGGGCAACGCCTTGCCGGCGACGATCTTGTGGTTGCCCGAGTGGGCCTTGAGGGCACGGACCGTCGCGACGATGACCGCGGCGTCGGGTACGAGACCCGAGGCGCGGCATTTGATGTTGAAGAACCGCTCGGCGCCCATGTCGGCGCCGAAACCGGCCTCGGTGATCAGGTAGTCGCCGCAGCGGATACCGAGCTGATCGGCGATGATGCTCGAGTTGCCGTGAGCGATGTTGCCGAACGGGCCGGCGTGGACGAGGACCGGGGTGTGCTCCAGCGTCTGCATCAGGTTCGGCTTGAGCGCGTCTCGCATGATCGCGGCCATCGCGCCGGCGCCCTTCAGGTCTTCGGCGGTGACGGGCTCACCGCCAGGCGTGTAGCCGACGACGATCCGGCCGAGACGTTCGCGCATGTCTTGGAGCGAGGTGCACAGGGCGAAGATGGCCATGACCTCTGATGCGGCCGTGATGTCGAACCCCGTCTGGCGGGTGACGCCGTCTTCCTTGGTGCCGAGACCGACGACGATGTTGCGCAGCGCCCGCTCGTTGATGTCGAGCACCCGGCGCCACGTGATGTTGTTCAGATCGAGATTCAGCTCGTTGCCCTGATGGAGGTGATTGTCGAGCACCGCCGAGAGCATGTTGTGGGCTGCGGTCACGGCGTGGAAGTCGCCGGTGAGGTGCAGGTTGAGCAGCTCCATCGGGATGACCTGGCTGTAGCCACCACCGGCTGCGCCGCCCTTGATCCCGAACGTGGGACCCATCGACGGCTGGCGGATGGCAACGACGGCCAACTTACCGATGTGGCGCATCGCCTGGCCGAGGCCGACGGTGGTCGTGGTCTTGCCCTCGCCGAGTGGCGTGGGGGTGATGGCCGAGACGACGACGTATTTCGCCTTCGGGCGGTCCGACAGCTCCTCGATCGCGGCGAGTTTGATCTTGGCGAGGCTGTCGCCGTATGGCTCGATCAGGTGCTTTCCGATGCCCATCTGGGCGGCGATATCGGTGAGCGGCTGCAGCGGCGCCGCCTGCGCGATCTCGAGGTCAGACGGAAAGCCCATGCTGTACTACCCCTCTACTCATGTGGATACCGGCACTTGTGTCGACACCGGCACTTCTGTCGAGAGCGGTGTTGTCGAGAAACGTGGCGCCCCCACCGACGGCCAACTGCCACGCGACGGTATTGGCAACCTGATTGAACGTGAAGACGTGGAGCGCCGAGATGTTCAGCGAGTCGAGTTGGCGAGCCATCGGAGCGAGCATGTCCATCGGATCGTAGCCACCGGGCGCTGCAAGCCTGCTGACCACCGCCCGATTCTTGCGCAGATAGCGAAGCGATGCTCCGACACCGAGCTTGACCCCCATCGTCAACAGCTTGGTCGTGTCGATCACGCCGGGAAGGCCGAGATGTAGTGGGAGGTGGAGGCCTTCGGCTCGGCACTCGGTGAGCCAGCGGGTGACCGTCTTGGTGTCGAAGCACATCTGGGTCGACACCCAGCCTTTGACGCCGGCATCGACGAGCAGCTGCTGCTTGTCCATCAGCGCGACCTGGAGCGCGTCGGTGGGGATCGAGGCATGCCCGTCGGGGTAGCCGCCAAAACCGATCCGGCCGAGGTTGGCGTTCGAGTCGAGCAGGGCGCGCATCAAGGCGGCCGCGTCGTGGTACGGGCCGTGTGGCTCGGGGGCGTCGCCACCGATGACGAAAACGTCGCGAACGCCGTGGTCGTTGAGCCACGAGGCGATGCGGGCAACATGATCCGGGCCTTCGACCATCCTCGCCGCGAGGTGGGGGATGACGGTGTGGCCGAGATCGATCAGCTCGCTCGCGATGTCGAGGGTTGCCTGCAAATCCTTGACCGGCGAAGCGGTGACCGACACGATCGACGAGGCAGGCAGATGCACGAACTGGAGGTGTGCCTTGGGAGTAGGGATCAGCTCGAGGTGGGCGTGGCCGACAAGATCGATGATCACCGGGTCGATGTCCGCTTCGCGCCCTGTGTCTGCGTCGGTGTGCCGAGTCTTGGATCTGCTGAAAAGTGCCATGTGCGCTTCGGCTCCCGAGGGTCTTGGTCCAGCGTCCATTCCTTGAACGCTCGTGCTGGTTATCACCATACAACAAAATTCCGCATCGTGGAAGACCCCCGGACCGAATTTTGTGCCGGGAGCCGGTTTCGCGTCACGGGATAGGGGTCACGGGATAGGGGTCACGGGAGGAGTCCCGTGGGAGGAGTTCCGGTCAGTCGAGTTTGGTCGCGCTGAGGCGACGGGCGGCTGCGACGACGGCCTCTTGGACCTCGGCCCTGTTGGTCTGCGACGGGAACCGGTAGCTCGGTCCGTGGCAGTGGATCGCCGCGATCACTTCGCCAGCCCGGTTGAGCACTGGCACAGCGACCGATGTGATGCCGATCTGGAACTCGTCGACCGCCCATACGAATCCATTGTTGCGGATCGCCGCGAGGCGGGGCTCGATCTGAGCGGCGGTGGTGTTGGTGTGCTCGGTCGACTTCGTCAGATCACCTGCGAGGTAGGCCGCAATCCGCGCCGGCGGTTGATGCGCGAGGAGAACGAGACCCGACGGCACGACGTGCAGCGGGGTGCGCTCGCCGGTCCAGTCCCGGATCTGGACCGCATTGTCGTTCTCGACGTGATCGAGATACAGGACTTCATCACCCTCGAGCACCGCCAGCCCGGCTGTCTCGTGGACCCGGTCGACGAGCTCGGCGAGAAACGGTCGCGCTCGCCCGATGAGCGTGCTGTCGTTTCCGGCAGCGAGGTTGCTGACCGTCGGACCGATCCGGTAGGTGACCCCGTCGTCTTGGCGGATGACGGCTTCAAGGTGCTCCAACGTCGACAGCAGCCGCGCAACCGTGCTGACCGGCAGCGCGATCCGTCGGGCGACATCGGTGATGCCGGCCGGCTCGGTGGCAACGGCGAGCAGCACCGAAAAGGCGCGCTCGATCGATTGAATTCCGGAATTGGCGCTGCCCATATCGTCAATCTAACCCGACGGGTAGCGGGGCCCGGTCTGGTGAGACGATCAGTCGGGAGGTGGCGCCAGCGGTGGGACCGGCGACGGCGTGTCGGGTTCGTGGCATGACTCAAACCCCTTTCGGTGTCTCGTGCTGCGTGACCAATGGCTGGGTCGCTGGTCGGGATGAGTGGTGTCGATCCAGAAATCGGGCAGAATGGCGACGCCGATTGACCTGCCTTACCACGATATAGTATCTTCTCGTATCGTGGATCACGCGGACACCTGAAGGAGCACTTCCATGGCCGATGATGACATCGTTCTTGCAGACCTGAGCGACGAGGACCTCGTGGCACAGATGCACGACGACCTGTACGACGGAATGGCGCCCGAGATCCGTGAGGGCACGCACCTGCTGCTCGATCGTGGCTGGGCACCCGATCGGGTGCTCAACGATGCCTTGGTCGAGGGGATGCGCATCGTCGGCATCGATTTCCGCGACGGCATCTTGTTCGTGCCGGAGGTGCTGCTCGCCGCGAACGCGATGAAGGGCGGGATGGGGATCCTCCGCCCGCTGTTGGCCGAGACCGGCGCCGAGTCGGTCGGCAAGGTCGTGATCGGGACAGTCAAGGGTGACATCCACGACATCGGCAAGAATCTCGTCGCGATGATGCTCGAGGGCGCCGGGTTCGAGGTTATCGACCTCGGTATCAACACCAACGCCGAAGAGTTCCTCGCTGCACTCGACGAGCACAAGCCGGACATCCTCGGGATGTCGGCGCTGTTGACGACGACGATGCCGTACATGAAGGTCGTCATCGACACGCTCAAGGAGCAGGGTCGGAGGTCCGATCAGATCGTGCTCGTCGGCGGTGCGCCGCTGAACGAAGAGTTCGGCAACGCGATCGGCGCGGATGCGTACTGCCGCGACGCGGCAGTCGCCGCGGAAACTGCGAAATCCCTCGTTCAGGCTCGTCGCGCCGCCCTTCGCGCCGACGCGCTCGCTGTCTGAGGAGCAGGTCTTGTCGACGCCCGACCCGCGGCGCCCGCTCGTCATTGCGTGCGCGGCACTGACCAATGACCTCCGCGCCGTCTTGACGGCAAGTGGGTTGGATCAGGCGATCGATGTCCATTACCTCCCCGCCAACCTGCACAACACGCCCGAGCTCATCGTGGCCGCTGTCCGCCCCCACGTCGCCGCAGCCGTCGCAGCCGGTCGTGCCGTGTTCGTGGCCTATGCCGACTGCGGCACCGGCGGCCGGCTCGACGCCCTGCTCGCCGAGTTTCCCGGTGTCGGCCGGCTCCCCGGGGCGCACTGCTACGAGTTCTTTGCCGGGTCAGAAGTTTTCGCCGGCCTCCACGCCGAGGCCCTCGGCACCTTCTACCTCACCGATTTCCTCGCCAAGCACTTCGATGCGCTCGTGTGGAGCGGCCTCGGTCTCGATCGCTCCCCGCAGTTGCGCGACATGTATTTCGCCAACTACACCCGGCTCGTCCATCTCTCGCAGGCGAACGACGCGGAGACGGCGCGCGTCGCAGCGGTTGCGGCGGAGCGTCTCGGGCTTGCGTTCGAGCACCGCCACGTCGGCCGCAGTGGCATCGCCGAGCCGATCGTCGAGTGGTCGGTTTCGATCCGAAAGGCCGCGGCGGCGTAATGGTGCGCAGAAGCAACAACAATGAACTGGTCATCATCACCTGGCGCGATATCCCGGCCCAGGTCAACGGTGGCACCGGAGTCGACAAGCACCAGCGGATCCTGCCCCAGCGGTTTCAGGGCGCGATCGATCGGGCCGCGATGAAGGCCGGCAAGAAGAGCGCCGGCGACTACGTGGCCGAGTGGCGACGGTCCAGCGTGGCTTTGCCCGCCGACTTCGACGCCGACTTCGAGGCAGCCGTGCTCGCCGAGGCAACACGTCTCGAAACCGAATTCCCGGTCGCCCGGCTCAAGCTGTGGGTGGAGACTGGCGGCTGGAATCCCGATCGACCACATGAGGAACGAATCTGACCATGACCGACACAATCCTGAGTTCTGCCACCAAAGAGGTCGTCATCGGTTGGGGCCGCCCGTTCGTGATGATCGGCGAGAAGATCAACCCCACCGGGCGCAAGTTGCTGGCCGAGGAGATGAAGGCGGGCAACTACTCCCGCGTCGAGAAGGACGCGTTGGCGCAAGTTGCCGCTGGCGCGCAGATGCTCGACGTGAACGCTGGCATCCCGCTCGCCGACGAGCCGGCGATGCTCGCCCGTGCGATCCAATTGGTCCAGTCGATCACCGATGTCCCTCTGTCGATCGACTCCTCGATCATCGCCGCGCTCGAAGCCGGCCTCGCCGTCTACAAGGGCAAGCCGCTGGTCAACTCCGTCACCGGCGAGGAGGAGGTGCTCGAGCGGGTGCTGCCGCTGATCAAGAAGTACGGGGCAGCAGTCGTCGCGATCTCCAACGACGAGACCGGGATCTCCGAGGATCCCGACGTCCGGTTCGAGGTCGCCAAGCGCATCGTCAATCGGGCCGCCGACTTCGGGATCCTGTCGAGCGACGTCGTGGTCGACCCGCTCGTGATGCCGATCGGCGCGATGGCCACGGCCGGGCGGCAGGTTTTCGCGCTCGTTCGCCGCCTCCACGAGGAATTGCATGTCAACACGACCTGCGGCGCATCGAACATCAGCTTCGGTCTGCCGAATCGTCACGTCATCAGTGGCACGTTCCTCGCGATGGCGATGAGCCACGGGATGACCTCGGCCATCACCAACCCGATGCACAGCGACGTCAAGAACGCGGTCATGGCAGCCAACGTGCTGTGCTCGGCCGACCCGCACTGCGCCTCCTGGATCCAGATCAACCGCGATCCCGGCAATGTGCAAGAGGGCGAAGCGTCAGGCCGCCGCGGTGGGCGCCGCGCTCGCGTCGGCTTCGGCCAAGCTCCGGCCTGACGGGATCGCCCATGCCAACAGTGGTCTTCACACCATCGGGTCGACGGGGAGAGGTCGAGGCCGGCTGCACCGTGCTCGACGCGGCCCGCCGGCTCGGCGCCGATCTCGATTCGGTATGTGGTGGCCGTGGAATCTGCGGGCGGTGCCAGGTCGTGCCGACGTTCGGCCAGTTCGCCAAGCATGCGATCAACAGCGATCCGGATCACCTCTCGCCGAGCGGGTCGACCGAAGAGGCCTATCACGGCCGCCGCCCGCTGGAGGTCGGCGGGCGTCTCGGCTGTGCGGCGCGGATCACCGGCGACGTGCTGATCGACGTCCCGCCGGCGAGCCAGATGCACCGGCCGGTCATCCGCAAAAGCGTCGACCTCACCGGCTTGGTCATCGATCCGATCGTGCACCCGTACTATGTCGATGTCGTCGCCAACGACCTCGGCGGCGATCGCAGCGATCTGCGCCTGCTGACCGACGCGCTCAGCGAGCAGTGGGGCCTGCCGACCCTCGCGATCAGCCACGCCGCGCTGCGCCGGCTCCAGCCGGCGCTGAACCACACGGGTCGCGATGTCACCGTTGCCGTCCACGACAACAGCCTGATCACCGGCGTGTGGCCGGGATTCTTCGACGAGCTCTACGGCGTCGCGATCGACGTCGGCTCGACAACGGTGGCCGGCCACCTGTGCGACATCGCGAGCGGCGAGGTGCTCGCGTCGGCCGGTCTGATGAATCCGCAGATCCGCTTCGGCGAGGATCTGATGAGCCGCGTGTCGTATGTGATGATGAACCCGGGCGGCGAGGCCGAGCTCACGGCCGCGATCCGCGGTGCGCTCAACGACGTCATCCTCGAGCTGTGCGAGCAGGCGTCGGTCAAGATGAGTGAGATCTCCGACATCGTGCTCGTCGGCAATCCGATCATGCATCACCTGATCCTCGGGATCGACCCGACGCCACTCGGTGGCGCGCCGTTCCCGCTGGCCACCGATCTCGCCGTCGATGGCTTCGCGACCGACATCGGCGTCGCCTGCCCGCTCGCAACGCTGCACATCCTTCCGTGCATCGCCGGCCACGTCGGTGCGGACACGGCCGGGGCAGTGCTCGCCGTTGGTCCCCACCGCGGTGACGAGATGGTGCTGTTGATCGATGTCGGCACCAACGCTGAACTCGTGCTCGGCAACCGTCACGGTCTCGCCGCAGCATCGAGCCCGACCGGGCCGGCGTTCGAGGGCGCGCAGATCTCGTGCGGCCAGCGCGCCACCGCCGGCGCGATCGAACGGGTGCGGATCGACAAGGACACGCTCGAGCCGCGGATCAAGGTCGTCGGCTCGGACATCTGGAGCGACGAGCCGGGCTTCGCCGATGCGCTGCCGGAGGTCGGCATCACCGGTATCTGCGGCAGTGGCATCATCGAGGTCCTGGCCGAGCTGTTCCTCGCCGGGGTGATCGATTCCGATGGCACGATCAACGGCGAGACGGCACATCGTACGCCTCGCGTGGTCCCTGACGGGCGGACGTTCGCCTACGTGCTCCAGTACGGAACGCCCGAGCTGAGAATCACCCAGAACGACGTACGCGGAATCCAACTCGCGAAAGGCGCGCTCTACGCCGGGGCGCGTTTGTTGATGGACCGGGCCGGGCTCGAAACAGTCGACTCCGTCAAGCTCGCGGGAGCGTTCGGAAGCCACATCGATCCGGTCTACGCGCTGGTGCTCGGGATGATCCCCGATTGCGACCCGGCCAAGGTCGTATCCGTCGGCAACGCCGCCGGCTCGGGTGCGGTTCGAGCGCTGCTGTCCAAGCACGACCGCGACGAGATCATCGCCGTCGCGCGCACCATCACCAAGGTCGAGACGGCGATCGAGCCCCGCTTCCAGGAGCATTTCGTGCAAGCCATGGGCCTGCCGCACAGCACCGATCCGTACGCCCGACTCGGCGCGGTGGTGACGCTGCCGGCCAGGAGCGAAACATCCGGAGCCGGGCGCACGCGTCGTCGGGCGCGCACGGCGTGAACGACATCCAAGGGGAGACATGACCGAGGCGACAGATATCACCGCGACCGCATCAGCTGAGGTCCCCAGCACCGGACGGGGCCGCTCCGGCGGTGGGCGCGCCAATCGCCAGGCCGCCCGGCTGCTGAGCCACACCGAGGCCGTTCCGTTCCTGACTCGCACGCTCGCGCCGCTCGAGGTACTGAGCGAGGAGGGCATCGCGCTGATCGAGGACAACGCCGACTCGATCCTCGAGCGGGTCGGGATCTGGGTCCGCGGCTACCCCCGTGCCATCGAATTGTTCGTCGCTGCTGGCGCCGAGGCGGACGGCGAGCGGGTCCGGTTCCCGCACGGACTGTGTCGCAGCATCGTGCAGGCAACGGCGCCGCGCCAGTACACCCAGCATGGCCGCAACCCACTCCGCAACGTCGAGATCGGGGGGATGAACACGGTGTTCGCCCCCAACTACGGCTCGCCGTTCGTGCGCGATCTGGACAATGGCCGCCGCTACGCAACGCTCGCCGACTTCCAGAACTTCGTCAAGCTGGCGTACTCGTCGCCGTACCTGCACCATTCCGGTGGCACGGTGTGCGAGCCGGTCGACATCCCGGTCAACAAGCGCCACCTCGACATGGTGTACTCGCACCTCAAGTACAGCGACAAGCCGTTCATGGGTTCGGTGACGGCCAAGAGCCGCGCCCAAGACAGTGTCGACCTCGCCCGGATCGGCTTCGGCGGCGACCTCGCCGATCGCACCGTCATGACGAGCCTGATCAACGCGTCGTCGCCACTCGTGTGGGACGAGACGATGCTCGGCTCGGCCGATGTCTACGCTTCGAACAATCAGGCCTGCATCTTCACGCCGTTCATCCTCGCCGGCGCGATGGCGCCGGTCACCACCGCCGGCGTCGCCGCGCAGAGCCTCGCCGAGGCCCTCGCCGGCATGGCTTTCGCCCAACTCGTTCGCCCCGGTGCTCCGGTGATCCTCGGCTCGTTCGCGTCGTCGATGTCGATGCAGACCGGCGCACCGACGTTCGGCACCCCCGAGCCGTCACTCGTGCTCTACGTGATGGCCCATCTCGCCCGCCGGCTCGGCGTGCCCTTCCGCTCCGGCGGTTCGCTCAGCGCCTCCAAGGTCGCCGACGCGCAGGCCGCATACGAATCGGCGAACACGATGCAGGCAACGATTCTCGGCGGTGTCAACTTCGTCCTCCACGCAGCCGGGTGGCTCGAAGGCGGGCTGTCGATCGGCTACGAGAAATTCGTCCTCGACTGCGATCAGCTCGGCATGATGCACACCTTCGTCAAAGGGGTCGACATGTCCGAGAACGGCCAAGCGCTCGAGTCGATCTGCGAGCAGGAGCCGGGGATGCACTTCCTCGGCACGGCGCACACGCTCGCGAATTTCGAGACGGCGTTCTACCGCTCGAATACCGCCGACAACAGCAGCTACGAGCAATGGCTGGAGGAGGGCAGCCTCGACGCCAACCAGCGCGCCAACAAGGTCTGGAAGAAGGCGCTCACCGACTACGACGCACCGCTACTCGACGAAGCGGTCGACGAAGAGATGCAAGACTTCATCATCCGCCGCAAGACCGAGATGCCGGACGAGATCGGCTGATCCCGATCGATTTCGGCGGTCATCGACGGTTGGCTATAGTTCCCGCTCTGCGGAATATTCCCGTAGAACGGTTCCAAGATTGCGCCGGGCTCGGCGCCCCACGAGAGGATTTGTCCCAGTGAGCAACGACTTCCCAACCTCTGCGAGCGTCGTCGTCATCGGCGCCGGCATCGTCGGCAACGGCGTCGTCGGTCACCTGGCCGAACTCGGGTGGCGCAACATCGTCCAGATCGACAAGGGGCCGCTACCCAACCCAGGCGGCTCGACCGGTCATGCGTCGAACTTCATCTTCCCGGTCGATCACAACCGTGAAATGGCGGCCCTGAACCTCGACAGTCAGCGTCAGTACATCGAGATGGGCGTCAACACCGAGTGCGGCGGGATCGAGGTCGCCCGGACGCCGGAACGGCTCGAAGAGTTCCGACGGCGGATGGTGTCGGCCAAGAACTGGGGCATCGATGCCCGACTCGTCACGCCGGCGGAGATCAAGGAGATGGTTCCGTTCATCAATGACGAGATTCTCCTCGGCGGTTTCTACACGCCATCGGTTTCTGTCGTCGACAGCCTCCGCGCCGGCACCATCTTCCGTGAGCGTGCTCAGGCCCTGAACGCGTTGGAGACGTTCGCCAACGTCGAGGTGCTCGACATCGAAACGGTCGATGGCCGGGTCACGGCCGTCGTCACCGATCGCGGCCGGATCGAGGCCGACCACGTCGTCATCTGCGTCGGCGTGTGGGCGCCCCGTCTCGCCGCGATGGCCGGGACCGAGATCCCGCTCACCCCGGCGGTTCACCAGATGATCGACGTCGGGCCGATCCCGGTGCTGGAGGAGACGGGCAAGGAGCTCGGCTTCCCGATCGTGCGCGACATGGACACGTTCTGCTACGAGCGCCAGAGCTCGGGCTCGATGGAAGTCGGTTCGTACGCCCACCGCCCGATCTTCATCACGGCCGACGACATCCCATCGATCAAGGAATCGCGCCTCTCGCCGACCGAGTTGCCGATCACGATGGAGGACTTCGATCCGCAGCTCGAGCAGGCCCTCGAACTGATGCCCGACATCCTCGCCACGGCCGAGATCAAGTATGCGATCAACGGTCTGCTCTCGCTCACGCCCGACGGCTTCCCGCTGATCGGCGAGACTCCTGATGTCAAGGGCCTGTGGGCGGCGTGCGCGATCTGGATCAAGGAGGGTCCCGGCGCGGCGCGGATGTTGGCCGAGTGGATGACTCACGGTCAGCCGGAGGTGGATCCGCACCAGAGCGACATCGCCCGTTTCTACAAGTTCGCCCGCAACGATCACCACGTGCGTGCCCGTTGCGCCGAGCATTTCAACAAGACCTACGGCATCGTGCACCCGCGTGAGCAGTGGGCGTCTGAGCGCGACGTACGCACCGCGCCGTACCACGACCGCACCGAGGCCCTCGGCGCGGTCTACTTCCTGGCCGGCGGGATGGAGCGTCCGCACTGGTACGAATCCAACGCTGCGCTCGTGGAGAAGTACGGAGTCGTCGACCGTCCCCACGAATGGGACCGCCGGTGGTGGTCGCCGATTATCAACGCCGAGCACCTCGCGCTCAAGGAGAGCGTCGGTATGGTCGATCTCGCTCCGTTCGTCGTGTTCGAGTTCGACGGTCCAGGTACGAAGGATTACCTCCAGGGTCTGACCGTCAACAACGTGGATGTCGCCGTCGGTAAGAGCGTCTACACGCCACTGCTCGACGTCAACGGCGGCTTCCGCTCCGACCTGACCATGCTGCGCATCGCCGAGAACACCTACCGCGTCATGACGGGCGCGTTCGACGGGCCCCGCGATGCGTTCTGGTTCCGCAAGCACCTGCCAGAGGACGGCTCGGTTCACTTCTGTGATCTCACGTCGTCGTACGTGACGATCGGTCTGTGGGGCCCGAACGCCCGCAACGTGATGTCGAAGCTGACGACCTCGGATGTGTCAAACGAGGCGTTTGCCTATGGCACGACCCAGGAAGTGCTGTTCGACTCGATCCCGGTGCGCCTGTTCCGTATTTCGTATGTGGGTGAGCTCGGCTGGGAGATCTACGCCCAGACGGAGCACGCCCGTGCGGTATGGGACAAGATTGCGGCAGCCGGTCAGGAATTCGCCATCGTGCCCGTCGGCGCCGGCGTGTACGGCACCACCGGCCGGTTGGAGAAGGGCTATCGCCTGATGGGCTCCGAGCTCGATGGCGAATACACCGTTGTCGAGGCCGGCCTGCACCGCCCGAAGGTGAAGTCGGCCGACTTCCTCGGCAAGGCCGCCTACCTCAAGCATCGCGACGAGGAGCCGGCAGCAATCCTGTGCACCCTCACCGTCGAGGATCACATGTCCGAACGCGACGCCATCTTGCGTTACATGGTCGGTGGCGAGACCATCACCACGCCCGACGGCAACCGCATCGTCGACTCAAAGGGCCGCGTCTCGGTCGTCACGACAGCGGGCGCTGGCCCGTCGGTCGGCAAGTTCCTCCTGTTCGCGTACCTGCCACCGCAGCACGCTGTGGTCGGCAACGAGCTGCAGGTGTATTACATGGACGAGTTCTTCCCGGTCAAGGTTGCCGTCGCCGGGTCGACCCCGCTGTTCGATCCGACCGACGCGCGGATGAAGGGCTGACCCATCGTGAGCGAGCCGGCGACGCCGTTGCGGATCCTGGTCTGCGTGAAGCGTGTGCCGGCACCCGGCGCGCGGATCACACTGACCGCCGACCACAGCGCGATCGACACCAAGAACCTCGGCTTCACCACGAGTCCTCACGAGGAGTGCGCGGTCGAAGAGGCAATCCGCCTCGTCGACAACCACGGTGGTTCGGCGACCGTGCTCACGCTCGGCCCAGCCGAGTCCGACGAGCAGCTGCGCTACGCGATATCGGTCGGTATCAACAAGGCCGTGCACGTCACGAACCCCGCGCTGGCCGACGGGGTCGACTGGGATCCGCAGGCGACCGCGAGCGCGCTGGCCGACGCGATCGCGTCGATCGAGGCCGACGACGGTGCCTTCGATCTGATCCTGTTCGGCAACGAATCGGCAGACTCGGGTGGATTCCAGGTCGGCGTCCGCGTCGCCCGAAAGCTCGGACGGGCCATCGTCAACGGCATCAAGGGGATCGAGATCGGCGTCTCGGGAGACGGGCACGCCACGGTCACCGCTCGGCGCGAGAGCACGTCCGGGTTCGAGGTCTACGAGCTCGCCCTGCCGGTTGTCCTGGGTGTGAAGGAAGGCCTCAACCTTCCTCGCTACCCGACCTTGCCCGGCCGGTTGAGGAGCAAGAAGGCCGAAGTTGCCGTGCACACGGCAGATCCGGTCCTCGGCGGTCTCGTCACCGAGAACTTCGACAACGCCGCCGAACTCGTTGTCCAGACCACGATGCTCGGCAATGGTGAGCAAGCGGCTCCGGCCATCGTCGATCTGATCGAAAGGTTGGGCCTGCTGTGAACGAGATCCTGGTCATCGTCGAACATGATCGCGGCGAAGCGGTGGAGACCTCGTACCAGTCGATCGGCTGCGCACGGGCGCTGCTCGCCGCGGGTGTCGGTACGTCGGTGACGGCGGTCCTCATCGGTGGCGAAGCCGACGGCCTCGTCACAGATCTCGGCGCGTACGGCGTGACGAAGGTCGTCCAGGTTCACCACGCCGAGCTCACCGACTACGCACCAGAGGCATGGGGCGAGGCCGTCGCCGAGCTCATCGCGGCTCGCGCCCCGGCCGCGGTCGTCGCCACCGGTACCGACCGCGGCAACGAGGTCCTCGCCTACGCCGCAGCCATCGCCGATCTCGCGTTCGCGGCCAATGTCACCGAGATCAAGCACGCCGGCGATGCCAGTCTCGACCTCACGCGCGCTCGTTGGGGCGGCAGCCTGCTCGAGCAGTCGAAGCTGATCGCTTCCGTCTACGTGCTGTCCGGCGTTGCGCACGTCTTCAGCGGCGAGCCCTCTCCCGACGATGTCGACACCGTCGCCGCAGTCGAAGTAGTCGTCGCCGACCTGTCCGAGAACGCGGCGCGCACCCGCATCACCGATCGCGTCACTTTGTCGTCGGGCATCACGCTGACGACGGCCGCTGTCGTAGTCAGTGGCGGTCGCGGCGTCGGTTCTGCTGAGGGATTCGCCCCGCTCGTCGAACTCGCCGAATTGCTCGGCGGTGCTGTCGGCTGCTCGCGTGTCGTCACCAACAACGGCTGGCGTCCGCACAGTGATCAGGTCGGCCAGACCGGTAAGCGGATTGCACCCGAGCTGTACATCGCCTGCGGTATCTCGGGCGCGATCCAGCACTGGGTCGGGATGATGGCCTCCAAGCACGTCCTCGCGATCAACACCGACGGCGAGGCGAACATGGTCGGCAAGGCCGAGTACGCCGTGATCGGCGATCTGCACAAGATCCTCCCTGCCGTCAGCGCCGAGATCCGCAAACGCCGCAGCGCATAGCCCCTCTCCCTCTCCCTCTCCCTCTCCCTCTCCCTGCTCCTCTCCCTCTCCGTCTCCTCACTCGTCGGGCGCGCTTTGAGCGGGCGCGGGCGCGCAAGTCGCGCCCACCCTGCTCTGGCAATGGTGAGGATGTACTCCGCTGTGTCTTGGGAGCTGGCGTTGGCGAAGCCCTTGTGTTCGCCCACCAGTGACGGACTAGCGGGCGTCGGCGATGGCTCGCCAGACTCGCTCGGCGGTGGCGGGCATGTCGATGTGCTTCACACCGAGATGGCTGAGCGCGTCGATGACAGCCGACTGTACGGCCGGCGTGCTGCCGATCGTTCCGCTCTCGCCGATCCCTTTTGCTCCGAGCGGGTTGAGCGGCGTCGGTGTCTCCATGTGGATGATCTCGAAGCTGGGCAGTTCGGTCGCCGAGATCATCGCGTAGTCGGCCAGATTCGACGTGATCGGGTTGCCATCGTCGTCGTAGCGGACCTCTTCGAGCAGCGCCTGGGCCGCGCCCTGGGCGACCCCGCCGTGGATCTGACCCTCGAGCAGCAGCGGGTTGAGCACCCGGCCGGCATCGTCGCAGGCGACGTGGCGGAGGTGCTTGACCCTCCCGGTCTCGGTGTCGACCTCGACGACGGCCACGTGGGCTCCGAACGGGTACGTCGCGCTGGCGGCGGAGAACGTGGTGTCCTGCTTGAGGCCGCCGTCGCCTTTCATCGCGACGGACAGATCGGCCCAGGTCTTGGACACTGCCGGAGTGCCGGTGACGTGGAAGCTGCCCGACGCCTTGTCGAGTACGACATCGGCTTCGTCGGCTTCGAGCAACCGAGCGGCGAGTTTGGATGCCTGCCCGACCAGTTCGATCGCTGCCTGGTTGACGGCAGCGCCGCCGTGTTGCAGCGAACGTGAGCCCATCGTGCCGCCACCGACGGGGACGAGATCGGTGTCGCCCCACACGAGATCGATCTGGTCCATCGGGATGCCCGTCTGGTCAGAGGCGATCATCGCGAACGCGGTCGCATGGCCCTGGCCGTGAGGCGAGGCGCCGGTGTAGACGATTGCCCGGCCGTCCTCGAGCACCTCGATCTTGGCGCTTTCTCCGAGCGGCGGTACGCCGCCTGTGATCTCGACGTACACCGACACGCCGATGCCGATCTGGGTCGAGTCGCCACGCTCACGGCGGCTCTTTTGGTCTGCCCGCAAAGTTGTGTAGTCAGCGGCATCGAGTGCCTTGTCGAGCGCGACCTCGAAATCGCCGACGTCGTAGGTCTGGCCGATCGCTGTGGTGTGCGGCTCCAGGAACTTCGGGATCAGGTTGACGCGTCGCACCTCGGCCGGATCCATGCCGATTTCGAGCGCGAACATGTCCATCGCCCGCTCGATTGCAGCGGTGGCCTCCGGACGACCGGCGCCTCGGTAGGCGACGACCGGCGTGGTATTGGTGACGACGCTGGTGGTGCGGCACTCGATGTTGGGGATTGCATACACGCCGCTCGCCATCGGCCGGGTCATGAACGGAGCGAGAACGGTGCCCAGGTCGGCGAAGCCGCCCGAGTCCTGGATCGCGTGGAGCTGATAGTGCGAGACCCTGCCGTCGCGCGAGCCGCCGATCGTGATGTACTGCAGTTGGGCCCGGCCGTGTCCGAGTGCGACCATGCTCTCACTGCGGGTCTCGCGCCATGCAATGGGACGGCCGATCTTTTTCGAGATCGCGCCGAGCAGCAACTCTTCCGGATACGCGCCGATCTTGGCGCCGAAGCCGCCGCCGACATCCGGTGTGATGATTCGCACGGCGGCGGGGTCGACGCCGTTCTGGGCGACGACCGCGTCCTTCACGCCCTGCGCGTGCTGGGTGCTGATCCACTGGAACAGGCGGCCATCGACCCACGCGACGGCCGAGCCGCGCACCTCCATCGGGCACGGGGCGACCCGCTGGTTCATGTACCGGCCCTTGACAACGACGTCGCAGCCCTCGAAGAACGTGTCACCCGTGTTCTCGGGCATGCCGAGCGCCGTCGTGTCGAACACCACGTTGCTGCCGGTGTCGGGGTAGATCAGCGTGGTCGAGGTCATCGATGCCTCGACGTCGATGAGTGGCTCCAGCGGTTCGATTTCGACGATGACGGCACCGACTGCGTCTTCGCCCTGGTTGCGCTGCTCACTGACGATGACTGCGACCGCCTCGCCGACATAGCGGACTTTCTCGGTCGCCAACAGCGTGCGCGCGACCGTCGGGTTGAACGGAGACGGCGACGGCGCCAGATCGAGGTCGGCGGCGGTGTAGATCGCGATGATGCCGGGCAACGCGAGTGCCTCTGCTGTGTCGACGGAGATGATGTTGCCGTGGGCCACCTGGCTGCGGACGTAGGTGATGTGTGCTGCACCCTCCAGCAACGGCTCGTCGGTCATGTCGTCGACGTACGTACCACCGACGGTCAAGAACTTCGGGTCTTCCTTGCGGAGAACACGATTACCGAGAATGCTGCCGCTCACGCGGACCCCCTGAGAACACGACTGATGTGACCACCCGACCCTATCCAGTCGGGTCGAGGGCAAGGCAGTCCGACACGAAATCGTGCACCGGCGAAGTCCGCGACAGCGGCTACGGAGTGGTGGTCGGGGCTGGCACAGCGGTGGCAGCCGTTGCTTGCGCCTCGCGGATCGCGATGATCTGGGTGACCTGATCGAACGGCCAGCCAGGTGGCAGCACGACCGGCGCTTTGCCGACGGGCAGGACCGTGATCCGCTGCTCGCCTGCGTCGACGTAGTTGATCCCCGACCGGGCCGCCTCCTTGATCCCGGTATCGGTCTGAAGCCGGTCGACCTCGGATTGCAATTGGTCGTTGGCTCGGTTGAGCGTGTCCAGTTCACTCGTGCGGATCTTGAGATCGTCGCGCTGCTTGAACCACGACTGCACCGGCAGTACGAACAGCGCTGCGGCGACGGCCAGCGCGATCAGTGTCCCGAACAGGCCGAGCACGAGCCGACCGCGCCGCTGTGGTACGAGCTGCTTGCTCCGTGCGATGGGAGTCGTGAAGTCACGGATTCGGCCGGTGCGGTCGTCATCGTCGGAGTCGGCCGCCAAGCTGGTCGCGCGTTTGGCGTCTGACCGTTTGGTGTCTGACCGTTTGGTGTCTGACCGCTTGGCTGTGGGCGTCGAACGAGCAGCCGTGTGCACACGCGGGCGCGGGATCGTGCTGGTGCGGTGTCCGTCGTTCACGTGGATCAGCTTCGCACCTTTACCGGCGCGATCGGCGTCATCGGCGCGGGCCCAGCGCGCCCCTGCCCCAGAATGCCGCCGCCTCGCCGAGTTCCTCCTCGATCCGCAGCAACTGGTTGTACTTGGCGACGCGGTCGCTGCGGGCCGGCGCTCCGGTCTTGATCTGACCGCAGTTCGTGGCGACCGCGAGATCGGCAATAGTGGTGTCCTCTGTCTCGCCACTACGGTGGCTCATCACGCTCGTGTAGGCGTGCCGCTTCGCGAGTTCGACGGTGTCGAGCGTTTCCGTCAGCGTGCCGATCTGGTTGACCTTGACGAGCACGCTGTTGGCGACATGGCGATCGATGCCCATCTGCAACCGCTCCTTGTTGGTGACGAACAGATCGTCGCCGACGAGTTGCACCCGCGAACCCAACCCGGCCGTCAGTGCTGACCAGCCGTCCCAGTCGTTCTCGGCCATACCGTCTTCGATCGACACGATCGGGTAGGTGTCCACGAGGTGGGTCCAGTATGCCACCAACTCGTCGGCGGACAAGACCCTGCCCTCTCCGGCGAGGTGATACCGGCCGTCGCGGTAGAGCTCGCTCATCGCCGGATCCAGCGCGATCACGATGTCCTCGCCAGGGGTGTAACCGGCGAGTTCGATCGCCTCGACGAGCGCCTTGATCGCGTCCTCGTTGAGGGCGAGGTTCGGGGCGAAACCACCCTCGTCGCCGACGGCCGTCGACAGACCCCGGTCGTGGAACACCTTGCGTAGGGTGTGGTAAGTCTCCGTGCCCCAGCGCAGCGCCTCGCGGAAACTCGGCGCGCCGACCGGAACCACCATGAACTCCTGCAGATCGATCGTATTGTCGGCGTGCGCGCCACCGTTGATCACGTTCATCATCGGCACCGGCAGGACGTGGGCATTCGGCCCGCCGATGTAGCGGTACAGCGGGAGATCGAGTTCGTCCGCCGCCGCCTTGGCGACCGCAAGGCTGACGCCGAGTATCGCGTTTGCGCCGAGGCGAGCCTTGCTGGCGGTGCCATCGAGGTTGATCAACAATGTGTCGATCAGGCGCTGCTCCAACGCATCGAGCCCATCGAGCTCGTCGGCGATGTCGCCGTTGACGAAGCCGACAGCAGTCGTGACACCCCTGCCCATGAACCGCTTGCCGCCGTCGCGCAACTCGACGGCCTCGTGCTCGCCGGTCGAGGCGCCGGACGGCACAGCGGCCCGGCCGAACGCTCCCGAATCAAGCGCGACCTCAACCTCCACCGTGGGATTGCCGCGTGAATCCAGGATCTCACGGCCGACGACAGACACGATTTCAGACATGGGCCACACGCTAGCGAAAATCGTCGCTGGTCCGAGGCTGCCGTTATCTTCGCTCAAGCCCACCCACTCTCGTGCCGATACTCAGCACGTGACCGCCCAGACCGACGCGAGTTTTCCGCCGCCAGCGCCGCCGCGAGCTCAGACAGCAGCGCCGATGGCGGTCGACGATGCGCCGCGGATCCCGACGAGGCCGAAGGGCGAACGTCAGCCGCTGCTGCCCAGCCAGCGGCCTGCGGCCGTGGAGCCGGAGCCGGATTCGGGCGATGACGACCCAACCGCCCGTCCCCACTTCGAGGTCCGCCAGCCGACCTCGGACATTGCAATCCGCTGGGTGATCGTTTCGTTGCCGGTCGCGCTGGCCGTCATCGCGGGCCTGTTCGGAGCCCACTTCCAGGAGGCACGCGCCACCTACCGTCGCGGCGGAGTGCCCGAACTCGGCGGGTACCTGCGAACGACTCGGCAGTTGCTCGCCTACATGAGTGCCGTCGGAGTCGAAGGTCTCGCCGCGCTCGCACTGTGGAGCGGCTTGATGGTCACGAACACGTGCCGTGTTTGTCGCAGCCTGCGCACACCGTGGTTCGGGGCGGTCGGTTGGCTGATCGCGCCAGCGCTCGGCATCGCTGCCCACCTCTCGCTCGACAAGCGGTTGAATGCCGGATCGCTGATCGGGTTCACCGTCTTTCTCGCAGCGCTCTATCTGCCGTTCGGCACGCTCGGGGGCGCAGCCAGCGACCTCGGTGGATCTCCGCATCTCGCGCGGGTGTGGTTCCTTGCATCGGTCGTCGGCGCGTTCTTGCTGATCGTCGGTGTTTCCGGCTCGACCCGCAGCCTGCCGACCTCGAACCCGCAAGACTTGCTGAGGATCAGGGCCATCGCCTGCTACCTCGCGGCGATGATGTTGCTCGCCTCGAGCGCGCTGGCCCTCGCGACCGCCCGGAATCTGGGCTCGCTCATCTCGCATCGATGGGAACGAGAATTCGACCCGGAGAGAGTTCTCGCCAAGGCCGATCGGATCAAGACCAGGTCGAGCCGTGGCCGGAGGAGCCCAATCCCCAATCTGTTCTTGCGGGTGTTGGTCACTGCGTTGTTGGTGCTGACCGCTCTTGCATCCGTGAGCGCGTTGTTCTGGTTCCGTGGCCGGGCCATTCAACTGAGCACCAAGACCGACTCGCTCGAGCGTGGCCAACTGCTCGACCGCTTCCGAACGCTCATCCTCCAGATCGGCGTCGTAGCCGTGGCCTTCCACGCGGTCTACGTCCTGTGGGCAATCGTTGCCGCCATCAATGCCCGTCGCCGAAGCATCACGGCGCCGCCTCCGATCGCGGTGGTTTCGGCGTTCCTCCTCGGCCCGATCGTCGCCGTCATCGGATGGGCCATCGGTCGCGAATTCGGCGCGGCGGTGTTCGTCGTCGGGCTGGTGATGACAATCGGAGGTTTTGTCGTCGGGCAGTTGGTACTCGGACGGACCGTATCGATGCTCGGTCAACGCGGCCGAATCTTCGTCGGCTGGTTGGTGATCGACTTCGGCGCTGTTCTGATCGGCGCATTCGTTTCACATTTCGGCACGACCAGGATCCAGTTGGTCTCCCTCGGTGTGCTGCAGATCGGCTTCGCGTTCGTCGGCGCGGCGATGGCTTGGACAGCGATGACCCGGCTCGACCGCGCCTGTCGCGCCAATGATTCGATCGTCCTCGCCGGGCCCGGTCAGGCGCCGACTTCGCTGGCCTTCACGTCGTCCCACAGCTGATCGAGGGTGGCCGGCCCGCCCGTGCCGAGCTCGATACCACGCTCCGCGGCGAGGCGTTCGACGCCCTCGAGTCGACGCCTGAACTTGGACACCGCGGCACGCAGCGAAACCTCCGGATCGATCTTGAGATGGCGGGCGACGTTGACCACCGAGAACAGCAGATCGCCGAGTTCGTCAGCAGTGGCTTGGTGGTCCCCGGATGCGTGCGCGGCCATGACCTCCGCCGTCTCCTCGGCGATCTTCGAGAGCGCGCCCGTGACATCGGGCCAATCGAAACCGATGCCGGCAGCCTTGCGCTGGGCCTTGTAGGCGTACGACAGCGACGGCAGCGATGACGGGATGCCGTCGAAGATGCTGGTACGGCCCTTCTCGGCCCGCTTGATGGTTTCCCAGTTGCTGAGGACCTCGTCGGTGGATTCGACCTGCACCGCGGCGAAGACATGGGGATGGCGGCGGACGAGCTTGTCGTGCACACCCTGGGTGATGTCGGCGATGGTGAACCGTCCCTGCTGCTCGGCGATCGTTGCGTGGAACTCGATCTGATACAGCAGGTCGCCGAGTTCTTCGATCAGTGCCTCGTCGGTCGATGGGTCATCGGCAACGAGCGCCTGCAGCGCGTCCACCACCTCATAGGTCTCCTCGAGCAGATACGGGATCAGACTCGCGTGGGTCTGCTCGATATCCCACGGGCATTGCTCGCGAAGCGCGCGGGTGAGCGCATGGAATCTCGCGTAGTGCTCGGCAACGGCAACGTCGAGCTGGGGCACGTAGATGCTCGTCAGATGATCTGCCTCCACGGCCGTGTCCATCGCAGCCCACGTCGTGCGGGTGATCAGCTCGTCAGGCGTGCCGAGGCGTTGCAGGACGACGACCTCGGCGTGGTCATTGGACATCTCGCCGGCGTCGTCGACGGCGAGCTTGATGTCGCTCAGCACCCAGTTCGCGTGGCAGTGGGCGATCAGCAGCGGTCCCCGAAAACCGGCTGCCGCGGTCGCGAACTCGTGCCCGTCGATCAGTCGGACGCCGGATTCCACCGGATCGATCCCGAGGGCTGCGTAGGCAAGGTCGAGGAATGACATCGCCGGAAGGATGGTGCAGTCGATGCGTGGATCTTCGCGAAGATGGCGGACGCTGCATTCGAGAACGAGCGGTGAACCCGGCACGGCATACAGGACCTCACCGTGCTCGATGGCTGCGGCGACGAGCGCCTCGGTGATGCGGGCGTACACGCCCTCGAACGTGTCGGCGGACTCGTAGAGGTGATCGAACGTGACCGCGTCGGGAACCAGCGACGACGATGGATGCACTGACGTGCGCAGGTAGCGCCGGCGGGCTGCGGCGATAGCGATGCGGGTGTGCTCGGTGACGTACTCCGGACCACCCGGTCCGAGACCGACGACCACGACCCTCGGGAGCAGCTTGTTCACCCGCACGGCATCAGCGGGTGGGGACGACTTGGCCGGTTGCCGGATCCCACATTCCGTAGCGGCTGTCGATCGAGACGTGTGCCGACGAAAGTGCCTGAGCGGACTCCTCTGCACTGACCGGCGACGGCAGCAGCGGATCGGCGAACTTCGTCACCTCGGGATAGGGCCGTTGGAGGAAGATGAAGTAGTTGGCGCCGAGTTGGAGCGGCGCGGTCGGCGTTCCGATCGGCGTCTTCGACAACGGATCGAGCACCGTCGCAACGAGCGACGATGTCGCGACACACTCGCTCGCCGCGCCGCCGGTGGTGCTCGCGATCGAGTAGATGCCGCCCTGCTGGGCGGTGGCGGTATCGAGCGACTTGGCCTTCGCCAGCGTGGCGAAGTCCCCGCCGGCGCTCAACTCATCGGCGGCCGCCTGTGCGCTTGGCGCATCAGCGAACGCGATGACACGGAGACAGACGATCTTGGACGTGCTCGGACCCGCGTCATAGACGTGTTCGTAGAGCGCGATCTGCTGCGCTCGCTGATCGATCAGGATCTGCTTGGTAGACGCGTTGTAGCCGGCCCATTTGGTGTCGGTCTTGAGGCTCGCCTCGGCGCT
The DNA here is from genome assembly GCA_025358125.1 of Actinomycetes bacterium. Classification (GTDB taxonomy): domain Bacteria; phylum Actinomycetota; class Acidimicrobiia; order Acidimicrobiales; family Ilumatobacteraceae; genus WLMZ01. The sequence continues at coordinate 65,220 of JANYKS010000093.1, forward strand.
GGCGCGGGCGGCGTCATCGACATTGGTTCCTCGCGACGCGAGGATCTTGCCGAGCAGGTTGGTGGTGACCCACTGCGTCAGCACCTGGCGAACGCTGTCTCCGGTGAGTTCGCCCTTCGCGTCGGGTGCATCGCCGAAATCCCTCGCGAGAGCCTCGAAATCGCCAACGGGGAGATGCCGGCCGTTCACCGAGGCGGCGTCGCGGTTCTTGGTGAACGTGCTGCAACCGGACGCGAGCATGCCGGTGAGCACGATGGTGGTGAGGGCGGCGGAGAAGCGACGAATCACGCCGGAGACCCTACCGTCGCGCCCGCGACCGTGTTACTCACGGGAGGAATCAGTTCGCGTAGGAACCCGACGAGGAACGTGGCTGGATCGGCGCCGCGTTTTATCGGTACGACCAACTGCTTCAGGTCCTCTTTGATGATCGCGTCACGGCAGAGCCGCCGCAGCCGCATCGCCTCGCTGGTCTTCAACGTGATCGGCGCGAGCCTGGCCTGGTTCGAGCTGATCGTGATGTCTTTCAGGCCCAACCGGTTGCAGTCGGCCCGCAGGCGACCGATCATCAGCAGCGCTTCGGCCGATGCCGGCAGCGGGCCGTAGCGGTCCTCCCACTCGTTGCGGATGTCATCCACGTCCGTGTCCGACTGGATCGCAGCAAGGCGGCGGTAGGCCTCCAGTCGCAGCTCTTCTTTGGGCACATAGCTGGCGGGGAGGTGAGCGTCCGTCGGTACGTCGAGCTTGACCTCGGAGGGTTCGCGCAGCTCTTCACCCTTCATCTCGCTGACGGCTTCGGTGACCATCTGGCAATAGAGGTCGTAGCCGACGGCAGCGATGTGCCCGCTCTGAGCCTGCCCGAGCAGATTGCCGGCTCCGCGGATCTCGAGATCGCGCATCGCGATCTTGAACCCGCTTCCGAGGTCAGTCGACTCGCCGATCGTTTTCAGTCGCTCGTAGGCCTCTTCTGTCAGCGTCTTGTCGGGCGGATAGAACAGGTACGCGTAGGCCCGCGATCCACTCCTGCCGACGCGACCGCGGAGCTGATGCATCTGGCCGAGGCCGAGCAGGTCGGCGCGCTCGACGACGAGCGTGTTCACCGTCGGCATGTCGATGCCGCTCTCGATGATCGTCGTGCAAACGAGTACGTCGAGTTTGCCTTCCGAGAAGTCGAGCACGACCTGCTCGAGCGTGCCCTCGTCCATCTGACCGTGGGCAACGGCGATCCGCGCTTCGGGCGCGAGCTCCCTCAACCGCGACGCGCATTCGTCGATCGACTGCACCCGATTGTGGACCCAGAACACCTGACCCTCGCGGAGCAGCTCGCGGCGGATCGATTCCACGGCAACCCGCTCGTCGTACTCGCCGACGAACGTGAGGATCGGCTGACGGTCGGCCGGGGGAGTCTGGAGCAGCGACAAATCGCGGATGCCGACGAGGCTCATCTCGAGTGTTCTCGGAATGGGCGTCGCGCTCAGCGTCAACACGTCGACGTTGACCTTGAGCTTCTTCATCGCCTCCTTGTGCTGCACGCCGAAGCGTTGCTCCTCGTCCACGACGAGCAGGCCGAGGTCCTTGAACTTGACGCTTTCCTGGAGGAGTCGGTGAGTGCCGATCACGCAGTCGATCTCGCCGGTCGCGATCCCGTCGATGACCTTCTTCGCCTGGCCGTTGGTGAGGAACCGGCTGAGCACCTCGACCCGGACGGGGTAGCCGGCGAAACGGTCGGCGAAGACATTGCCGTGCTGTGTCGCGAGCAGCGTCGTCGGCGCCATGATCGCGACCTGCTTGCCGTCCTGGATCGCCTTGAACGCGGCGCGCACCGCCACCTCGGTCTTGCCGAAACCGACATCGCCGCAGATCAAGCGGTCCATTGGGAACTCCCGCTCCATGTCGGCCTTGGTGTCGTCGATCGCCTGGCGTTGGTCGGGTGTCTCGACGAACGGGAACGCGTCCTCCATTTCGTGCTGCCACGGGGTGTCCATCCCGAACGCGTAACCGGTCGCATGAACCCGCTTCTGATAGAGCACGACGAGTTCCTGGGCGATCTCGCGAACTGCTGACTTGACCTTGGCCTTTGCCTTCGCGAAGTCGGCGCCACCGAGACGGTGCAACACCGGTGCCTCGCCGCCGACGTACTGGCGGATGCTGTCGATCTGATCGCTCGGGATGTACAGCTTGTCGCCGCCCTTGTACGCGAGCAGCAGGTAGTCGCGCTCGACGCCGCCGATGCTGCGCGTGACCATGCCTTCGTACTTGCCGACACCGTGCTGGTGATGCACGACGTAGTTGCCGGGTTTGAGATCCTCGAAGAACCCCGCGCTCTCTCGCTTGCGTGGCCGCGGCTGGCGATGGGTGCGGCGACGACCGGTGAGATCACCCTCGGCAACGATGGCCACCTTCGCGGACGGGACCGTGACCCCGCGGTGCAGCGGAGCGACAACGACGGTGCCACCGGGACGGGCGAACGTCGGGGCGCCCTCGGCGACGATGAAGTCGAGGCCGCGCTCGCGCAACAACTGGGCCAAGCGCTGGGCGGAGCCCTCACCGTCGGCAGCGACGACGACGCGCCATTTGTCGGCAAGGAGTTCGACCAACCGGTTCGTGAGGCCTTCACCATCGCCGACGACCGGAGCCCACCCGCTCGCGTTGACCATCGGTGAGTCCGGGTTCTCCGGGGTGACGGTCATCATCCACGCGCCGGCGGCTCCGCCGAGCAACTTGTCCGGCTCTGCATGAAGGCGCGGGAACGCGACGTCGGGATCGCGGCCCCATGTGCTCGCCAGGGCGCGGGCGAGATCATCCTCTTCCGCGAGCAGGTCCTGGGCGCGGTCGCGCATCCGGCGCGGCTCGACGAGCACGACCTTGCCCGTGCGGGGTAGCACGTCGGTGATCAACTGATCCGTGTCCGTCAGCCACGGCAGCCAACTCTCCATCCCGTCGAAGTGGGTACCCTCGGCAAGTCGCTCCCACTGCTCGCGGCCCCACGGCTCTTCGGCGACCAGCGCGGCGGCGCGTTCACGGACCGCTGCGCCCGCCAACAGCTCTCGCGCCGGGAAGATGAACGCCTCGGTGAGGTCGCCGGTGCTGCGCTGATCGTTGACGCCGATCGAGGTCAGCCGATCGACTTCGTCGCCCCACAGATCGATTCGAATCGGTGCGTCGGCCGTCGATGGGAAGACGTCGACGATCGCCCCTCGGCGGGCGACCTCGCCGCGGTGCTCGACGAGTTCTTCGCGCCGGTAGCCGCCGGCAATCAGGGTCTGGAGCAGCTCGTCCGGATCGATGATCGCTCCGGGATGGACACGGACAGGTTCGACATCGACTGCGCCCGGACCGAGCCGTTGCAACAGTGATCGCACGCTGGCGACGATGATCGCCGGGCACCGTTGCGGTTCGCGCAGCCGCCACAGCACTTCGAGCCGGCGACCCATCGTTTCGACACTCGGACTGACGCGCTCGAATGGCAAGGTCTCCCAGGCCGGGAAGAGCATGACCTCGTCGGCTGGCATGAACTGCTGGAGGTCGTCGTACAACTGCCCGGCTGCGGTGCCGGTCGGGCACGCGACGACGAGCGGCCGGCGCGCGCTGAGGTGCTGCAGCGCCGCGAGCGAGATCGGTCGCGCCGCTTCCGGCACAGCGATCACCGCATTCGGCTTGCCGAGCGCCTGGGTGAGTGCAGGTTCATCGCGAAGATACGGGGGCAGCGATGCAAGATTCATGGGGACACTTGAGGGTACCGGCAGACGCTTCTGCGCGTCGGACGCTGTGTGTCGGGCGCGGCGCGTCGGCGCGTCAGTCGGCGACGGCGGTCTTGGCGACGATGCTGGTGGTAGTGACGTGAACCAACATCTCTGGTGGAGCGGCGTTACGTCGGCCGTAGGCCTCTGCTTGCGCTCCCATGTACCGGGCGGCGGTCCGGGTGCCCCACCACAACAACTCGCCGGGGTCGGTCGATGTCCGGAGCATACCCCGTTGAAAAATCGGTAGCGCCTCCGCTGCGTCGGCCGAACTCGACCGGCCAGCAGCGCGGTTGGCGTGCCGGATCGCGGCATCGGTGGGCGCGAAATGCGCGGGCGCGCCCGCTCACAGCGCGCCCGCAGTCCGGCCGTGAACGGTCCGGGCACTCGGGTGATGAGGCTCTCAGCGGCTGTTGAACTGGCGCATTGCCGCGTCGGGGCCCTCGGCCACCACCAACTCGACGGCATCGGCGGCAAGTTGGACGGCGACATCGAGTTCGTCGCGCTCGCCCTTTGGCAGCTTTGACAGCACGTGGCTCGCGCCGCGCTCTTTCGACGGTGGCTTGCCGATGCCGATCCGGACCCGGATGTAGTCCTGCGTCTTGAGGTGCTGGGTGATGCTGCGCAGCCCGTTGTTGCCGGCGAGGCCGCCACCGACCTTGACGCGGACCTGCGCCGGCGGCAGATCGAGCTCGTCGTGGACGATGATGATCTGGCTCGGCTCGGTGATTGCGAAGCGACGGGTGAGCGCGCTCACAGCCTGCCCGGACTCGTTCATGAACGTGAGCGGAAAGGCGAGCACGCACCGTCGCCCGTTGATCGTCGTCTCTGCAAGCTTGGCCTTCTCGCGTCCGGCTTTGAGCGTGGCGGAGGTCCGCTCGGCCAGCAGCGCGACGACTTCTTCGCCGACGTTGTGGCGGGTGCGAGCGTATTCCCTGCCTGGGTTACCGAGTCCGACGATCAAGAAGTCGTATGGAGTGCCGCGGCGTTCGGTGCGCGCGCCGCGACCAAACAGTGCCACGGTGAGGAATTACTCGCCGGCGTCGGCGCCCGGCGTTGCTTCGCCGTCCGCGGCCTCGGCCGCCGCGCCTTCAACTGCCTCGGGCACGGCGTCGGCCTCGGTGGTGCCGTGGATCGCGGTGACGATCACCAGATCGGGATCGCCGAGGGCGGTGACGCCGCTCGGCATCGGCAGCGACGACAGACGAATGACGTCGCCGGGTTGCATGTCGGTGACGTCGACGACGAACTGGTTCGGCATGTTGTCAGGGGTGCACTCGACTTCGATGGTGTCCACGGCTGGATCGACAAGACCACCCTGGGCCAGCACCGCCTTGGCTTCACCCTCGAGGTGCAGCGGAACGGAGACGGTGAGCAGCTCCCTCATGTCGATCTGCAGGAAGTCGACGTGGCTGACGCTGCGCTTCACCGGGTGGCGCTGCACCTCTTTGATGACGGCCGGATACTTCTTGCCATCAACCTCGAGCGAGAGCACGGTGTTGAATCCGGCCGGACCGCTGAGTGCTTGGCGAAGATCGCGACGAACGACCGCAACAGTGACAGGCTTCATTCCCTGGCCGTACAGTACGGCCGGGATGACGTCGCCGGCGCGCAACCGGCGGGCTGCTGGGGAGCCGGTGAGGCGGCCGGTCTGAAGAACAAGGGTGGTCTGCGACATGGTGATTTCCTCCGCCCGGAGGCAGTGACAAGCGATGGCCGTTCGATCAAAGAACGGTGATCGATGCTATCGGTGCCCCGGGCCGGTTGACACCTTGGCCAGTTGGAGATCCGGGCACGAGTTGGAGATCCGGGCACCAACGAGCTAGGCCTGGTTCTCGCCGCCGAAGATCTCGCTGACGCTCGTGTCGTCGAACACTGCGGAGAGCGCCTCGGCGATGATCGGGGCGATCGACAGCACCTCGAGCTGGGGGAGCACGTCGCGGCTTGGTGTCGGCAAGGTGTTGGTGAGCACGACCCGCGTGATCGGCGAGTCGCGGAGCCGGCCGACTGCCGGGCCGGACAGCACCCCGTGGGTGGCCATGCACCACACCTCCGAGGCGCCCCTGCGGATGAGCAGTTCGGCGGCCGACACCACCGTCCCGCCGGTGTCGATCATGTCGTCGGTGATGATGCACACGCGGCCATCGACCTCGCCGATGACCTCCTTGGCTTCGGCAATGTTCTGCGTGCCCTTCGGCCGCCGCTTGTTGATGAAGGCGACGTCGGCGTCCATGTCGGCGAGGTGCTGCGCGAATCGTTCTGCCACCTTCACCCGGCCGGCATCGGGCGACACGATGACCATTCCGTTGTCGGCGTGTTCGCGGACATACCGCTCGAGCACCGGTAACGCCGTGAGGTGATCGACCGGACCGTCGAAGAAGCCCTGGATCTGGCCGCTGTGGAGATCGATCGACAGCATCCGCTTGGCGCCGGCGGAACTGAACAGATCGGCGACGAGGCGGGCAGTTATCGGCTCGCGGCCCTCGGCCTTGCGGTCCTGACGGGCATACCCATAGAACGGACAGACGGCCGTGATCCGCTTGGCCGAGGCGCGATGGGCGGCGTCGATCATGATCAGCTGCTCCATGATGGAGTCGTTGATGCTGCGTCCATCACACCCGAAATGGGTCTGCATGATGAACACGTCGGCGCCGCGGACACTCTCGGCGAACCGGGGGCGGATCTCGCCGTTGGCGAACTCGACGATGTTCGCATCGCCCAGCAGCAGCTCCAGGTGTGCTGCCACCTCCTGCGCCAACGCCGGATGGGTCCGCCCTGAATAGAGCGACAAGCGCTTGGTGGTGACTTTCTCCATGAGTGCTCCCTGTCGGAAATTTCGATGTCAGTCGACAGATGCAGTGTAGAAGGCTCCCGTGGTCTGCCCGACAGTCACTGTGCTTCCGCTCGGCAAGTGGGCATACGGGCCGACCACCGCGCCCGCGCCGATCTCGGCGTCGCGCCCGACGGAGTTCTCGATCACGCAATCCGAATCGACCACACAGTCGACGAGGCGGGTATCGGGGCCGATCTCGCAGCCGTTTCCGACGGTTGTCCTGCCCTGCAGGATCGTGCCGGGGTAGAGCGTGACATCACGACCCAGCCGGACGGTGACGTCGATGAAGGTCTGCCGCGGGTCGAGCATGGTCACGCCGTTGAGCAGCCAGTGGCGGTTGGTCCTGGCCCGCAGCTCACGCTCGGCAAGGGCCAACTGCCAGCGATCGTTGACTCCGGCCGTCTCGGCCTGTGGCGCCTGCATCGCGCCGATCCGATGACCCATGCTGGCGAGCACGTCGACGACATCGGTGAGGTAGTACTCGCCCTGGGCATTGTCGGGGGCGAGGTGGCGCAATGCCGGGCCGAGCAGGTCGCGGCGGAACGCGTAGATGCTCGTGTTGACCTCGTTGATGGCGAGTTCGTCAGGGGATGCGTCGCGTTGCTCGACGATGCGCAGTATCCGCTCCGGCCCGGTTTTGCTCGTCGCCCGGATGACCCGACCGTAACCGGTCGGGTCATCCATGATCGAGGTCAGAACCGTGGCCGCGTAGCCGTTGGCGACGTGGGCCACGACGAGTTCGTCGATGGTTTCGGGCCGCAACAATGGGGTGTCGCCGGGCAGGATCACGACCGTCGATTCGTCGTCGATGTCGTCGCCGGGGAAGGCCGCGAGGCCGACCATCGCCGCATCTCCGGTTCCGCGCCGTACGAGTTGTTCGACGAAGGACACGTTGGCCCAGTCGGGCGCCTGCTCCTGGACCTTCTTCGTGACGCGCTCGGCGCCGTGACCGACGACCACGATGGTTCGGTCGATATCGACGGACTCGAGCGAGTGGATCACGTGCATCACCATGCCCCGCCCACAGATCATGTGCAGTGCCTTGGGCCGGCTGGAACGCATCCGAACACCCTCGCCGGCGGCGAGCACGATTGCGGAAACGGGCATGTGAATGTTCTAGCGCACCTGACAGCAGAGTCGAGTGCACGGTGCGATGCGGCAACGATCAGCTTGCTCCGGGGAGAGGGCTCGAACCCCTATAAACGGCACCAAAAGCCGATGTCCTACCATTGAACGACCCCGGAAGGAGTGAGCCATACGGTACCGGGGACTCCTGCACTGGCGGACGTCAGTTTGCCGGCGGCGCGATGAAAGCCCGGGCAACGCCCGGGCCGGGTTGGTGGCTGTGCGGTATGGCGCTAGCGTCTCCAACCCATGGGTTCGTTGATCAAGAAGCGCCGTAAGCGCATGCGTAAGAAGAAGCACAAGAAGATGCTCAGGCGGACCCGGCACCAGCGCCGTAAATAGCGCACCAGTTCTCCGGTGGCCCTGTCACCTACCACGACCGCTCACTTCGGTGTGCGGTCGTCGTCATTTTCGACCCGTTCCGGGCCGCGGAGTCAACGTCGGTGCTCGTCAGCACGACCCGTGCTCCGACCAGCGCTTCGGCCAATTCGCGGTGATGGCCGGCGAGGAACCAAGTTGCTCCGCTGCCGGCGAGGGTTGGCTCGGATCCGGATGCCTCCGCGATGCGATCGCGCCAGGTCGCGAGTTGCGGCTCCACGACGAGCGCGGCCGGTGTCAGGTCGTTTGGGCCGTCGCCCGTCGGCCCGCCGAGGTCGTCCCACGCCCGGTAGACGAGCGGCGTCGAGCACGATAGGGGCGGGATCACGAGCGTGAAGTCGCGTTCGACCGGATCGAGGCTTGTGATCTGATCGCCGATACCGCGGACCTTTGCCCGCCCGCCGATCATGCAGAACGCCACGTCGGCGCCGAGCCGCGAGGCTGCGACGAGATCGGTGCAGCCGGCCCAGGTCAACACGGCCGCAGCGTCGGCAGAGCCGCCGCCGAGGCCGCCACCGTGAGGGATGTACTTGTCGATGTGGATCGCTGCCGTGCGGTCGAGGAGGCGCAGCGCTTTCGCGACGAGGTTCGCGTGATCGAGCGGCACGCCAGCGCTGAATGGACCACCCGCTGACAAACCCGCGCCGTCGGTGTCGATCGTGAGCACGTCGGCGAGGTTCAGCGTGACCATCTCGGCATCGATCAGGTGATAGCCGTCAGGCCGCACGCCGGTGATCCGCAAACTGAGCGTCAGCTTCGCTGGGGCGCGCACGGTCACGATCACGAGCCCGCTCCGACTGCCGCGGCCAGACGCCCCCATCCGAAAACGTCGAGCTCCTCCGCCCGTGATGTCGGGTTGATCTCGGCCAGATCGAACTGTTCAACGGAGACGACGCCGTCGAGCACCCGTCGCAGCATTTGGCGGCGGTGGGCGAAGCCCGCCCTGACGAGTGCGAACAGCGCCTCCGGCGGCACACCCTGGACCGCTGGCGTGGCCCGCCGTGTGATTTCCACCAATGCGCTCTCGACCTTTGGCTGGGGAACGAAGACGGTGGCAGGCACGTAGCCGGCGATGCGCGCGGTGGCCCAGTAGGCGACCTTCACGCTGATCGCGCCGTAGGCCGTAGATCGCGCCGGCGCAACCATCCGCTCGGCCACCTCGCGTTGGACCATCACCAACATCCGCGCCACCTGCGGCACCGTGTCGAGCAGATCCATCACGAGCGGAGTGCCGACGTTGTACGGCAGGTTCGCGACGAGAACCCAGGCGTCCGCCGCCGACAGCAGGTCCGGCCACGAGAGTTTCTGCGCATCACCCTCGACGACGGTGACCCGCTCGAGCGGGGCGACGACATCGCGGAGCACCTTCACGATCCCGCGGTCGATCTCGACGGCGAGCACACTCGCTCCGGTCTCGGCGAGCGCCGTCGTCAGCGAGCCGAGGCCGGCGCCGATCTCGACCACGTGATCCGTCGGGCCGACATTTGCGAGTCGGGCGATCCGGCGCACGGTGTTTGCATCGGCAACGAAGTTCTGACCGAACTCGCGGCGAGGAGCGAGGCCGTGATTGATCAACAACTCGTTGATGTCTCGGCGTGACAGCGTCATCCAGCCGCAGTCCACGAAACTCGAACCGGGATCGGGGCGTCCACCAGCCGGCCGATCTTTTCGAACTGGTCGGCGCTCAACACGATCTCGAGGCCTGCTGCCAGCGCGACCGGCTTACGGTTGACGCAGGTGACGACCCGCCCGTTGTCGCGGTTGGTGACCGTCAGCGTCGCGCCGAACGCAGCGTTGGGAGCCGAGCAGGAATCGGGGGCTGCTCCGACGGCGCGCTTGTACGTCGCTGCGCCGTCCTTGAAATTCGTGCCGTCTTGACGAGGTACGACGATCTGGATCACGGCCGGCTTGGGAGGTGTGGTTGGTCCGTCGATGAAGATCGGCCCGTTCGTGCCGAACGGGTCCGACGCAGTGTCGGCCACGGAGCCGCCGGGCGCCTCCGGCGTTGCAAGCCCTGCGGCGCCAAGACTGGGCGCGACCGTACCCCGCGATGCCTCGCCCCTGGTGAACAACCAGATCGCGGGCAGGGCAACGATGGTGAGCACTGCAGCAACAGCCAGTCGTCGACGATCGGTGACGCCGAGTTTCAGTACATCTCCTGGGCAGATCGGGGCCTGGCAGAAACGCCAGCCACAATAAGGTTACGGAGCGATTCTAGGGAACGCAAGGCATGCCGAAGCCGTGGTCGCCGCCGCGACCGTCTCTCGTGTCACCCCACGTAACGCCGCGATGAAGCTGCCGACAAAGGGTACGAACGCCGGCTGATTCGGCTTGCCACGATGCGGCAGCGGCGCGAGGTACGGGCTGTCGGTCTCGATCATCAACCTCTCGTCGGGACACAGCCGCGCCGCCGCCTGGATGTCGGTGGCCGTCTTGAACGTCACGATGCCGGAGAAGCTCAGGAACCCACCGAGATCGAGACACGTCGTCGCCTCGATCGGACCGCCGGTGAAGCAATGGAAGATGGTCTCGGCCGGGACGCCCTCGGCTCGCAAGATGTCGAACGTCGCGGCCCATGCCTCGCGGGTGTGGATGACCAACGGCAGTCCGAGTTGATGGGCGAGCCTGATCTGCTGGGCGAAGGCCTCGCGCTGCACGTCTCGTGGCGAATGGTCGTAGTGGTAATCGAGGCCGCACTCACCGACGGCGATCACCTTGGGGTGATCGAACATCGCGGAAATCGTTTCGACGCCGTCCGTGGCGTCGTGGGGATGAAGGCCGACGGTGGCCCACACACCGTCGAACTTTTCGGCAATCGCGATGGCCGCGAGCGACGTCGCGGCATCGCAGCCGACGGTGATCATCGTTGTCACGCCGGCTGCACGCGCGGCCTCGACGGCCTTGGCTGCGCCGCCCGGGATTCGTTCGTCGGGGAGGTGACAATGGCTGTCCGTCCAGACCGGCGACGACATGAGTTCTCCTACGCCGGGATCTGGCGACGAGGGAACATCGGTTCGCCCTTGGTCACGGCGAGCGCGCCGGGGTAACCGCCCCATGCCGCAGCGTTCGGCAGACGTTGACCGACGACGAGACCGGGAAGCCCGATCCGACCCCATACCTCTTGGGCCGTATCGGGGATGGCCGGCGACGCGAGTACGGCGACGATTCGCAAAGCCTCGAGCGCATCGCCCATCACGGCGTCGACGGCGGCGCCCGGTTCGGTCTTCCACGGCTCGTTCGCCTCGAGGTAGGCGTTGGTCGCGCGGATCAGCGACCACGTTGCATCGAGGGCCCGGCTCGGCTGCAGCGAGAGCCAACCGTCGGACGTGCTCTCGTAGGCAGTCGCAGCTGCGGTCGCGAGGGGACTGTCGGCGCGTGGCGCCGGGCCGATGCCGTCGCACTTCTTGGCGACCACCGTCGCGACCCGGCTGAGCAGGTTTCCGAGGTTGTTGGCGAGGTCGCTGTTGTAACGGTTCAGCAGGCCTTCATAGGTGAAGTCGCCGTCCTGCCCGTACGGCGTCTCGGCGAGCACGTAGTACCGGAACCCGTCGACACCGATGTCGTCGACGAGATCGAGTGGGTCGATCACGTTGCCGGACGTCTTGCTCATCTTCTCGCCGCCGGCCAGCAGCCAACCGCCGATCCCCCAACCCTTTGGCAGGGCGATGCCGGCCGACATCAGCATCGCCGGCCAGTAGACGCAGTGTTGGCGGACGATGTCCTTGCCGAGGAGGTGATAATCGACCGGCCACCATTCGGAGAAGCGTTCGTCGTCGGTGCCGTAGCCGACTGATGACAGGTAGTTGGTGAGCGCGTCGAACCAGACGTACGCGACGTGCTTGGTGTCCCACGGCAGGGGGACGCCCCACGCCAGGCTGGTGCGGCTGACGGAGAAGTCGCGCAGGCCGCCGCGGATCAGACCGAGTGCCTCGTTGCCGCGGAATTCGGGTGTCATCGCGCCGGGGTGGCCGGCATACCAATCGAGCAGACGGCCCTCGAATCGGGAGAGACGGAAGAAGTAGTTCTCCTCCTCGAAGGACTCGACCGGAAGTTTGTGGATCGGGCACAGACCATCGACGAGTTCTTCTTCCGTGTAGTACAGCTCGCACGCGACGCAGTACAGGCCGGTGTAGGTGTCGAGCTCGATGTCGCCAGCGTCGTAGCACGCCTGCAGCAGCTTGGCAACCCCTGCGTAATGGCGTGGCTCGGTCGTGCGGATGAAGTCGTCATTGCTGATGTTCAGCTTCTTCCACGCTTGCTGGAACTGCGGCGCGATGCCGTCGGCGAACTGCTGCGGCGTCATACCGGCGGCATCGGCCGCCTGCTGGATCTTCAGTCCGTGCTCGTCGGTTCCGGTGAGGAAGTGCACGTCGTCGCCGATCAAGCGGTGCCACCTGGCGAGCGCGTCGCCGATGATCGTCGTGTACGCGTGCCCGAGGTGGGGCTTGGCATTCACGTAGTAGATCGGTGTCGTGAGCGAGAAGTTGGCCACCGCCACAGGCTACGTCGGCCCCGTTGCCTCGGGCCGGTGATTTCGCGCGACCGATCTTGCGCGCCGCAGTAACGGCGACGCGGCGGATCCCCCGGATCAGCGCAGCGCAGCCTGGATGATCGCGTTGCCGAGGAATTCCTCGACGACGAGCCGGCTGACGTCCGCTGACCAGTGGACGCCGTCTGGCCTCGCGGCATGGTTGTCGGTGAGACCTTGTTGATCGCTCCACGCCGCGAGATCGATGATGCCCACCCTGGCGGGGAACGGCGCGGCCGCTTCGCGCTCGATCTCGTGGAATGCCACGTAACGGGCAGGGCCGTCGGATGATTGCTTGACCGCACCCCACTCGTCATTTGTCACCGGGTACAGCGCCCACACCACTCTCGGTGCACCAGCGTCCAGCAGCGTCTGGTTGTAGGCGGTGAACCGCTTGAGCGCACGCTCCCGGTACACCGGGTCGAGCGCGGAACGGGGAGTCGGGTCATCCGGCCAGCGATGATCCGTGTTGTCCCAGAAGCTGGTGACGACAACGACGATGTCCGGCTGGCCGTCGCGGATGCGTTCCGGCACTGTCGTGTCGAGCAGACCGATACAGCCGGGCGGGGTCGGCAGCCATTCGTTGCGGTAGTAACGGTCGCCTTCGTTCAAGATGCCGCACCCTCCGAACGCCTGCACCTCGACCTGGGCCAGCGCCGGGTGTGCTGCCGCCCAATCGGTGAGTCCAGTTCCTGTGACCTGTGCGGTCGAGTCGCCGATGACGAGGATGCGGACGGGGCGAGTCGGCGTCAGTTGGGTGGGGGTGCCGTTCGCCGTGGGGGTGACGTGCGTCGTCGTGGGGGCGTCGAGCGTTGTCGTGGTCAGGACGGCGGACGAACCGGTGTCGACACGCAAGGCCGGGTCGGGTTGTGTCGTCGCGACAAGGGCCGTCGGCGGTGAAATCGCCAAGAGCGGGGCGATCGTTCCCACGACCTTTGGCAGCGTGGAGCCGGTCCTTTCGAACGAGGAACTGTTGCTCACCTGCGTCACCCCGAGCAGTGCGACAAGAGGGACCGCGAGCCCGACTGCCGCGAGGCCGAGCCTGGGCCGGGGGAGCAGTCGCCGCTCACGGATCGGCTGCTCGATCAGGTAGTACGACGCGATCGCGATCGCGAGCGTGACGCCGATGCGAAGCAGGCTGAGAGGGAGCAGATCGAGTTCGGTTCGGGCGCGCGACAGTACGACGAACACCGGCCAGTGGTACAGGTACACGCCGAAGCTGATCTTGCCGAGGAACACGACCGGTTTCAGTGACAACAACGAACGCACCGGCGTAGCGTGCTGCAAACCGGCGATCATGCCGGCGCTGATCAGCGCAAAGAGCGGCAGCCCGCCCGCGTACGGCCATCCGCGCCCGGCCGGGGTGATGACGGACAACACCATTATCGCGGCGAGGCATAGTGGTGCGAGCCACTTGATCCAGTTCGCGACTCCGTTGCGGAGCACGACAACGGCGAGCAACGCTCCGGCGAGTATCTCGGGGATGCGGGCCCAGGTCGCGAAGTACGCGGCGTCCTCGCTCCACCATCTCGCGGTGAGCACGGCCGAGACCGAGAACAGCACGAACAGGCCTGCCAACCAGATTCCGATCCGCCGCATCCAGTCCGTTGCCCGGCGGTGGCGGCCGAGCACGACACGGAACAGGCCGAGCATCGTGACCGGCCACAGCCAGTAGAACTGTTCCTCGATCGCGAGCGACCAGAAATGGTCGGTCGGCGAGGGCAGCTTGAACAGCTCGCCGTAGGAGTTGTGGAGCCCGATCGGCACCCAGTTCGCGAACTGGAACAACGCACCGAAGACATACCAGCGCAGGCCGGAGCGGTCCGGCACCTGCTGGGTCGCGATCAGCACGCTGACGCCCACGAGAGCCACCATGCTCGCCGGCAGCAGCCGTCGCGCTCGTCGGCCGTAGAACCGGGCGAGCCGGATCCGCCCCGACCGCTGGAGTTCCGTGACGAGCAGCGACGTGATCAAGAAGCCGGACAGGGTGAAGAAGACCGAGACACCGAGATAGCCGCCGGACATCCAGCCCAGCCCGAGATGGAAGAGCAGGACCAGCACGACCGCGACCGCCCGTAACCCGTCGAGAGCCGGCTGATATGCGATCGATCGCTGCCCGGCCTCCATGTCGTGGCTACCCTATCCGACGGCAGTTCTGGGGACGGAGGCACACAGCGATGATTTTGGCGAGGATACGCGCGGTCGGCGGACTTGCTGTCTTCACGCTCGCCGGAACCCTCGCGGTATCACCTCCACCAGTGGCTCGGGCAGCAACGATCTTCGTCGAGTACACCAAGCCCTCGTTCGGTCCGCGCGGTCCGATCACCGTGATCGGCGACTCGGTGATGCTCGGGAATCTACTCGAGGTCGAGGGCTACGGGCCGTCGGTGTCGCAGATGCTGGTCGACCGGGGCTGGGGTCCGGTCCTCGCCAAGGCCGGTGTCGGCTTCCAGGCCGGACTCAACGTGCAGAGCAACAACGGGGCCGACATGTCCAAGTTCGTGCGCGACAAGCGCGCCCAGGGCTGGGATTCGTCCGTGTACGTGATCAGCATCGGACCGAACGACGTACTGAGCTGCAACAGCACCCCGGCGTGTTCGGAGAAGGACATCCGCGGCCTCGTCGACACGATCGGGCCGGATCACGAGATCTGGTGGTCGTTGATCACGATGACCAAACAGAGCGATGCCGACGTCTGGAACGACGCGCTTGCTGCTGTTGGCGCGACGCGCCCGAACCTCCATCTCTGGGACTGGCCGACGATCCAGGCGAAAGCCGGAATTCCGCTGTCGACCAAGGACCACATCCATCTCCCGACTGGAGCTGCGTACGTGCAGAGGTCGATCCTGATCGCCGATGACGTCACGGCCAGGTTCGGGATGTCGAACAGCGTCGGCGCGGTCGAGACTGCGCCCACCACGATCGGTTCGCCGTCGGAGTACCAGCCCGTTGCGCTGCAGCGCGCGCTCGACACCCGCGACGGCCCCGCTCGCGTCCAGGCTGCAACGACGGTTGAGCTCGACCTGAGCACCAGGGTGCCGGCTCTGACAACAGCCGTCAGCGTGAATCTCACCGCGGTCGAACCGAGCCGCGCCGGCTTCCTCACTGCGTTCCCGTGCGACAGGGTGCGGCCGACGACTTCGAACGTGAACTTCCTCGCCGGCGAGATCAGACCGAATCACGTCGTCGTCGGTCTCGGCGCCGGGAGCAGGCTGTGCGTGTTCTCCTCGGCGACTACCGATGTGGTGGTCGACCTTCAGGGCGCGTTCGTGCCGTCCGGCGCGCTGCGCTTGACGCCGCTCAGCCCGACGCGACTCGTCGACACACGAGTCACCGGCCGGGCCGATCCGGTCGTCGTCGCGATGCCAGCGGGTTCGCCGCCCGGCGCCGTCCTCAATGTCACGGCCGTCGGTGCCGTCGCGCCCGGCTATCTCGTCGTCTATCCGTGCGACGTTTCGCCGATCCCGAAGACTTCGAATCTCAACTTCGTGACCGGCGACGCGGTTGCGGGTTCCGTATACGCGCAGGTGAGCGCGGTCGGCACGGTGTGCGTGCACGCGAACGTCGCGGTCGATTTGACCGTCGACCTGCAGGGTGAGCTCACGTCTTCGGGTGCGCTCCGATTCCAGGCCGCGAATCCGCAGCGGATGCTCGACACCCGTGTCGCTACGGGAGGCTGGCGGGGCCAGCTCGGGGTTGCCCAGACCGTCGACTTCGTCGTCGCCCCGCCACAGGCACAGGCAGTGACCGGCAACATCACGATGATCCAACCGGCCCTCGACGGCTTCGCGACGGCGTTCGGCTGCACCTCGGCGGCGTCGGGGACGTCTTCGGTGAACGCAGCTCGAGCCACGATTGCCGCGAACTCGGTCACGACCGGGGCGTCGTCGTCGTTGTGCGTCAGCGCGTCCGTCGGCGTTCACATCATTTTCGACACGACAGGCTGGTGGGTTCCATGAGCAAGCGGGCACTCGTCATCGGCTTGGTGGCGGTCGTCGCGCTGATCGACGGAACCGTCTCAGCCGCGGTCGCGCCGGTCAAACGCGGCGTCGTCAGCACCGCGACGGCGGGGGAGGTCGCGTCGGCTGCGCAGCGGGTGTACATGGTGACGGACTCCGTCGGGCTGGGCGTCAAGACCGCGTTGGCGAGTGCGCTGCCCGAATATCAGGTCACCGTCGATGGAACGCCGGCCCTGTTCGTCGAGCAGCTCTTGTCGAAGTGGGTCGATTCGCGTGTCGGCACAGCCGTGCTCGGCGACGTCGCGATCGTGGCCGGTGGATACAACTATCCCTACTGGGACCCGGCTCGTTTCGATCGCAGTATCGACAGCATGGTCACCGGGTTGCGCGCCGCGGGCGTCAAGCACGTCATCTGGGTGACGCTGCGCGAGGTCAAGCCGCAGTACATCACGGCCGGCGCGTGGAATCAGGTCCAGCCGTACTACTGGTACTTCCCGTCGGTGAACGAGCACCTCCGTTCGGCGCTCGACCGTTTCCCCGATCTCACCCTGGCCGATTGGGCCGCGATCGCCGATCAGCCAGGGCTCACGTACGACGCGATCCACCTCAACCCGGCGGGCGCCGCGCTGTACAGCTCGATGCTGGCCGGCATCGTCAGGAACGTCTCGACCCGGCTCGACGTCGCCACGACCACGAAAGTGACGGTCGCCGGCATCAACGGCGTGCCCGCGAACGCGAAGGCCGTCGCCGTAAACCTCACCGTCACGATTCCGCGTGCACCGGGCTTCGTGACGGCCTATCCGTGCGGCATCCCCCGACCGGCGACGTCGAATCTCAACTACCGATCCGACCAGACGGTTGCGGTCTCGGCGATCGTCAACGTCGGTGAGAATCAGCAGATCTGCGTCTTCAACAGCGACCGGACTCATGTGATCGTCGATGTCGAGGGTTTCTTCGCTGCCGACAGCGGCTATCACACGCTCGCCCCGACACGGTTGATCGACACCAGAGTCGCTGCCGCTCCGGTCGTGTACTCGGGCGCTGCGCCACTCGTCGTCGCTGTCGCCGGGGTCGGGGGGGTTCCGGGCGATGCTGCTGGTGTCGCGCTCAATGTCACGATCACCGACAACACGGCCAACGGATTCGCAGCCGCCTATCCGTGCGACGCTGCGCCGGCTGTGCCGATCGCGCTCGTCAACTACATCCCGAACACGGCGACGCCGAATTTCACGATCGCCAAACCGGCCGCCGACGGCACGATCTGCATCAGCACGAGCACACCGGCGAGCGTCGTCGTAGACGCGTTCGGGTACTTCCCGGCCGGTTCTCCGGTGTCGGTGACAACGCCGACCCGCCTCGTCGACACTCGGCTCGGTGGGGCCCGGTTGCCGGGCGGGACCGAACTCGTCGTGCCGATACTCGGCGGCGCGAGAATGCCGGCGGCGGCAGCGGCCGCTGTGCTCAGCGTCACCGCCGCAAGCCCTGCCGGGGTCGGTTACGTGGTTGCTTACCCCTGCGGCACGGCGTCCGGAGCGTCGACGCTGAACGTCGTGTCCGACCGCGGCACGACGAACACCGCGATCGTTGCGCCGGGTACCGGCGGAGCAGTGTGTGTGAGGTCCAACGTCGACACGCACATCCTCGTCGACGTCTCGACGTGGATCCTCGACGGTTACGTCGGGCTCACACCGTGGCGGGCCTTCGACAGCCGGCTCGGCTGAGCCGGCTCATTTCATCGCCAGCGCGATGTCGTAGACGCGGTTCTTGGCGACGTCGAGTCGATCGGCGACAGCTGCGACAGCGGATTTCTTGCTCGCCCCGTGTGCCAACTCCGCGACGAGGCGCAAGACGATCTCGTCGTCGCTGGCTGGCGCCGACGCCGGCGCGCCGGCGAGCACGATCACGTATTCCCCGAGCGGGGCGCGCTGGCCGACATGGCCGAGCGATTCGCCGAGCGTGCCGCGCCAGACCTCCTCGTGCAGCTTGGTGAGTTCGCGCGCGAGCACGACCCGGCGGGTGTCACCGCAGATTGCGTGGAGCTCGGTCAAGGTCCGCGCGACGCGGTGCGGAGCCTCGTACAACACGATCGTGCGTGTTTCGGTGGCCACTGCTCGCAGGCGTTCGCCGCGCTCGGGCCCGCTACGCGGAAGGAACCCTTCGAAGACGTATCGAGCGCTCGGCAGGCCGGAGATGACGAGTGCCATCACGTCGGCGGCCGGGCCGGGGATGGCCGAGATGACGTGATGATGCTCGATCGCGGCCTTGACGAGTCGTTCGCCAGGGTCGCTGATCCCCGGAGTGCCGGCGTCGGTGACGACCGCGACGATCTTGCCGGCGGCGAGCAGTTCGAGCACCTCGTCGATCCTGGCCAGCTCGGTGTGCTCGTTGGCGATCGCCATCCGCACCCCGCGTATGCCGAAATGCGACAACAGCTTGCCGGTGCGCCGGGTGTCCTCGCAGCAGATCAGGGCAGCGCCCTGAAGCGACTCGGCCGCGCGAGGCGACAGATCACCGAGGTTGCCGATCGGGGTAGCGACGAGGACGAGCGTGCCCATCCGTCAGGGCGCCGCATGGGGTTCGGCGTCGCGGATCTCGAGCGGGTCGCCGACGCGCAGGCCCCACCGTTCGAATGCACCGGCGCGCGCTTCCACGACCGTTCGCGCCTTTGGCACCGGGAGAGCGACACGGTGCCGCCGCATGCAAACGATCTTGATGACGGTGTCGTTGCCGTCGATGTAGGCGACATCGATCGGGAACCGCATGCCGATGGTATGCACCCAGCGACAACTCGGAATGGCGAACGCGCCGTCGATGGCATCCCTGCCGAGCAACCCCTTGGCGCGCCCGGCCCGAGTGCTCGCTACTTCGACCGAAGCAAGTACCCGTGCCTCACTCATCAGCCACGACATGCGCATAGCCTGCCACGCGGAAACCCGCGTTCGTTCCGCGTTCACCGAACAGTGCGGAAGAAAGCACGGATGTCTTCGACGAACAGGTCCGGCTCCTCGAGCGCGGCGAAATGACCGCCTCTGTCCAAGCGCGTGAAGTGGGTCACGTTGTACAGATTGCGGGCCCAGGCCTCAGGCATTTTGATGATTTCACCGGGGAAGATGGCGCAACCGGTCGGCACATCGAGCCGCTCGGATGGTGGGAACCGGCCGCTCTTTTGCGACTCGAAGTACAGCCGTGTACTCGAGTTGATCGTGGCGGTCACCCAGTACAGAGTGAGGTTGGCGAGCAGTTGCGAGCGGGTGACGGCGGTTTCGAGATCGCCGTCAGGATGATGCGTCCAGTGATGGAACTTCTCGACGATCCATCCGGCCATTCCGGCCGGCGAATCGGTCAGGCCATAGGCGAGTGTCTGAGGGTTCTTGCCCTGGATCTGTTGGTAGGCGGACCCGGCCTTCATGAACGCGCCGGTCGCTGCCATTTCTGCCTGCTCGACATCGGTCAACACGCTGTCGTCGGCAAGCCCGAGCACCATGTTGAGGTGGACCCCGCAGACGTGATCCGCGTCGACGACGCCCAACTGCGACGAGATCATCGAGCCCCAATCACCGCCCTGCGCGCCGTAGCGGGTGTACCCGAGCCGAGACATCAGCACCTTCCACGCCTCGGCAACCCGGCGAACATCCCAGCCGGATTCATGGGTCGCCCCGCTCCAGCCGTATCCGGGAATCGATGGGGCGACGATGTGGAACGCGTCGGCTGGATCGCCGCCGTGGCTGCGCGGGTCGCGCAGTGGCTCGATCACGTCGAGGAACTCCGCGACCGAGCCCGGCCAACCGTGGGTGATGACGAGCGCGAGCGCGTCAGGTTCGGGCGAGCGGGCATGGATCGCGTGTACTCGCTGGCGGTCGATGGTGGTGACGAGTTGGGGCCAGTCGTTGAACCGGCTCTCGACCGCGCGCCAGTCGAAATGCTGCCACGATTCGCACAGGTCCTGGAGGTAGGCGAGGTCGGTGCCGTACTTCCAATCGGAGTCGGGGATCTCATCGGGCCAGCGGGTATTGGCGAGCCGCTGACGCAGGTCATCGAGCACTGCCTGGGGCGTTTCGATCCTGAAAGTTTCGATTCCGTCGGTCATCCGTGCAGTCTGCACGATCGGGCGGCG
>JANYKS010000112.1 GCA_025358125.1 Actinomycetes bacterium
CTAGCTTGAGGTCGCCGATGTTCGGGCGAGTCGACGGCGAAACGGCGCGGCGGGCAAAGTTCGCCCAGCGGGCAACGTCTCGACGGTTCCCCCACAACCAACCGAGCGCGGCGGCCCGGTAGAGGGGGCGGATGGGTCTAAGAATGAACTTGAGCATGGCTCGTTCTCCTGAGTGGTCGAATGGTTTACCGCTTGGCGCGGGCGAGGGCAACACCGTTGGTGTTCCGGCTCGTGGCGGCCACGTTGCGGGTGGTCGAGCCCTTGCGGATCGCAGCCTTGGCTGCGTCGATCTCGGTCGACGTACCAGCATTGGACAATCCGCCGGCGTAGTCCTCGAGGTGTGAACGGACGAACCAGTGGTACTGCTCCAGTTCGCCGGTCTGGCCGATCAGCATGTCTTGAGTGACGGGGTCCGAATCCTCCGTCTTGGCGATGGATTCGCGGTGGCTCTTGATCACGCCGCGGTAGACGAGGTCGAGCGCCCCAAGGTGCGCCTGGCTGTCGGCCCGGCCGAGTCCGTAATCGTCCCAACCTCGGTTTGCAACGACATGGCCGGGCAGACCGCTCGGCACGCCGCCGAGTGTCGCGATCCGCTCGGCCGTCGCATCGACCATCATCTGCACGCCTGCATACTGTGGATCGAGCATCAGATGAACCCCGATGAAAGACGGCCCGACGACGTTCCAATGAATGTGCTTGAGGGTCAGGGAGAGATCGACGAGGGCGTCGAGACGGGACTGCAGGATGTCGATGACGCGGGCGCCGTCCTCGGCCGACAGGCCGGGCGCCGTGAACGATGCGTTGCGATCCGACGCCACCGCCCTGCCCGGGCGATCGGACCTGTTCTTCGTGCTCGCTGGCCGAGCTGTTGGCTTGGTGGCCATGGTGATTGCTCCGAGTCTTGTGATGCGGCGGGCGGGCGATCAGCCGGCCGATGTTGACTCGAACTAGGTGCCCGGAAGCCGACGCGATGAAACATCGCTCTCAAACGACGTCGCTCAGGTCCTCCGGGCGGATCTGGCCTCTGAGCTGCTCGAGTCCGGCCTTCAACAGACGCCCAACATGGACCTGGCTGGTGCCGACGTGCTCGGCGATCTCGACCTGGCTCATGTGTTCGAAGAAGCGGAGGTACAGGATCATCCGGCTCCGGCCGGGCAGTGTCTCCAACAACTGCCGGATCGCAGTCGCGTCGACCATCCGGGTGATCTCACGGTCATCCTGGGCGAGACCACGATGAGACTCGCGTGCCTGTTCGCCGCCGCGTGCCGGCGCGTCCAAAGAAGACGTGCGGTACGCCGCCGAAGTTTCCATCGCTTCCAGGACGACGTCGACGTCGAGCTGCAGATGGGCGGCAATCTGGGCGACGGTGGGCGACCGGCTGAGCTGGTGCTGAAGCTGCTCGATCGCCTTCGTGATCATCGGCTTCATTTCCTTCGCACTGCGCGGCACGCGCACGCTCCACGTGTGATCGCGGAAATAGCGCCGGACCTCGCCGACCACGGTCGGCATCGCGAACGAAACGAAGTTCGTGCCGAGTTCCGGATCGAACCGATCGACGGCCTTGATCAGGCCGAGGGAAGCGACCTGCACGAGATCGTCGTAGGCCTCGCCGCGGTGATCGAAACGGCGCGCAACAGTTCGCGCGATCCACGCGTGATCGACGACGATTGCCTCACGCAGTCGAGGATCTTCACTCTGACGTAGCGTTCGGAAGCGCTCGCGAACGGCGTCCTCGTGCTGCGGGTCGGAGGAACTCATGGTCACGCCAGCGACGAGGTGGTGCTGGTGCCGGTTGCTTTTGTGAATCTCATCAGGATCCGGTCGTCGATGAATGAAATCTCGTTCTTGTCGGTCACCGCATCGAGCACGGCAGTAGCGAGCGCGACGTCGTTGCGACCGAGATCGAGAGAAGATGCCGGAGTGCTGGCCTCGACCGCGAACGAATCCGGAGTGGTCTCGAATCGAAGCGTGACCAACGAGCGGTTGCCGCGCTGGATCAGGAGGGTGATCATCTCGCTCACCGCGATCTTGATGTCGTCGATGTCGTCGACGCTCATGTCGGCGAGCGAGGCGATCGAACTGGCCGTCAGCCGCCCGACCCGAACCATCGTTGCGATCGGGGGGACGATCAGGGTGACAGGATTCGACTCCGGAGTGGTCATTGCCCGGCGCCCTCGATCTGGAATTGGTCTGTGGTCCCGGTGATGCTGAGCAGCTTCATCACGCCGGCAGACGGCTTGCGCAGAATGACGACCGTGTCGCGTCCCTGTGCCCGGCGACTGGCAGAGAGCAGGCTGCGCAGCCCGGACGAGTCGATGAACTCCACCGCGGCGAGATCGATCACGATCGGGTTCGAACCCTCGATGCGAAGGATCGCAGTGTCGAGCAGAGGCCCACCGGCGAGGTCGATGTCGCCCTCGGCGATCACCGTTCCGTCCGGATCGATCAGCACCCTGATGGACTCGTTCTTGCCGATCTCTTCCATGTGTCGTCTCCTGATCGTGCCGTGTCTGCGTTTGCTGCGTCCAACGGTATTCGAACACAGCTCAGCCGTCGCGAACTGCGACGGATCCCATTCTGCACTACCCGCCGCCGATTGCGATCAAACACATGCGATCGCGTCGCAAACGCTCACGAGGAGACCCAAACGGCGCGACCATGCCTCCGCGATCGCTGCGCGCCACCCTGCACCGTGACGCGACTTCACCCGTCCGGTTTGAACCTGAGTGCGGATGGGAACGTTTACCTCGTGTACGACACTGTTTCTTCCGGGTCAGACGAGCGGCTACTGCTCTCCAAAGGAACCGTCGAGTCCGCCGAGGACAAGGACTCCGAGCGCACTTGGTCGAACGTTCCGTGGAAGACGATCATTGGCACCGTCGGCGTCGTCGTCGGCACCTACGCGTTGCTCGTGCTCATCCTCGCCACCGTGCGGATCATTGCCTGGGTCGCTGTCGCCGGTTTCTTCGCGATCGTGCTCGCTCCGCTCGTGCGGCGGGTCCAACGACACACCGGAGACCGGCGCACGGTCGCCACCGGCCTGGTGGTGTTCTCGACGCTGTTCATGCTGATCGGCATCCTCGCCCTGTTCATTATGCCGGTGCGCTCGCAGTTGGTGAACATTCTCACCGACCTGCCGGGAACGGTGCATCAGGCCGCCCAAGGAAGGGGTCCGGTCGGCAACATCGTCAAGAAATTGCACATCGAGAACTACATCAAGAGCAACGAGGGTGAACTCACCAGGGCCGCCGACCGGATCAACAAATCGTCGTTCGAGACCGCCCAGACGGTTGTGAGCGCTGCGCTCGCCTTCATCACGATGACGTTGATCACCTTCCTCTTCCTCAGTCAGTCCGAAGCCATGGCCCGCTCGGCGATGAACATCGTGCCGCGCAAGCGACGAGCGTCGGTGCAACGCATCGCGACCGATGCAGCCGCTGCGGTCAGCGGCTACGTGATCGGCAATCTCTTGATCAGTGGCGTGGCCGGTGTCGCCGCCTTCACGGCCCTGGTCTCGCTCGGCGTGCCGAGTCCGGTCGTGCTGGCTCTGTTCGTCGCGTTTGCCGACCTGATCCCGCTCGTCGGTGCCGCGCTCGGCGCGGCCGCGTGTGTGATCGCCGCGTACCTGCATTCGCCGACGGCCGGCCTGATCGCGCTGATCTTCTTCGTCGTCTATCAACAGGTCGAGAACGGCGTGATATACCCGTGGATCATGGCCCGCAAGGTCAATGTCAATCCGCTCGTGATCCTGTTGAGCGTTCTGGTCGGGGTGGAACTCTTCGGAATTCTCGGGGCGCTGCTCGCCGTCCCTGCATCTGGTGCTTTGCAGGTCATGTTCATCGCGATCAGGCAGGAACGCCATCGTGAACAACTGGTGTTGCCGGAGAGCGCTACAGAGCCGCTTCGCGCCGAAACACGATGAGTCGTTGATGGACACCCGAACTGTCCGGATCGACCTGGAGCATGACTCCAGTGCGCCACGGACCGCGAGGCTGTTCCTGGTCAAGGTGCTTCGCGGGTGGGGTGTGTCGTCGGAGGCGATCGAACGATCGCAGCTACTGGTCAGCGAACTCGTCTCGAACGCGGTCCTCCACGGTGCAGGCCCGGTTCAGCTCCGGGCCAGCAAAGCCGGTGCCGGACTGGGCGCGCTGCGGATCGAGGTCAGCAACGGCGGTCGTGGCCGCCCACGAATGAGGCGGGTCACGAACGAGGATCTGTGCGGTCGGGGCTTGCTCATCGTCGATGAACTATCCGACGGGTGGGGAACCAAGAACATCGACGGCCGGACGCTCGTGTGGTTCGAGTTGAACTCGAGCGTCGTCTGATTTCTTGCTTGCCTGGACCACGCCACACCGCGGCTGCGATACTGCCGAGCAACACCGACCGACGACGAGTTGGGCAGTGACGAAAAAGGGGGAGTCTTGTGGCCGAACTCGACGACCATGCCGCCAAACTCGACGAATACCACGCCAAGCGCGACTTCGGCTCGACCCCGGAACCCGCCGGCCGAGTGGTCACGGACAAGGATCGCCCGCTGCGCTTCTTGGTCCAGCGACACCGCGCAAGAAGGCTGCACTACGACCTCCGGCTCGAGATCGGTGGAGTGCTTGCGAGCTGGGCAGTTCCAAAGGGGCCCGGCCTCGATCCGAAGCGCAAGTCGCTGGCGGTCAAGGTCGAGGATCACCCCTTCGCCTACGGCTGGTTCGAAGGCAACATCCCGAGCGGGTACGGCAAGGGCGATGTCATCGTCTGGGACGACGGCTGGTGGGAACCGGATCCCGCGTATCCGCACAGTAAGGATCTCGCGCGGGCGGTCGACAGCGGCGAGCTCAAGTTCGTACTGCACGGCAAGAAACTGCACGGGCGATACGTGATCTTGCGTACGGCCGGCGATCAGTGGCTGTTGATCAAGAAGAACGACGACGACGCCGTGCCGGGATGGGATCCGGAGGAACATCCCGCCTCGGTGCTCAGCGCTCGGACCAATGCCGATGTCGTCGCCGGTACCCCCGGGCGGTGGGCTGCGCCGACGGAGACCGAACTGCGCGAACTCGACGAGATGGGCGCCAAGGGCCGCTGGACCGTCGCCGGCGAGACGACCCTGTTGACCAACCTCGACAAGGTGATCATGCCCGGCCGCGATGGCGACCCCGCGATCACCAAGCGCGAGATCGTCCGGTACTACGCGCAGGTCGCGCCGTGGCTCACCCCGTACCTCGCCGGCCGGCCGGTGAACCTGAACCGTTTCCCCGATGGCATCGGCGGCGCGAAGGGCGGGTTCTGGCACAAGGCCGTCCCGGCGCACGCGCCGGCGTTCGTACGCAGATGGCCGAACCCGCTCGCCGACATCGACAAGACCCGTGAGTACCTGATGGTGGATGGCGCGCCATCGCTCGTCTGGGCCGCCAACTTCGCGGGGATAGAGATCCATCCGTGGACGTCGACGGCCGCATCACCCGAACAGCCGTCGTATGCGTTGATCGACATCGATCCAGGGCCGGCAACGACGTGGGCCGAGACCCTCGTTCTGGCCCAGATGTTCCGCGTCGCGATGACCCAACTCGATCTCGTCGCTCGGCCCAAGGTGACCGGCCAGCGCGGCATCCAGGTCTGGATACCGATCCGGTCCGGCTACACCTTCGACGACACGTCGCGTTTCGTGGAGGCGCTGTCCAAGACGATCGGCCGGGTGGTCCCCGAACTCGTCAGTTGGCAGTGGCGTAAGAGCGACCGGAAAGGACTTGCCCGGCTGGACTACACCCAGAACGCGATCAACAAGACCCTGGTGGCCCCGTACAGCATTCGTCCAGCGCCGGGGGCGCCGGTGTCGGTACCACTCGAGTGGGACGAGCTCGATGATCCCGACCTTCGCCCCGACCGGTGGACGATCCGCGAGGTACTCGGTCGGTTGGCATCCGTCGGCGATCCGTTTGGCGCGCTCGTCGGCCAAGAACAGAGCCTGCCAGCGCTCTGACGACGGAGAACGTGCGCAGGAAACTTGGGCCGACGTCTGTTCCGCGACGGGCGGCGGCGGTATTCTGGCGCGATGGCACGACCTGTCTGGACCGGCGCGATTTCGTTCGGGATGGTTTCCATCCCCATTCGGCTCGTTCCCGCCGTCAAGAAGAAGAGCATCTCGTTCAATCAGTTGGACGATCAGACGATGTCGCGGATCCGCTACCGCAAGGTGAGCGAGGCAACCGGTGAGGAGGTGCCGGCCGAGCACATCGTCAAGGCCTTCGATCTGGGTGCCGAAAACTATGTGGTCATCACCGACGACGATCTCGCCCCACTCGCCCCTGCCAGGTCCAAAGAGATCGGGCTGGACACGTTCGTGCCGGTGGAAGACGTCAATCCGCTGATGTTCGACTCGTCCTATCTCGTGGTGCCGGACAAGACCTCGAAGCCGTACGTGCTGTTGGCGAATGCGATGGCCGGCTCCGGCCGAGTCGGTATCGGGCGGTTCGTGATGCGCCAGAAGGAATACCTCGCGGCCATCCGCTCCGACGGCACCTATCTCACGCTGTCGACGATGGTCTTCCCCGACGAACTCGTCGATGTCGAGTCCGTCGAAGGTATGGAAGCGCTCGACGGCGTCGACATCTCGAACAAGGAACTCGAGATGGCCAAGTCGTTGGTCGAAGCATTGAGCGAGGATTTCGACCCGGCGAGATATGTCGACGAGTACCGCATCGGCGTCGACAAGATCATCGAACAAAAGGCTGCGGGCAAGACACCGGTGTTCGTCGAGGAGGAGCCGCGCAGGGCGATGGTCATCGATCTCGCGGAAGCGTTGGAAGCGAGCCTGCGCGAGGCCAAGCATGCCCGCTCCAACCATCCGTCGGCGACGAGCCTCGAGGCCGCTGGCGACAAGAACAAGGTCGCGGCGCGCAAGGTCGCCAAGTTGTCGCCTGCGGCGAAGGGCGAGGCGCCCAAGAAGGCCGTGCAGCGGGCTCGCAAGTCTGCGTGACGGTCAGGGTTCGCGAACGACCTCGCTCGCCAACTTGTCCTCGCGCAGGCCGAGGTATACGGGATGGCGGATGCTGCCACCCAATGTCCAGTTGGCGAAGCTGACCTGAGCGACAAGATCCGGATCCACCCAGCGGGCCTTGTTGCGGGGCAACTTCGGGGCCGGTTCGAATGGGCACTCGCGGATCTCGCGCTCGTACAACGAGGTCCGCAAGGCCCGCAGTGCCTGGTCGTTGAACCCGGTTCCGACTGCGCCGACGAATCTCAGGGCACCGTTGTCGTACACGCCGACGAGCAATGACCCGAACGACTCCGAGCGGCTGCCCTCCCCGATCAAATAGCCGCCCACCACCATCTCCTGCTCGCAGCGGTGCTTCACCTTCACCCACGACGTGGCTCGCCGACCGGGCTGGTAGATCGAGTCGTTTCGCTTGGCAATGATGCCCTCGAACCTGTTCGCGCGGGTTGCCGTCATCAGCGCGTCGGCGTCGTCGGTGACGGGGGTGATGAAGATCTGCGGCGTTGGCTCGACGATCGCTTCGAGCATCGCTCGTCGCTCGCTCCAGGGGCGCGATCGGAGGTCGCGACCACCTGCTGCGAGCACGTCGAACACGACGAACGCATGCGGGCGGTCCGCCCGCCCGACCAGCTCGAACGAGTGACGACCGTTGTCGTCGAGCGCGACCACCTCGCCGTCGAGAACGACATCGGCGCCCTGAACGCACGAGGCGACGGCGGCCAACCATGGCCAGCGCTGCATGCGCGGTTGCCCGCTG
The DNA here is from genome assembly GCA_025358125.1 of Actinomycetes bacterium. Lineage (GTDB taxonomy): Bacteria > Actinomycetota > Acidimicrobiia > Acidimicrobiales > Ilumatobacteraceae > WLMZ01. The sequence continues at coordinate 7,746 of JANYKS010000112.1, forward strand.
GAACTCGCGGCATCAACCTGGCCATCGGCGATCCGGACGAGTGCGCGGTGGCCGTCCCATTTCGGTTCGTAGACCCACGTCGCGCCTCGTGGGAGCTGTCCGCTCGTCGCCTTCATCGGGGCGATCGGCCAGATCACGATGCCGGCCTCAGCCCGCGATGTGCTCGAGCAGAATCAGCGAATGGCCAATGAGCTCGACCTGTGTCGAAGCGGCCATAACCGGGGCTTCTGGCGTATCGACGTCGCCGGTGGACGTGTCGAGGACGCAACGCCACAGATCTCCCCAGTTGTGACCGGGCAGCGTGAACACCACCGGCTCGCCCTCGGCGTTGATCAGCCACAAGAAGTTCGTGTCGGTGACCTGTTCACCACGCGTGCTTTGCTCGATCGAACTGCCCCCGAGGTAGATCATCACCGACTTGAGGTCGCCCTCGCTCCACTGCTGATCACCCATTTCTTCGCTGTCGGGCGAGAACCAGGCGAGATCGGTGGTTCCTTCGCCGTGCAGTGATCGGCCCTGGAAGAACTGACGCCGGCGAAATGCCGGATGATCGCGCCTGACGGCGATGACGGAGGCCACGAACTTGACAAGCGCTGTATCGGCGTTGGTCCAGTCGTACCACGACACCTCGTTGTCCTGGCAGTACGCGTTGTTGTTGCCGCCCTGCGTGCGGCCGAGTTCGTCGCCGCCGAGAATCATCGGCACACCCTGGGACAACAGCAGCGTGGAGAGTAGGTTGCGCTGCTGGCGGGCACGCAGCGCATTGATCTGCTCATCATCGGTCGGCCCCTCTGCTCCGCAGTTCCAGCCCCGGTTGTGACTCTCGCCGTCGTTGTTGTCCTCGCCGTTGGCCTCGTTGTGCTTGTCGTTGTAGCTGACGAGATCGCGCATCGTGAAGCCGTCGTGGGCAGTGACGAAGTTGATGCTCGCATGCGGCTTACGGCCGGCAGCTTCGTAGAGATCGCTGGAGCCGGTGATGCGGTAGGCGAACTCTCCGAGACCGTGCGAGCCGCCGGACCAGTGATCGCGGATGCAGTCGCGGTAGCGGCCGTTCCACTCGGCCCACTGCGGTGGAAAGTTGCCGACCTGGTAGCCGCCCTCGCCGACGTCCCACGGCTCTGCGATCAATTTCAACCGGCTCACGACCGGATCTTGCTGGACCAAATCGAAGAACGCCGACAGGCGATCCACCTCGTGCAGGCTGCGCGCGAGCGTGGAGGCGAGGTCGAATCGGAAGCCGTCGACGTGCATCTCGGTTGCCCAATATCGCAGGCTGTCCATCACCAACTGCAGCACGTACGGGTTCTGCATGTTGAGCGTGTTCCCGGTGCCGGTGTAGTCCATGTAGTACTGCTTGTCATCGCCGACGAGGCGGTAGTACGCGGCATTGTCGATGCCCTTGAACGACAGCGTCGGGCCCATGTGGTTGCCCTCTGCGCTGTGGTTGTAGACCACGTCGAGGATTACCTCGATCCCGGCCTGATGCAGCGTCTTCACCATTTGCTTGAAGTCCTGCACCTGCTGACCCCGACCGTTGCGGTGCGAGTACTCGTGGTGGGGGGCGAAGAAGCCGATCGAGTTGTAGCCCCAGTAGTTACGCAGGTTGCGTTCGAGGAGATGCGCGTCATGCACGAACTCGTGTACCGGCAACAATTCGAGCGTGGTGATTCCGAGCATTCCGAGGTGATCGAGAAAGGCTGGGTGGGCGATGCCGGCGTAGGTGCCTCGCAGGTCCTCGTCGATGTCGGGATGCAGTTGTGTGGCGCCGCGGACGTGGGCTTCGTAGATGACGGTCTCGGCCCACGGCAGCAGCAGCGGCTGGTCGGTGGCCCAGTCGAAGAACGGATTGACGATCAGGCTCCGCGGTGTCGACGCCGCGCTGTCGCTCGTGTCGATCTGATCATGGTCGTCGAAGTCGTAGCCGAAGAGCGACTGATTCCAATCGAACGTGCCCTCGATGGCGCGGGCATACGGATCGAGCAACAACTTCGACGGGTTGCAGCGATGGCCGGCGCCCGGATCCCACGGCCCGTTGACCCGGAATCCGTACTTCGTGTTGGCGATCAGGTCCGGCAAGTACGCATGCCATACCGACCCGGACCGCTCGGGCAGCGGAATGCGCTCCTCGTTGCCGTCGTCGTCGAACAGACACAGTTCAACGCTCTCGGCGACGTCGGAGAACACCGCGATGTTGGTTCCGACCCCGTCGAACGTCGCGCCGAGCGGCAGCGGTGAGCCTGGCCACACCCTCATCTCGTGATCCTTGCGGTCCGGATCGCGGCGAGGGCTCGCCACCCGACGATCAGGATGCCGAGCGTGATCGTGGCAACGATGACGAACGCTGTCGCCGTGCCCCGGTCGAACACGAACTTGCGCAACAGCAGACCGATCACCACGGTGCTGACCCAGATCGGTGCGCCCGACCGGATGCTGAACGGATCACGCCACGCGCGGGCAATGAACCAGCCGAGAGCGGCTGCGATCAGGAACGGGGCAGCAACGACGAGCGCGCTGGCGACGACGTTTCCGGTCTCGTCGTGGCTCCTCCTGCCGATCGCGACGAACACGAGCACGGCGAGGACATCGATGGCAAACGCGGTGGAGGTGCGGTGAGACATCACTCGTGAATCGAATACCCGCCGAGCTTGCCTCGATAGAAGACCAGCGGCCGTGGATCGTCGTCGGCATGGCTCATCGCGAGTACCCGCCCGACCACGAAGTAGTGATCACCGACTTCGTGGATCAGATCGACGTCGCAATCGATCCACGCGATCGCGTCGTCGAGGATCGGGGATCCGGTGATGCCGGGGTGCCACGCGACATCGCCGAAACGGTCGTCGACCCCCTTCTTCGCGAAGCGCCAGCACGCCGCGCCCTGACCGGCGCCGAGCACGTTGACACAGAACCGACCAGACGGCGCGATTGCGGCCCACGTGTCGCTGCTGACCTGGGGCAGGAAACCCACGAGCGGCGGCTCCAGCGAGACGGATGTGAAGGAACCGATGGTGAACCCGGCCGGTACGTCGCCGGCCATACCGGTGATGATCGTGACGCCGGTGGGAAAGTGGCCCATCACCTGCCGGAAGTGAGCCGAGTCGAACGTTGCTTCAGGATCTGACATCGGCGACGACCCTACCGTGGCCGGCGCGATCCCGCCGTGGCAAGGTGTTGGCCATGAACGATGCCAAGCGTGCGCTGAGAACCGAGATGCGTCGGGTGCGTGCCACGATTTCTGACCGGCATCATCGATCCGACGCGATCTGGGCGTCGGTCCTGCCGATTTGCCGCGACCTGGCCAACGCGAACCCGACTCCCGGACCTTTGCGTGTGCTCGCGTTTGTCGGAACAGGCGGTGAACCCGATACCGGCGCGCTGATCGAGGAGTTGACAGCGAGCGGATGCTCGGTGCTGCTGCCACGGGTGGACGGCGAGGAGATGGTGGCTGTCGGATTCGTCCCGGGACACGATCTGGTGCGGGGGGCATTCGGCATCTTCGAGCCGCTCGGTCCAGCCGTGCAGCCGCGAATGATCGACGTCGTCATCGTGCCCGGCCTCGCCTTCACCACCGATGGACACCGCCTCGGTCAGGGCGGCGGCTTCTACGACCGATACCTGCCGCTGCTGCGACCCGACTGTGTCACGATCGGAGTGTGCTTCCGCGAGCAGATCGTCGAGACCGTGCCCGGTGAGGCCCACGACCGAATCGTCGGCAACGTGATCACCGACGCTGTGCAAGAGTGAGTGGGGTGAGCCCACCCTTCACTGTTGCCCAACTGGACGCGGCGGCCGAGCTGGTCGGCCGTTTCGTGCCGCCGACGCCACAGTTCGCGTGGCCGATGTTGGCGGAAGCGGTCGGGGCGCAGGTGTGGGTCAAGCACGAGAATCACACACCGACCGGCGCGTTCAAGGTGCGCGGCGGGCTTGTCTACGTGGAGCGACACGTGCGCGAGAACGCCCAACCGAAGGGCCTGATCAGCGCGACGCGCGGTAACCACGGTCAGAGCCTCGCGTTCGCCGGGCAGGCGTTCGGGCTCGGCGTCACCATCGTCGTTCCGCACGGCAACAGTCCGGACAAGAACGCTGCGATGAGGGGATTCGGCGCAACACTCATCGAGCACGGCCATGACTTCCAGGCGGCGCGCGAGCACGCCAGTGAGCTGGCCGGGCAGCGGGGCCTGCAGATGGTGCCATCGTTCCATCCCGACCTCGTGCTCGGCGTCGCCACGTCGTCGCGCGAACTGTTCGTCGGCGCCGGTGAGCTCGACGCGGTCTATGTACCCGTCGGCATGGGCTCTGGGATCTGCGCCCTGATCGCCGTGCGCGATCTGCTCGGGCTGAGGACCGAGATCATCGGTGTGGTCGCCGAGAACGCTCCGGCCACCGCTTTGTCGTTCGCCGCCGGCCACGTCGTGGACACCGATGCCGCCGACACGTTCATCGACGGCATCGCCTGCCGTTCACCGGATGCGGCCGCCATCCGCGCAATCGTCGGCGGGGCGGCTCGGATCGTTCGGATCAGCGAAGAGCTCGGCGCGGAGGCAGTACGCCTGATGTATCAGACCACCCACAACCTGGCCGAGCCGTCCGGCGCCGTTGCCCTGGCCGGGCTCATGTCAGAGCAGGATCGACAACGTGGAAGGCGTGTCGGCGTCATTCTCTCCGGCGGCAACCTCGACGTGGCGATGCTCACCGAGATCCTCGCCGGCCACACCCCGAAGATCGAGCGGTAGCCCCCAACCGTCTCGTCGGGCCAAGTCATCTCGTCGGTAGCAATCGGTCGCGCTAGCCCTCGTCGTAGTACTCGCGGCCGAGGTGGGTGATCGGGTCTTCGCCCATCATCCAGCGCAGCGTGTTCTTCAGCTTGGTCAGCTGGATGAACAGGTCATGTTCCGGGTACAGGCCGGGCGCGACCTGCGGGCTCTTGAAGTAAAAGCTCAGCCACTCCTGGATTCCGCCGAGACCGGCGCGCTGGGCGAGGTCCATGAACAGCACGAGGTCGAGCGCGAGCGGTGCGGCGAGGATGCTGTCGCGACAGAGGAAGTCGACCTTGATCTGCATCGGATACCCGAGCCAGCCGAAGATGTCGATGTTGTCCCAGCCCTCCTTGTTGTCACCACGTGGCGGGTAGTAATTGATGCTCACCTTGTGGAACACGTTGCCGTACAAGTCGGGGTTCTTCGCCGGCTCGAGGATGTCTTCGAGCACGCCGAGCTTGGATTCTTCCTTGGTCTTGAAGTTCTCGGGTGCGTCGAGGACCTCGCCGTCGCGGTTGCCGAGGATGTTGGTGCTGTACCAACCGGAGAGGCCGAGCTGGCGGGCCTTGAGCATCGGGGCCAGCACCGTCTTCATCAGCGTCTGGCCGGTCTTGAAGTCCTTGCCGCAGATCGCGACGTTGCGCTCCGTGGCGAGTTTGCGCAGTACCGGAGTGTCGACGGCGAGATTCGGGGAACCGTTCGCGAACGGCACGCCTTCGAGGATCGCGGCGTAGGCGTACAGCATCGATGGGGCGATCATCTCGTCGTCGGCGTCGATCGCCGCATCGAAGCTCTCGAGATCCATGTGGGCGGGACCCGGCTCGATGAAGATCTCGGTGCTCGCGCACCAGATCATCACGATCCGGTCGACCTGCTTGTCGTCGCGGAAGCGATTGATGTCTTCGCGGATCGCTTCGAGCATCGCCCTCTTGCCGATGTCGGCCTTGATGTGCTCGCCCTCGAGATTACGGGCGTACTTGCGTTCGAACGCAGCCGGCATCGGCCGGACGTCACGGAGCACCTCGGCGATCGCCTCGATGTGCTTGCCACCGTCGAGAACGCCGGCGCGAGAAGCGGCCACATAAGCGTCGTCGGGGTAGACGTCCCACGCGCCCCACACGATGTCTTCGAGTTTGGCGAGCGGTACGAAATCCTTCACCATTGGGCTCCGGCCGTCGGTGCGCTTACCGAGCCGGATCGTGGCCATCTGGGTCAGCGAGCCGATCGGCAGGGCCTGACCCCGCTTGACGAGTTCGACGCCGGCGATGAGCGTCGAGGCGACGGCGCCGAGGCCGACGGTCAAGACACCGAGGCGCCCGGTCGCTGGCTGCACGGTTGGTGACGGGGGGGTGGACATGGATGGAGTTCCTCCTGGAATCGCGCGTCTGGGCGCGATGTCGAGCGGTCTGCGCGTTTCATCGTAGAGCGTTGCCAATTGGTCGAGGGAATCTGCGCCGGGCCGGCATCTTCGCGGGCGAGGCCCAGATCACGGGGTCGAGCCACGACCGTTGCCGCAGGTCACACCTTCGGCAGGCCGGCCAGGGCGGCTGAGACGGCTTCGGCCGGATAGTCGTAGTCGATCAGGTTGCCGGCGAGATAGTTCTCGTAGGCGGCGAGATCCAGCAGGCCGTGGCCGCACAGCGCGGTGAGGATGACCTTGGCTTCGCCGCTCTCCTTGCACCGCAAGGCCTCGTCGACACAGGCCGCAAGCGCATGCGCCGGCTCTGGGGCGGGGATGATGCCCTCGGTGCGGGCGAACTGAACACCGGCCGCGAAGCAGTCGAGCTGATTCTTCGACTCGGCCTCGATCAGCCCGAGCTCGTAGATGTGCGACACGAGCGGGCTCATGCCGTGATAGCGCAGACCACCGGCGTGGATCGTGTCGGGGATGAAGTCCTTGCCGAGGGTATGCATCTTCATCAACGGCGTCATCCCGGCCGTGTCGCCGAAGTCGTAGGCATAGACGCCCTTGGTCATGCTCGGGCAAGCAGCTGGCTCGACCGCGACGATGCGGGTGTCGCGGCGCCCGGCGATGTTCTCGGCGAGGAACGGGAACGTGAGGCCTCCGAAGTTGCTGCCGCCGCCGACGCAGCCGTAGATGACATCTGGGTATTCGCCGGCCAGTTCGAACTGCTTCAACGCCTCGAGCCCGATGACCGTCTGGTGCATCAGGACGTGGTTCAGCACCGAACCCAACGAGTAGCGGGTATCTGGATCGGGGGCAGCGACCTCCACGGCTTCGCTGATCGCGATTCCCAGCGATCCGGGTGAATCAGGGTGCTCGGCGAGGATGGCGCGACCGAATGTGGTCAGATCTGACGGCGACGGGTGGACGGTTGCACCGAAGACCTCCATCATCAATCGCCGGTACGGTTTGGCGTCGTAGGACGCGCGAACCTGCCACACCTCACACTCCAGGCCGAACTGGGCGCATGCGAAGGCCAGTGCCGTGCCCCATTGCCCCGCGCCGGTCTCGGTGGTCAGCTTCTTCACGCCGGCCTTGGCGTTGTAGTACGCCTGCGGCACAGCAGTGTTCGGCTTGTGCGAACCGGCCGGCGACGTGCCCTCGTACTTGTAGTAGATGTGGGCCGGAGTGCCGAGCGCCTTCTCCAATCGGTGAGCGCGAAACAGCGGCGTCGGCCGCCACAGTCGGTACACGTCGAGCACGGCCTCTGGGATCTCGACGAAGGGCTCCATCGAGACCTCCTGCATGATGAGATCCATCGGGAAGAGCGGCGCGAAGTCGGCGGGACCAGCCGGTTGCAGTGTTCCGGGATGCAGCGCGGGCGGCGGCGGACTCGGTAAAGCGGGAACGATGTTCAGCCAGGCACGCGGAATGTCCGATTCGTTGAGCAAGTACTTGGTGGTCATGGCGAGAGAGTAGTACGTGCCGAACAAGCCCGATGGTGCGTTCAAAACTGGCCCGGGCCGGCCGGTGGCAGAGCAGCGCACGCCGCATTGCAGCCACTCGCCGGCCCTCGCACGGCAGCGTTGAAGTCGTCGTGTTGCAACCGGACACATTGCGTGGCACAATCGGACCCGTGATTCGCACGACCACCACATTCTTCGCCGTCATTGGTGTAGTACTCACGTAGGCACAACGGCTCGATGCCGTCAGTGCCGTACGACCTCCCAGCCGGGGGGTTGTTTTGTTTTTCGGGCTAATTTCAGAGGAGTCATACGTGAAGCTGACAGGGGCGCAAGCCCTCATCAAAGCGTTGGAGATGGAAAACACCGAGGTGATCTTCGGCCTCCCCGGTGGGTGCATCCTGCCCGCCTACGACCCGCTGCTCGACAGCACCATCCGCCACATCCTGGTTCGTCACGAGCAGGGCGCCGGGCATATGGCCGAAGGGTACGCCCACGTCACCGGCCGCCCCGGCGTCGCCCTCGTCACAAGCGGTCCGGCAGCCACCAACATGGTCACGCCGCTGTGCGACGCCTACATGGATTCGATCCCGATGGTGTGTATCACCGGCCAGGTGCCGACGGCGGCCATCGGCACCGATGCGTTTCAGGAGTGCGACACAGTCGGGATCACGCGCAGTGTCACCAAGCACAACGAACTCGTGATGACTGCGCAGGATCTGCCGTTGGCGGTTCGCCAGGCCTTCCACATCGCCACGACCGGCCGTCCCGGCCCGACCCTGATCGATGTGCCAAAGGACGTGCTCCAGAACACGATGGAGTGGTACTGGCCGACCGATGCCGAAGTGAACGACAGCCTCCCCGGCTACCGGCCGACGACGAAGGGTCACCCGCGGATGATCAAGGAGGCCGCCAAACTGATCCTCGAATCAGAGCGGCCGATCCTGTACGTCGGTGGCGGCATCCTCAAGGCGCGTGCGGCCGAGGCGCTGCGCGAATTGGCCGAGCTGACCCAGATCCATGTCGTGACCACCTTGATGGCCCGCGGCGCCTTCCCCGACAGCCATCCGCTGTGTCTCGGCATGCCCGGAATGCACGGCAACGCGACCGCCGTCACGTCGATGCAGCGCAGCGACCTGCTGATTGCATTGGGAGCCCGTTTCGACGACCGGATCACCGGCAAGGTGTCGACGTTCGCGCCGGAGGCCAAGATCATCCACGTCGACATCGATCCAGCCGAACAGGGCAAGGTCCGCCGCCCCGATGTCCCGATCGTCGGCGACTGCCGTCTCGTCATCGAGGAGCTGATCAAGGCCATCCGCGACCTCACCGCCAGTGGTGTCACCCAGGCCGATACCGGCGCCTGGAAGAGCCGGATCAGTGGCTGGCGCGAGCAGTTCCCGCTCACCTACGAGCCGAGCGAGCCAGGCGAGGCCTTGAAGCCGCAGTTCTGCCTCGAGGCGCTGCGCGACAGCGCGCCGGAGGACACCATCCTCGTCAGCGGTGTCGGCCAGCACCAGATGTGGTCGTCGCAGTACTGGCACTTCGAGAAGCCCTATACCTGGGTCAACTCGGGTGGTTTGGGCACGATGGGTTTCAGCGTTCCGGCTGCCATCGGCGCCAAGGTCGGCCGCCCGGAGGCCACCGTGTGGGCAATCGACGGAGACGGCTGTTTCCAGATGACTGCCCAGGAGCTCGTCACCGCGAGCACCGAGCGGATCCCGATCAAGGTCGCGATCCTCAACAACAGCTACCTCGGCATGGTCCGCCAGTGGCAGGAGATGTTCTACGAGGAGCGCTACAGCGAGGTGTACCTGTCGCCGGACACACCCGACTTCGTGAAGTGGGCAGAGGCGATGGGATGCGTCGGCATCCGCGTCGACTCACCCGAAGAGGTGCAGCCGGCGATCGACAAGGCCAACGGCGTCGATGATCGTCCGGTCGTCGTCGACTTCCGGGTTGCCGCCTCGGAGAAGGTGTTCCCGATGGTCCCCGCAGGTCTCGGCAACGACGACCTGTTGCTGCCACCCAGCCAGATGGGTCGCAAGGAGTTCCTGCGATGAGCATTTCTTCAGCCCAGAATCAGCCGTCGTACCACATCCTCAGCGTGTTGGTGCAGAACCGGCCAGGCGTTCTCGCCCGCGTGTCGGGCCTTTTTGCCCGGCGCGGTTACAACATCTTCTCGCTCGCCGTCGCGCCGACCGAGGACGAATTGTTCAGCCGGATCACCGTCGTCGTCGACGTGGAGTCCACGCCGCTCGAGCAGATCGTCAAGCAGCTGTTCAAGCTGATCGAGGTCGTCAAGATCAGCGAACTCGATCCGCGTCGCAGCGTCGAGCGCGAACTGCTGCTGGCGACGGTCAGGGTGACCTCGCAGAATCGTGGCCAGGTGGTCGAGCTGGCTACCATCTTCGAGGGCAAAATCCTTGCCGTCGGGGTCGAAGCAATCACGGTCAGTCTCGATGGCAATCCGGACAAGCTCGACGATTTCGAAGAACTACTGCGAGGCTACGGCATCGTTGAATTGCAGCGCACCGGTCGGGTCGCGCTGCCCAAGCTGGATCGTGAAGCACGGCTTCGCGCGGTGAAAGGGAAAGCAACCTGATGGCAGCCAAGGTGTACTACGAGGCGGACGCTGATTCGTCGATCATTCGCAGCCGAAAGGTGGCCATCATCGGCTACGGCTCGCAGGGTCATGCCCACGCACTCAACCTCAAGGAGTCGGGCGTGCCTGTCGTCGTCGGGTTGCGCGAAGGGTCAAAGAGCACGGCCAAGGCCGAGGCCGCCGGTCTCACCGTGAAGTCGATCGGCGAGGCCGCGAAGTGGGCCGATGTCATCATGCTCACGATGCCCGACACCGAGCAGAAGCAAACCTACGAGGCCGAGATCAAAAAGCACCTGAAGAAGGGTAAGGCGCTTGCGTTTGCGCACGGCTTCAACATCCGTTTCAAGCGGATCCGTCCGTCGAAGCTGATCGACGTCATCATGATCGCGCCGAAGGGCCCCGGTCACCTCGTCCGGCGCACCTACACCGAGGGCGGCGGCGTGCCCGCCATCATCGCCGTCGAGCAGGACGCATCCGGTGGGGCCCACGAACTCGCGCTGTCGTACGCGGATGCGATCGGCGCCGCCCGCGCGGGGGTCATCGAGACCACGTTCACGGAGGAGACCGAGACCGACTTGTTCGGTGAGCAGGCCGTGCTGTGCGGTGGTGTCACGTCGCTCGTCCAGGCCGGATTCGAGACGCTTGTCGAGGCCGGGTATCAGCCGGAGATGGCGTACTTCGAATGCCTGCACGAAGTGAAGCTGATCGTCGACCTGATGTACGAAGAAGGCATTGCCGGCATGCGCTACTCGATCTCCGACACCGCCGAGTACGGCGACGTCACTCGTGGCCCGCGCATCGTGAGCGCGAAGACCAAGCTCGAGATGAAGAAGATCCTGAAGGAGATCCAGACGGGCAAGTTCGCCAGGGAATGGATCGCCGAGAGTGAGGGCGGCCGCGTCAGGTTCAACGAACTGCGCAAGGCGGGCGCCGACCATCAGATCGAAAAGGTGGGCGCCGAACTGCGGGCGATGATGCCGTTCCTCGGCGCCGGCAAGCAGCGGGTGTCCGACGTCAGCGGCGGCTGATCGCACAGGGAGTTCCCGGGCGCAGAGCATGAGTGACCCCGCCATGCCGGGGGGCTCACTGCCGCCGAGATCGAGGCGGTCACCTACGTGCAGGGCAAGGCCAAACTCAGCGGCACCGACACGCAGAAGGATGCCGGTACCGGCAAGGCAGTGGTCTGCCAGTACACGGCGTCGTTCCCCGACGGCAGCACGGCGGTGGTAGCGGCGGTGAGCATCCTCAGCGACAGTAAGTTCGCCAACCGGGCTGATTCGTCGCTGATCGCGCCGCCGACGGCTGTCCCTGCGTCGGCCAGGAGGCCTACGTGATCCAGCCGGGTCCTGGCGTGATCGAGGTGTGGGTGCATGACGCCAACGGCTACTTCACGGTGTCTTCGAAGTCCCTGGAGGGCGCCGTCGCACTTGCGACCGCCGCGATACAGCGCGATTAGTTGGCGATTCGTTGCGATCCAGTCGCCGATTGACATCGACGATCTCGTCAAGCGTTGGTGCACCCCCGCCTCAACGCTTGGTCCCCCCGCACCGTCCGCGTCGCGAATCTGTCGGGTCGACTACTCCGCGCGCGCCCAGGTTCATGGGATGATCTTGGAGACGGTGTCCAAGATCAACCCCAACGGGGCCGCGCCGGGCACACCGATCAACTACACCACCGGCGCCGGCCCGGTCGGGGTCGCTTTCGATGGGACCAACATCTGGGTCGCCAACTACGGCGGCGCCACGGTGTCCAAGATCAACCCCAACGGGGTCGCGCCGGGCGCACCGATCAACTACACCACCGGCACCAACCCGTTCGGGGTGGCGTTCGA
>JANYKS010000001.1 GCA_025358125.1 Actinomycetes bacterium
CGTTCCGCAAGCTCTTCCACAACACCCCCACGGGGGCCATCGTCACCACCGAGTACGGCGGCGGTCAGGGACGCAAGCACGACGAGAAGCGGCCCAAGGCCGACCGTGTGCATGGTCGCCATGTGCTCAATCGGTACGACGACGGCATGGAGAAGTGCATCGGCTGCGAGCTGTGCGCCGGCGTGTGTCCGGCCCGTTGCATCTATGTGCGCGGGGCCGACAATCCCGAAGATGATCCGGTGTCGCCCGGCGAGCGGTACGGCTTCATCTACGAGATCAACTACCTGCGGTGCATCCATTGCGACCTGTGCGTCGAGGCGTGCCCGACGGAGGCGATCACCGAGACAAAACTGTTCGAGTTCAGCTTCACCAATCGCGAGGACGCGATCTATACCAAGAACGAGTTGCTCGTCGGCGACGACGGCCAGCCGCAGCACCTGCCGTGGGAGGACTGGCGCCCGGGCGAGGACGCGCACACGAGTGGATGGATGCGGGCAACGTCGCCGAGCGGCGACGCCGGCTTCGAGGGCATTCCGGGGTGGAGCGGTGAGCTCGGCTATGGCGTGCGTCAATCAGAGCCGGCGCAGCCGGCGCGGGACGAATAGCGATGCAGTTGTTCGTTTTCATCTGCGGAGCTGCGATGATCCTCCTCGGTGCTGTCGGAGTCATCGTGCGCTCGCATCCCGTGCATGCCGCGCTCAGCCTGGTCCTGACCCTGTTCGGTGTCGCCGTGCTCTTCGTCGCCCAGGACGCTCACTTCCTCGCGGCGGTTCAGGTCATCGTCTACGGCGGCGCGATCGTCGTGCTGTTCCTGTTCGTGATCATGCTGCTCGGCGTCGACCGAGCCGAATCGCTGCGCATCGATCCGGTCAAGGTGCAACGCCCGCTCGCCGCGATCGTCGGCCTCGGCCTCGTCGGCCTGATCGGTGGCGCAATCGTGCAGTCGCGCAGCACGTTGCGCCCGCGCGGCGACGGGATCGCGACGGCCACCCAGGCCCGACACGACTCGAACATCAAGCAACTCGCCAACGATCTGTTCAGCAATCACGTCTTCGCGTTCGAGATCACGTCGGTGCTGCTCGTCATCGCCGTAGTCGGTACGGTCCTGCTCGCCCGTCGGCCCGGTCGGAGCGGTGCGAGCGATGCGCCGCAGGCCTCGACCGGCACGAAAGCCGGCACGACGTGATGTTCGCCCAGATCACACCGACCCCGACGTGGTACCTGCTGCTCGCCGCAGTGCTGTTCGCGACAGGTGCCGTCGGGGTGCTCGTTCGTCGCAATCCGCTCGTGATGTTCATGTGCATCGAGCTGATGCTCAACGCCGTCAACCTCAGCTTCGTGGCGATGGCCAAGGCGCTCGGCGACATCGGCGGACAGACAACCGTCTTCTTCGTGCTCGTCGTTGCCGCAGCCGAGGTGGTTGTCGGTCTCGGCATCATCGTTTCCATCTTGCGCAAGCGGCCGAACGCCAATGCCGACGATCTCGCTGAGTTGAAGGGCTGACCCCGCCGTGCTCGATGCTGTTTGGCTCATCCCTGCCCTCCCGCTCGCGGGGTTCCTGATCATCCTGGTCTTCGGTCGCCGCCTCGGTGAGCCCAAGGCCGGCTATCTCGCGACACTGATGACTGCTTCGGCGTTCGTCGTCGGCGTCGGCGTGCTCGTCAAGTTGCTGTCGTTGCCGGAAGCGGAACGACACCATGTCCGCCGGCTGTTCACGTGGTTGCCGGTCGGCGCACTCAAGGTCGATCTGTCGTTTCTCGTCGACCCGCTGTCGATCACGATGGTGCTGTTCGTCACCGGCGTCGGCTCGCTGATCCATCTCTACGCGATCGGGTACATGCACGGTGATCCCAAGTTCTCGAAGTTCTTCATCTATCTGAACCTGTTCGTGTTCAGCATGCTGATGCTCGTGCTCGGCGAGAACTTGCTCGTCACGTTCCTCGGCTGGGAAGGCGTCGGCACGTGCTCGTATTTCCTGGTCAGCTTCTGGCAAACGCGGGGTTCGGCTGCGGCGGCCGGTAAAAAGGCGTTCGTCACCAACCGCGTCGGTGACTTCGGCTTCATGATCGCGATGTTCTTCTGCTTCAACTACATCGGTTCGCTCAGCTACAGCAGCATCAATGGCGCCGCTCAGGGCAAGACGATCGCCCAAGTCAGTGCGACGGCGATCGTGCTGATGTTGTTCGTCGGCGCCTGCGGCAAGAGTGCCCAACTGCCGCTCTACCTGTGGCTGCCGGACGCGATGGAGGGCCCGACGCCGGTGTCAGCGCTGATCCACGCCGCAACGATGGTGACAAGTGGTGTGTTCTTGATGACCCGGATCAGCCCTCTGATCGCCTACGCGACACCGTGGGCGTCGACCCTGATTGCGATCATCGGTGTGGCCACCGCGCTGTTCGCGGCAACCGTCGCCGTTGCCCAGAACGACATCAAGAAGGTGCTCGCGTACTCCACCGTCAGCCAACTCGGCTACATGTTCCTCGCGATCGGCTCCCATGCCTACGTCGCCGCGATCTTCCACATGGTGACCCACGCTTTCTTCAAGGCGCTGCTTTTCCTCGGGGCGGGCTCGGTCATCCATGGGATGAGCGACGAGCAGGACATGCGCTACATGGGTGCGCTGCGCAAGCTGATGCCCATCACTGCAATGACGTTCATCGTCGGGTGGCTGGCGATCGCCGGGGTGCCGCCGTTCTCCGGCTTCTGGTCAAAGGACGAGATCCTGCTCAACGCGTTCGACAAGAGCCCGATCCTGTGGGCGCTCGGTCTCGTCACCGCTCTGCTCACCGCGTACTACATGACCCGTCAAGTGATCATGGTGTTCTATGGCAAGGCCCGCTGGCACGATCACGCCGCTGAGCAGGGCGCGGCCGGCGATCTGCACCCGCACGAGAGCCCTGGCACGATGCTGTTGCCACTCGTCGTGCTGGCCGGGCTGGCGCTGGTCGGCGGGGTTCTCAACCTTCCGTTCAACCACACGACCGAGCGACTCGCGCGCTGGCTCGAACCTGTCGTCGCGTCGGGTGAACGCACGATCGCGCCCGCCAGCGCGGACATCAAGTGGGTCCTCGCCGGCATCGCCACCGCCGGTGCGCTGATCGGCATCGGGCTCGCCTATCTGGTGTACTCGCGCAAACGGATCACAGCCGTCGAGCCGGCTCTGCTCGCGAATGCCTGGTACTACGACAAGGGCGTCTCGAAGTTCATGGGTGGGCCCGGGCGTGAGAGCTTCGACGGCGTCGTCTGGTTCGACAGCCACGTCGTAGATGGCGCTGTCAACGGAGCCGGCAAGCTCGTGCAGGGTGTCGCAGGGGTGATCCGCAAGGGCCAGAGCGGCCTCGTGCGTACGTACGCCGGGCTGATCGGCATCGGTGTCGTCGTGTTGCTCGCGTGGTTCTTCTTGCGGGGGGTGATCCAGTGATTGCCGCATCGGAACTCGCAGCAGGGCATTTCCCGATCCTGACCGCGATCGTCGTCGTGCCCGCAGTCGGTGCGCTCGCGGTCGCGCTGATGTCGAAGCGCCGCCCCGAGTTCGTCAAGCTCACGGCGATCCTTGTCAGCGTCTTCACCGCTGCGCTCAGCGTGTGGATGCTCGCGTCGTTCAAGTCCGGCGAGGCCGACTTCCAGTTCGTCAGCAAGCACGAATGGATCAAGACGTGGGGTATCAGTTGGCACCTCGGAGTCGACGGGATCTCGCTGTTCCTCGTCGTGATCACCGGCATCTTGTTCCCGCTGTGCATCGTCGGTGTCGATCCGCAGCACGACGAAAAGCCGTACCTCGCGTGGCTGCTGCTGCTCGAGGCCGGCGTGATGGGCAGCTTTCTCAGCCTCGATCTGTTCCTGTTCTTCATCAGCTTCGAGATCGTGCTCGTCCCGATGTACTTCCTCATCGGCGGGTGGGGCCATGAGAATCGGGTGTACGCGGCGACGAAGTTCTTCATCTTCACGATGTTCGGTTCGGCGTTCATGCTCGTCGGCATCATCGCAACGGTGTTCATCGCGCGCGGCAGCGTCGGGCACATCACGTTCGACCTCGTAGAACTCGCGACCAAGGCCAACTTCGCTTCCTCCACCGCCCGATGGTTGTTCTTCGCGTTCGCAATCGCGTTTGCGGTGAAGGTGCCGATGTTCCCGCTGCACACGTGGTTGCCGGACGCACACACCCAGGCGCCGACCGCCGGCTCGGTGGTGCTGGCAGCTGTGATGCTGAAACTCGGCACCTACGGGTTCTTACGGTTCGGTCTCTATCTGTTCCCATCGGCTGCTCGCCACAGTCGGGCGATCTTCCTCACGCTCGCGGTCGTCGGCATTCTCTACGGCGCGATCGCGGCCACGATGCAAAAGGATCTCAAACGGCTCGTCGCCTATTCGTCAGTGGCCCACCTCGGCTTCATCGTGTTGGGCACATTCGCGTTCACCTCGCAGGCCTTGACCGGCAGCGTGTTGCAGATGATCAACCACGCTGTGTCGACGGGTGCGTTGTTCCTTCTCGTCGGGATGATCTACGAGCGCCGCCACACGCGCGAGATCGCGAAGCTGAAGGGTCTCCAAAAGGTTGCGCCTGTTTTCGCCGGGGTGTTCATGATCGTGATGCTCTCCTCGATCGGTGTGCCCGGACTGAACGGTTTCGTCGGCGAGTTCCTGATCCTGATCGGATCGTTCGTCACCGCCCGGTGGTGGACCGTCGTCGCCACTTCCGGTGTCATTTTGGCGGCCGTGTATCTGCTCTGGGCGTACCAACGTGTCTTCCACGGTGAACCCGATGAGGACAACAGAACCTTTGCCGAACTGCGCTCGAAGGAGGGCATGGTGCTGCTGCCGTTCGTTGTGGCCATCGTGTTCTGCGGCATCTATCCCAAGCCCTTGATCGATCGAATCCAACCGAGCGTGAAAGCGCTCATCACGCATGGCGGCTACTACGACCCGCAACCGGTCGTCAACAAAGTCGGGGAGCAGCCGTGATCGCCGCTGATCCAACATTCATCGCGCCGTCCATCGACTGGAGCGCGCTCACGCCGTTGCTGGTGTTGCTCGGCGGTGGCCTCGTGCTGCTCGTCGGCGCGGCGCTCACACCGCCGTGGCCCAAACGCGCGTACGCGTGGTCCACCGTCGCGATCGGCATCGCTGCGTTGGTGATGACGTTCATCGAGTGGCACCGAATCAGCCGCTCGGGTCCCAAGTTCCTCATCGGCGGCGCACTGTCCTTCGATGCGTTCTCGATGTTTGCAACGATCACCATCTGCGTCGGCGTCATTCTCACCTCGCTGATCACCGAGGACTACCTCCGTCGTGAGGGTATGGACGGTCCGGAGGTCTACGGCCTCTATCTCATGGCGGCCATCGGTGGCGTCGTGATGGCGATGGCGAACGACTTCATCGTGTTGTTCCTCGGCCTCGAGACGCTGTCCATCGCGCTGTACGTGTTGGCCGCGAGCCACCGCAAGCGGATCGAGAGCCAGGAGAGCGGCCTCAAGTACTTCGTGCTCGGTGGCTTCTCCTCGGCCTTCTTCCTGTACGGCATCGCACTGATCTACGGCGGTACCGGCTCGACGAACTTCACCAAGATCATCGCCTCGTTCGATAGTGTGGCCGCCCATCGCAAGGATGCGCTGATCCTGGTCGGGATCGGGCTGTTGCTGGTCGGACTCGGGTTCAAGGTGTCGGCCGCACCGTTCCACTTCTGGTCGCCCGACGTCTACGAAGGTGCGCCAACGCCCGTCACCGCATTCTTGGCCTCGGTCGGCAAGGCAGCAGCGTTCGCTGCGATGCTGCGAGTCCTGGTCGTCGCCCTCCCGAACTGGAAAGACGACTGGCAGCCCGTCATTTGGACCATCGCGGTCGTCAGCCTTGCGGTCGGCGCGATCTCGGCGGTCGTCCAGACAAACGTCAAGCGGATGCTGGCGTACTCTTCGATCAACCACGCCGGCTTCATCCTGCTCGGCGTGGAAGCAGCCGGTCACGCTGGCGGCTCCACCGGTCGGGGGATGCCGGCAGCGATGCTGTATCTGCTGCTCTACTCGGTGCTGACGATCGGTTCGTTCGGCGTGGTGACGCTGGTCAGTCGCACCGGCGACGGGGCGACCGACCTCAATTCGTTCAGGGGCCTGGCCAGGCAGAAGCCGGCAATCGCACTCGCGTTCACGGTGTTCCTCCTCGCTCAGGCAGGTGTGCCGCTGACGTCGGGGTTCATCGCCAAGTTCGGCGTCGTCCAAGCCGGCGTCGAACAGCGCAGCTACGCGCTCGCCATCATTGCAATGGTCACAGCGGTGGTCAGCGCGTTCCTTTATCTGCGGATCATGGTCAGCGTGTGGCTCGAGGATCCCGCGGCTGGCGACACCGGGCGCGAGCCGGTGACCGTGCCGTTCTCCGCGGCCGTCGCGATCACGCTGTGCGTCGGGTTCACACTGCTCGTCGGATTCTTCCCCGGTTGGCTGATCGACGCCAGCGACAAAGTCGTCCAGATCGCCGGCCGCTGACGCGTCACGCGTTCAGCCGCGGCCGGTAGCAGCCTGGCGGACGAGTTCGTCGAACACGTTCTGCTGTTCGGTGTCGGACTCGGCGTTGTCCTCCGGGTGCCATTGCGTTCCGACGACCCACGTCGCGCCGTCGAGTTCGACTGCTTCGAGCATCCCGTCGGACGTCTCGCCGACGATCCGCAGACCGGCGCCGAGCTGGTCGATGGCCTGATGATGAACGTGATGGCAGTTCGCCGGCCGATCGCTGCCGAACGCCTTGGCGAGACGGCATCCCGCAACGAGTTTCACGGGCAAGTAGCTCATCCAGTGGGTCTCGTCATCGATGTCTTGGCGCAACGTGCCACCGCACGCCACGTTCAGCACCTGCAGCCCACGGCACAGGGCGAGTACCGGAAGGTCACGCTCGATCGCAGCCATCATCACCGCCAGCTCGACCTCGTCGTGTTCCGGTACGATCCCGTACAGCTGTCGGGCCGATGCCTTCTGTCCGTACCGGCGCGGGTCGATGTCGCCGCCGCCGTGGAACAGCACCCCGTCGATGCGGTCCAACAGTTCCCCGAGCCGGTCATCAGCGAGTAGCGACGGGATCGGCGGCATCGTCAGCGGGATTCCGCCGGCACGCTCGATTCCCCTCGAATATCGCTGGCCGGAGGCGAACGCCTCGCCGCGAACGTTCTTGGCCTCCGGGCTCAGACGCCCGACGATGATGATGATCGGAGCACTCACGGAGCCATTCTGCCCGCTGCGGGGCACCGCCCGTCGCCACCTCGCACCCTGCGGATTCCGTGGTGGCCAGCTTTGGTGGCCTGCAAGGCGCGATGAAATGTGCTCGAAGCACGAGCGGATGGGGCTTCGCGCGTTTCGACCGTATGTCACCCACGGTGAACGTGAACTGGTGGAGATCCACCACGATCCGCCGCTGAACTCGCTGACCGCCGGCGACTGATCCGCTGACCACGCCGTCTGGTCCTGGTTCATGTGAGGGAATATCGATACGTCGAGGTAATTCCTCGCTGAAATCGATGGAGCTTGACAGAGCCGATTGCTGATCCGGCGAACGTGATCAAGATCTCGGCTCGGTCCATCGCGTGGCCTACGGTACTCGGGTGCGCGCCTTGCTGTTGGCCAATTCCGATGAGTGCGATGCGGGCTTCAGCGGGGAACGGTTCCGTCATCACGGTTATTCATTCATCGAGTGCCACCGCGACCGGCCGCGCGATTGGGTGCCGCTCGATGGCATCGATCTCGTGATGCTGATGGGATCAGAGTGGTCGGTCTACTGGTCGCATGTCGCCGAGGAGGTTGCCGCCGAGCTCGCGCTCGTTCGCGACGCGCACCGTCGTCGGATCCCGATCTACGGGATCTGCTACGGCGCGCAGGCGATCGCGGTTGCCTTGGGTGGAACAGTCGAGCGTGCTCGCGAGCCGGAGATCGGCTGGTACGACAACATCGTCAGCGACATCCCGGAGGTGATCCCTCCCGGACCGTGGATGCAATGGCACTCGGACTGCATCTCCGTTCCGCCCGGTGCCGAGGAACTCGCTCGCTCGCCGATCGCCACGCAGGCCTACCGCCTGGACCGCACATTCGCGACCCAGTTCCATCCGGAAGTCAACGAGGCGATGGTCACCCGCTGGGCGATGAGCGGTGGCGAGGAACTCGCGCTGAAGGGATCATCGACGGAGGAGTTGCGGGCCGAGACGTCGCGCCACGTCGTGCGAAGCCGGCCGAATGCCGAGCATTTGGTCGATTGGTACGTGGAGCGTGTCGCCGGGAGTTGATCAAGCGCGCGCCTTGGTCACAGAGAGTGTCGGACACCTGCTATACCATGCGCTGGGCCACAGCTCGGGGGAGCAGCGGCAGCGAGGGGAAACAACCATGACCGACATCATCGACAGTGACAGGGACAGGGACGGCGAGCGGGACAGCGACAGGGACGACCTCCATTCGCTCGGCTACGCGCAGGAATTGAGACGGGGGCTCGGCGGGTTCAGCAACTTCGCGATCAGCTTCTCGATCATCTCGATTCTGGCCGGGGGCATGACGAGCTATTGGTTGGGAATGGTCACCGGTGGCCCGCGGGTCATCATGATCGGCTGGGTCGTTGTCGGGTTCTTCGCCCTCCTCGTCGGGATGGCGATGGGCGAGATCTGCTCCGCCTATCCGACGGCCGGCGGCTTGTACTACTGGTCGGCCAAACTGGCCCGCAAGAACGGTCCGCGCTGGGCCTGGTTCACGGGATGGTTCAACCTGCTCGGCCAGATCGGCGTCATCGCCAGCGTCGACTACGCGCTCTCGATCTTCATCGGCTATTTCGTGCGGATGTTCGACGATACGTTCCAGCTGACGTCGTGGACGATCTTCTTCATCTATCTCGGAGTGCTCGCAGCCCACGGTCTGCTGAACACGTTTGGTGTACAGCTCGTGAGGATCCTCGGCGACGTGAGCGTGTGGTGGCACGTCGTCGGTGTCGGGATCATCTTCGCGATCTTGATGTTCTCGAGCAAGCCGGGCCAGCGCGGTCTCAGCCACCTGTTCGACTCGGCGCCTCCCGGTCTCACCGGCTGGACCGGCGGAACCTTCGTCACCATCTACCTGTTTGCGCTCGGGTTGCTGTTGGCCCAGTACACCATCACCGGCTTCGATGCATCGGCCCACGTCAGCGAAGAGACGGTCGGCGCCCGCACCGAAGCACCGAAGGCCATCGTGCGGGCAATCTATGTGTCGGCCATCGCTGGGTTGTTGCTCAACCTCGCGATGAACAAGGTGCTGCCGAAGGATCCCGCCGCATACAGCGCTGTTGCCTTCGGAGGACCAGGGGAAAACTTCCTCGTCAACGCAGCACCGCGTCTGTTGTCCTCGGCCGTCGGGGATGCCACGGCCAAGTTCCTCGTCTTGATCTGCATCGTCGCCCAGTTCTTCTGCGGCATGGCGTCTGTCACGGCCAACAGCCGGATGATCTACGCCTTCAGTCGTGATGGTGCGCTCCCAGGATCGAAGCTGTGGCACAAGATCAATCCCAAGACGCGCACGCCCACGAACTCGATCTGGCTCGGCGTCGTGCTGTCGGCAATCGTCGGTGCGTTGTCGCTGTACCAGAAGAGCGGCTACTCGACCGCGTTCTTCGCGATGACCGGTATTTGCGTGATCGGTCTCTACATCGCATACGCGATCCCGATCTATCTCCGCCTGACGAACCCCGAGTTCAAGACGGGACCGTGGCACCTGAAGGGTTACCACAAGCTCGTCGGCTGGACTTCGTTGATCTGGATCGCATTCATCACGATCCTGTTCTTCGCACCACTGTTCTGGCCGTTCTGGCGGTTCTGGGGCAAGGACAACGCGATCCTCAACGCTGACGGAACGACAGCCGGGTTCAAACAGAACAACGTCAACTTCACCGCCCCACTGATCATCAGCGCCGCATTGTTGTTCTGGCTCTACTGGGCGATGTCCGGCCGGAAGTGGTTCAAGGGCCCCAAGGTCATGGGCACTCCCGAAGAACTGCGCGCGATCGAGCGCGAACTCGATGCGCTGGAGCACGGCAACCTGTAGACGTCTGGCAGCCGGCTCTTCGGAGCCGGCTGTTCAGATTGGGCGAGCTGCGCTTGTGGGTGGTTTGGGGTGGGTTGGTAGTTTGTCGGTCGCTGACTCACTGCCCGCCCACAACCGCGCCAGCGCTGATATCGCACGGGCAGAGGGCTGAAAACCGGGGGGACGGCGACCACGCTGTGGCGTGCGCCAGCGTCCCGCGCGGTCGTCAACCGCGCAGTCGGGCTCCGCGGGGGTCATAGAGCGGATCGTCGCGGACTTCGGCCGCAACACTGATGCCGAACACCTCGACCGCCACCCGGGTTCCGGGCTGACCGGTTGCTCGTGGCAGCCAAGCGTACGCAATCGACAGGCCGAGGGAGTATCCGAGACCCCCGCTCGAGACCCTCCCGACGATCTCGCCGAGTTGGCCATCGCTGCCGACGAGCGATACCGGTTCGTTGCCGAGCGCCACCGAGAGCGGGTCGTCGAGGACGAGGCAGCACAATCGTTGCTCGCCACCATCGGGGTCGGGCAGCGCCGACTTGCCGAGGAAGTCCTTGTCGGTACGGACCGCAAAACCCAAGCCGGCCGAGTATGGATCGGTCTCGCTGGTGATGTCGCTGCCCCAGGCGCGATAACCCTTCTCCAATCGCATCGAGTCGATCGCGCGGTAGCCGCACGGCACAAGACCGTGCGGTCGGCCGGCGCCGACCAGCGTGTCCCACAGCTTGAGGCCGAACTCGGCCGATGGGTACAGCTCCCAACCGAACTCGCCGACGTAGGTGACGCGCAGCGCCCAGCACGGCACGGCGCCGACCGTGACGTGACGAGCCTGCATGTATCCGAACGACAGATCGTCAGTGCACACCGCGGCGAGGATGTCGCGGGCGCGCGGGCCCCACAAGCCGAAGCACGCCATCGAACCGGTGACATCGCGAACGGCCACATCAACCGGCGCGTGCGATGCGATCCACGACAGGTCGTGGCGCCCGACTGCCGTGCCGGTCACGATCAGGAACCGGTCGGCGGCGAGGCGGGTGACCGTGAAGTCGCACTCGATCCCGCCTTTGCTGTTCAGCATCTGGGTGTAGGTGATCGACCCCGGCTTCTTGGCGACGTTGTTCGTACACATCGTCTGGAGGAACGCTTCGGCCCCCGCACCAGTGACCTCGATCTTGGCGAACGACGATTCGTCGAAGAGCCCAGCGGCCGCGCGGCACGCAAGGTGTTCGGTGACGATCGCGGTCGACCAGTGCTGGCCGGCCCAGCCTCGCGGTCGCGAGCCCTCGTGGGTCGGGTCCTCGTTCGAGTTGTAGTAGTTGACACGTTCCCAGCCGCTCTTCTCGCCGAATGCCGCGTCGAGCTCGACATGGCGGGAATACGCCGGCGGCAGCCGAAGCGGGCGGCCGGCTTGGCGTTCGTGGTTCGGGTAGACGATGTCGTAGTAGGTGCTGTAGACCTCGTGGGTGCGGGCGAGGCTGAAGCTGCGCGACCGGTACTGGTCGCCGAACCGGCGAATGTCCATCTTCCACAGGTCCATCGGTGGCTCACCGCCTGCGATCCACTCCGCGATGACCTTGCCGTTGCCGCCGGCACCGGCGATGCCGTGGGCGCAGAAGCCGGCCGCGACGAAGAACCCGCCGACGTGGCTCTCACCGAGGATGAACTCCCCGTCGGGCGTGAACGCCTCTGGGCCGTTGATCAACTGGTGGACATCGGCGTCCTCCATGCACGGCACAAGCGTCTGCGCCGATTCGCTGAGCGGGAGGAAGCGGTCCCAATCCGGCGTCAGGAGGGTGTTGTTGAATGTCGGAGGGATGTGCCCATCGAGGCACCACGGATCAGGGTTGCGCTCGTAACCGCCAACGATCATCCCGCCAACTTCCTCGCGGAAGTAGACGAGTCGATCTGGGTCGCGCATCGTTGGCAGGTCGGATGGAACGGTGACCTTGGGACGGGTGATCGCGTACTGATGCGCCATCGCAACAAGCGGCACGTTGACGCCGACCATCTGCCCGATCTCGTAGGCGTACATGCCGCCCGCGTTGACGACCACGTCGCACGTGATCGTGCCCTTGTCGGTCTCGACGTGCGTCACGCGCTTGCGGCCGTCGTTGTCGTCGACACCGATCGACAGGACTCTCGTCATCGTCGCGATCTCGGCGCCCCGGCTGCGAGCACCTGCCGCGAGCGCCATCGTGAGATCGCTGGGATTGAGCCAGCCATCGGTCGGCAGCTACACTGCGCCGAGCACATCGGCCGGATCGAACAGCCCGTGGAAGCGCTCGAGCGCCTCGTCGGTGCTGATCAGATCGAGCGGCAGGCCGAAGGTCTTGGCCCAGCCGGCCTGACGGCTCAGCTCTTCGAGGCGCTCGGGCGTCGAGGCGAGACGGAGCGAACCGACTTCGTGCCAGCCGACGTCGTGTCCGGTCTCCTCGGCGAGGTGGCGGTAGAGCTCTGCGCCGTACATCATCATCTTCGTCAGTGTGACGCTGCTGCGCAGTTGACCGACGAGACCGGCCGAATGGAACGTCGATCCGCTCGTCAGTTGATCTCGATCGACGAGCACGATGTCGTTCCAGCCGAGGAGTGTGAGGTGATAGGCGATGCTCGCTCCGCCGACCCCGCCACCGATGATGACTGCTCTCGCGTGATCTCTCATAGCGGCACGAACCTAGCGGGCAAAGAGCTGGGACCCGGTCACGGGCGGCGAGAGCGCCGATGACGGTCTGCGCCGCTGTGAATATCGTCGGCCGCTACTCGTTGTCCACGAACAACGGATTGCGCCGCGCGTCCGAGAGCCATTGACGAAAGTCGGGTGAACTGGCGAGGCGCTCACAATTGCGCAGCCGCTCGTCGGCGTAGGTCACGAAGTCGGTGTCGAGCGTGCTGATGGCCTGCTGGACGACGGCCCACATTCCCTCGCGGAACTCGCTCATCACCTTCATCAACTGCAGACGGGCCCAGCGCGAGTGCGTGACGCCACCGAAGTACAGCGTCAGCAGCTGTTCGTCGGCGTCCTTGGTCAGATTGCAGTTCACGCTGAGGTTGGCGAGGTCGAAGAACACGTCGTTCATCCCGGCGTACTCATAGTCGAGCAGCCACACCCGATCCTGCGAGAACAGCACGTTGCCCGGGAGGAGATCGTTGTGGCACGGGATGGCCGGCGTCGGTGAAATGGCGAAAGCAGCCTCGATGTGGCGGCTCTCCTGATGCAGCCGCTCGTATGCCGGAGGCGGGATCGCTCCGTGACTGCTCGCGTCGCGTGCATGCCACTCGACGACCCGATGGATCGGGAAGTTACCGCCGAGCGGCCCGCTCTCATGGAGCAGCTTCAGCAGCAGCACGACGTCGTCCAGTCGTTCGATGAACGCAGCGTCCTCGAGGTGATGCCCGGGTACCAGCAGGGTGATCTGGGTGCCGATCCCGGGGAGCTCGCCGAGCACCGGCGGTCCGATGCCCAGTTCGGCCGCGCGGCGAGACGCCTCGGACTCGCAGCGGCGATCGATGCCCAGCAGTTCGGTCCGCTCGCCGGGCACGCGGACGACATATTCGTGGCCGCCGACGGTGACGACGTAGTTGCGATTCGTGATGCCACCGGTGAGCGGCCGGATGCTCAGCAGTTCGTTCGCCCAGGCAGGCACCCGCCGAACGACGGCTTCAATATCCTCGCCCATCCGGAAAGGCTTAACACACTCGACTACCTTGACGGTGTGAAGCTGATCTTGGTCCGTCACGGTGCGACGGAGTGGAGCAGCAACGGTCGTCACACGGGAACGACGGATTTGGCGCTGACCGCGCAGGGTCGCGTTCAGGCCAGGGACGCGCGGCCCAAAGTCACGGCCCGGATCGGCGCCGACCAACCGAGCGCGAACTGGTCGAGTCCGCTCCAGCGGGCGCGCACGACGGCCGAGATCGTGGTCGGCGACGGCGCGTTCGCGCTCGACGACCGGTTGCGTGAATTCGACTACGGCGACTACGAAGGCCTGACGACCACCGAGATCAGACAGCGTGCGCCGGGGTGGACCGTCTGGGACGGGTGCCCCTCGGGCGAGACCGTCGCCGACGTTGCCGGTCGGGTCGATTCGTTCCTCGCGGATCTACGCGCCCACGGCGCGCCGGTGTCGGTGTTGTTCGCGCACGGCCATCTGTTGCGGATCCTTGCCGCGCGGGCGATCGAGCAGCTGGGAGCCTTCGGCAAGCACCTCGCCCTCGACACGGCGTCGGTCAGCGAGGTCATGGATCAACGCGACGGCCCCGCGATCACGCTCTGGAACGACGTCAGCCACTGCCGATGAACGAGGATGATCCGGTCACACCAGCAGGCTGGCGGCTCGATCCGGCCGCGTTCTCGTGGCGTTTCTCGCGCAGTTCCGGCCCCGGCGGCCAGCATGTCAACACCACCGACTCCAAGGCCGAGCTGATCTGCGATCTCAGCCAGGCCGGTCTCCCCGACACCGTGGCCGAGCGGGTGGTCGCCAAGCTCGGCCAGGACGTTCGCGTCGTCGCCTCGAACGAGCGCTCTCAGCGCCGCAACCGGGCGGAGGCACTCGCGCGCCTCGCGGCGATGATCGACGATGCGGCCAAGGTTCCCAAGCGGCGCCGGCCGACCCGCCCCAGCCACGGAGCCGTCCAACGGCGGATCACGTCGAAGAAACACCTGTCGGCCCGCAAGGCCGATCGCCGCTGGACGCCAGAGGATCAGCCCTGACAGGAGGCTCGTCGTCGTCAGAGTTTGTGAGCAGATTCGCACTCCGTAGTAGCTTCTAGAGCGATGTCCGACTTCCTCCGGAGTTACCTCACTGTCGTCTGGTTCGGCGCGGCTGCACTGCTGCTTGCCGGTCTGCTGCTGGCCGTCTCCGCGGCGATCCGACCGAACAAACCGAACTACGAAAAGTTGCTCACGTACGAGAGTGGTGTCGATGCCGTCGGTCACGGCTGGTCGCAGAGCCAAATTCGTTATTACGTTTTCGCGCTGTTGTTCGTCGTGTTCGATGTGGAGGCAGTGTTCATCTTCCCGTGGGCGACCGAACTCGAGCGCTATGGCGCGTTCGGTCTGTCCGAGATGGGCATCTTCGTGTTCGTGCTGCTCCTCGGCTTGGTGTACGCATGGCGCAAAGGCGTCCTGCGATGGGTCTAGACCGCGCATTGCCGATGATGAAAGCGATGTTTCCAGATGGGTCTTGTTGACCGCGGGCGGCTCCCGAAGCCGCTCACCCAGCTCTTCAACATGGGCCGCTCCTACAGCCTGTGGGTCTACCAGTGGGGCCTCGCGTGCTGCGCGATCGAGATGGGCGCCGCATTCGGCTCGCCTCGCTACGACGTGATGCGCCTCGGCGTCATCCCGCTGCCGGCGAGTCCGCGCCAGGCCGACCTGGTCGTGATCTCCGGCACCGTCACCGACAAGATGGCGCCAGCCATCAAACGCCTGTACGAACAGATGCCAGAGCCAAAATACGTCATCAGTATGGGTTCTTGTGCGAACTGTGGCGGCCCGTACTGGGACAGCTACTCGGTCACCAAGGGCGTCGATCAGATCATCCCGGTCGACATCTATGTACCCGGCTGCCCGCCTCGCCCGGAGGCACTGCTGGAAGGCATCGTGCTCTTGCAGCAGCGAATCAAGAACGAAGACATGGGCGCCCGCTGGCGCGGCGAGGGCTACAAACCGTTGGTCAAGGAACTGGCCTCCGCCAAGACGGGCAAGAACGCAAAGAACGCAAGGCCGGCCAAGAACGCGGAGAACTCCGAGGACGCCGAGAACGCCAAGGGTCAGGGTCAGCCAATTGTCGTCGGCTGATACTCCCGTCGCCGCCCTTGCGGGTGATGCCCTCCGCGAGCGCGCCGTCGATCAGCTGCGCTCGGCACTCGGTGACGCGCTCATCGACAGTCTCGTCAAGCCGGGCGACGACGTCTGGGTGCGGGTGCGCACCGATGCCTGGCGTGCCGCAGGTCTCGCCCTGCGAGACACCGTCGGTCTCGACTACTTCTGCTTCCTGTCGGCGATCGACTGGATGCCGTCGCCGTACGGGCGCGGCGAGGATGATCCGACCCAGCCCCCGGCCGAGCGCAGCACCGAGATCAAGCAGGGCTACACCGGTGGCGAAACACGCTTCCAGGTCTTCGCCAGGGTGTGCAGCACGACCCTGCATTTCGGCGTCAACATCAAGGCCGACCTCGGCGACGATCTGATGGTGCAGAGCTGGATCCCGTGCTACACCGGGGCCAACTGGCACGAGCGTGAGGCCCACGAGATGTTCGGCATCAACTTCGCCGGTCACCCGGATCTGCGCAACATGTATCTGCCGACCGGCTTCGAGGGCCACCCGATGCGCAAGGATTTCCCGCTACTGGCGAGGATGGTGAAGCCGTGGCCCGGCATCGTCGACGTCGAACCATTGCCCGGTGAGCCGGACCCGATGCCCGGCGACACTGCCGAGACCGAGCCTGCCGAAATCGACTCAGCCGGAGAGAGTGGTGGATCATGAGCGTCGAAACCATGCTCGGCGATCGCCAGAAGCTGGCCTACATCGCGGCCCAGGCTGCCGACGCCAGGCTCAACGTGGAACTCGAAACCGAGGGCATGACCCTCAACATCGGGCCACAGCACCCAGCCACCCACGGCACGCTCCGGATCATCTGCCGCCTCGACGGTGAGCAGGTCATCTGGGCCGAGCCATCGGCCGGCTACATGCACCGCGGCTACGAGAAGCTGACAGAGGTGCGCACCTTCCCCCAGGTGACCACACTCGTCAACCGGATCGACTGGCTCGGCAGCTTCGCCAACGAGGTGCCGTTCATCCTCGCCGCCGAGAAGTTGATGGGCGTCGAGGCGCCACCGCGCGCTCAGCACATTCGCACCATCTTGTTCGAGCTCAGCCGGATCGCCAACGTGTCGCTGTTCCTTGGCGATCTCGGCGTCCAGATGGGCGCGATCACTCCAGTCTTCATGGCTTTCCGCGATCGCGAGTACGTGCTCAACCTGATCGAAGGCGCAACCGGCGGCCGGTTCCATCCCAACTTCGACCGCATCGGCGGGTTGTTCAACGATCTGCCAAAGGGCTGGATCGACGAGACCAGGGCGACGATGAAGAAGCTGCGCAACTTCTGCGACGAGATGGACGCCCTGCTGTTCGGCAACGAGATCTTTCAGACCAGGACTCGCGGTATCGGTGTCATCCCGAGCGAGATCGCGGTCCAGTACGGGCTGTCCGGGCCGAACCTTCGCGCCAGCGGAGTCGACTACGACCTCCGTCGCGATCAGCGCCTCCCGTTGGCGTGGGACAAGGTCGATTTCAAGGTATGGACCCATCCCGATGGCGACAGTTTCGCCCGTTGCTGGATCCGGCTCCAAGAGACGCGCGAATCCACGCTCATCGTCGACCAACTGCTCGACACGATTCCAGCCGGCCCGATCATGGCCAAGGTGCCGCGCATCATCAAGGTGCCCGAGGGCGAAGCCTGGGTCAGCACCGAGAATCCGCTCGGCGAGATGGGCTACTACGTCATCAGCAAGGGTGACCTCGGTCCGTTCAGGGTCAAGATCCGCTCGGCCAGCTTCAACAACATCTCGATCGTGCCGTGGTTGCTGCGCGGCGTTTACGTGCCGGACGTGATCACGATCCTCGCCTCGCTGTACTTCATCCTCGGAGACATTGATCGCTGATGCTGGCAATCACCATTCCCTACTGGGGCCAGTCGTTGCTCCGGGTGCTCGGTGGCATCGTCGCGGTCCTGCTGCCGGCCGGCACCATCGTTTACCTGTTCCTGTTCAAGATGATGAGCTTCATGCAGAGCCGGCTCGGGCCGATGGAAGCCGGCCCGTACGGTTCGCTGCAGCTGGTCGCCGAAGTCGGCAAGTGGCTCCAAAAAGAAGACATCATGCCCGAGCGGGCGGATCACCGGATCTTCAAGATGGCGCCGCTGATAGTGCTCACCAGTACGTTCCTGCTCATCGCGGTGGTGCCGTTCGGACCCGATGCGTGGTTCACCAACTTCGACGTCGGCGTATTCTACATGCTGGCGGTCAGCTCGGTCAGCGTTCTCGGCATACTCATCGCGGGCTGGGCCAGCGCCAACAAGTACTCGCTGCTGGGCGGCCTGCGCGCCGCCGGGCAGTTGATCGCGTACGAACTGCCGATGGTGCTCGCAGTCATCGGCGTGGTGATCCAGGCCGGCACGATGAACCTGCAGCAGATCGTCTTCGCCCAGAACGCCGGCGAGATGTTCGGCTGGAACGGCCTCGGCAACCCGTACATCCTCACCCAATTCGTCGGGTTCTGTGTGTTCATGGTCGCGGTGCAGGCCGAGCTGACCCAGGCGCCGTTCGACATGCCGATCGCCGAGTCCGAACTCGTGTCCGGCTACATGACCGAGTACTCGGGTTTTCGCTTCCTCATCTTCTTCATCGCCGAGTTCGCGACGGCCGGCGTGTTCGCCCTCGTCGCGTCGGTGTTGTTCCTCGGCGGGTGGGGTGTACCGTTCAGCTGGTTCGGTTGGAAGAGCATCGACGGGGTCGCCAACTGGATGAACGTCGTCGGGCCGATCATCATGTTCTCGAAGATGATGCTGCTCGTGTTCCTCATCATGTGGGTGCGCTTCACCTACCCACGATTCCGCGAAGATCAGCTGCAGCGTTTCGCATGGAAGGTGCTCATCCCTGTTTCGCTCGCCAACATCATGGTCACCGCAATCCTGAAGGTGGTGTTCTGATGGCACTCAAGCCGAAGGTTCCGGGCCTGGTCAAGGGTCTTGGCGTCACGCTGAACACGATGCTGACCACGATCACCAAGGGTGCCAACACCGTGCAGTACCCGCACGAGAAGGAAGCGCCGCCGATCCGTGCCCGCGGGGTCATCGCGCTGCGCGAGGACAACTGCACGTCGTGCATGCTGTGCGTGCGCAGCTGCCCCGACTGGTGCATCTACATCGAGGCTCACAAGGAACTCGCTCCGCCGCGCCGTGCCGGTGGAGCGCCGCGCAAAGTCAACAGGCTCGAACGGTTCGACATCGACTACGCGTTGTGCATGTACTGCGGCATCTGTGTCGAGGTGTGCCCGTTCGACGCGCTGTTCTGGAGCCCGGAGTACGAATACAGCGAGCCCAAGATCGCGGATCTGCTGCACGACAAGACCAAGCTCGGCGAGTGGATGGAAACGGTCCCGGAAGCGCCAGAGCTGGAAGCCGGCGCAGACAACAAGGGCAAGAAGTAATGCTCGCAGCGCAAGTGCTCGTGGCCCAGAACATCGCGTTCGGGCTGATCGCGGCGATGATGATCGTCGGCGCGATCCGAGTCGTGTCGAGCAACAACGTGGTCCACGCAGCCCTGTGGCTGGTGCTCGTGCTGGCGGGCGCGGCTGCGCAGTACTTGCTCGTCTACGCCGAATTCGTCGCGGTCACCCAGGTGCTCGTCTATGTCGGCGCGGTGATGGTGCTGTTCTTGTTCGGTGTCATGCTGACGAGGGCGCGGATCGGCAAGGAGAACGACCTCAACAACAACAACTGGGCTGTCGGCATCCCCGTCGCCGTTGTTCTGTTCGCGGCCATGTCGCTCGCGCTGATCACCGGATACAGGGCTGACAAGCTGCCTGGCCCGTCGGCGGCGGTGAAGGTCGACACCCGGTTGATCAGCGACTCGATCTTCGGCCCGTACCTGCTGCCGTTCTGGGCACTGTCGTTCGTCCTGCTCGTCGCCGTGATCGGCGCCATCGTCCTCGCTCGGAAGGATTAGCGCGATGCTGATCAACCAATTCCTCCTCCTCGGTGCGGTGCTGTTCTGCATCGGCGTCTACGGAGTCATCGCCCGCAAGAACGCGGTGATGGTGCTGATGAGCATCGAGCTGATCCTCAACGCAGTGAACCTCAACTTGCTCGCCTTCGCCATGAACATGAACGGCGAAGGCAGTGCCGACGGTCATGTCTTCGCGCTCTACGTCCTCGCGATTGCCGCCGCCGAGGTCGGTGTCGGTCTCGGCCTGGTGCTGCTGATCTACCGCAACAAGCGCAGCATCTCGCTCGACGAACTCTCTGAGATGAAGGGCTGAGCCGTGCTCGCTGCTGAAACCGGGTGGTTCCTCGAAC
Source organism: Actinomycetes bacterium (assembly GCA_025358125.1). Taxonomy (GTDB): domain Bacteria; phylum Actinomycetota; class Acidimicrobiia; order Acidimicrobiales; family Ilumatobacteraceae; genus WLMZ01. The sequence continues at coordinate 20,091 of JANYKS010000001.1, forward strand.
ACGCCTACCTCATCCCGGTCGTCCCGGCGGTCGCATTCGCGCTGATCATCTTCTTCGGCAAGCGGATGCCGATGAAGGGCAGCGAGATCGGGGTCGCGTCGATGGTCACATCGCTGGTACTCGCCGCCGGTACCGCCTATCAGTGGATCGAACGGGTCGACTTCTTCTCGCCGGCCGGAGACAACGCGTCGGCGCTCGGCGGCTTCGGGCGCGCGTTCCGGCTCAATGCCGAGGGCGCAACCTTCGTCCAACCCGTGATCAACAAGATCGTGTGGTGGCAGAGCGGCGGGATGGAGTTCGGGCTCGGTCAACACATCGACGGCCTGGCCGTGATGGCGCTGCTGCTCGTCGCGTTGATCTCAACCCTCGTCCAGATCTACTCGCTCGAATACCTCCGTGGCGACCGCCGCTACACCCACTTCTTCGCTGCGCTGACGTTGTTCAGTGCCGGAATGTTGGCGATGGTGCTGGCCGAGAACATGGTGCAGCTGATCCTCGGCTGGGAGATCATGGGCCTCTGCTCGTTCATGCTGATCGGGCACTGGTGGGAGGACGCGGCGAACAGCCGCTCAGCGCTCAAGGCGTTCTTCACCGTCCGCGTCGGCGACATCGGACTGCTGGTCGGAACGGGGGTCGTCTTCTTCGCGGCCAGCGCGTACGCGACCAGGCACGGCTCGAACGGTTTCAGCATCCAGTCGATCAACGAGTGGGCACTGAGCGGCACCGGCTCGCACACGGTCCTGCTGTGGGGTTCGGTTGCGCTGTTCATTGCTGCCATCGGCAAGAGCGCTCAGTTCCCGCTACACACGTGGTTGCCCGACGCGATGGCCGGTCCGACACCCGTCAGTTCTCTGCTGCACTCGAGCACGATGGTGGTGGCCGGCGTGTTCTTGGTCGCCCGCCTGTATCCGCTGTTCCACACCGGCCTCGACATCAACGTCGCCGGTCAGCACTTCAACCTCATCGCAGTCATCGGTGGGATCACGATCATCATCGCGGCCGCGTTGGCATTCGTTCAGAACGACATCAAGAAGGTGTTGGCATACAGCACGGTCAGCCAGCTCGGCTACATGATGATGGGCCTCGGCGTCGGCGCTTGGACGCCGGCGATGTTTCACCTCTTCACCCACGCCTTCTTCAAATGCTGCCTCTTCTTGTGCGCCGGTTCGGTCAGCCACAGCGGCAGTCATCACAGCTTCGACATGAAGAAGGACATGGGTGGACTCGCCCGCAAGATGCCGATCACGACCACGTGCTGGATCCTCTCGACCGCTGCGCTGTGTGGAGTGCCCTATTTCAGCGGCTTCTTCTCCAAGGACGAGATCATCGACAACGCCAGGAACAACAACTACCAGGTGTTCTTCGTCGTCGGCCTGGTCGGCGCGTTCATGACCACCGCGTACATGACGAGGGCCACGTACCTCATCTTCTTCGGCAAGGCACGCGGCGCGGCGGCCGGCGGGCACGCCGAAACCCTCGCCACCGCCGATGCGCATGACTCGCACGCCCGCGTTCCGGCGATGGCCAACGCCGCCAGCGATTCGCACGACGCGCACGACGCGCACGACGCCCACGCCGGTCCACACGAGTCGCCGGTGCTGATCACCGGACCGCTCGTCGTCCTCGCATCGCTCGCTGTCGTCGCCGGCTACATCAACGCGCCGGTCTGGCCGTTCCACACCGAGCGGTTCGCCGAATGGGTGGCGAACAGCAGCGGTGTTGCCTTCCCAATCCTCGACCATGCGCAATTCGAGTGGGTCAACGCGGTGCCGTCGATCATGCTCGTGCTCGGCGGGTTCGTGGTGAGCCTGTTCGTATGCCGCAGCATCTACGGCGAGGCGAGGTCACCGCTGCGCGGCATCACCACGCGGGTGGCCCCACTGCGGTGGGTCCATACGTTCCTCGTGAACAAGTACTACCTCGACGCGCTCTATGAGAACGTCATCGTGCGCGGTCTCGTCGGTCCGATCGCGAACGGTGCGTACTGGGTCAACCAGAACGTGCTCGACCGCATCGTCAATCAGGCCGGCATCGGCGCCCGCAAGACCGGTGGATGGGTCTACCGCAACATCGACCAGCGTGTGGTCGACGGCGCAGTCAACGGATCAGGCGCAGTGACGCGTGGCTCGGGTACCGCATTGCGGCCGGTCCAGTCCGGCAAGGTCAACCAATACGGGGCACTGCTCTTCGGAGCTGCCGCCATCGGCGCCCTCGTTCTCGTCATCGTCAATACCTGAGGAGCCTCACGGCAATGGATGTACTCCGTAACAACAACGCGCTGCTCACGATCGGCACCTTCTTGCCGCTCGCCGGCGTGCTCGTCATGATGTTCATCCCCAGCGGGAAAGAGCTCCTGCACAAGCAGATCGCGCTCTTGACGGCGCTGGCGACGGTGGCCGTTGGTGTCTACACGGTCGCCAAGTTCGACTTCGGGAACGCTGGGAAACTCCAGTTCTATGCCGACACGTCGTGGATCAAGGTCATCCACAGCAACTACACCATCGGCCTTGACGGGATCAGCCTGCCGCTGTACATGCTCAGCTCTGTGATCACGCTGGTGGTGATGGTCTACTCGTGGGACCACATCCCTTCCCCTGGCAACGCCAAGGCATTCCTGATCCTGATGCTCGTTCTCCAAACGAGCATGGCGGGCACGTTCGTCGCCCAAGACCTGATCTTGTTCTTCGTGTTCTTCGAGCTCGTGCTGTTGCCGATGTACTTCATGATCGGCGTGTGGGGTGGCGAGCAGCGCCAGTACGCCTCGCTCAAGTTCTTCCTCTACACGATGTTCGGATCGGCATTGATGCTCGTCGCATTCCTCGCGCTGTACTGGCAGGTCTCCAAGAACGGGCTGTCCGGTCAAGCAAGCTTCAGCATCCCGTATCTGGCAGCACACGGCGGCGTCCTCGGCAAGACGGTCCAGATCTGGTTGTTCGCCGGGATGTTCGTCGGCTTCGCGGTCAAGGTGCCGATGTTCCCGTTCCACACCTGGCTGCCCGACGCCCACACCCAGGCCCCGACGCAGGGCTCGGTCATTCTTGCCGCAGTCATGCTGAAGCTCGGCACGTACGGGTTCGTGCGGATCGCGATCCCGATTCTGCCGGCAGCTGCCAAGGCGTGGGCCCCGTGGATCGGCGGCCTTGCCGTGATCGGCATCATCTACGGCGCACTCGGCTGCCTGGCGCAGACCGACATGAAACGACTGATCGCGTTCAGCTCGGTGGCCCACATGGGTTTCGTGATGCTCGGCATCTCCACGCTCACAACGCTCGGCCTCAACGCGGCGATGTTCGGCATGGTCGCCCACGGCCTGATCACCGGCATGTTGTTCTTCGTCGCCGGCTCGATCAAGGACCGCTATCACACGCTCGAGATCAAGCGCCTCGGCGGGATCCTGAAGCAGATGCCGAGGATGGGCTGGATCCTCGGATTCTGCGCGATGGCATCGCTCGGCCTGCCGGGTCTCGCCGGCTTCTGGGGTGAGTTCCCGGTGATCGTGTCGGCGTACCAACCGTTCACGAATACGAACGTCTTCCGGGTCTACATGGTCGTCGCCGCTGTCGGCACGGTGCTCGCCGCCGGGTATCTGCTGTGGTTGTTCCAGCGTGTTGCCTTCGGTGAGCCACCCGAAGAGTTCAGTGGCCACGCGCCCGCCCACTCCGTCGGCGCCGCTGCCAACGACACGTTGCACGGTGACGAAATCCATCACGACATCCATGACGTGAAGCTCACCGAATGGCTTGCCTGGTCCCCGCTGCTGCTCGGCATCGTGGTTCTGGGCATCTATCCGCAACTGTTGTTCAAGGTCATCGATCCAGCGGTCCAGGTCGCGCTCAAGGCCTACGGGAAGGGCTGACCGGTGCTTTCTTGGCTGCTGGGCGCTGCGAGCGGCTTCGCGCGCCCGAAGATCGATTACCACGCGCTCGCGCCCGAGATCATCCTCTCGGTCGGCATCTGTGTGGTGCTGATCGTCGATCTGTTCATCAGCGAGAGCAAGAAGTGGCTCACCGCGACCATTGCCGGTGTCGTCCTGATCGCCTCGGTCATCCCCATCGTGACCCTCGCTGTGATCGGTGACAACACCCGCTCGCTGTTCGACGGCCGGTACGTGGTCGATGAGTTCAGCCTGATCATGAAGGCGATGTTCCTCATCATCGGCTATGTCGTGGTGCTGCTCTCCACCAACGAGATCGAGGAGGGTGGCTACTACCAGGGCGAGTACTACGTGCTGCTGCTCAGTGGCGTGCTCGGCATGGTGATGATGACGAGCGCCCGCGACCTCGTCAGCGTGTTCGTCGCGTTCGAGTTCCTCTCGATTCCGACGTACATGCTCGCCGCATGGCGCAAGCGCGACACCAAGAGCAACGAAGCCGGTGTGAAGTACTTCCTCCTCGGCGCGTTCGCGAGCGCGCTGATGCTCTACGGGATGAGCCTGCTGTACGGCGTCGCCCACAGCACCAAGCTCAGCGACATCGGCGCCGCGATCACCGTCAAGGGCAAACTCAGCGGCGTCGAGGCGCTGGCGATCGTGTTCATCGTGGCCGCCTTCGGATTCAAGGTCAGCGCTGTTCCGTTCCACAGTTGGGCGCCCGACACCTATCAGGGCGCGCCGACGCCGGTGACGGCCTTTCTCTCCGTCGGCTCCAAGGCCGGTGGATTCGTGGCATTGGTCAGCATGGTGTACCTCGCGTTCCCGCTCGCGAAGGACATCTGGCAGCCGCTCATGTTCGTGCTGGCCACGCTGACGATGACGGTCGGCAACGTGATGGCGCTGAAGCAGACCAACATCGTGCGGATGCTCGCGTACTCCTCGATCAGCCAGGGTGGATTCATCCTGATGCCGTTCGTCGTGGCCGGCACCAAGGCGTCGGAAACGTCGCTGAAGACCATTGTCGCCTACCTGCTGGTCTACGCGACCACGAACCTCGGTGCGTTCGCCGTCGTCATCGCGGTCACCCGCAAGACCCGCAGCGGGGAGATCAGTGCGCTGGGTGGGATGCTGACCTACGCTCCGGGTCTCACCGCGCTGATGACGTTGTTCTTCGCCTCGCTGGCCGGCATCCCGCCCTTCGGTGGCTGGTTCGCGAAGGTCAGCGCGTTTCGCGCGGTCCTCGAAGCGGGCACCGGATACGGCTACGCGATCGCAGTCATCGGCGCCGTCAACACTGTCATCGCGTTCGGCTACTACGGAAACATCATGCGTGAGATGTGGATGAAGCCTGCGCCCGATGGCGACAACTCGAGGGTCGAGGTGCCGCCATCGATCATCGCTGCGCTCGGCATCACGGGCGCCGGCACGCTTCTGCTCGGCATCTTGCCCCACCTCGTGTTGCGCTTCGGTGATCTGAACGACCTCGTCCACACCGGTGCCCTCGGCAAATGAGGAGATCCGCGGGGCGATAGCCGACGCGGACATCGGGGGTGGCCACCGGGCGATCCCGTTCGAGCGCTTCATGCAGCTCGCGCTGTACGGCAAGGGTGGGTTCTACACGGTCGGCGGATCAGCCGGCCGGCGAGGCGATTTCATCACGAGCCCCGAGGTCGGGCCATTGTTCGGCGCAGTCCTCGCGCGCGCGATCGATGCCTGCTGGCACGAACTTGGTGAGCCCGGCGTCTTCACCGTGGTCGACGCCGGTTCGGGTCCCGGAACGCTGGCGAGGTCGATTCGGGCTGCAAACCCGGCGTGTCTCGCAGCGCTCGAGTTCGTCGCGGTCGAAGTGTCGGCTCAACAGCGCGAACGTCACCCCGACTGGTTGGCATCGCGCCCGACGATGCCAACGGTGCCGTTCACCGGGATGATCATCGCCAACGAGCTGCTCGACAACCTCGCATTTCGACTGTTCGTCAACGATGGGGGTTGGCGCGAGGCTCACGTGTTGGCAGCCGCCGATGGGTCGTTCGCCGAGACGCTGCGCGCTGCCCCGGATCTCGAAGCACTCGGGTTGCCGTCGGGCGCGCCCCACGGTGCTCGGATCCCGGTGCAGCGATGTGCCGGGGAGTGGGCCAGGGCGAGCTTGGATCTGCTCCAGCGGGGCCGCCTCGTGCTGATCGACTATGCCTCGGCGACGACGGCGGAACTTGCGGCCCGGCCATGGCGCGAATGGCTCCGCACGTATCGCGGACACGATCGTGGCGAGCACTATCTACGCAATCCCGGCTCGCAGGACATCACCAATGAGGTCGCGCTGGATCAGCTGTTCGCCGTCTGCGGCGAACCAGCGAGCGTGCGCACCCAGGCTCAGTTCCTCGGGCGGTGGGGAATCGACGAACTCGTCGCCGAAGGCCGGCGAGCATGGGCGCAGGGGGCGCCAAGACCGACCGTGGAGGCGCTCACGATGCGCAGCCGCGTCCGCGAGGCCGAGGCGCTCTGCGACCCGGCTGGGCTGGGCTCATTCTCGGTCGTCGAGTTCGCGAAGGGGTAACCGCGGCTCACACGTCGAAATCCAGTTCCAGTGGCTCCCGCGGCACGGTGTGGCGACGATGGCGACGGGCAGGCTCTGGGCGGCTCGTCAGGATCGCGCCGATGATGACGATGCCCATCCCGACGACGGCGGCTGCGTGAAGCTTGTCGTCGCGGAATGTGATGCCGAGGAAGGTGCCGACGATCGGTGTGAAGAAGATGCCGATCATGCCCCGCACCGGCCCGGCGCGGTGGAGCAGCACGCCGTAGAAGGCAAACGCCATTCCTGTGCCGACGGCGCCGAGAGCGAACAACGCGCCGAACGCCGACCAGGTGAAGTGGCTGGTCCGGATGCCGTTGATACCGAGCGGGATGGACCAGCCGACCGCAGCGATCTCGACCCACAGCATCGTCGGCAGCGCGCCGTACTTGGCCTGCACCGGCCGGGCCACGTTGACCGCGATCGCGTAGCACACGAGCGCGATCAACAAGAGCACGATCCCCTTCGGATCGGCGCCATGGCCGCCGCCGATCGAGGCAAGGGAGATGATGGCGATGCCGACGCCGCCCACGAGCACGGCGACGATCCTCGGCCAGCTCGGCCTGGCCCTGGTGAAGATCGCGGTGACGAGCGCGGTCATGATCGGGAGGCCGCCATTAAGCATGCCGGTGACCGAGGTGTTCACGGTCTGCTCCGCGATCGGATAGAGCAGGAATGGCACCGCCATCCAACACAGGCCGAGAAACGCGAACCGTGACCAGTCGCTGCGGTCGATCCGGCGCCTGGCCCGGCGCAGGACGGCGAGCGCGGCGGCGCCGAACAGGCATCGGGCGAGCGGCACCACGGTCGTGCTGACGTGATCGATCGCGATCGCGATCCAGAGGAACGAACTCCCCCAGATCAGCGAGATCAGCACCGACATGCTCCACTCCGGCGGTCCGAAGTGCTGATCGGACTCATCGATGACGGAGCGCACGAGTGGAGTATGGCCGAGCGGCGCCGGAGCCGTTGGCCATTTTCGGTCGACCAATGTGGAGCTCTCCGCACGACCTGCTATGTTAGGCATACCTAATATCAATTGGAAGGAACGGTGCCCATGCAGAGGTCACGCCTCATCATCACCGCCTTGACCCTCGTTGGCGCACTCGGGCTGTCCGCGTGCGGGTCCGACGCGCCGAAGTCGACTGCGACGATCGTTTCCGAGACGACGACTGCCACTGCCACCGGTGCTGCGACGGGCGGATCGTTGACGCCGGAGGAGATCGTGGTCGACGACGCAACCGTGACGGCTGGCTTTACCAAGCTGGCGAGCACGATCGCTGTTGCGATCGCCGCAATCGGCACGCCCGACGCGAAGGCCAAGCTGGCTGTGATCGAAGACGACTGGCGCGGCTTCGAGGGAGCCGTCCGCAAGAAGGACCCGACGATCTATCTCTCCATCGAGGACCAACTCACGCCGTTGCAGCGCCAGATCGCAGCGGGCGACACGGCGACGGCGACCGCGACGGCAACCACGCTGGAGGCGATCTTCAGCCAGTACGTGGCCAAGTACCCGTGATGCGTCGCCTGCTCGTGCTGATCGTCGGCGCCCTCGCAGCGTTGGCGTTGCTGTCGGTCATCCCGGCTGCTCCGGCCGCTGCTGGAACGAGTCGTGACGGCGCGATCGAGCAGGTCCAAAGGGTCCGGATCAGCATCGATCTGACGCTGACGTTGATCAAGCAGGGGCGCAGTGCCGAGGCCTTCGATGCCGCTGCCAACGGCTACCTCAAACACTTCGAACTTGTCGAGGTGCCACTACGGATCATCGACAATGCGCTCACGATCGACGCGGAGGGTCGGTTCGCCGACATTCGTCAACTCATCCGCGATCGCGCACCGATCGACGTCATCCGCGACAGGCTGGTCGAGTTGCGCGGCGTGCTCGATTCGATCGAACGCAAACTGACGGCAACCGGCGCCGCGGCGCCTGCGCTGATCTTCGGGCAGAGCTTCCTCATCATCTTCCGCGAGGGATTCGAGGTCGTGCTGCTCGTCAGCATCCTGCTCGGCTACCTCGAGGCGGCGCGATCCACAGCGCTCATCAAGCCGATTCTGATCGGAATCGGCTTGGCAGGTGTTGCGACGGTGCTGACCGTCGTGCTGTTGCGGTTGTTGTTCCAATCGCTGCCGTTCTCGATCGAGGTGCTCGAGGGCATCACCGCGATGGTTGCCGTCGTGATGTTGTTCTACGTGTCGTTCTGGCTCGTGGCACGGATGGAGCACAAACGGTGGATGGAGTTCGTGCGGGCCCGGTTGTGGAGCGCGGTCTCACTCGGCTCCACCGCGTCGCTGGTGCTCGTCGGTTTCACCGCCGTGTACCGCGAGGGCTTCGAGACCGCACTGTTCTACCAGGCGTTGTGGTCCTTCGGATCCGGACTCGGCAGCTGGGTTCTCGCCGGGCTGGCGGCCGGCTTGGTCGCGCTGACGGGTGTTGCCGTCGTCATCTTCCGGCTCGGGCGTCGTGTGCCGGTCAAACGGTTCATGAGCATCGCCGTCACGTGCGTGATGATCACGTCGGTCACGTTCCTGGGTAACGCGGTCCACGCCCTGCAGGCAGGCGATCTCGTCGCATACCACCGCCTCGACAACTGGCCGCGGCTACCGATCTTTTTGTCCCAGGCCACCGGTTACTGGCCGACGTTGCAGAGCGTTGCCGCCCAGATCGGGCTGTCGTCGATCTACATCCTCGGCGCCGTGTACATGTTGGCGATCAAGCCGCGCCGTGATCGCCGCGCCGCAAAGCCGTCCTCGCCCAGCTCACTCGTGCCGGCCTGAAACCCGCCTGGTAGCTGAGTCTTCGTGGGATTTCGGGTCGGCGTCGATGTCGGTGGGACATTCACCAAGGCCGTCGCGATCGACAGCGCAACAGGCATGCTCGTCGCGCGATCGGTCGTGGCGACCACCCACACCGCTGACGCGGGGGTGGCAGCGGGTGTCGTCGAATGCGTCGCAGCCGTGGCCAAGGAGGTGGGCGCCGATCAGATCGAGTTGGTCACCCATTCGACGACCCAGGCTGTGAACGCCCTCCTCGAGGGCGACGTGGCGCGAGTCGGCGTGTTCGGTCTCGGCAGGAAGCCCGATCTCGTCAAGGTCAAACGGCGCACGTCGCTGGCCGGTGTCGAGTTGTCGCAGGGTAAGGCGTTGCAGGCCTCACCGGTGTTCCTCGACGTCACCGACGGTCTCGACGAGGATCTCCTGCGCGCCGAGCTGAAGCGGGTCATCGCTGATGGCATCGGGGCCGTCTCGGTGGCGGAGGCCTTCTCTCCCGACGACGACCGTAACGAGCAGACCGTCGTGCGGATCGCGCGCGAGGCGGGATTGCCGGCCTGCGCAAGCAACGAGCTGTCGGGTCTCTACGGGCTCGAGCTGCGCGCCGTGACGGCTGCGGTCAACGCGTCGATCCTGCCGATTGCGGTCCGAACGGCCGGTTACGTCGAGCAGGGTGTCCGCGACGCCGACATCGCGGCCCACGTGATGGTCATGCGCGGTGACGGCGGCGCAACCGATCTCAACGGGTTTCGCGAGGCGCCCGTACGAACGCTGTACTCAGGTCCGGCAGCATCGGTTGCCGGGGCGCTTCGCTCCGGAGCGATCACCGATGGCGTGATCGTCGAGGTCGGTGGCACCTCGACCAACGTGGCCGCGGTCCGCGACGGTCGCCCCCTGATGTCCTACGTCACCGTCGCATCGCACACCACAGCGCTCCGCGCGGTCGATGTCCGCGTGGTCGGTGTCGCCGGCGGCTCGATGCTGCGGGTCCGCAAGCGGCGGGTCCACGCCGTCGGGCCCCGCAGCGCGCACATCGCGGGTCTGCTGTACGCATGCTTTACGGATCCGGGTCTGCTCGACAGCGCGTCGGTGGAGATCATCGCGCCACGTGCCGGCGACGCCGCCGATCACCTCGTCCTGCGCTTGGCCGACGGCTCGAGAGCTGCGATCACCGTGACGTGCGCTGCAAACGCGCTCGGCATCGCGCTGCCCGGCGATCACGCCTGGACGCCTACGTCTCGGCAGGCGGCGACGATCGCTCTCGACATCGCTGCACGGTACTGCGGGCTCGATGGTGTGGAAGTCGCCAAGCGGATCATGACCGCTGCCAGCGACGCCGTCTGCGAACTGGTCCACGCGCTCGTGTCGTCGCAAAAGCTGCGCTCGCCGACGATCGTCGCGGTCGGCGGTGCGGCCGGCGCCCTCGGCCGCCATGTTGGCGAACGGATGGGTTTGACGTGCACCGTTCCAGACGACGCTGAGATCATCTCCTCGATCGGTGACGCGCTGTCGATGGTGCGCGCCGAACGCGAGCGCACCGTGAGCGTGCTCACCGCCGAGGTCGTGCGCCAACTCTGCGACGACGCCGAAAACGAGGCGCTCGCAGCCGGCGCAGCGCCCGGCACCGTGGAGGTTCGCGTCGAGGAGATGCCAGAGCGCGGCACCGTACGCGCGATCGCCACCGGCACGGTCGGGTTGCGCACCGGAGCGCTCCCGGGGCAGATCCTCGTCACCGCCGATCAGCTGGCGCACCTCCACGACGCGGAGGTGCGCCAGGCCGGCGCGTTCTGGCTCGTCGCCAGACGTGGCCTGATCGCGATCTTCGACCGCTTCGGTGATCCTGTCGCGACGGTGAAAGGCGAGCGTTCCAGTGTCGGTGAGCTCGACGCGACGGTCGAGAGGCTGACCCGTTACCGCGGACCGGTAACCCTGCGCCCGACGATCTGGTTGATCAGCGCTGGTCGCATCGCCGAGCTCGCCAGCGGCGACATGATCGACGCCGCGACGGCCCTGCATGATCCGGATGACCCGTCCGAAGTTCTCGTTGTCGGAAGGAAGACCTGACATGGCCCTCTACGTACCGCTGTCGCGCCGCCGCCGGAACGCCGCGTTGGTGGCGATCGCCACCCTGCTGGCCGGTCTGATCGTCGGGGCGATCGTCGGCCGATCGAGCGCCGTCACGGCATCCGAGAGTGCAGCCGCCGCACGATCGAAGGGGGACACCATTGCGACACGGATCGAAGCACTCACGATCGAGTACGAGCAGGCCGTTGCCGGCACCGGCGACACGATCGAGGGTGGTGTCCTCGACGCGCTCGACGGCATCGACAGGGACCTCGCCAAGCTGATCACCGAGGCACCGTGGCTCGGCGACGATCAGGCACAGTTGGCCCGTTCGGCCACCACCGCGGTGCGGGCGGGCGCTGCGGCCGAGATCGACCCGGCCCAATTCGCCAATGTCGCCGCCAGTGCGGCCAAGCAGATCCGGGAGACCTTCGGCGTCAACGCGTATCCCTCGCTACTAGAGTCGGGTGGGCCGATCACAGGGGGTTCCCGGAATGACTGACGCTCACGCAATCGATGCTCTCGGGTGGGAGAAGCGAGCGTTCCCGCCACCAGCGGAGTTCAAGAAGAATGCGCTCGTCACCGGCTCGTTCATGTACGACGACGCCAACGAGGACTTTCACGGGTTCTGGGCGCGTCAGGCGGCCGATCTGCTGACGTGGTCGCAGGATTGGCACACGATCTGCGAGTGGAACCTCCCTGATGCGAAGTGGTTCGTCGGCGGCACGCTGAACGTGAGCTACAACTGCCTCGATCGTCATGTGCTGGCCGGCAAAGGCGACAAGGTCGCGTTCCACTTCGAGGGCGAACCGGGCGACACCCGCACCGTCACCTATGCCGAACTGCTCGACGAGACGCAGCGGTTGGCGAATGTGCTCAAGAATCTCGGAGTCGTCAAGGGCGATCGAGTCAACATCTATCTGCCGATGATTCCCGAAGCCGCTGTCGCGATGCTGGCGTGTGCGCGTATCGGCGCTGCCCACAGTGTCGTGTTCGGTGGCTTCAGCGCCCAGTCGCTCTCGGATCGCATCAACGATGCCGAGGCGAAGGTGCTGATCACTGCGGATGGCGGCTGGCGGCGCGGTGAGGTGTTCGCGTTGAAAGCCACCGCAGATGACGCCCTGGAATCCGCGCCAACGATCACCGACGTCGTCGTGGTGCGCCGCGGCGGCAACGACGTGACGATGCAGGACGGCCGCGATCATTGGTATCACGAGCTGATGGCATCGGCCGACCCCGTGTGTGCGGCCGAACCAATGGACTCCGAGCAGCTGCTGTTCCTGCTCTACACCAGCGGAACCACCGGCCAGCCGAAGGGCATCATGCACACCACCGGCGGCTACCTGACCCACGTCGCGTTCACCCACAAATATGTTTTCGATCTGCGCGCTGACACCGATGTCTTCTGGTGCACGGCTGACGTCGGCTGGATCACCGGTCACAGCTACACCGTCTACGGTCCGCTCGCCAACGGCGCGACGCAGGTGATGTACGAGGGCGTGCCGAACTATCCGGCCAACGACCGGTTGTGGGCGATCATCGAGAAGTACGGCGTGACCACCTTCTACACTGCGCCGACCGCGATTCGTACGTTCATGAAGTGGGGCCTGGAGGAACCAGCCAAGCACGATCTCTCGTCGCTGCGCCTACTCGGTTCTGTCGGCGAGCCGATCAACCCCGAGGCATGGATGTGGTACCGGGAACACATCGGCGGCGGCAGGTGCCCTGTCGTCGACACGTGGTGGCAGACCGAGACCGGCGGGATCATGATCAGCCCATTGCCCGGTGCAACCACCACCAAGCCCGGATCTGCCACGTTCCCGCTGCCCGGCATCTTTGCCGAAGTCGTCGACGAAGAAGGCCTCCCCGTCCCTCACGGTGGCGCCGGTTATCTCACCCTCGTCCGGCCGTGGCCAGGGATGCTGCGTGGAATTTGGGGCGACCCGGAGCGGTATCGGGACACCTATTGGAGCCGGTACCCCGACCGCTACTTCGCCGGTGACGGCGCGAAGTTGGACGACGACGGCTTCCTCTGGCTGCTCGGCCGCGTTGACGACGTGATGAACGTCAGCGGCCATCGCATATCGACCATCGAGGTGGAGTCGGCGCTCGTCTCGCACCCTTGTGTCGCCGAGGCGGCAGTGGTCGCTGCCAGCGATGCAATGACGGGTCAGGCGATCATTGCCTACGTCACGCTGCGCGAGGGGCTCGACGTCGACGAGAAGGCGCTGCGAGATCATGTCGCGGTCGAAATCGGCGCCATCGCCAAACCGAAGACGATCTACTTCACGCCTGATCTGCCCAAGACGCGCAGTGGCAAGATCATGCGTCGGCTCCTGCGCGACGTCGCGGAGGGCCGTCACCTCGGTGACACGAGCACACTTGCCGATGCCAGCGTCGTCAACGAGTTGCAACGCCGAGCTGTCGAGGAACCGTCGCACGATTGATAATTCCTTAACTGATCGGTGTTGTGTGCCGATACCCCTTTGTGGCCTCAGAATTCAACGGCGGGAAAATGGCGGGCGCGGTCGAGGTTCATCCGCGCGCGGAGCCCGTCCCGGTGCCCGACGCCGACGATCTGCGAACTCGGATGCGTCTGCGGCTGGCGATGAACCAGTCGGCGGCAGCGCGCGGTGCGACGAGTCCGGCCGGCGTTGAATCGTCGACAACGGGGGCGACCCAGGCTGGTCACTCCGACGTCAGCCAGATGGTGTGGAATTCGGTGATGGAGTCGTTGTCGACGAGTACCGCGCTCTTCCAACTGGCCAACGCCGAGCCACGACAGCCAGAGCCGCCGCCCGTCGCCCATCCGAGCCCCCCTCCGGTCTTCGTCCCTCAGCCGCTCTACGCGGAACCGTCTACTTCGTCGCTGTCCGACCAGCAAGCGATCGCCGGCCTGTTCGCGCCTGGCGCCCGGCCCCAGTTCGCAGGGTTGCCGGCGCCCGCGGGCCCGCCAATTGCACGAGCGTTCGATGATCTCGGAGTCATGACCCCGCAACCGGTCTTGGTCGCGGGGCCCGGCCCGACGACTGCAGCGAACGGGCTACCGGCGATGATCGTGCCCGCGATGCCGGTGATCGCGCCACCGGTCAGGTCCGCGCCTGCGCCGCGCCCGAATCACATGCGTGCCGGTGAGGGCCTGCCAACACTGACGCCGCGTGCCACGACCAAGAAAAAGAAGCGTCGCCCGTTCCGGGTCTTGTTCTCGTTGCTGTTGGTCCTGGCGTTGCTCGCCGGAGCCGGGTACGCCGGGTGGTACGTCTTCCTCAAGAGCAAGGTGACCTGGGCCGGCGATGTGAAGCCGCTGGCGACCTTCGTCGAAAAGACCGTTCACCGCACGTTCATCTCGAACATCGCTGTCGTCACCCTGTCGGCGCCCGAGTACGAGGTCAAGCTCGGGATCGAGGTCCTCGCCAGGACCTACGCCGGCGCCGACGGCAGTCTGAGCGCGCTGAACGCCGTCGGCATCGTCAACGGCGTGCCGGAGCCGAGCGTGATCGGGCACCTCGTCGCAACGACCGTCACGTCGTTCTACCACCCGAGCGACAAGACCATCTATCGCGTGCTTGGTTCGACCGCGGTGTACGAAGTGTCGATGCTCAAGGCGTTGACCGTCGCGCTCGCGGATCAAAGTGTGCAATGGTCGAAACAGTGGCCGACACTGAACGACTCGCAGCGCGTCGGCTACAGCGCGCTGATCGATGGGGTGGGCGAGCGGGTTGTGCTCGCCAGGTTCAAGACCAAGCCCGATCTCGATGGCGCCGGCTTGTCGGCCAAGGACTACCCGGTCTATCTCTCCTCCGTGATCGGCTCGGTCGAGATCGGCGGCAGTCGATTCCCGACCGCCCCCGAGACCGACTTGATGAAGGATCTCGCCGCGCCACCAAACGATGCCGCGGTGTTCGACCTGGCGAGAACGACCCCCAAGAGCCCGGTCGTCGTGCCGCCGGTCTCGAGCGGCGGCGAAAAGCCCCGCGAACTCGGCATGCAGTTCTGGTTCGAGACGATGTTGCCCGTGCTGGGAGCCGATGGGGCCAGGGCCGCGGCGCTGCTCTGGGACGGGGACAGCTCGGTCACCGCGGTCGTCAACGGCCAAGCGTGTCTGAGATCCAACATCGTCGCCGCCAGCCCCGAGGCGCAGGCCGCGCTCGCCACGGCGCTCGGGCAATGGGGCGGGAAACGTCCCGCGTCCAGCATTGCAGCGGTCACGAGCGAGCCGGCGAACGTCGTCGCGGTCTTCGTCTGTGCGCCGGCCGAGGCGACGCAGGAACCGGCGCCGGCAGACGGTGGAGCCCAGCTCTACTCGGCCGCTCGCAAGGAGCGGGTCTTCGCCGACCAGCTCATCCTCCTCGGGCTCCCGGCGACGGCCAGTTCACGGTCATGCGCGGTCACGGCGTTCCGCGGCGGCAGCGCTGCGAACTTCCAGGACGGCTCGACCGACCCGGAGGTCATCACAGCGATGAACGACGTGATTTCGTTCTGCAAAGGCGCCTGAACTGCCCGAACGTGGCGTTGTCCAATTGTCGCCGGCATTCAAGTCGCCAGCACTCCGTGCCGAAAGATCAGCATGAGCGATTTACCCGAGAAGGGTGTCGAGCGCGGCGAGTCTCCAGTGGCTGGGGACGCTCCCGCCGGCCAACAGCACCTCGATCGTCGCGCCCCGTTCGACTTCTCGCTCAAGGTCAGCGTCCCTTTGGTGCGCACGACGGTCGTGCCGTCCGGCGCACCAGCTCCGGTTTCTCTCGGCGTGATCGCACCGGCGGCGACGCCGGTACCTGCGGTATCTTCTGACGTGATCGCACCGACGGCGACGCCGGTACCTGCGGTATCTCCTGACGTGATCGCACCGACGGCGACGCCGGTACCTGCGATATCTCCTGCCGTGGCGTTGCCGGTCGCTGCGCCGGTTCCCCTGACTCCGACATTGCCGACCCCACCGGCTGCTACGACGGTCACGACCTCGACCCCAGGCGTGTCGAAGTCGCTCGCGAGGACGACCGAGGTCAAGGTCAACGTCAAGGCCAGGGCCGAGCCCAAGCCACCGAAGCGGCGAACGGGCGTGCTGCTGCTGATCATGTTGGTGTTGATGCTCGCCCTCTCGGCCGCGGCTACCTATGTGGTCGCGACGCGCGGCAAGGGCTCCGCCGCCTCGAACAAATGGGCACCATCGGTCCAACCCCTGCAGAAGTTCGTCGAGGCAACGATGCGCCACCCGTTCACCAAGGTGGTTCCCGTCGTGTCGTTGTCGCGAGCCGAATACGAGGCCAAGCTCGGCAATTTCGCGCTTCAACGAGTGCCCCAGGACGCGAAAGGCGCCTACAGCGGTTTGCGTTCGCTCGGGCTCCTCGACCAGGCGCCCAAGGCGAGCGACGCCGGAGCGTTCGTGGCCGCGACCCGCACGGCCTTCTACGACCCGCAGACAGCGAACGTCTATCAGATCGAGGGCGAATCCGGTACGTACCACGACGGCAACGTGATGGCCGCGCTCGCCGTCGCTCTGATCGATCAGTACAAGTCGTGGTCGACCCGTATCGCCAAGTTGTCACCGGCGCAACGATTGGGATATTTGTCGTTGATCGAGGGCGGTGGACAGTACGTCGTGCTCGCCAAGTCAGAGGCCGACAAGGATTTCGCGGCGACATACAGCGACGAATACAACAAGCGGCTCGGTTCCCGCTCCGGCCTGGGGCTCGCGTTCACGCCGTGGCTGGTCGGGGTGTTCGACCTCCCGATCGCGAACGGTGTCGGTATGGTCACGCGAGCGGCCGCCGGCGATCCGATCGATGCGGTCGAGGTGCCGACGAGCGACGCGGCGGTACTCGACGCATCGCGAGGCATTCCCGCGTCGGCGGGCGCGACGACACCGGAGCCGTCGACGTTGGGCATGTATGCCTGGTACAGCATCCTGGCTGCGGCCATCGGCCCGGACAAGGCGTTCGTACTTACTTCGGGATGGACCGGCGATTCGCTCCAATACGTCGACAACAAAGGCGTCGGCTGCATCCGGGCATCGGTCGTGGCCAAGGACCCGGCGAGCCACGCGGCGCTGCTCGCCGGGCTTCAGGAGTGGGCAGCAACCCGACCGGAATCGGCCACCACCGCCGTGAACGGGGTCGCAACGGTGACGACGGTGACGGCCTGCGACCCGAGCGGGTCGGCTCTGGCCGCGACGGCTCAGACAGTCGGTAACGAGTTCGAGTTCCGGGTCGTGAAGGAGCAGATCCTGCTCAAACAGCTCAGTGTCCTCGGCATGGGCCTCGTCGCTCCGGCCGTCGTTTGCGCGATCAACTCGTACCGCACGGATGGCCTCAATGGTTGGGAGACCGATCAGGCATCGTTCGGATCGAAGTCGTTCGGAGCGATCTCCGATGCACAGCGGAACAGCCTCCAGAACCTCGCGGTGGTCTGCGGCCAGGCATCCTGAGGGGTCAGTCCCTCATGTTGTTGAACTGCAATGGGATCTCGAGATCGAGTCCCTTGAGCAGTGTCATCACGGCCTGGAGATCGTCGCGCTTCTTGGCGGTGACACGCACGGATTCACCCTGGGTTTGGCTGCTGACACCCTTGGGACCCTTGTCCTTGATCGTCCGGTTGATCTCGCGCGCTTTGTCGCCGGAGATGCCGACCTTAATGGTCACCACCTGGCGAACGGTATTCTGGGTGGCCTCCTCGACCTTGCCGTATTCGACGCCCTTGAGCGAGATGCTGCGCTTGACCAACTTCTCCTCGACGACGAGCCGCAGTGCGGCGAGACGGTCCTCGCTGACCGTGCGCAGGGTGAGGATGAGGTCGTTGTGCTCGATCGAGGAGTCGGTATTCTTGAAGTCGAAGCGATTGTTGATCTCGCGCTGAGCCTGATCGATGGCGTTGCGGACCTCTTGGCGATCGACTTCGGAAACGATGTCAAAACTTGGCATGTGGCAAGAGTAGCGATTGCAATTCGCAGGTGCGTGCCGCCTGGTAGGGCGCTACGCTGCGAAAGCTCTTGCGAGAGCAGGTGGGGTCGGTACCCAAGCGGCCAAAGGGAGCAGACTGTAAATCTGCCGGCTCAGCCTTCGAAGGTTCGAATCCTTCCCGGCCCACCATCACTGTGGCGGCCTCGCCTCGGCTTCGTCGGGGTGAGGCCGTTGCCGTTTTCGGCTCGTAGCCTCAACGTTCGTGATCCTCATCGATGCTCAGGGCCTGGCGGCATCGCGGCCGAACCGTCCGCTGTTCGCTGACGTGTCGATCACGCTCAGCGATGGCGATCGGGTCGGTGTCGTCGGCCTCAACGGCAGCGGTAAGAGCACCCTGCTGAGAATGATCAGCGGTGACCTCGAGCCCGATGTCGGTGTCGTTCGCCGCGGCCGCGGGGCACGAGTCGGTATGCTCGCCCAGCTGCCGGTGCTGCCATCTGGAACGGTGCGCGACGCAGTCGGTGAGGGTTGGCGGGGCGAGGCGATGCTGGACCGCCTCGGCATGTCGCCGCTGCTGGACTCACCGACCGATCAGCTCTCCGGCGGACAGCGCAAACGCGTCGCCCTCGCGGCGTTGCTGGTCCGGGACTGGGAAGCATTGATTCTCGACGAACCGACGAACCACCTCGACCTCGATGCGATTGCGTACCTCGAGGAGTGGTTGGCGAACTACGTGGGCGGCTTGCTGCTCGTTACCCATGACCGCCACGTGCTCGACCGGGTCACGACCAAGGTGCTCGAAATCGACCGTGGCCGTGGCTATCTCCATCAGCCGGCTGGGTGGCACGAGGGCTCGGGGTACGCGGCATATCTCGCCGCGCGGATCGAGCGAGAGGAGCAGGCGGCGACGGCCGAGCAGGCCCGCCGCAACCTCGCCCGCCACGAACTCGCGTGGCTGCGCCGCGGGGCGCCCGCCCGCTCGACCAAGCCAAAGGCGCGGGTCGACACGGCGAGGGCGATCGTCGATCAGCGCCCGCAGGCAGCTGCCCGTAGCGGCGAGCTCGGTCTGTCGCTCGGCACTCGGCGACTCGGCTCGAAGGGCATCGAACTCCACGGCGTCGGGTTCGCATGGCCCGACGGCGCCCCCGTGCTGGCGCCGTTCGACCATGTCCTCGAACCGGGCGATCGGTTGGGGATCGTCGGGCCAAACGGCGCCGGCAAGAGCACCCTGCTCGACCTCATTGCCGGGCGACTCGAACCGACCCTCGGCCGCGTCGTTCGGGGACGGACGGTCCAGGCGGGCTACTACGACCAGCTCGGACGGGACCTCGACGTCACCGAGCGGGTGCGAGATGCCGTTGCCGGGGACAAGGGTGCCCCGTCGATCGAGGACATCGGTCTGATGCGTCGGTTCTGGTTCGACGGCGACGCCCAGTTCGCACCGATCTCGACCCTGTCGGGCGGCGAGCGGCGGAGATTGCAACTCCTCTTGACCTTGATCGAGCAACCCAATGTGTTGCTGCTCGACGAGCCGACCAACGACCTGGATCTCGACACGTTGCGCGCCCTGGAGGAGTTCCTCGACGATTGGCCGGGCATCGTGGTCGTGGTCAGCCACGACCGGGTGTTCCTCGATCGCACGGTCACCGAGGTGCTGGCCCTCGATGGGGCAGGGCGAGCACGCGTCGTTCGCGGCGGCGTCGCCGGCTGGCTCGCCGAGCGGGCGGCGAACTCCGGGCCGAACATTCGCACCGGTACCGTGGATGTGGCCGGGCAACGGCGTCCGGTCGGCTTGCGCTCCGCATCGCAACCGCCGACGGGCACGCCTGGCCGGGGCGCGATACCCCAGACCTCATCGTCCAAGAGCCCGAGCACGATGCGCCGCCAACTCGGTGCAGCCGAGCGCGATCTGGAGCGGACCACCCAGGCCCGCGACATCGTCGCCGACGACCTTGCGGCCGCTGGCGGCGATCACGCCCTCCTCGCCCGGCTCAGCGAGTCGTTGGCGCGAGCACAGGCCGCTGTCGACGCAGCCGAGCATCGTTGGTTCGTCCTGGCCGCCGAGGCCGAGACACTCGGTCTCGTGGTCTGAGGCCGGTCTCGAGGTTTGATGCGCGGCGTCAGCGGCAGGGCGACGGCGGTTCCGGCCCGCCGTTGTGGGCCGCGACGGCGAAGCCGGCCCGCCGCCGGCGAATCCAAGTGATTCGGGCCGCTTCAGATCGGCAGCAGCGCCTGCATGATCGCGACGTCGAGCCATCTGTTGAACTTGCGCCCGACCTCGCGTTCGATGCCGACGAGCTGAAAGCCGCACGAGGCGTGCAGGGCACGGCTGGCCTCGCTGGTGGCAGCAATGCGAGCAAAGACGGCGTGGAAACCCGAGATCCTGGCAACATTGAGGAGTTCGCCGACGATCAGCTTGCCGATGCCGCGCCCCTGATGGTCGCTGCGCACGTAGACCGAGTCCTCGACGCTGGTGCGGTAGGCGGCCCGTTCCTTGTAGGGCGAGAGCGAGCCGAATCCGACAACGACATCTTCGTGCACCGCGACGAGCGCCGCGAACGCGCCAGACCGGGCCGCAATCCACAGCCGTTGATCGCCGATCGAGCGCGGCACGAGGTCGAATGTGGCGGTCGTGTGCATCACCTCGTGGTTGTAGATGCTACGTATTGCCTCGGCATCGGGGCCGGCCGCCAGTCGGATCGAAGGAGCAGCCACAGCCAGCGAACCTATCTGGGTTTGGGGCGCGAGGGATTCGGGCAACGATTCGGGCTGGTGACGACCGCCTGAATCCACCACTCGCGCAGCCAAATCGGGCACAATCACGTGGTCGTCAGACCGTGGAGGCGATAGGATCGCTCTCCGTCTGCGCGGTACTGCCGCGCACCCGCCCTCTTAGCTCAGTAGGTAGAGCAACGCCATGGTAAGGCGTAGGTCGTCGGTTCGACTCCGACAGAGGGCTCGACCAGTCCGTCTTGGTTCACCCTGGTGAAGCGAGCCGAGCAAAGCCCTGGCGGCGTAGCTCAGTTGGTTAGAGCATCCGGCTCATAATCGGAAGGTCATCGGTTCGATCCCGATCGCCGCTACGACAAAATACACCACCGAAAAAGGAGACAGGCTCCAATGAGCAAGGCCAAGTTTGAGCGTACGAAGCCGCATGTGAATATTGGGACGATGGGTCATATCGATCATGGTAAGACGACGTTGACTGCGGCGATTTCGAAGACGTTGGCGGGTAAGGGGTTGGCGACGTATACGCCGTT